>JBPCKF010000037.1:0-33873 GCA_051004555.1 Phycisphaerales bacterium | reverse complement strand
GGCTTCCGCTTCTGTGAGGTCCTGCTGGCGAATGCTCAACTGTTCCTGCTTGGTGGCAAGGTCATCAGTCCTCTGCATGAGTTCAGCTTCGTTCTGTTGAATGATTCGCTCGAGTTCTTCCTTCTTTCGTTCGACATCCGACTCGTGTTCCTTGCGCTCGCGCTTGGACTGATAATTCTGATAGACGTCCAGATCGAGCTTTGCGACTTTGGCAGCAGCCTGAGCTTCGATCATGGATATCTCATCTCGCTTCCACTCATCGAGACTGATGATGCCCTCAGCAACCAGTTCGTTTGATTTCTCGAACTTTTCTGTAAGGCGCTGTGAGTTGCGCTTGGCGTTGTCGAGCCTGATGGCAAGCTGTTCGAGTTGTGAGATGTTCTCTTCCTCCCACTGGCTGAGCGCGAGTTGAGCAATCTCGACATCGGTCTGGGCTTGGCTGAGGCGCGAGGTGTTCTGGCTCTGTTGAATGGCGAGGTCGTTGGCAGCTGCTGTGACAGCGCTTTGAGCAGAGAGCACATTCAGGCGATCGCCCTGGATATCTGCGCGGATTTCTTCATCTGCCAAGCGAATCAATACGTCGCCTTCTTTGACGCGCTCACCTTCGCCAATGATCCACGTGATGACCGCTCTGCCTTCCAGTGGATTGCGCACTTCGATCTGATTGAGAGCAGCCAGCTCACCCGATGCAGGCACGATAATGTTGAATGCACCGCTGCGAGCCGCGAAGAGATCGCTTCGGTTATGCAACTGACGTTCGCTGGAGGTAGCTCCATTGAGGAGCATTACGACGCTCCCGATCGCCACAAGTGCAACGATGATGCTGATGATGGCGGTGGTCGCAGCACCGCGACGCATGCGTTGAGCTCTTCTGGATGAATGTGCGTTCATATCGTTTCCTTCGTCCATGACATGAGGACTGCTGCAAGGTTCCCCACTCCGCCCCAGCGATTTTCCATCGCACATCTCGCAATTGGCACTCGTACGTGCGGGAAAACCGTCCAAATGGGGTTTGCTGCCCTTGAGAGTGATTTTACCGGCGAGATTGAGAGATGTTCCATCAGCCGTCCTGATCTGCCGTTTCACCCTCTGGTTGCTCCAGCGGCTGCTGACCGCCCGGCCGTTGGTCCAACGCATCAACCTCCGCTTCATTGCCGGCCTGATCGAGATCGATTCCCGGGAGATCCATCCCATTCAGAGGGAGAATTGCTCCGCGCTGGTTAACTCGCAGCGTTCCAGTTGAGAGTAAATATTCGAGAATGGCAACTTCAAGGTCGCGGACGGCACGGTCGAAGCCATCTTCTGCGCGGGTCAGGCCATCTGCTGCTTCGGAGCGGTCGCGGGCAGTGGCTTGATCGGGAGCAACGTCGATCGCTCGCATCCGATGCTCTGCGATGCGAATGTTCTCCTGCTGCAGGCGGATCGAAAACAGCGACCTTTCAATCTCCCGCACTGAATCGCGCACTGTCACGATAAGATTGTCGCGAAACTGGTCGTAGCTGCGCTCAGCCTGGGCTGCGTTGATCTGGGCTGAACGTACGCCCAGTCGCTCGATCTCGCGGTCAAGCGGAAGGCCGAATGTCACTCCAGCACTGAAGGCAGATTCTTCGGGATCGAATCGCAATCCGGCCCGCCTTCGATCGCGATCAGTGGGCAGGCTGGCTGAGGCTGCCATGTTGAGATCGGGCAGCACTTCGTTGAATGCGATCTCGACGCCCCGCCTTGCATCTTCCAGACGATCGCGCTGCGTCTGGAGATCGAGCCGGTAGGCAATCGCCATCCGAACTGCATCATTCACATTCGTCTCAGGAACCGGCAGGCCAAGCGAGGAAGGAAGAATAGCCATCTCGACATCGACTGGCAAACCCAGCCGCACCTTGAAGCGATCAACTGACAGCCGGTAGCTCTCGCGCTGCGACCGCAGTGCATCCTGAGCAAACAGCACATCCTGTGCAGCCAGTGCAGCGCTGAACGCTTCGACTCGGCCGGACTCGACAAGTCGATTCTCACGCACTTCAAACTCGACAAGGCGTTTGAGTTGACGCTCAGCATTGTCGATTTGCCGCTGCTGGACGACAAGATTCAGAAAGTCGCGGGCAATGTCGACGAGAAACTCACGACGGAAGCGCTCGAAGGAACGCGCTGCATAGATCAGGCTGCGCTCAGCCTGCAGCTTCGATTCAACCGCAGCCAGTCCCGCGCCACGCAAAAGCGGCACATTGGCTGAAAGGATGAAGTCAGCAGATTGCACACTTTCGCCTGCGACATGTCTATGCAGATCTTCAGTGGCCCGGGCCAGCATGCGGGCCGACACCTCGCCGCCAAATGGCAACCGTTGCGTCACTCGGAACTCGTTGACAAGTTCCAGAGCTGTGTCGAAGTTGCCCTCATCTGCGTCGCCCGTGACGGTGGCCGAGATTTCGTCAAAGAAGCGTGGGCCCCAGCGGTGCTGTTCGACAAGAAGTCGCAATGCAGCCAGGACATATTCTTCCTCAGCGGTCTGATATTCGCGGGAGGAGCGCAGGGCCACCGCCAATGCGCCCACAAGATCGAGTTCGAGGTCGGGTGGAGGAAGCTCCGTCTGACCAATCGAGATATCGATCCGGCCGATGACTGCATCAGCTTCGGCATTCACAACTTCCTCACGGGTCATGCGGGCCCGGAAGTCGAGCTCGGATGCAGGTGGATTGGTGGTGAGGGGCTCATATTCGCTCTGGCCGGGCAGTCGCTGGCCGCTGCTGTCGCGCTCGCGTCTGGCCTCGATTGTTGGCGCCAGGGCATTGCCGCCCAGGTTGCGACTGGTTTCAGCCAGCAGCGCATCGGTGCGGGCGTCAATCGAGTCGAGCCCCCCTCGGCAACCGGACACGGCTGTGAGCAGAAACATCAGAATAGTGGTGGGGAGCGTGCGGGAGTGGCTGGGCATGACGTTTCTGTCCGTGGAGCACCTTCTATCGAAGAGAATAGCCCACGTTGCACGCCAGATGGGTGGCAGCGCGGGTCTTTCTGCCGTATTGTGCGGGTTTGGGACAGGAGGGGTTCACACGCTGTCCTGTAAAACCGTTGGAAGAATAACACGTATGGCACGAATGACGCATGATCCGCAGAGCTTTCTCCTGGAAAACCGCCGCCTCTGGTTTGTCGGCGCGGGGATTGACTATGCCCGTGTTCCCCATGAGTTATGGGCCCATCGCATCGAGGCTGTTCGCAATGCAGGGTTCAACACCATTGTGACGGTGGCCCCGTGGTTGTTGCATGAGCAGCGCAAGGGCCGCTTCAGCTTCAGCAAACAGACCGACATTCAACACTTCGTCACGCTCTGCCGTGATGCTGGCTTGTTTGTCGGGTTGCGCGTCGGACCATATGTTGGCAGTGGTTACGATGGCGGTGGCCTGCCGTCCTGGCTGCGCGAAATTCCCGACATCATGCTTCGTGAGCCCAATGCGCCCTACCTCGAACGCGTCGTTCTGTACCTTCGTAAACTGCTCAATCAGGTTGTCGATCTGCAGATCAAGCAATCTGGCGATGCCGGCCTGGCATTCGTACAGGTCGAGCAGTCATGGTTCTGCTCAAACGATGAAGCAGCCAATGGCTATCTCAGCGAAGTCGCGCGGCATGTGCGTGAGAACGGTATTGTCGTGCCCATTCTCGGTGCCAACGATCTCTGGGCGGAAGGTGAAGAGACCGTCGAAACATGGAGCGGGTGGGACAATCTTCTTGCCAACCTCAGACAGCTGCGCATCATCAACCCCAATCATCCCCGCATTGCAAGTTCACTGGAAATGGCCATGCCCGTCGTGTGGGGTGATCCCATCGACGACGCCGACCGTCAGCCGGATGACGTCCTCAATCGTGTTGGCCAGGTGTTGGCTGCGGGTGCCCAGCCCATTTTGAGCACATTCCATGCTGGCACCAACTTCGGATTTTTGGCAGGTAGGCAGGCAGGCCGCCCTGACGGATTTATCGCAACCAATGCCGGACCGCATGCGCCACTTGCAGAAGGTGGCATTCGCACCGCAGCTTACGACCGCGTGAAGCGCCTGGTCACATTTGCAACTTCATTCAGCCATGTCTTTGCAGATCTCGATCCCGACTACCAACCAGTCACAGTTGCGCTCGAACATCTCGGCACCGTTGCTGGCTCCCGCCAGGAAAAGCCCGGCGGGCACGGCGTGGCTGTGGTTCCACTGCGTGGCAGTCAGGGTCGAATCATCTTCGTCTTCGGCGACCCCTACGCACAGAATCAGTCCACCAAACTCCTGCTTGATCACGGCCTTGCCCTTTCAATCGAGCTGGGCGATCAATCCGTTGCGTGGACACTCATTGATGCAGATCTGGGCGGCCGAGCCTGGTTGGATTATTGCAATCTCTGTCCCTTTGCACTGATCGACCGCACCGTACTGGTCTTCTTCGGGCCCGAGAAAGCTGCGGTCAACATTTCCATCAATGAAAGCGTTATTCAAGATGTCGTTCCGGGCGGTCAGAAGCCGCGCATCATCGAACATAATGACCTCACTGTGGTCATCTGCAGCCAGGGCCAAATTGATGCGGCGCTCATCCGCAACGATTCGCTGTATGTTGGCGTTGATGGTTTTGATGCAGAGGGTCAACCCCTGATGCGCGAGGGTTTCTCGCAGGTCGTGGTCATTCGCAAAGGTGGTGTGGAGACGATCAAACCCGAACCCGCCCCGCGCGCTCCTGCATCAACGCGCCTCAGTGGCTGGACTGCTGCAACTGCGCAGACTCTTGCTGATGGCAGCAACCCGCGCTATGCAACATTGGCTGGGCCCGAGACACTCGACAACTGCGGTGCTCCGACTGGCTATGGGTGGTATCGCGTGCAACTCTCCGCAACCTCCGCGCGCAAACGACTGTGCGCCCTGCCACAGTGTGGACAGCGTCTGGCGCTTTACGTTGATGGCAAACTCGATCGCATCATCGGCGCTGGACCTGGCGGCAGCTCGTGCATCTTTGATCTGAAACTTCCCAAGGGCGATCACACCATCGTCGGCCTGGCGGACCATGCTGGCCGCTTCAGCGGTGGCAATGACATCGGTCGCCGCAAGGGTTGGTTCGGCCACATCTACGAGATCAAAGCGTTCAAGACGACCAAGCCCAAGGTCATCGACGCCGACCCCGTCGATCCCTTTCTCGTCCGCGCGTTTCTTCTCGGGCAAAGCAAGGGCCGCATGAGCAGTCCCAGGCAGGCAGTGTGGAACTTCACGCACCGCAAAAAGGCTCCGGTCCTGCTTGAAGTTCGGGGCATGGCTTCGCCCGGCCTCTTCCTTCTCAATGATGAGCCACTCTATTGGTTTGCGGGTGATGCAGGCGAGACTGCGATGCAACTCCTGATCGAGCCATTCGAGAAGGACAGCTTCAAACGCGGCGCCAACGAACTGCGATTCGCGCCTGACCCCGACTACATCGACGCAGCTGAAGCAATGGCTGAACGGCTTGCAATCTACGAATGCGTCGACGCCATCACCGAATCCGGACAATGGGGTTTCGCACGATGGGAACCGCCAGCTGCGTCGCAGTTCGAAGAACCGCTCAAGTCTTCCATCCGAAAACTGCGCGGCAGGCCGTGCTGGTGGCGAACCACCTTCGTGCCCAAAGCCGTCGATCGACCCATGTGGCTCGACGTCTCCGGACTCAGCAAGGGTGTTGCCTTTGTCAACGGCCACAACCTCGGACGGTACTTCACCCAAACGCAAACAGGTGAAAATGTTGGCCCGCAGACGAAGCTTTACGTACCCGAACCCTGGGTGAAGGGCGGCGGCGAAGAAAACGAAGTCATGATCTTCGATGAACACGGCTACGACCCCGGCACAACCCGCATCGAATACGCCTGAATCGCGGAAGATCAGGGCTATAGAGCGAAGCAATTCGCCACCAACAGGCTGAGCAGTTCGTGGCTCAAATGGGCCATTTCCTGCCTTCGCAACGCTGCATGCACATCTGCGGTACAATCCCCACTCTGCAGCAGTTGTTCGTTCGAAAGAGGACCAAGGACCATGTATCACGATCGTCTGCCAGCTTCGCTTCAACGTGCCACCGCTAGTTCGATAGGTGCCCTTCTGCTCGCTGCCAGCCTGGGAGCGGGTTCTGCCGCTGCCCAGCAGCCCACGCCCAGCGGTGGCGCGAGCTTGGAAGATGTCCCCCAACAGCGGGCTGTGGCCGTCTCAGCGGGTGACTGGCTGAGTTGGCGCGGGCCGCATCAGACGGCTGTCAGTGATGACACGCGTCTGCCCACGACCATCGAAGTTGATGACACCATGCAGGCGTGGACCTATCCCATTCGCGGACGCGGCACGCCGGTTATTCACAATGGCAGACTCTTTGGCATCGGCTATGAGGGTGAAGGCGAAGCACTTGAAGAAGTGCTCTTCTGCCTCGATGCCAAGTCTGGCAAACTGTTGTGGGAAACCCGCGAGCGCGATTTTCTTTCTGATGTGATTTATGATCGGTATTCCATCAGCGCTCCTGTCGTTGATGGCGAGACGGGGAATGTTTATTGGATGTCGACCGGCGGCCTGCTTGGTGCGTATTCACGCGATGGCAAGCAGCTCTGGCAAGTGCCGATGCAGGAAATGTTCGGCATGCTGACCTATCCCAATGGCCGCATCACTGCGCCTGTTCTGGATGGTGGCATGGTGATTGTGCATTGCATGACATCAAGTTGGGGCGCCGCAGGCCCGCCACGCAACCGCTTCCTGGCATTTGATGCTGCGACTGGCGAGAATGTTTGGATGAGTTCACCCTGCGGGCCACCAAAGGATAATCCATACTCATATCCTGTATTTGAATGGCGCGATGGCGAGCGCCTGTTGTACGCAGGTACAGCGGGCGGCAATGCAGTGTGTGTGAACGCTCGTAATGGCGACCCTGTGTGGCGCTTCCGCATGTCAACGGGCGGCGTGTGCGCTTCGCCATTGTTGTATGGCGACGCGCTGATTGTCATTCACGCACGAGAGAACCTTGATTCGTCTGAACTCTGCCGCATGAGCGCCATAAAGTTAGGGACCAAGCCTGAGCCCGGAACCGAAGCGCCGATTGAAATCAGCGCCCGCACTGGTCAAGAACTGTGGCGGAATGATATGGGTTCGTTTTCCAGCTCGCCTGTATTGGTTGGGGATCGTGTGTACGGCACCGAAGATACCGGCGAGTTGTATTGCGTGAATGCAGACACAGGCGAAGTGTTGTGGCACGAAAAACTCGCGCCCGATCAGATTCACGCATCGCCTGTGTATGCAAATGGACTTCTGTATGTGCCCATGAATAATGGCAGTTTTCATGTGATTCGTCCCTCTGATGCTGGCATGGAGAAAGTATCGAGCACACAACTTGCGGGGAACTGTCTGGGCGCCCCCGCGATTGCAGACGGCCGCATTTATGTGCACACAACCGAGAAGTTGTACTGCTTTGCTGGCGAGCCTGCTGGTGGTGCGGTGGGCACCCCTGTTCTTGCAATGGAACTACAACCAATGCCAGGCGAACCTGCGCGACTGCAGATTGTTCCGGCAGAAGTGCTGCTGTCACCCGGCGAAGAGGTGTCGCTTCGCATCTTTACGCTTGATGCAGCGGGCCTGCGTATCGACAATGCCGATGGTGGCAGCGAAGTGACATGGTCCGATTCGCCGCTTGCGATTCGTTTGACGAGTGACTCTTTGAGGGCGGGACAGGACGCAACGGGCGGCGTGTCGGTGTTGACTGCAACCCGCGACGGCCTCAAGGGTCAGATGCGCGTCCGCATTGTTGATGAGTTTCCGTACACGCAGGATTTTGATAACATTGCGCTGACGCAGTCTGACACTGCCAATGCAGATGTGAAGTTTGCCCATCCGCCAGATGAATGGATTCAAACTCGTCTGCGCTGGGATGTTCGCGAACTCGATGGAAATAAGGTGCTTGCCAAGACGCTGGACAATCCGATCCTGCAGCGCACGATAAGCTTCCTGGGCGATCCCCGTGCGTGCAACTATACCATGCAGATGGACATTCTTTCCGATGGCAGCCGCCGCACCATGTCATCAGCCGGCCTGATTGTGCAGCGTTACATGATCGCGCTCAAGGGCAACCATCAGGAGCTTGAAGTGAGTTCCAACCAGGAACGTTTCAAGCATGCTGTCAAGTTTTCTTGGAAGCCGGGTGTGTGGTATACATTGAAGTCGCGCGTCGAGGTCGATGGGCAAGGCGTTGCAACCATTCAAGCCAAAGTCTGGCCGCGCGATGAAGCGGAACCGAGCGAGTGGACGATCGAGGTGACGCAGGACAATGGCCATACCAATGGTGCTCCCGGCCTTTGGGGTTTTGTGCCACAGAGCAGATTCCATGTCTATCTCGACAGTATCAGCATTACTTCAAACGACAACAACTGAACACACGAGACTTTTCAGTGACGACTATGACACATTTAACTCGCAGGACCATTTCACGACTTATGTTTGCATCCGCCTTCAGCGCACTGGTTGCGACGACATTGTGCAACACAGCCGCGGCTGATGACTGGCCCATGTGGGGCCGCACCCCCCAGCGCAATATGACCACACCAGCTGAGAAGGGTTTACCTTCGGACTTCAGTCCTGGCGAGTTCATTGGCGCAAGCGATCAGATCGACCCATCAAACGCGCGCAATGTGAAATGGATCGCGAAACTCGGCTCGCAGAGTTATGGAAATCCCACAGTCGCCAATGGCCGCGTCTACATCGGAACAAACAATGATGCAGCCCGCGATCCCAAATATAAGGGCGATCGCAGCACGCTTTTCTGTCTTGATGAACAGTCGGGCGAGCTCATCTGGCAACTCAACTTTCCTAAACTCGGGACTGGCAAGGTCAGCGACTGGGAGTTTCTGGGAATCTGCTCCTCGCCAACTATCGTTGGCAACCGCCTGTACTTTGTTTCGAATCTGTGCGAAGTTGTCGCAGCTGATGCCAACGGCATGGCCGATGGAAACGATGGACCATTCACAGGTGAAGCGGCATTGCTTGCCAACCCGGGTGAACCAGCCATCGAGATTTCGGAGACGGATGGAGACATCCTCTGGCGATTTAACATGATTGATGAATGCGGCGTCTTCCCGCACAATATCACGAGCAGCGCCATCCTGGCTGTAAAGGATTACATTTTTACATCAACATCCAATGGGGTTGACTATGGTCACGTCGAAACGCCTGCGCCTTTCGCGCCCAGCATGATCCTGCTCGATCGCGAAGGCAATCTCATCGGCGAGGAAGGTTCCGGATTGAGTCAGCGGATTTTCCACTGCAACTGGAGCTCACCCGCGTGGCTGGAAACTGGCACGCTCAAACTTTGCATCTTCGGCGGACCGGACGGGTGGGTGTATGGCTTCTCGCCACAGGTTGAAGAAAATGAAGACGGGTACATGATTTTGAAAGAAGCATTTCGCTTCGATGCCAATCCTCCAGAGTATCGTGAGCGCGATGGTAAGCCGATTAAGTATGCCACCCGAGCGGGGCCTAGTGAAGTTCTGGCAACGCCAGTCGTCCATAACGGCAAGATATTCGTCGCCATCGGACAGGATCCGGAACACGGCGAGGGCGCTGGCAACCTCGTCTGCATCGATCCTAATGGGACCGGCGACATTACGAGTACGAACGAAGTGTGGAGCTACCGACTGATCAATCGTTCGATTTCGACCGTGGCAATCACCGAGAGTGGCCTGCTCTTTACCGCCGATTTTTCCGGTTTCATTTATTGCTTTGATGCAGGCACTGGCGAACTGAAGTGGAAGCATGACACCATGGGTCACATCTGGGCATCGCCATTGGTTGCAGATGGAAAGGTCTACATCGGCAACGAAGATGGGTATCTCACAATCCTGAAGGCTGGACCTGAGCTGGAAGTGATTAATGAAATCGACATGATGTCGCCAATCTATTCATCGCCCATCGCAGCGAACGGCGTGTTGTATGTTGGAACTCACACACATCTCTTCGCCATCGCAGATATGAGCGCGGAGCCGCAGAACGATGCCGGGAACCAAACGCCGTGAAGCAGACACGATCCCCCATGTTCTATGTGGTATGGATTGCCGTTGTTCTGCTTGCGGTCCTGCATCAGGACGTCTGGTATTGGGATGACACATCACTCGTAATGGGTTTTATTCCGATCGGTCTTTTTTACCACTCGGTGTTTTCGATTGCATGTGCCGCTGTGTGGGCGCTCGCGGTCGTTTTTTCATGGCCAACTCATCTGGAAGCATGGGCGGATGAGTTCGAAGACAACGGTGGCGGAGGGGTTCATACATGATGCCCTTCCTGAACCTGCTGGCTCAGGCACCAACTCCCCCACCGCCTGCATCGACGACGCCGGTTGTTGTCATTTGCATTTATCTGGGCGCGCTGGTGGTATTGGGCCTGATATCTGCTCGAATGTTCCGCGGAACCAGCGGCGATTACTTTGTCGCCAGCCGCTCCATCGGTCCGTTCATGCTCCTCATGAGTGTGTTCGGGACGACGATGACTGCCTTCGCGCTGGTCGGATCAACCGCGAAATCGTACGATCTCGGCATCGGCGTCTACGGACTCATGGCGTCATGGTCGGGCCTTATACACGCGGCTGTATTCTTCCTCATCGGCATCAAACTCTGGGCCATTGGCAAGCGGTACGGGTACGTCACGCAGATTCAATATTTCCGCGATCGTTTCGAGTCGCGCACGCTGGGGTATCTGCTGTTTCCCATTCTTGTCATGCTGGTGATCCCGTATCTGCTTGTAGGTTTGCTCGGGGCCGGGGCGTTCATGCGTGGCATCTCGCGCGGCATGTATCCGGAAATGTTCGCATCGACCGGCGGCGCCATCCCGCTCTGGCTGACGGGCCTTGTGATCTGCGCGGTTGTACTCTTTTACGTATTCTTTGGTGGCGTGCGTTCAGCTGCCTGGGCGAACACGTTTCAGACACTCGTCTTTATGGTGATGGGTGTCGTCGCGTTCGCTCTGATCGCCAAAGCACTTGGCGGACCCGTCGCAGCAGCAGAAGCAGTGCTGGAACATGCACCCGAAAAGACCGCGCGTGAAGGACTTATCAGCAAGTCGCAGTTTCTAACCTACATGTTTATACCCCTGTCGGTCGGCATGTTCCCGCATCTTTTTCAGCATTGGTTGACTGCGCGCTCAGCCAAGAGCTTCCGCCTGACGGTGATCGCCCATCCCGTTTGTATCATGATCGTCTGGCTGCCCTGCATACTCATCGGCATCTGGGCCGCGGGCCAGGTCGGCATGGGCGCCTTGCGCGTGCCGCCGAATGTTCCCAATTCCAATTGGGTGCTGGGCGGCATGGTGGGAACGTTTGTGCATTCGAATCTGCTCACCGGCCTGCTTGCAGCTGGCGTGCTGGCAGCGATCATGTCATCCCTTGATTCGCAGTTCGTCTGCCTGGGCAGTATGTTCACAAACGACATTGTGGTTCCGCTTGCGCGACGTGATCGCTTTTCCGATTCTCAAAAGTTGTGGCTGGGCCGAGCGTTTGTCATCGGCGTTGTGGCAGTCACGTATCTTATATCGCTGACCAATCCCGCGCACGTTTTCGATCTGGGGGTGTGGTGTTTCACCGGCTTCGCAGCCCTGTTTCCACTTGTGTTTGCAGCTGTGTATTGGAAACGAGCCACTCGGGCTGGCGCGATCGCGTGCGTCCTCGCAACCGTCGTTGCCTGGTTAGTCTTCTTCGCCGATGCCATGATCTTTACCGAGAAGGGCTACCTGGGATCAAAGGATCTTGGAACCGAAGAATATCTGGTCAACGGCGTGATGGCTGTCACATACATTTTCGCTGCGTCGCTGCTTGCGCTGATTGTTGTTTCGCTCATCACCAAGCCGCTGAGCCGCGAAACGATTGAAAAGTTCTTTGCGATCGAGAAGGCCTGATCGCAATCGCGCGTGCATAGATACACACCATGTCCGCCGATCTTTCCAAACATATCGACACTGCCAGAGCAACACTGGATGCGCATGCGCGCGACATCATCAAAACCCACCTCAGTCCCGAGACAGGCACTCCATACTGGCTTGATTTTGCAAAGACCTGCGGATGGAACCCACTCGAATCCATTCATACATTCGATGACATCATCGAGCGGTTTGATACATTCGATGGCGATCGACTCCTGCGTGAACTGCCTCTTGAACAGTGGATCCCTCGCGCGTATCAAGGTCGCCCATTTACGATCTTTGAAACCGGTGGCACCACGGGCATGCCCAAGCAGCGCATCGGCTGGGACGACTTCCGCATCGACTATGAGCAGTTCTCCAACACACTGAGTGATGCATCGTTCCCGGAGGGTGGATACTGGCTCATGATGGGGCCGACCGGACCGCGCCGCTTACGATTGGCGATTGAACATCTTGCCAATCATCGCGGCTGTTCCACCTATTTTGTTGATCTTGATCCTCGCTGGGTAAAGAAACTTATCAGCTCTGGTCAGGGCGAGCAGGCCCGCGCCTATATGGATCATGTCGTCGATCAGGCAGTGACAATTCTGACGCATCGCGACGTCAGTGCGCTCTTTACGACGCCGAAACTGCTCGAAGCCCTGAGTGACCGATTGTCGATTTACGATTCGGGAATTCGCGGCGTATTCTGCGGCGGAACAACAATGAGCCCTCAGTATGTTCGTTTCCTCATCGAAGAAGTCCTCGAAGGCAAGGTGGAACTTGTCCCAACCTATGGCAATACCCTGATGGGACTGGCAGCACATAAGCCGCTTGCACCCGAGGATAAGTTTTCGATCACGTATCATGCGCCGCAGCCCCGGGCCGTCTTACGGGTGGTCAATCCGGATGCACCACGACGACCTGTTGAGTATCACCAATGGGGACGCGTTGAACTGACCACGCTCACGCATGAGTTCTTTATGCCGCGCTTTCTTGAACGCGACGAAGCCCTGCGCCGACCACCGTGTCAGCTCTATCCCTGGGATGGCGTGGGCGAAGTGCGACCATTCGGCGCAAGTGAAGTGACCATTGTCGAGGGCGTGTATTGAGTCAGAAGTCAGTTACCCGACTTCAATGCGAGCGCCGCGTTCAGCGCGACGACGATCTGATTCAAGCAGGAATCTCTTCCGCAGCCGAATTGACTCAGGCGTGATTTCCACGAGTTCATCATCTTCGATATATTCGAGCGCGGGTTCGAGGCCCATGATGCGAGGCGCTTTGAGCGTGACCGTCGCTTCCTTGTTTGACTCACGAACATTCGAGAATGCCTTGGCCTTTACCACATTCACTCCAAGATCACCCTCGCGACTGTTTTCACCCACAATCTGCCCGCCATACACTGGCTGCTGTGGTGTGACGAACATCACGCCGCGCTCCACGAGATTGTACAAGGCATAAAACGTCGCGACGCCGGTTTCGGTTGCGATCATCACTCCACTGCGCCGGCGACGCGGTGCGGTACGGGCCGGTGCGTAACATTTGAAACTGTGGTGCATCACCACATCGCCGCCAGTTGCTGTCAGCAACCGCGAACGCAAGCCGATGAGTGATCGAGCAGGAATCTCAAGTTCCAGATGCATTCGATCCTGGCGAGGCGTCATATGCAGAATCTCTGCGTTGCGCTGACCCAGGAGTTCCATCGCTGCGCCGACGGATTCCAGAACGACATCGACGGTGAGTACTTCAATAGGTTCACAGCGAACGCCGTCAATGACTTTCTCGATCACCTCGGGCCGCCCCACTGCAAGTTCGAACCCCTCGCGGCGCATGTTTTCAAGCAACACGCCGAGGTGCAACAGGCCGCGCCCCGAGACGCGAAAAGCATCCGCGGTTTCAGCGGGCTCGACGCGGAGTGCAACATTCGACTGCAGCTCGCGCTCCAGTCGTTCTGCAATCTGGCGCGAGGTCACATACTTTCCTTCGCGCCCTGCAAATGGCGAATCGTTCACGCGAAACAACATATGCAGCGTCGGTTCATCCACAGTCACGCGCGTCATGGGCAGCGGCTGTTCCGGCAAACACACCGTATCGCCGATGTCGAACCCATCAATACCCTCAACTGCACATAAGTCCCCCGCGTAGACCTCTTCGACGGAGCGGCGGCCAAGTCCCACGAACTGGTAGACCTGCAAAACGCGTCCGCGCGTGCGGGCATTATCTTCACCGCAGATCACAACTGGCATTCCGCGTTTCAGCGTCCCGCCATAGATACGTCCGATCGCGATCCGTCCCACATAACTTGAATAGTCGAGTGTTGTAATCAGCATCTGCAGCGGTGCATCACGATCGGCTGCGCGCGGCGGTGGAACCTGCTTGACAATCGTCTCAAGCAGCGGGATCACAGTACCATCGTGCTCACCGGGTTCGTATCCGGCCCAGCGATCACGGCCGGATGCATAAATCACTGGAAAGTCCAGCGTGTGGTCATCTGCACCCATGGAATCGAGCAGGTCAAAGACATCACCAATGACGGCATGGGGGCGCGCATCGGAGCGATCACATTTGTTGATCACAACAATGATGCGCAGTCCCAGTTCGAGTGCCTTTGAGAGCACAAACCGCGTCTGCGGCATCGGCCCTTCAAATGCATCAACCAGAAGCAGCGCTCCATCAGCCATTCGGAGTACACGCTCGACTTCGCCACCAAAATCGGCGTGCCCCGGCGTGTCAATGAGGTTCAGCCGATAGGTGTGCCCATCTTCAGCTGTGTATTCGATAGCGCAGTTCTTCGAAAAAATCGTGATACCACGCTCACGTTCGATCGGGTTGGAATCGAGCACGCAGGCATCCGCCTGAGCATCAAAAGTGCCCGTATGGGTGAGCATGGCGTCGACGAGCGTCGTCTTGCCATGATCAACATGCGCAATGATGGCAACATTCCGAAGATGGTTCGCGTGCGTCGAGGTCATAAGCGACAATCATAGACATCTCAGCCGTGCATAGCGCGAGGTCGCACTGCTTATGGGTCAACATTCAGCGTTTGAGTTCGATCGTACCCACATTCCGGGCAGTTGGCGGTGTGCGCTGGCAGATGCTGCAGGATATAGCCACATGCTTCACACACAGGAATCTCGAGCCGGTTCAGCGCCCTCAGGACAAGCGGACGGGATGCCAGATACAGCGAGCGCGCGATACTTACCCATAAGCAAACTTGAAAGGCAATGATGCCGATGGTATTGAGGATTGCGAATGTCGCTCCTGCCGGTCGCGCTCGCACCAGCCACAGAATCCACGCATAAGACACCAGCGACAAGACCAGCAGCCGCGGCATCAGATAGACAAGCATGCGCTTTGATGTCGGCGTGAATCGGCGCTGATTCGGTCCCATCTCGCGCACCAGTTTCCTTACATCCGCTCGTTGCTCATGCGAGAGTTCCAATCCTTGCGGAATGTGATTGCCAAACAGCCAGCCGGGCACCATGGCTCACCCTCGCTTCCTGCGCAACCATTTCTGCAGCTTGGGTGCCGTCCATGTGTTCACGCAGCGCTTAGTCGTCACCCATCCCCGGCGTGCAGTGACAACGCCGTAACGCAACTGATCAAAATCGCTGACTGCATGCGCATCGGTGTTCACAGCGACAAGACCATCAGCATCCATCACCGCGCGGACGTGTGTGTCGCGGAGATCCAGCCGCCACGAACTGGCATTGATTTCAAGGGCAACGTCATGTTCAGCAGCGGCAGCCACGATCGTTGAAATGTCGAGAGGAAGGCCGTCGCGCTTGCCAATGACACGCGCGGTGGGATGCCCGATGATGTGGACCAGGGGATGTTCGATGGCGCGCAGCAGGCGGGCTGTAGCCTTTTTCTGGTCCTGCGCGAGGGCTGCGTGTGGCGAAGCAATTACAATGTCGAGTTCCGACAACAGTTCGTCATCATAATCGAGCCTTCCATCGGTGAGGATATCGACTTCCGCACCAGCAAGAATCGCAATGCCTTTGATACGCTGATTTGCCTTTCGGACATTTGCAACATGTTCCCGCAAGGCTTCTTCTGATAGCCCATTGGCCTGTACGCTCGACTTGGAATGATCTGTCACTGCAATCGTGTGAAAGCCACGACGCTTGGCCTCGAGTGCAAGCTCATCAATAGTGAGTCGACCATCGGATGCTCTGGTGTGAGCATGCAACTCGCAGCAGATATCCGAGATATCAATCAGCGCGGGCATTGCACTGTTGAGCTCTCCGCGATTTTCCCGAAGCTCAGGAGGTATCCATGGCAGTTGCAGCGCAGCGTAGATATCTTCTTCAGTGACAGATGCAATCGGCACCTGACCCTGTTGCTGAGGCGTGCTGGCCGACTCACCATTCAACTCTGTCTCATCGTCGCTCTTTCGATCCCATTCGAAGAGTCCGTACTCATTCAAACGCATGCCGCGCTTGATGGCGCGTTCGCGAAGTGCAACGTTATGAAGCTTGGAACCGGTGAAATAGAGAAGGGCCGCTCCGAATGAGGCTTCTTCCAGCACGCGCAGATCGACCTGCATGCCCGCTTCAAGCCGGATCGATGCTTTGGTGCCGCCCGATGCCAGGACCTTGTCAACGCCGGGCTGCTGCGTAAACGCATCACGAACCAAATGAGCGTGATCAGACGCAACCAGAATGTCGATATCTCCGATCGTTTCACAGCCACGACGAAGTGAACCTGCATATTCAACACGCGTGATTTCCGGAACGTTCTTCAGATAGGCAACAATTTGCTCAGCAATTGGCGCCGCCTTTCCGAGGCGAATGCGTTCAGAAGATTTCTCAAGAAACGCAATCGAGTCGCGAATGTTCGCAACTGCCTTCTTTCCAAGGCGAGGAAGTGCTTCGATGTCGCCACGATCCATGGCTGCGCGCAGGGAATCAAGATCAGTGACGCCCGCCTGTTCCCACATGAGCTTCACCGTCTTCGGGCCAACCCCCTGGATGGCCAGAACATCCAGCAACCCCGCGGGCACAGTGGCCGCGAGCTTCTCATAATCGGTGATGCGCCCGTCCTTTGCGAACTCGATGATTTTCTTCGCGATGCCATCGCCAATTCCTTCGATGGCTGTCAGCGCTTTGATGTCATCAGCCCGCTCGGTCACATCATCTGCCAGGTCATTAAGAACACGGGCCGCATTTTCGTACGAGATGATGCGAAAGCGGTTGGCGCCGGTGATTTCCAGCATGGCTGCCATATTGCGAAAGAGCTTTGCAAGTTCTCGATTCGTCTGTGACATTCATGCAACTCCGACGCATTGGCGAGCGAATGATACAGCTGCATCAACAAGCGCGGCCAGCCCGCCACCAAGTATTTGATCGGCTGGAAACGGATTGGGCGTATTGAATACATGGTTCGCGCCCCGAATCATGACAACATGAGCTTCCGCACTTGTGGCCGCATCCGCAATGATTCGGGCAGATGCAGGATCGACGGTCGGGTCATCTTCGCCATGCACAATCAACAGCGGAACGTCAATATTCGGAATTAAGTTCAGCAGATCATGTGATTGCGGATCCGCTTCCTGTTCTTCCAGCCATTCACGTCCGATACGAAGCGTTTGTCCGGTGCGCGATGAGGGCGATTGAAGAAAGCCGTTCTGCCGCAAAGCCTGCTTTTGCTCTTCGTCGAGGCTGCAGGTCGATGCTGGCGCCGCTGCTGTAATGACTCCCGTAGGCTGCGGAAATGACTCGTCCGCTGCGGCGCGGCCAACCGTGAGAAGCACCGTCACGCCGCCGCGAGAATGCCCGAAGAGGACAATCGGGCCGCTGTTGTGACCGCCGGGGAGCGTCCCTTCACGAACAGCGCTTGTGACTGCTCGAAGATCATGCACTTGATGATTCCATGTATCGCGCTTAAACAAATCCGGGCGAGCAAATGTCGCGACCTCATTCGTCATGCCAGAGTGACTGAAGTTGAACCGATGCGCGACGAATCCGTGTGCAGCAAACTGATGGGCCAGACACGGGAACATTCCGTAATCCTTATATCCTTTGAATCCATGAGCAATGACAACGTGTCCGCACACATCACAATCAGGAACGTGCGTCGTGCCGATGATCGGCTGTGCAACTGCACCCGGAATTGTCCAATCGAACATCATCATCGAGATGTCTTACCTGGTTTGGGGTCAGACCAGTAGGCCCACCACTGCAGTCGCTTGAGCTGATATTCGACGCCGAAGGGGCCGCGATACTGCACCATTACGTTGCGCATTCCGGGATCAAGTGCGAACCAGAAATCGCTTTGTGTTGTGCCATCCACAGGTTCGTGATCGACACGCAGGTGGTGCGTGCGCACTTGCCCATAGGGTACATTGATCACTTCTTCACCCATGTCGGAAATCGTCGCATTTGCAGCGGCTAACGAAGTTACGCGGGGATTGCGCTGCTCGGACACCAGCGTAAGCTCAGGTGCCTTTATGAACTGGGCCCCGAAGGGAAAGTCTCGTAATGACAGGCTGAGTGAGTTATGGAATGCAAGGGTTCCACTGGCGGTGTAATCAGCTTCGCTGTTCCCTTGGCCGGGGAAATAACAGAACTGCGTTGCGCGTACGGTCTGGTCAGTTGTGATATTGAAGTTACGAAACGAACTGCCGCAGTCTTCCTGGGTCGAGACGGTCACTCGATACGGCCGAAGGGCATCAGCGGTGAGAAAGCATGTGGTCAGAAAGCGATACTGGTAGTTCTCGGTGGGGATGATTTCGCTGATGTTGTGCTTGAAAACCTCGATACCGCCTGGCACGTCGCCTTCCGCTTTGGTTGTCGTCGCCGGGTCCATCACCTGCCGATTTGTGAAGATCGTGGCTTCATACATCCGCGACTTGCCGTAGATTGTGCGGGTTGCGTCGTACAGTGCCCACTCGGCTTTGCCCTGGTGCCAGGCTGGATCATCCTTCCATGACGAGGCTGGTTGCGGTTGGGTTGAAATCGCGCCCAGAGCAGCAGCGGTGAGCGCGATGGCGATCGAAGGGACGATGGCTGCAGTGATAAGCATGCAGGATTGTACGTGCTCTTGGACCATGCCAGCGAGGCTGGCGCGATGGTTGAACGCCAATGCATGCTCCGCCCGATCTGCTATAGTGAACGCGGTGTTCCTCGTGTTGCATGGAGGCATGAGCGTTGGGCAAGGTTACAAACTCTGGAAGGGATGAGAAACGCAAGCCGCGCGTGCTGAGCCTGCTGTTTCATCGGCGACTGGCACTGCTGAGCGGCTGTGTGGTTGTGGTTTCGTGTCTGTTCGGTGTGCAACTTGCCCGGCTCACGCTCGTTCAGGGAAGCGAACGCAGGGCTCAGGCGATGTCTCGCCTCGACCGCATCAGTTACCTCGACACCGTGCGCGGCATGATCGTGGATCGCAATGGTGTCGAACTCGCGGTCGATCGATCGAGTTATGACATCGCAGTTGATTTTTCCGTCATCAGCGGCGAGTGGGTGCGATTGCAGTCGAGGCTGGCTGCACGCGATCAGATGGGCCGAACGACATGGAATGAAATCAGCCCCGCGGAACGCACGTCCAGCGCCATTCCGTTTCAGCCAGGTTTTCAAAATCAGGTGAATCAACTGTGGGACATTGTGGCTGCGCGCGGCGGTATCGAGCGGTCTGAACTCGATGAACGCGTTGCAGGGATCCGAGATCGCATCAGTCGCATGGCAGAAGCAGTATGGGAGCGTCAGAAGCAGGATGCGCTTGAGCGATTTGGAAGCGAACACGGAGATGATGCTTCTGTCTTCGAGGCGCGACCCATTCTTGAGCAAACAATCGCCCATCCAGTCCTGTTCCGTGTGCCGGAAGAAGTTGCGTTTGATTTCAAGCGTTTGGCAGAGCAGCTCCCGGGCCTGCATGTGATCGACTCACGCAAACGTGAATATCCGCAAATGACCATGACCGTGACGCTGGATCGCGATCACCTTCCCGCGCCGTTGCGCGATCCTTCGCCAGTGACGGTCCTTGTGCAGGGTGTTGCTGATCACATTCTCGGAAGCATGCGCGACAACGTGTATAAGAGTGACGTGCAGCACCGGCCGTTCCGTACGTCGAGCGACGCAGATGGTGGCGTGGACCTGGGCGGGTACTTGCCGGGCGACAGCGTTGGAGCGCGCGGGGTTGAAGCGGGGTTTGAATCGTTTCTGCGCGGTGATCGCGGCGTCATTCACAAACATCTGAATACGGGCGAAGAAGATCGCATCGATCCGGTTCCTGGCGACACGATCGCGCTCACGGTTGACATTTTCCTGCAGGCCCGCATTCAGGCAATTCTGGCACCAGAGTTCGGCCTCACGCAAGTGCAACAGTTTCATAGCGGTTGGGAAGCCGCAACCGGAGAGCCCATACCCGCCAAACTGCCACTCGGGTGGCCGCTGAATGCTGCGGCTGTTGTACTGGATGTTGACACGGGTGAGATTCTTGCCATGGTCTCGACACCGACGCTTGCAACCATTGAAACCTGGCCGGAATGGCGTCGTGATGCATCGGCATTCGTCAACCGTCCTGTCGAAGGCGCCTATCCGCCGGGATCGATCATCAAACCAATCGTTCTGGTTTCGGCTGTGACTGAGGGTGTTCATGATCTGGACACGCACATCGATTGCACTGGCTATTTCTTTGAAAGTAATCCGAACGTCGCTCGCTGCTGGATTTATCGCCCGGCCTATGACATGGGTACGCATACCCGCCGCTTCGGCCATGCCCTGGATGCTCCCACCGCGATTGGCGCGTCATGTAACATTTACTTCTACACATTGGCTGCGCAACTGGGGGGGGAACGCCTGCTTGACTGGTATCGACGCTTTGGGATGGGCTCGACGCTCGACATTGGCCTGATGTATGACGTTGAAAGCAGTGACAAGCATGGCAAAGAAGTGCGGAGGCGTTACGGCGAGAATGGCGGATCGATGCCGTCAGCCCAGACACTCGACGTATTGCGTAGCGAGGGTCAGCTTGCATTTGAAGAGATTGCTATGGGGATCGGCCAGGGCAAACTTCTCTGGACGCCACTTCACGCTGCCAATGCGTATGCGACTCTGGCGCGGGGCGGGTATGTGCGCGACGCATCGATTGTTGTTGATGATCCACGCACCGATCGTGCGGCACGTTCGGGTTCGCTTGAACTTGATGATCGGGCTGTCTCCGAAGCGCTCGAAGGCCTGCGCCAGTCAGTAATGGAGAGTTATGGAACCGGTCATGCGTTGCGCTACGCATCGGACATGCATCCTCGCCAGGAGCCGATCATCAATGCGTCCAACGTCACCGTCTGGGCTAAGACCGGCACCGCTCAGGCACCGGATATGAAAATCGCGCGGCAATCATCGTCACGCGACACCATTGTCACAGACTTGATCGAAGGTATCGATCATGCATGGTTTGTCGGGCTGGTCGGAAGTGGTGACGCAGCCCACGCGCGACCTCGCTACGCAATCGCGGTCATGGTGGAATATGGCGGCTCGGGCGGCCGCGTCGCAGGACCAATCGCCAACCAGATTATTCTTGCACTGCAGCAGCATGGTTACCTTCATCCCGGACTCGATCAGGAGCGCAGCCAGCCATGAACAGTCAGGCTGCGTCAGTGCCAGGTGGCAGGATCGTGCGGCATCATCCCGGTGCAGCCAAACTTGCGGCCCGCTCGATCACACGGCCACAGGTGATGGTCATCAACATCGGCCTCTTGTGCGGCGCAGCTGCGCTGCTGCTCAGTTTGGTGGGCGTGATGGCGATTGCAACAACCCGTCCTGATCTTGCCATGCGCCAGGCTGTCTTTCTTGCGGTGGGAATGCTGGCAGCAGCAATTGTTGCGATTCCGCATTATGCCTGGGCCCGCAAGCTCAGTTATCCGCTGCTCATCACAACCATCGGGCTGCTTATCTTTGTCATGATCCCGTTCGTTCCTGAGTTTCTCGTGCGGCCAAAGAATGGGGCGCGGCGATGGATTAACCTTGGCATCATGGACTTTCAGCCGTCCGAGATTGCCAAGATCGCGTTCGTGCTGGTCCTTGCAAACTATCTTCGACTGCATAAGAACTATCGACGGCTGCGCGGATTGATCATTCCCTTTGTGCTGACGCTGGTTCCTATGGCCCTCATTCTCATCGAACCAGATCTCGGCACGTCGCTGCTCTTTGTGCCCACACTGTTTGCTATGCTGATCGCAGCGGGCGCCAAACTGAAGCACATCGCGCTGATTGTCTGTATCGGGCTGTTGTGTGCACCGTTGATGTACCCGATGTTGCGGCCACATCAGAAAGACCGCATTCTTGCCATGATCGGCCAGCTGCGCGACGATCCGCGTTATCAGGATGATATCGGCTTTCAGGCGCATCAGGCAGCCACGCTGGTCGGCGCAGGTGGGGTTGCGGGCGTCGGAGCTGAACTCGCGGGACATCTCATTCGATTCAACAGCCTTCCGGAAGAACACAATGACATGATTTTCGCAGTGATCTGCCTCCGCTGGGGCATGCTTGGCGCGGTCGCTACTGTTGCGGCATACCTGTTCTTTATCCTTGGCGGCCTGCTCACAGCTGCAATGTGTCGCGATCCCTTTGCCCGTCTTGTTGCAGTCGGATGCGTCAGTGTAATTGCTGCGCAGATGACTATTAATATTGGCATGACCATCGGACTCTTCCCAATCACCGGCATGACGTTGCCATTTGTGTCGTATGGCGGTTCGAGTCTGCTTGCCAACTGGCTCATGACGGGACTGTTGGTGGGCATTGCCATGCGGCGACCCCGCTTCTTTGAGCGCGAGCCATTCGCCTTCGACACGGAAGATGAATCGGCATGACGAATAATGAAATGCCGAACGATGTCCCTACTTCCTTCCAAGAAGCGTTGGCTGGCATGCATGTCACATTGGAAAACGCCGAAGTGCAGCAGCTGGCTGCATTTCTTGATCGTCTGCTGACCGCCAACCAATCGTTCAACCTCACCGCAATTACGAATCGCGATGAAGCCTGGTTGCGGCATATTGCAAACAGCCTGACCCTGCTCCCTTATCTTGTTGAAGCCGGCGCGAAGAATGTTCTTGATGTTGGATCGGGCGGCGGATTGCCGGGCATTCCACTTGCGATCGCGTTGCCGAATGTACATTTCACGCTGCTGGAAGCGACGGGAAAGAAGGCCCACTTTCTCGAACAGACTGCTCGGGAAATGCAGTTGGATAATGTCACAGTGAAGAACAGTCGTGCTGAAACGCTCGCTCATGATGATGCGCATCGCGAACACTATGACATCGTCACAGCCCGGGCGGTCGGCAAGCTGAACGTGCTGCTTGAGCTGACGCTCCCCTTTGCAACGATTGGGGGACTTGTTCTCGCAATCAAAGGACAGCAGGCTCCCGATGAAGTTCATCTGGCCAAGGCCGCTCTCCACCAACTGCACGCGAATGTTGTGGAAACGATCAAAGTCGAGGGCGGCACACTTGTCCTGGTCGAGAAACGAAGGGCGACACCCAAGCGCTATCCCCGCCGTCCCGGCGAACCTGCACGGGCGCCGCTCTGATTTCCACGCATCCAGCAGTTCACGTTCACCTATTCGGTCTCAATGGTCTCACCACCAGCAACCAGCGCGATGAGATCAGCTGCTTCGTTGCCGGGGTCGTGGCCATCGAACTGTGAACACATCACTCGCAGCGCGGCACTGTGGCGCATGGCAACTCTGGTGTCCGCAACGATGGGAGATAATGCGTGAACAATCGGCATCGGCCCGCCCGCATACGGAACAAACTCCGGCACGATGCGCTCCCCTGCCACAATATTCGGAAGCAGTCGATGTTTCGTTCGCAGCATCACCATCGAAATGAGCTTGCCGATCCACCCGACGCGGTAGACGCCGACCATGGGTTTGAGTTGCCGCGCAATGCCGAGTGACATGGTGCCTGAAACTGTCAGCGCGCAATCGCACCAGTACACTGCAACATCGGGATCAACAGTTACAAAGTGCAGTGAGGTTGGCGGCGCTTCAAAGCGTTTCTTGATGTACTTGAGTATCTGCGGGCGTGCACAACAGACGATGCCGCACAGATCTGCGTGTCTGGTCTGCAGTTCATCAAAGCATTTCATGAGCAGGCCAATGTTCTTGCGCACTTCCTGCATGCGCGAGCCGGGAAAAATCGCGAGTTTGGGTGCAGCCTGAGGCAGCATGCCAGCCGTGTGATGGAGATCATCAGGTTCGATGTCGCGATTGATCATCGGATGGCCGATGAAGCGAGCCGGGATGTTGCGGTCGTTGAACCACTGTTCTTCGAAAGGGAGAAGACACAGAAGCAGGTTGGTGCGTTTTCGCAGCTTGCGTTTTCGCCAGCCTCCCCACGCCCAGAGTTGCGGTGCCACAAGGTGAATGGTGCGGGCGCCAGCCTTGCGCAACACTTTACATATTGGAAAGTTGGCAGCGGGTGAATCAACCGGCACATGAGCAACCACTCGATACTCTTTGCTCCAGCGTTTGATCGCTTTGATGTGCCGGCGGACCTGGCGGGCTTTTGAGAGAGCGCCCAGGCCCATGCTGCCATCTTCGGCTGTGCGTTCGATGACGGTCGCGCCCGCAGCCTCCATGGCTGGACCACCCCATGCATAGATGAGGAACTCAGGATGTCGTTGAACCAGGGCGCGGATGACAGTGGCAGCATGGGCGTCGCCACTTGGCTCAAAGGCCGTGAACAAAACGATCGGTCTATGACGTTGTTGTTGCTGGTGGGATGCCACGCGGTTGCTGCCTCACAGGATCGTTGGTGTAAATCGTTCAGCTTCCCCGAACCATACCATACTCATGATGTCCGAGACTTCTGAACTTGCCCTGAACCACACGCCCCGCCCTCAGCCCCACTCCCCGCTGGCTCCGAAGGCAAGTGTCGCTTCGCGCCGAGGTGGCCGTGGTGTCGTCACTGCAGTCTGGATCATCGGCTGTCTCGCAATAATCGCAACGATGTTTGCCTCGCACTGGATGAAGTCGCCCCGCATGCCCGAGCTTGCAGCGCTTCCGCCTGTTGCAGATGGCGATGGCAAGGGAACGGGCGATGAACAGCGTGCTCAGCTCCCCGACTTCCGCACGCTTCAGCCCATCGCCGGGGTTGCCATCAACGCTCACCACATCACATATCTCGACTGGTACCTCGACGGGGTCGACAAGATCGCCGAGTTAGGTGGGAACGCGCTTGTCCTGGCGACGCCGATGTGGATGGAGAACGTGTCCTCGTCGGAGATTCGTTTTCTCGAGAATCGCTGCCCGACCGATGAACAGCTGGCAGCGATCCTGACCAGGGCCAAGCAACACGGCATGACAACCATGCTCTTGCCTGTGGTCCTGCTGGAAGAGGCAGGCGAGCGCGACTGGCGTGGCACGATCCGCCCCGACGATTGGGATGCGTGGTGGAAGTCGTACGACGCGTTCCTCGACCGCTATATTGCACTTGCCAATCGCGCGAAGGTGGACATCCTGTCAATCGGCAGCGAACTCAACACGACCGAGCCGCAGGTTGAACACTGGCAGCAAACCATCAAACGCGTGCGCTCGGAATACGATGGCTTGCTGGCATACTCCGCCAACTGGGACCGCTACGACCAGGTGACATTCTGGAATGATGTCGACATCATGGCTGTGAGTTCGTACTTCGAGCTTGCGCGTGATGGCTCGAAGCCCGATCTAACCGTATTGGTATCAGCGTGGAATGTCGAGCGTGATCGGCTGATTCTGGCGGCCCGTCGCGCAGGCAAGCCGCTGTTACTGAGTGAGGTTGGCTATCCCTCGCTTCCCACTGCAGCGATGCATCCGTGGAACTATTCAAACACGGATGGGCACAAGGCAGATCACGCAGCCCAGGCGTTGTGCTATCGCGCGTTCTTTGAGTCGTGGCTGGATGTCATCACGCAGCCCCGCTCAACAGCACTCGGATTTTTCTGCTATGCGTGGGACCCGTACAACCATGGCGGCCGCGATGACACGGGGTATGGCATTACAGGAAAGCCATCGCTGGAAGTGATTCGCCGCGCATTCGCAAAGATCCGCCTCCGCACGACGACCAGCGATCGGTAAATCGCTGCGCTTTGCTGGCGGCGGGGGAACAATATCATGTCGTTCATCGCTGTTCAGGGAGTGACTCATATCGCTGCATCTTCTGTTCCATCTTTTCTGGTGTGGCTGATCTGGGTGATCTATGGCTGTGTCGTGCTGCTGATCTGTGTGTATGGACTGCATCGCTACTGGCTGTTGTGGATGTTTGCGCGGGTGAAGGATCGACGGCGGAATCCAGCGTGTCCCTCGACGTTCGCGGAGTTGCCTCAGGTATTGATTCAACTCCCGATGTTCAACGAAGTTGAAGTTGCAGAACGGATCATTCAGGCAGCTGCCCGCATCGATTATCCCGCAGACCGGTTGCGCATTCAGGTGCTTGATGATTCGACAGATGAGTCTGCGAATGTGGCCAGACGGTGCGTGGAGTCGCTGCAAGCTGAAGGCGTTGCGATT
Organism: Phycisphaerales bacterium; assembly: GCA_051004555.1. Taxonomy (GTDB): domain Bacteria; phylum Planctomycetota; class Phycisphaerae; order Phycisphaerales; family SM1A02; genus JBPCKF01. The sequence continues at coordinate 7,504 of JBPCKF010000037.1, read as the reverse complement.
GAATACGTTCATCGCGAGGATCGGACGGGGTACAAAGCAGGAGCGCTGGCAGCTGGCCTTGCAGCTGATCGTGCGAGCGAGTTCGTTGCTGTGTTTGATGCAGATTTCATTCCTCACCGCACATTCCTGCATGAGACGATTCATTATCTTGCTGCCGAAGACATCGGCTTCGTGCAGATTGAGTGGTCGCACATCAACCGCCACGAGTCGCTGCTCACCGAATGTCAGGCCATGTTTCTCGATGGTCACTTCATGATCGAGCAGACTGCCCGGCATTGCAATCGCCGCTGGTTCAACTTCAATGGCACAGCAGGAATCTGGCGACGCACATGCATTGATGATGCGGGCGGGTGGCAGCATGACACACTCACCGAAGATGCGGATCTTTCCTATCGCGCCCAACTGGCAGGCTGGCGGGCAATCTACTTGCCTGAGGTGCAGGTACCAGCTGAACTTCCGTCCACGACCCGCGCGTTTCTCTCGCAGCAGCATCGCTGGAATAAGGGGCTGACGCAAACCGCTCTCAAGCTGATGCCTCGCATTCTAAGGAGCAAGGCGCCACTTGGCGTCAAGCTCGAAGCGTGGTTTCATCTCACCTCGCCTGTGATCTATGTGGCGATGATAGTGCTGATGTTGCTTGCGCTTCCGGCGTTTCTCATGCTGCCCTCAGCCCAAAGTATGCCGCTGGAGATTGCGATTGTCGTGGGCGCGGGCATGCTTGGGTTCGGCACGTTTGCTGCGGGCGCGTTCTATGTTGTTGCGCAGTTCGTAGCGGGACTTCGTGTTCGCCATGCGCTGCTGTATCTGCCCATACTCATGGCAATCGGCATCGGGCTGAGCGTTGTGAACACGCGCGGTGTGATCGGAGCGCTGTGTGGTGTGAGCAGTCCCTTTATCAGAACGCCAAAATCCAGCCAGGGCAGTGGCGGGCGGACTGATCCGGCTGCGCTCGCAGGATCATCGCGGTGGTGGGCTCGATTGTTTCAGAAGCCGGGGTTGATCGAAATCGTGTTTGGGATGATCGCATCTGTGTGCTATGTGCTCAGCTTTGTATCGGGAAGTTACGCCATGATCGGAGCGCCCTTCCTTCTGCTCTTTGCAGCGGGTTACTTTGCTGTTGGCATTCCTGCGATGCGTGGCAACAGGAAGCGCGATAGCGCCACGAGGCAACAGGCCCAAGCAACCAGCATCAGCGCTGTGGATCAAAGCTGATGGTGTCAAGGTCATCCGGCCGCCGTTGCAGCTTGACAGGATCGCCATTGCGCCAGATCGACCAGTTTGCCCCAATGGGACGCAGGTCGAGATAGAGTTCGAACGACTCACCCTCGCGATTCTGAATCACATACACAGTTCCTGAAAGTGTGTACTCCGTTGCGCCGGTTGCCTGTTCCACAAAGCGTAGGCCGACTTCTTCACCTGCTGGCTTCAGCAGCGTGAGTAACCGCTGTCGGAGCGAGTCAACCTCGACCGATCGTGCCCGCGACTGATTCCGCAAGGGATGAAGCACGATCTCTGAATGGTGACGGGTCGTGCCACCCACCATGGACGGGGTGTCAAAGCCCAAGGCAACTGCCATGACATGTCCCAGCCTTGCTGCGCCGGTGTCGACACGCACAATTTTTCGCTGGGGCATCGACCCGATCGGACCGGGCGGCGATTGATTCGAAAGGTCATCTTGTCTTTCAACCTGATCAGGTGGAAGCACAGGCGGGAACGCTGGCGGCACCCGGTCGGGGGTCGCGCGTGAGCCAGGTTCGCGCGGTGCGGATGGCTTCTCATTCAAGTTCGTCACGAGGGCGGCATCCGCTGATCGCCCATCACCCGGCTGCCTGGTGGATCCGATCTCGTCGGGTGCACACGCGCTGAGCGCCAACGATGTCACCGCAGCCATCATCAGGAGTACGGTCCGAAAACGCTTACGTCCGCTCCGGTTATCTGTTGGCTGGATTGCAACGAGGCGGTCGATACAGCTTTCCCGCAAGTTCATCCCGGAGGTGCAATGCTCATGCTGTTCAACCGTATCACGCCCGACCGCAATCAACTGATCGAATCCATCCGCGCGCTCAACAGCACAGCCAGGCCAGCCTGGCTGAGGCGATTTCGGACGTCGGCATTGAAGAGTTATCTGGATCACCTCGAATACGCCCAAGAGCCACGCGCCGCCAGCAGTGTCTGGGTACGGCAGGGCGACACGCCCGCAGTCGTCACAAACAGCGATGAGATCGGTGGCGGAACGGAATGGTCGATGCGATGAATGACACGTGCAGCCTGCGTTTTGTTCCACAGCTTTGTTGATGGAGTCACTGCAAAAGCAGCTGAGGGGGTCATATAACTACTCCAGCTTCTCGCCTGCGTGCCGTCGATCATACTCGTCGGGTCCAATCTGAGCACGCAAGGCCCGCAGATCCGCTTCCATCCGTTGCCTCACCAGGCGAAACCCCAGCAGCGACCGCACCCGGGTGACCAGTTCCAGCTTGTTGACCGGCTTAGAGATAAAGTCGTCTGCACCAGCTTCGACCGCCCGCTCGACATCCCCCACTTCGTGCAGCGCTGTCACCATGATCACCGGCACATCCCGAGTGGCTGGATTCGCTTTCATCTTCTGGCACACCTCAAAGCCGCTCATGCGTGGCATCATCACATCCAGCAACACCATGTCCGGCACGCGCTGTTCAATCTGGGCCACAGCCTCGATCCCGTCACGGGCCAGCACGAGTGTGCAGGGCAACTCCTCAAGATACGCCTGCATCAGTTCGAGATTCTGCTGATTATCATCAACCAGCAGAATTGACGCTGTCGAGAGATCAATTCCAGCAGGGACTTCAGCAAGCCGAGATTCAGAATCAGCAGTGGTTGGATTCATGTTGGAAGAAGACTCGTGAGGCGCCTGAGTGTGTGATGATGAGGATGATATCAGGAGTGTGGTGAGTACGTTGTGCAGCGCGTGCAAGTGCGGATCACTCTCACCCCTCTGGTTGAGTCCTCCCAGTCGCTGCATGAGTGCATAGAGGTCGGCTGGATCATCAACATCGAACCACCCTGGCAGACCTGCAATCTGCAGCCCCTCAGATCGGGCCCGTTCGACAGTCGTATCGTACACGGTTGCGCTCCCCCAGTCGATTCCCTCAAGTAGCACGGCTGGCGGATGCTCACGGGCAGCCAGCGTCCAGTAACCGCCATCGGGTGTGGGGCCGACCGCAACGTGATGATCGTCCAGCGCCTCTTGAATGCAGCGCAGGAGTTCACGGGGAATGTCAGGGCTGTCCATCCCGAAACACGCAGCAGGCACCTCGGTGCCAACGCTCTTCCACACGCGGCTGATGCGCTGGCCAAGATCGCCATGACCCTGCCCGCAGAGAATGTCTATGGGCACGTCGAGACGCTCTGCCAGGTCCGTCGCTGCATCATCTGGCGTCACCGCAAGGGCGATCATCGAAAACGCCTCACGCAGCCGCGCGACCACACAGCGAAGCATCGCCAATGCGATTGCGCTCGCGGCTGACTGATCAATGGACGCATTCACCAGCCGCGTCTTGCTCGGGGCATAATCGGGATGCTTTGCCAGGATAATCGCGCAGCCAAGTTGCGTCATCAGAGAGCATCGTACACAAACCAGGTGGCAGCGGATGAGTTTACCGTACCGATGCGACTGGGCGTTCCATTGTCTTGAGCGCAGCCATGACATCGTTGCACACAGGGAACATGCGATCGAGTTTCGTGAGTTTGAAAAGATACTGTACCGATCGATCGGCGTTCACGAGAGCAATGCGTCCGCCGCGCCGCCGCAGCGCCTGGGCTGTCTTGATGAGTTCGCTGAGTGAGGCAGAATCCATAATCTGAATGTTCTGCACGTCGAGGACAAGGTTCTCTGCGCCGCTTGCTGTGACTTCCTCGAGCATTTCGGTGAGCTGCTGTGCAGCTTCGAGGCCGATGAGTTCGGTGATGGTGAGTGTTACGATTGCGGCCTGGCCCAGGCGTTCGACGTCTGCCATCTGGTGGACGCGCTGCGCTCGTTCGCCAGCCTCGACTGCCCGCATCGCCGTGTTGGCGGTGCGTATGGCGGTGCGTTCCTCGCGGGATGCAAATGGATTCCACATGATGTCATGCTCCTCTCGAATCATTCGAGGCGAGAGTCGCCTCCTCATGAGAAGTGTGTCAAATCAATGGGCATTCGGGAAATGGAAGTCAGAGCAAATCTTGTGATTCACTCGGTTGAAGTGAACCAGGCAGGCTTTGCCGTTTGACGCGATTGTTCAAAGAACGATGCAAGTTCCCCGCGCGGACGCCAACAATCACCGGCTGATGGGGCGCTTCGGGCGCGCCTTGAGACGAGGCGGGCCAGCAGGCTGCTCATCGTGTTCCTCATTCCGCAACAGGCCGCGCGAACTGTGATTCATCGGGAGGGGCTGCGGCGCCATTGGATGTGGCCTCGCTCCCGGAGGCGGGGGTGACGGCGGTGAAACCTGGGAACGACGCGGCTCCGATGCGGTGGTGCCCGTCCGCCGATCCCGCGCGTGTTGAATCGAACGCTCCATTGCCTTGAGGAACGGCCGAACCCGATCTGCTGTTTTCCGTGTCTCGTGACTCATAACCTAAGTGCCCTCCCTGTAGCAACTGCCCGCGCATCGTGCGCCCTGACGAAAAGGAGTATCGGTCATTCACTCGGCCGACTTCTGTCAGATTCAACAACAACATCTATGTGACAACGTGCCTCGCTGGTCGCGTCCAGATTGAATAGGATCGCTTTCATGGCATCGTTGAGATTCGATTGTGTGTCGCGGGTATGGCCAGGCGGGGTGAAGGCTCTGGATGAGGTTTCCTTTTACCTTGGTGAAGGTGAGCGAGTTGCGGTGATCGGGCCATCGGGGTCGGGCAAGTCCACGCTCGCCCGCCTCGCAGTGGGTCTTGATCAGCCAACAGCAGGCGTGATTCACGTCGACGATGCGGTCAGCCGTCCAGTCATCGGATATGCAGATGTTGACTGTGCCCTCTATCCACACATGACGGTTGAGCGCAATCTGATGTTTCGATACAGGCAGGTGTGCAACAGCCACGACCGTCAGTTTGATGTGCCCGAACTGTGCGATGTGTTCCGTCTCAATCATGTCAGAGCGCGTCTTCCCGCTCAGCTTTCCAGCGGGGAACGGCAGCGGGTTTCACTTGCACGCGCGTTCGCAGCTCAGCCCAGCATGGTTGTGCTCGATGAGCCGCTGAGTCATGTCGATCCATTACTGCGTGCAGATCTCAGCGAAGTTCTAGAAGATGCCTGGACTGCGTGCAATGTGACATCACTTGTGATCACGCACGACCATGAAGATGCAATTCGATTCGGTCAGCAAATTGCAGTTCTCGGCGAAGGGCGATTGCAACAGATCGGCACTGCCCACCAACTCATGAGCCAACCCGCCAACAGCTTTGTTGCAGGATTCTTTGGGTCTGATCGGATGAATCTTCTTCGCGCACTCGTTGAGCATGATGGCGTTGTGACAAGTGACTCGCACGACCCCGAAGACAGGACAATCCTCGGCCGACTGCCTCATGCAGCAACGCTTTCACCTGGTGCGATCACGATCGGCGTGCGGCCAACGAGCGCAATTTTGGGTAGCGAAAACGAAGCAGCTGCGCCCACTCACGAAGGGCTGCGTATGCAACTGAATGTCGATACCTGCTTTGCGATTGGAAACGTGTTGTCAGTCACAGGAAGGGATACGAGTGGAAGTCTGTGGAGACTTTCGCTGCCCAACGTTGAGGGTGATCGCAGCCACACGAAAATCAGTGCCCGCTCGCACATTCTCGTAAAGATTGCTGCCAGTGATGTCTTTCTCTTCGCGCCTGGTGCATATGGCCGTGCCTTGCCTATTCGATGTTAGCATCCACATCAACATCGCCAACGGCTGGTGTGTCATCATCATCATTCTGGGGAGTCTCAGCCAGACGAGCGATGCGTTGTGTGATATCCTGTGCAACTTCGTCATACACGCTGGCAAGCAGGCCCACGATTGGAAACCGCCCCGGCAATGGTGAAGGGCCGAGTCGTTTGAGCAGTGCGTGGGGTGCGTAACGCTGAATCGAGGTTGCAGCTTCATCGCGGTGAGGCCGTGGCCGCGCCCAGTACACAGGTAACAGATCTTCAAGAGCAAGGCTTTGCTGATGATCCTCAAGCGCAAGCTCAGCGTGGGCCAAAGCGCGGCCATGCGTCTGGATCTGTCGCTGCTGCTGCAACAGTTCCAGCAATTGTTCGATCGACCTGCCGCGCAGCAGAAGAAGTTGCAGCGGATCTTCATGCACCTTTTCGATGACAAGCAGAAACGTTGCACACAAATGCCAGCAACTACTCTGGCCGCAACTGCACCGCAATACCTGCTTCTGCCACTCTTCGGCACTGGGAATGAGTTCGAGAACAAGCTCATTGAGTAAAGCAACGAGTGAATCCACCTGCAGCCCAGCCCGAATGCCCGCTTCAATCGCAGGCTGTTGATTGATCGCAGTTGCAATCGCCAGCCAGGCAGTCTCATCCCACTGAGGCCAGTCGATCTCAACAACTTCGGCGCGCTTGCGGACCCCCTGCACATCGCCACGCACAAAGCCTGCTGCCGCTGTTGCACTCAGCACCTGTCCAGCCTGAGCGTATTGTTCCCCCTCTTCAACAAGAGCGCTGGAAAAGATGGAAGTGAGCGTTTGCAGCAAAGGCGCAGCCACATGATGCTGCTGCAGCGATGCAATACTGCTGCGCATTCGCACTCCGCCGCGCGGTTTTCGTGGCGGCCCAGAAGCGGGTTCATCTTGGCGTCGGGGGTACATTTCACTCATGAGACAGGCTCCATCACATCCGCGCGGAGCATGAGCAGATCGCGCAGTTCTTCCGTGGAAAGCTCGGTCAGCCACTGATCGCCCGATCCGATGATCTTCTGCGCAAGTTCGCTCTTCTCTTCGAGCATCTGATCGATGCGTTCTTCCAGCGTGCCGGCACAGACCATCTTGTGCACCTGGACATTCCGCGTCTGCCCGATACGGAAGGCGCGATCGGTGGCCTGATTCTCAACAGCAGGATTCCACCAACGGTCAAAGTGAAAGACATGGTTGGCTGCGGTCAGATTCAAACCAAGTCCGCCCGCCTTCAGCGAAAGAATGAAAATGGGCGTATCGACAGATGCATCCTGGAAGAGGTCAACCATCTGCTGGCGTTTGCGCGCCGGTGTCCCGCCATGCAGAAAGAGCGCTGACACATCGAGTTCGCGACGAATGATGCGTTCAAGTAATCCGCCCATTCGCCGATACTGCGTAAAGATCAGCGCCTGGTCCCCTGCCGCGAGCACTTCTTCCAGACGCTCCAGAAGCAGCAATACCTTGCCCGATTCCGTGGCGAGCGGCCCGGTAGTGGTCTTGTGTCCCAGCGCGCTCTGGAGCGCGAGGCGAGTCTCGTCGTTGAGGTTTTCAGGATGGTTACAGATCTGCTTGAGCCTGACAATGCCAGCCAGCACCTGACCACGCCGCTGCATTCCCT
>JBPCKF010000036.1:0-29852 GCA_051004555.1 Phycisphaerales bacterium | reverse complement strand
GCTGATGCGCCGGGCGAGTGAGTGATTGGAGTGTCGGATGGTGCGTTGCGGCTGCGCCCGGGCGCACCCTACTCGTTTTAGACGCCCTCAAGTCGGCCCACGTGCACGCCGATAGGCCAGCATTCTTCGCCTTGGATCGCGTGCTGCCTGCCCCGCCCCCCGGATGTCCCGTTCTTCTTCCTGGCCATGGTTGGTGGCAGCATACCAAGTGAATGCCGAACCTGCAAGGGCTGGCGCCTGTCCTGCCTCATCATTTGACAGGTATGCGATGAGTCTGTATGCTCTCTGCTGGTGACGGTGTTCCCCGGCTGGTGTCCAGTTGGCACATGCCTGGGAACGAAGAGGGAAGGCGGTGAGAATCCGCCGCGGACGCGCCGCCGTAACGGGTGTGCTGGCTTGCCGAGTGATGGGGGGGCTTGCCAGCGGGGTGCGTGATCGACGATGGCCACTGTCTGCAGGCTTGCAGATGGGAAGGCTGGATCACGTTTGCCTTTGATTGCCCGAAGCCGGAAGACCTGCCTGCACCGAGTTCAGCGTGGCCCTCGCGGATTTTCAGGGTACGCGCGCTGCGACCACGGACAGCCGTGGCCCGACCGTGGTGCTCCCCCTGGTCGATGACTTTCGCAACGTGCTGCCTTCCGACGGGCCTTTCCCAACAGGCAGGGAGTCGCTCCGCGCGAATCGGAGTGTGCAGGCTTGACGAAAGGCAGAAAGATCTATGAATCTCAGCAGCAGAACCGTCGCGAACGCGATCGCAGTTGTCGTGTTTGCTTCCATCATCAATGTGGTATCGAGCAGTGATGCGACTGCAGGTGACGACCACTTTGCAGATCGGGTGATTGCGTATGAACAGGGAGCTGGTGGCAATCCGGATTATGCAAATCCGCTCACCACGCTGGGCAGGCCGGAACGATTTACCGGCGAGGGGCTTTTCCCATCGGTCGTCAGTCCCTTCAGTCCTCCGTTCGGACTCGATGAAATCGTTTCGATCGGCAGCGGTGGCTTTCTGACAGTCGCGTTTGATACGCCTGTTGTTGATGACCCCTCCAATCCGTTTGGGATTGATCTGATCATCTTCGCCAACACAGCGTTTATTGACAGCAATTATCCCAACGGAATCGTGGGCGGCGTGTTTGGTGATGATGGAGGCACAATCGAGGTCAGCGCTGATGGCAATAGATGGTTCACGATTGCGGGGCAGCCAGCCGATGATCTGTTCCCGACGCTGGGCTTTCTTGATGCGGGTCCATATGACGACACGCGCGGCGTGGTGCCAAGTCGCTTTACCCGGCCGGTGAATCCATCACTCACGCTGAACGACTTCATGGGCTTGTCACATGCAGAGGTTCTTGCGCTCTATGACGGATCGGGTGGCGGCAGTGGTGTCGATATCGGCTCGACAGGGCTGAGCGAGATCAGCTTTGTTCGCATTTCCCACGCTGGCGATGGCGCGATTGAGATTGATGCGTTCGCAGATGTTCTGCCAGTGCCGGGACCTGCGGGTGCTGCGGTGATGTTGCTCTTCATGTGTGCAACTCGATCACGCAGAAGGGAGAGCGGGCAATGATGTTCGTTCCAGCCCGTGAACGATTGCTGCGACGCCGAGGATTTTCGCTGGTCGAGATCATCGTTGCGATTGCAATCGTTGCGCTCCTTATCAGTTTGCTGGTGCCTGTCATCAGCGGCGCGGGTCGACGTGCCCTCTCGATGCAATGCCAGTCGAATCTTCGCCAGCTCTTCGCGATGGCGGAGACGTATTCGCTGCGCAGCAATGGCCGCTATCCCGTTGCTGTGCGGTACGAGCGCGAGGCTGGCGAACCGTTCACCACCATTGCATGGGACTTTGAACAGAGTCGCGCTCATGTCGACCTGGGGCCGTTGTGGAAACATGTCGCAGAACCTGGCAAGGTGCAGCAGTGTCCCGAGTGTGACGCGTGTGCCAGTACCTTTGGCAATGATCCTTATACAGGGTATAACTACAACACAACATTTATCGCAGGCGAAGCGCGCTTTCCATCACTTGGCTGGTCATCGGTTCGGCCGGGATTGCCACGCAGTCAGTGGCGCCGAACCGATACAACCGCGCTCTTCGGCGATGGTGGGTGGAGAGGTGGTGCCAACAAGTTCATGCGTGCGCCGCTGAACACAGTCGAACGCGATCTGCAGGTTGTGTACGCAGGCGGCCAGGCGTTCAGGCATGGCGGAACAACAAATGTCGCCTGGTTGGATGGTCACGTCTCTGCAGTCGCCGACCCCAGGCCAGGGGAGTTCGCAACGGAGAATCTCTTACGGGATGTGATGAACTATCGCGCGAATGGCTTTTTGTCGGATGATGATTCAGCGTATGACCCGCGGTGAGAAGAAATGAGTCGATCAATATCGATCGATCGATGCGCATACCTCTGCTGGCTCGGCGGAGGTGTGCGTGCCGTTCCCGTTGAACCCGACTCCGTTGCGGTGATTGTTGCGTGATGCTGGTTGAGACGAGAACGCTCGTTGCTGGGTCGATTGCGCGAGCAGTGCGGGGTCGCCGACGAGCTTGATGTTCTTTGGGCCCAGGTATTCATCAAGGCGTCTGAGAAGCGGCGCATCGGGGATCAGCCTCAAACCGCCTGGACGAACCGTGACGATGGAATCGCCCCGGCGGATGCGCAGCAATATCTCTGCGGCCCTTCCGTGGTTCGAGCCACTTTGTAGCGTTCGGGCGTGTTCAAGCAGTTTCGCAAGCCCTTCAAGCTGTTCCATTGCTTCGCCTTGGGAAAGCTGATCTCCATTGATCAATAGGTTCATCCGCGCGGTGAGCGAGCGGGCTGCTGCATCAAGTGCAAACACGCGCTCGACCACAATCATGGTTTCGCCACGCCGACGATCGACCCTTCCGATGAGGAGGACCATCTGGTTCGCCGACAGCAATGCGCTGTGCTTCGAATACATTTCTGCAAAGGCAACGCCATCGACCACGCCCGTCGGATCTGCAAGCGTCAGCCACGCCATTTTCTGTCCTGCGAACTTGCCCTTGCGCGACATGGCTGGCCGGATCTGTTGAATCAGACATGAAAGCGCAATCGCAGCATCGTCGGCAGCATCTGCAATTTCTGAGATGGAGTGTGTTGCAAATGCGTCGCGTTCGCGTGCATAGAGATCGAGCGGATGGCCGGATGCATGAAATCCCAGGACTTCCTTTTCGTACATCAGGGCTGCCAGTTCCGTCCACGGGGGCGCTGAACGCAGAGTTGCAGCAGCGTCACCGTCCTTGCCGGCTTCGCTTCGTTCGGTTGATGCTGCATCTGCGAATGCATCGAAAAACGTCGCCTGTCCTGAGCGGCGATCAGCTGCGACCACCTGCCCTGCCTTCACCGCATCATCAATTGTTGCAATGAGCGAAGAACGCTTCTCTTTGCCATGCAGAGAATCCATTGCGCCACATTTCACCAGCGCTTCGATGGTGGCGCGGTTCACGCTGCGCAGGTCGATGCGCTCGCAGAAATCGAAAATCGAAGAGAATGGACCATGAGCATCGCGCTCGACGATGATACTTCGAATGGCGGTGCCTCCGGCTCCTTTGATCGCGCTCAGGCCGAAGCGAATATGGCCATGGCAGTTGTCATGCGGCTCGTCGGGTGCGAAGACAACAGTAAAGTCAGCGCCTGAAAGATTCAGATCAGGAGGTCGTACTTCTATACCAGCGTGAATCACCTCGTCGCTGGAATCGGGAAAGCGAGTCCGACGGCAATCTTCGAGGTACGGTGCCCACGACTCGACCTTTCGGGCCTGCGACTCGAATGTCAGCAGCGCAGACATGTATTGCGCGGGGAAATAGGTCTTCAAATAGGCAGTCTGGAATGCAATAATGCTGTAACCAGTTGAGTGGCTCTTATTAAAACCGTACCCTGCGAACTTCAGAATGAGGTCAAACAGGTCATTGGCCTTGGCAATACTCAGGCCCTTGGCGCGGGCGCCCTCAATAAAACGTGGCCGTGTCTTATTAATAACCGATTCTTTCTTCTTGCTGATGGCCTTGATCAGCGAGTATGCCTCGCGCAACGGAATGTCGCCCAGAGCATGCACAATTTGCATGACCTGTTCCTGATACACCATGATGCCGTAGGTATCAGCTGTGAACTGATCGACAATCTCATGCACGCGCGGGACCGGCTGCTGGCCATGTTTGCGCGCGTTGTATTGCGGAATAAGTTCCATCGGGCCCGGTCGATACAGGGCGTTGGCTGCGATGAGGTCTTCCAGGCGATCGGGCTTCATTTCCATAAGCATGGCCCGCATGCCGCTCGATTCGAACTGAAAGATACCAGCGGTATCGCCTCGCCGAAAAACATCCAGCACGCGCTGATCATCAAACTGAAGTCGATCAAGATCCAGAGGATGGAACGCACTCGGCGGGACAGCCGTGCGAATGACATCATCGCTCAGTGTGTTGCAAACTAATGTACGGGCCCGTTCGATGATGGACAGCGTGCGCAGACCCAGAAAATCCATCTTGAGAAGGCCGACCTTCTCACATGTCGGGCCGTCCCACTGTGTAATAATATCGTCGGTACCCGTGGCTTTACAAAGCGGAACGATGCCATCGAGCGGCTGTGTGGCAATCACAACGCCTGCAGCATGAATACCTACATGGCGTGCATGACTCTCAAGAGCGCGAGCGTGTTCGATCACCTTCGCGACTCGTGCATCAGCCTTTTGCGCATTACGCAACTCCGGCTCTTTCTGCAGGGCCTCGTCAAGTGTGATATTCAGTTCAGCAGGAATGAAATTCGAGAGTCGCTGGCCCTCGCTGGCAGACAGCCCCATGACGCGGGCAACATCTTTCAGAGCAGCCCTCGCTTTGAGTCGTCCAAATGTAATAATCTGCGCGACGTGACCATATTTCTCGCGCACATACTGAATCACATCAGCCCGGCCATCCTGACAGATGTCAATATCAATATCGGGGTACTCCGAACGATCCGGATCGGTAAATCGCTCAAACAGAAGGCCATATTGCACAGGACAGGCATTGGAAAGACCCAGCACATAGCCGACGAGTGTTCCCACACCTGAACCGCGCGCGTTGGTTGGAATGCCGCGCTGGCGAGCCCAGTTGACGCAATCCCACACAATCAGAAAATATGCGCTGATCGATTTCTCTGCAAGAATGGAGAGCTCACGATCAAGCCGTTCGCGAATCGCAGGAGTTATTCCGCCCTCGGGATAACGCCAGGACAAACCCGCTTCGCATAAGGCTCGTAACGCATCATCACATCGAGATGCCAGTTCCTGTTGGGTTTCACTTTCGCGTTGTGCATCAACCGGTTCAAGGCGATATTGAGCGCAGAATGCGTTGTACCACTCCAGCGATCCGACAGGGTGCTGCTCGGGAGCGGATGACTGAGAATATACAATTTTCACAACCGGAGCGTGGCTGACAGAGAAGTCCAGTTCGACATTGCATCGCTCTGCGATCGCAGCACTATTGGCAATCGCCTCGGGAATGTCATGGAACCGGGCCGCCATTTCCGCTGGCGATTTGACATACAGTGCTTTGGAGTAGATCAGACGATCTGCTTCGTCTTTGGACTTCTGCATCGAGATGCAGCAAAGTGTGTCATGGGTATCGTGATCCTCAGCTGTCAGAAAATGTGCATCGTTGTCACAGACCAGCGGAAGATCGAGATCGTGGGCCAGACGGATCAGATGCGGATTGATGCGGTCCTGCTCCTCGACATCATTTCGTTGCAGTTCAAGATAGAAACGTGATTGTCCATGTTCATTGTGCCCGAACGTCTCTGCATGCCAACGGGCTTCGTCGGCTGCATCAGCATAATGCGATTCGCGACGATTCTGTTCAAATTGCAACAGGTGGTAGGCGAGGGATGAACCCAGATGGCCATTGATGGCAATCAATCCCTCTGCATGCTGCGCAAGGGTTGATTTATCCATGCGCGGCTTGTAATAGAAGCCGTTGATGAATGCATCTGAGCTGAGCTTGAGCAGATTGCGCCAGCCGGTTTCATTCTCTGCAAGCAATACGAGATGAAAGCCGCCGTCCTGCACACCCGTCTGGATGCGCTCACGTCGATCGCCCGGCGCGACGTATGCTTCGATCCCGAGAATGGGCTTGATGCCTGCAGCCTTTGCTTTGGTGTAAAACTCGATGGCGCCGAACAGGTTGCCGTGATCTGTTACTGCGACTGCGGGCATGCCAAGTGATTTGATGTGGTCGACGAGGCGGCTGATGCGGTTGCCGCCATCCAGCAGCGAGTATTCGCTGTGCAGGTGCAGGTGCACGAATCCATCCGTGGCGCGTTGTTCTGTCATATCTTGCTCACCATCCATGTGTCTCAATGTAGAGACAGTATGGTAACACAATGGGCGAGCCTGTGCATGCTATCCGGTGGCAAAGATTTTGCGCAGGGCATCTTCCTTGCCATGGCGTCCGATGGCGATGATGGTGTCACCCTGCTCGATCTGGTCGTTGGCCCCCGGGACGGTGGTCACGCCGTTGCGCTGGATGGCAGCCAGCATCCAGTTGGGGGTGAGCTTGACCTCGCGCAGCGGCTTGCCGATGGTCTCGGACGAATCCCCCACACGAACGCGGTAGACGTCAATTACCCCCTCAGCGAGCGTTGCCAGGGCCCGCAGCGGTCGCTCATCAAGCATGCGTTCGATTTCGCGTGCAGCCAGGCGTCTGGGTGAGAAGGTGTGATCGACGCCAATGTCCTGAAGAAGGTGGACATACTTGGGTCGCTGGACAACTGCGACGGTGCGATTGACGCCACAGCGTTTGGCCAGCACGCAGGCGAGAATGTTCTCTTCATCATTGGTGAGCGCGACGAATGCATCTGATTCGCCGATGTGCTCTTCTGCGAAGAGATCAGAGTCGGTGGGATCACCATGAATGACGGTGACCCAGTCGAGCTGGTCAGCCAGTACTTCCGCTCGTTCGGGGTCCTGCTCGAAGATGCGGATGGCGAAGTTGCGGTCGCGCAACGCGCGGGCCAGCCAGATGGCCATGGGTGGACCACCCATGATGACCACTCTTCGCCTTCCTGCAAGATTGTCATGAAAGATGCGGCGTGCGATGTGAAAGTGTGATGCGTCGCCGACCATGATCACGGTGTCGCCCTGTTCGATCACGGTGCCCGCTTCGGGAATGAAGGCGCTCTGCAGTCGTCCGATGGCAGCAACTCGCGTGTGTTTGGGGAGGGTGATCTGCAGGAGCGACTTGCCAATGACTTCCGAATCGCGGGCCACGGGAAACTGCTGCATCTCGATCGCGCCTTGAGCAAAGAGCTCGATGGCCAGGGCCCCAGGATTGCGAAGCGTCTGCGCGATCGTGAGCGCTGCGACAAACTCGGGACAAATGAGGCGGTCGATGCCGAAGTGCCCTGCATAGTCCAGATGTGGACTTTCGATGTAGTCGGAATGATGGACGCGCGCGATGGTGCGCTGGGCTCCCAGATGTTTGGCTGTCGATGCAATGACGAGATTGGTTTCGTCATCGTTTGTCGCTGCCAGCACCAGGCCCGCTCCCGAGCAGCCGGCTTCAGCCAACACCGATGCATTGGCCGCGTTGCCCCGCAGTGTGCGTATGTCGAGTTCATTCTCGATCTGAGCGAGTCGTGTGCTGTCCGCATCAACGATGGTGACATCGTGTTTGGCTGCCGTGAGGCGCTCAGCAGCGTGGCCACCCACTTCTCCGGCTCCACAGATGATGATGTGCATGGCTTGAGGGGTCCGTGACGGGGCTCGGGGGGAGGGGAGAGCAAGGTTGTAGCGGGGCGGGAGGGGGAATGCTGCGTTTTTCTAGTTGCATTATCGGCAACGGGTCGGGTACAATATCCGGTTCCAGTCCACTGGTGTGGCTGCACACGCCCGCAGCCTCATCAGCAGGCTGGATTGCTCAGCTCACCACCACGCAGATTAGAGAAGGATGCACACATGAGAGCCTCAGTATTCATCGGCGGTTTCCTCGCTGGCAGCGCCACCATGCTGCTGGCTGCGACAACTTTCCTCGGCCAGGACACCAAGCCCGCGATGCCCGATCCGCCCGATCTGCAGGATCCGGCGAACATGGACCCAGCTGCCATGGAGCAGATGATGCAGGACGCCATGGAGAAGTACGGCAATCCCAGCGAAGAGCACGCCATGCTTGCCAAGCTTGCAGGCGAATGGGAATGCGATGTCAAGTGGTGGTTCGCGCCCGGCATGCCGCCAGAGTCCAGCCCAGGCACTGCCAGCTTCGAGATGATTCTCGATGGCCGCTACCTGCTGCAGACATTCAACGGCAACTGGGACGGCCAGGAATTCACTGGCAACGGCCTCATGGGCTACGACCGCATGAACAAGCAGTATCAGTCGGTCTGGGTCGACAGCTTTGGCACAGGCATGGGATTCTCGACCGGCCAGGGCGATGGCCACACCATCGAGCTCAAGGGCGTGATGCCCGACATGATGCTGGGCAAGAACATCGAGGTGAAGGAAATCCAGCGAATGGTGGATGCGGACACCATGGTCTTTGAGATGTACACGCCCGGCCCCGACGGCAATATGTTCAAGAGCATGGAAATCACCTATACCCGCAAGTAAGACCCGCACGGAGTACCCGCAAGGCATATGATCATTCGGAATATCGGACCTCGACCCGGGGAGGTGGAAGCCATCTCGGGGATGGGTTCGAAACTGCGGGAGGGGGGCAGCGGCCTTAAAGGCAATGATTCTCCTATTCCGAAAATCAAGCATTGACACCACTCTGCTCCGATGGTACATATGGTGTCTTGCAGGGAGGGGTGTCTGGGGACACGTTTCGACTCGGTACATAATCGCCCATCATCCACGATAACAGGATTCGATTACATGAAGAAGTCTCTCTCGACCGGCCTGACGCTTACCGCAGTTGCATTTCTGGCAATGTCCGGATGTGGCGCAGGCGATCCTTACGACGTCTCACTCGATGGCATTACCCGCAACATGACGCCCGAAGTCCGCACGCTCAATCAGCGGCCCGAAGATGTGAAGCGGCACACGGCCTATGCAAACAATGTCAACAGCCGCATGTTCTGGGAAGACATTCACCGTGTATGGTACACCGATCATCCCAGCCGCTTGAACCCCATCGAAATCATCTCGGTGTCAGGCAAGCCACACTGATCGATCCGGTCTGGCGCCTGATCTTCAGTTCAGTTGCAAGCACACACAGACAGCACCTCTTTACGGGGTGCTGTTTTCATGCGCCTGTGGTACCGTGATCGATTGCGTTCCGTTGATGCACCGCAACAGCAGGTTCGCCGATACAGACCATGCCAGCAGGCAATGCACCCATCGCGCTTGAGCGGGCTGCCAGCAGAGACCCTGCTCCGATCGTTGCGCCGGGACCCACAAACGCATCGGCTGCAATCCACACCCGTTCGCCGATGACAATCGGTCGGGGCACGATTGGCATCTGGGGATTCCGATGATCGTGTGTGCCCGCGCACAGATGTGCGTACTGACTGATCCGCACATCATCGCCAATGGCAACATTTCCAATCGCGTTCACAATCACCTTGTGAGCAACGTGACACCCAGCGCCAATCGTGATCCGCCAGGGGAAGTCAATAATCGCAGATGGATGAATGCACGCGCGCGGCCCGACATTCGCGCCTGCGATCCGCAGGAGCAATCGTCTCCACCCGTTCCACGCAGGTGGCGACCAGCGGAAGATCGTGCGCCGCACCAGTCGCCAGAGGACTCCTCCGATCCGCTCAGCCAGTGACTGTTGCATGAACACGCGCCGCCGTGGAGGAGGCAAATGTGTTCGCGCCTGGTTGTTGTGCACTGCGTGTTCCATCGTGCTCTTTTTCACCGAAGGATGCGCTCCTTCAGCGGCTTGGCTGGATTGCCGACGCACACCTGTCCGGGCGGCACATCTTTGTACGCGCTCGATCGTGCTCCAACCACGCTTAATCGTCCAATGGTCACGCCCGGCCCGATGAATGCATCAGCCCCGATCCAGACATCATCTTCGACTGTGATTGATGAGCGGATCAGACGAAATGTATGGTCTGCATAGTCATGCGTTCCCGCGCACAGGTGTGCATATTGGCTGATGATGGCCCGCCTGCCGATGTGGATCGGGCCAAGTGAATACAGGATGGCGTGGTCGCCGATCGTCGCGTCGTCATCGATCGTCAACATCCACGGCACTTCGATACTGACCGTCGGACGGATGGCAACCCCTGTTCCGATGGTGGCGCCGAAACGTCTGAGGATGAACGCCCGCAGGCGATACCAGTTGTGAAACGTCATGCGGAAGGCAGGGCGGCCGGCGAGCATCCAAATCGCGCGCCCAAGCTTTTCCTTGAATGTCCAGGGACTGGCTTCCGGCTGCATCTGCGTTGGTGTGGCGATTGGGTGTGGAGCCATCGGCTGCGTGTTGTCGACCGGCTCATGTGACTGCAGTGGATCATCGCCTTCGGCTTGAGCCAGGCCCTGCACAGTATGAATGTCATCTGCACCGGGTTCATCATCATCGCGCTCACGTGCGACACGTTTGAGTTCGCGCAGCTTGAGCGCAACCAGTGAGTCGTACATGCTGATGAACTTACAGAACTCAAGACCAGCCCGTCCATCAAGAATGCCCAGCCTCAGAATGTACATATAGACAAAACGCCACATGCCCGGGAAGGGCGCATTGGGCATGATGTTGCGCTTCAGCCAACGGCGAAAGCGGGTATCGCGCGTGAGATTCACATTCTGCCGCTGCGCTCTGGTGCGATGGAGATCGAGAAACGTGGCACGTGCTTCCAACGTGCTGTAACGATTGTGCTTGGCAATGTAGTGTTCGAGGCCGCGGCGATCATCGTGAATCATGGGCTCGCGAATGTGACCGACCGGATCTTCAATCATGACATGTTCATGCACTTCGCGATCTTCATATCGTCCCCGCCCGCGCTTGAAAAAACGCAGGTTCCAACTGGGAAAGTAGCCGCAGTGACGAATAGGCCTGCCCATGAAATACGTCACGCGGTTGATGAAAAAGCCGTTCTCCTTGACAGTCTCAACGGGTTTGGATGCGATGTCCAGCAGTCGCCTCTGGACACCTGCCGTGATGACTTCATCAGCATCGACAATCAGAATCCAGTCGGCTTCGAGCGGCAGCGTGTCGAGGCCCCAGTTTTTCTGAGCTGCGTAGCCGGGCCAGGCATGATGCACAACTTCCGCGCCATACGAGCGGGCAATCTCCTGAGTGCCATCGGTTGACCCGGAGTCGATGACGAATGTCTTCCGCGTCCATCCCTGCAGCGCAGCCAGACAGTGGGGGAGGTTGAGCGCCTCATTGAACGAGATGATCATGACATCGATCATGGCGTTGCCCCCTCCTGCAGCGCCTCACCGAAGTCCGTCGGTCCAACTTTTCGAGGCCGCAGCACCTGTGCTGGTGATCCACCCACCAGCATCCACGGCGGCACATCACGGAAGACGCTCGATCGTGCTGCCACCACCGCGCCCGCGCCAACACTCACGCCCGGACCAATGAATACGTCTGCAGCCACCCAGGCGCGGCGGTCGATGACAATCGGCGCGATTGTCAAGGGGTGGGCCACATCATCAAAATCGTGCGATGCGGTGCAGAGAAATGAGTACTGACTGACGGTTGCGTGTTCTGCAATCGTGATTGTTGCCACGCAGTACACATCAACATCATCCGCAATACACGAACCCTGTTGCATGATGAGGTTGGCAGGCAGCCAGACACGCGCGCGGTTGTAGACACGGGCGCTGGGATGCAGCTTCGCTCCGAACATCCGCAACAGCAGATTGCGCCAGCGATGAAATGGTCGCGGCGAACATCGAAAGAGTGTGGCCTGCACAATGCCCCAGAAAAAGCGTGTGATGCGATTTCCAGAAGAGAGTTCGAACCGCTGCGTCGGCGTTTTTTTTTCGCCGCGGCTCACAGCGACAACACTGCCTCACTCCGGGGTGATGTAACGCGGGCAACGACCTCTTCAAATTGGGGCAGCGTGCGCTCATCAACGTATGCTTCATCAAATGCATGACGGGCCTGTTGTTGCATTGCTTTGAACGCAGGGCCGCGCGCCATGTGTAAGCGAATGAACGCTTCCAGCCCTACGGTATCGTCGGTCCGCAGGCTCACCCCACATTGAAAGCGGCGGATGGCATCATCAACATTGCTCTTCTGCGGCCCCATGTAGATGATGGGAAGGTGCATCGCCAGGTTCGAGTGCAGTTTGCTTGGACTCATGACACCCAGCGAGTTGTCACGCAACGTGATCAGCGCGCAGTCAGCACACGCCATGACGCCCGGTGTATGTTCCTTGGGAACATAGCCATGCAAAACGACGTTTGTAAGATTGCGCCGCTGCACGCCCGATTCGATTTCGCTCCAGCGTCGTCCGCCGCCTATGAAAAGGAACGTCACGGGTTCATCCTGTAATCGCTCTGCTGCTTCAAGCACTGCATCAAAGTGGTGCCCGTACCCAGTGTTGCCGAGGTAGAGCACAACAAACCTGTTGGTGAGTCCGAGTGCATCAGCCTTGTTCCAGCGTTCTGGCCTTGCGCCTGGGGGAAACAGAGATGCTTCTTCCCAGTTGGGAATGATCGTGGTCTGAGGCAGGCGCTCAGCATCTGCGTACTGCGAAATCAAGAGCTCTTCCATCGCGGTATCGAGCGAGATGAGATGGTCGACACGCTTGAACAGGGCGCGATTCAGAAATCGCATGCTGCGGCTGAGCAGGCCGCCTTTGCGAATGACGTTCATGCGCTCAGCTGCATCCGGATAACAGTCCATGCTCCACAGCACCAGCTTTGACGATGGGTGCAGCATGCGGTGGGCAGCACCTGCCCATGCAATATAGGGCGGCGTTGTCAGGGAGATGACAACATCCTGGCTTGGCATGGTGAGGAGTTTCCACAGCGCGCCGATGTAGAAGCAGGCATAGTCAATCACGCGCTTCAGATTCGTCGACTTCCCCAGGCGCGGGGTCCAGATGCGATGCACATGAGGCTTGCGGCGATCGTTCGAACTGTTGCGCCCGCGACTGCCATCTGCAGTGACTTTGCCGGTGTAGCCGCCCCGACTGGTCACCACCGTGACATCGTGCCCGCGCGCTGCAAGGTGGTCAGCCAGCGATGCTGAGAGATGTGCTGTCGGACTGATATCCGGCACATAAAACTGGTTGAGAATCGTAATGCGGGGCATGTTGCAACTCGTGCCTAATCATGCAGTCTGCAGATCGCTCACCTGCTGCACCATCTCTTCCACGATGCGGTCCAGCGAGTAGGTGAGATCCCAATCCGGATAGTGTTCCTTGAGTTTGCGCAGATCGCTGTAGTAGCAGATGTGGTCGCCAATGCGGTTGGTGTCCGAGTAGGTGAGGTCGGGGCGCTTGCCTCCCGAGGCATCTGCGATCATCTCGACACACTCAAGCAGTGATGCAGCGTTGCCTTTGCCGCCGCCGAGGTTGTAGACCTCACCCGGTCGTGGATTCTGCGCGAAATTCCAGAACGCGTTGATGACATCATGGCAGTGAATCTGATCGCGCACCTGTTTGCCTTTGTACCCGAAGATAGTGTACTTGCCTTTGTTCAAGGCGACATAGACCAGGTAGTTGAGAAAGCCATGCAGTTCCACGCCTGAATGTTGAGGGCCTGTCAGACAGCCGCCGCGGAAGATGCCGGTCTTGAGTTCAATGCCGTCGTACTTGCCATACTCCTGAGCCAGCACATCCCCCGCGGTCTTGCTTGCTCCAAAGAGTGAATGCTTGGTTTGATCGATTGAGAAAGACTCAGCGATGCCATGTTCAAATGCGGGATCGTCGTAATCCCAGCGCGTCTCGAGTTCCTTGAGTTTGATGTAGTTCGGCCCATCGCCATACACCTTGTTGGTCGACACGTGGATGAAGGGCGACTCGGGCGTATAGCGCCGGGTTGATTCGAGCAGATTGAGTGTGCCGGTTGCATTTACATCGAAGTCGTCGTACGGCCGCGATGCTGCCAGATCGTGGCTGGGCTGTGCAGCTGCGTGAATGATAAGTTCCGGGCGAAGCTTCTCGAAGATGGCTTCGACACCTTTGCGATCGCGAATGTCGAGGTCATGATGCGTGAAGCGGTCGCAATTGGCGACAAGGCGTTCGCGATTCCATGTGGTATCGCCCTTCTCGCCGAAGAAGTCTTTCCGCATGTTATTGTCGACGCCATGGATATCGAAACCCATGTTGTCAAAGAAGGTAACTGCTTCGGATCCGATGAGTCCGCTGGAGCCGGTGACGAGTACGCGCATGCTGGTTCATCCTGTCTGAGGGAATGCTGAAATGAGTGCTGAAAGAGCCGAAGGTGCGAACGCTGACAAGCAATCAAGCCCGGACGGCGCGATGCCACCGCGAGCGGGGAGAGATTAGGATAGCCCTCCGCCTTGCGTTATCGGGTCGATGGCCGCGGCGGTTGAGTGCGAAACGACCCTGATTTGCGACCGTCTCTCTCCTGCTTGCCGATACGCACGAGCCTGGGAACGCGTTCGCGTGGATTGAATGATCAACGCTGAATCCAAAACGAAGCGTCATCCTGCCTGAAGACCCGATATCCTGCCCCATGCAGCTTCGTCCTCTAGGCACCTCATCACTCAGCCTGACACCCCTGGGCTTCGGCTCGTTCAAGATCGGCCGCAAAGAAGGTGCCAAATATGCTGCGTCATACGATCTGTCCGATGATGCCACCGCTGAGCGCATTCTGAACGGTGTGCTTGACCTGGGCATGAACTGGATCGACACCGCTCCAGCCTATGGCATTGCTGAGGGCCGCATTGGCACGTTTCTCAGTCATCGCAACCACGAGTTCATCATCTCCACCAAAGTCGGAGAACGCTTCAGCAACGGTTGCTCGACATTCGACTTTTCCACTGCAGCCATCTGCACAAGTATTGATCGCAGTTGCAGACTCCTGCACAGAGACGTGCTGGATATCGTGTTCATTCACTCCGACGGGCGGGATCTTGCCATTCTCAACGAAACCGATGCTGTCGCATCGCTGATGGCGCTCAAGCAAGCTGGCCGCATTCGCGCCATCGGCCTCTCAGGAAAGACGGTTGCGGGCGCGCGGGCTGCATTGCAATGGGCTGATGTGATCATGGTCGAGTATCACGCGGATGATGATTCTCATGCAGATGTCATGCACGAAGCGCAATCGCAGGGCGTGGGTGTGATCATCAAAAAAGCACTCGCCTCAGGATCACATGCACCAGCAACTGCGATCGCCTTGGCGCTCAGGCATCCTGCGGTGACAGCGATCGCAGTCGGCGGGCTCAACCTTGAGCACATGGCTGCGAACATTCGGGCAGCCGAGGGGCATCAATGAGTCACGCAGCCCCACATGTTGTCATCATCGGCGGCGGGTTCGCTGGACTGGAGGTGGCCAGGCGGCTTCGAAGTGCACAGCATTGCCGAATCACGCTGGTCGATCGTCAAAACTATCACCTCTTTCAGCCGCTGCTCTATCAGGTCGCAACGGGCGGGCTTTCACCTTCGAACATTGCTACACCGTTGCGGTACATCCTGCGCAAGCAGAAAAACTGCTGCGTTCTGTTGGATGAGGTGATGGGTATCGATGTTGCAGGCAGGCTGGTGGTGCTGCGTGAGGCACAACTCGACTTTGACATCCTCGTCGTCGCTGCAGGTGCCCGCACCAGTTACTTCGGCCATGATGACTGGGAGGCTGATGCTCCCGGGCTCAAAGGTCTCGATGACGCCACCGACATGCGACGGCGCATTTTTATCGCATTCGAGACGGCAGAGCGTCTTGCTCTTGTCGAAGATGATGATGCCAGCCGAGCTGCCCGCAATGCATGGATGACATTTGTGATCGTCGGGGGCGGACCAACCGGCGTCGAGCTGGCTGGCACGCTTGCGGAGATTGCTCAGAATACGTTGCGCAGCGACTTTCGATCCATCAAGTCAACCGATGCCCGCATCATTCTTGTTGAAGCGTCGCCGCGCATCCTCGACCAATTTCCCGAAAATCTCAGCGTGTACGCGCACAAACATCTGATGAAACTCGGCGTCGAGATCATCACCGATGCGCGAGCCGAAGAGATCGATGCACATGCAGTCATGGCGCGACATGACAACTCGCTGATGAAAATCGAAACGCGCACAGTGCTGTGGGCAGCCGGAGTTCGGGCGCACCCCCTGAGTGCATCGCTCGCTCGCGCAGCCGGAGTCGAACCCGACCGGATGGGGCGAGTGCCGGTCACCGAAACGCTGACATTGCCCGGCCACGAACACGTCTTTGTCATTGGCGACATGGCAAGGGCATGTGATGAAGCAGGGGCTCCACTCCCTGGTCTTGCGCCCGTTGCCATCCAACAGGGGCGATACACCGCACGACTGATTGCTCAGCATGTTGCGGGCAGACCACACACGCCAAAACCGTTTCGATATCGCGATCGCGGGATGATGGCTGCGGTCGGACGCGGAGCAGCAATTGCTGTCATTGGTAAGCGAACGTTTCGTGGATTCGTTGCATGGCTGCTCTGGCTGTTCATCCACCTCATGCTGCTGGTGCAGTTTCAGAATCGCGTGCTGGTATTGTTGCAGTGGGCGTGGAACTACATCACGTTCAGCCGCTCATCCAGACTCATTCTGCCACCCCACGCTGATCGCACAGAGGAGTGAAACACCGTTACTGCCCCAACACCTGCACACGCACGAAATCGGTATATGAGATGAATCCCGAGACGCTGAAGGTCGCGACAACGACCTGCCTGATCGTGAGTTCGATGCGACCATCGGTGTTACGGACGTGATCGATCGCATCGATGCCGCTGACAAACTCAGTCCATTCCGAAATGCCAAGACTGTGGACCCAGATGGTTTCGATCCGGTTGAGCGACCAGTTCTGCAGCCGCCAGCGTGATGAGCCTGCAGGATTGTTGAAGCGGCCCTCGCTCGTGATATGGAATTGAACCGGATTGCTCACTGCGGTCTGCGCCCCGATACGGAACTCAAACTTGTTTGGCTCGGATGAGAGAAAACCAAATTGGGAACGCCCGCGAAAGTAGACATTGTCAGACGTTCGCACATCATTCACGGTGCCGCTGATATGCGTCCCAAAGACAACAGATGCATCAGTGAGCGTTGCGGTCACAGGAACTGCTGCGGGAGCGAATGCAATCGAAGTCGGATCAACAAGGCCGCCATCGCATCGTTCAACAAAGACATCGATGAACGCGCCAGACTGGCCGTTATATCGCAGTATCTGATGTGTATTGCGCGAGGCGACATAAAGGCTGCCATCTGGTCCGAAGGCAAGGTCAGCAGGATAATCAAGGCCGTCCGCGCCGGGAGCGATGAAGTTGCCAAGATCGGCTCCGGTGCTTCCGTCAAACCGCCGCACACTATCGCCGTTGGGATTGCTGATCAACAGATCGCCACCCGGCAGGAAGACCATGCCAACTTCATCGCCTGGAAAACCGTGGATGATGAAGTCATCGATGTACGCCCCGGTCGCCTGGCTGAAACGGACAACCGCGCGATTTCCCTGATCCAGCACCCATACCATGCCATGACGGAACAGCATGCGCTGAGGGTCCAGAAGCTCACCTTCCTCGATGAAGGCATCAACAAAGACGCCGGTGCGCAGGTTGTAGCGTTGCACTGATCCGTTCAATGTTGAGGGCGCATAGAGCATGAGATCGCTGCGCGCTTCAATGGAAGAAA
The DNA here is from genome assembly GCA_051004555.1 of Phycisphaerales bacterium. Classification (GTDB taxonomy): domain Bacteria; phylum Planctomycetota; class Phycisphaerae; order Phycisphaerales; family SM1A02; genus JBPCKF01. The sequence continues at coordinate 12,144 of JBPCKF010000036.1, read as the reverse complement.
TGCCGATTTCATCGCGTGGGATAAGCGGAATGTCGATGTTTCCCGTTTCGAGGTCGGCACGTATAACCGCATTGCCATGCGAGGTCGAGGCATAGCACATCGCGTCGAAGCCGATGGTGACATCATCAATGCCTCGCACGTCCATATTGCCGGGATACGCAAGGTACACGCCCTCCATGTCCCCGCTCTGGGCATCGAAGCGGATCAGCGGCATGGGGTCGAGCGAGAATATCGACTCAAATGTTGCGACGATGTCTTCGTTGGGAAGAAAGTCAAACGCGACCAGCGCAGTTGATCCGCCGAAAACATCGGTCGCCCGCTGCATGAAAGCGCCGGTCGCGCCATTGAAGCGGAAGATACCGTTGCCCTGCGGGTCGCGGCCGGAGACGAAGATATCGTTGCCGGGCCCCACATGAAAGCCGGTGGGCACCAACTCAGCTTGAGCCGGATCGATGAAGATATCGATGAGGTTGCCACTATTCATATCGAATCGGAACAGCTCAAAGCGCGTATCCATCACCAGCAGGTCGCCACCTGCCGAAACATCAATGTGTTTGATCCTGAAGTTGCCGAAGAACGCGCCATTGATGACGGTGTTGATGAAAGCCCCGTTCGTCGAGTTGTAACGCTCAATGTTCCGGCTGTTCCTCAAGCCGATGAACAGCCACGCATTCGCAGCCGGGCCGAAGTGCATCGCCGCAATCGTGTCGCCGCTGTTCGATCGATCGATCAACAGTGTCAGCGTGTGTGTGGAGGTGTTATAGCGATAGACGCGGAAGCCACCTGCAGAGGTCCGCACACCCACGAACACGATATTGCCCGGCCCCTTCGCAACCGCATCGACGCGGACAACGCCCGCCAGTTCGAGTGGGGCCGTCCGCAACGTCCAGCCGCTCTGAGGACTGCCCTGCCAGAACGAAGTCTCGCCGTTCCACACAGTCCCTGCATCGTCGACAATGAAGCTGTTGAGCGAAGGTGCGTGTGGCAACAGCGCAGTTGTGAATGCGCCGCTCTGACCGCCATACACAAGCAACGACTGCGTGCCGCCCGAAGTGACAATGAGGTCGCCCGGCTGAACGACCGGGTCGTTGCCGCTTCCGTCATCGTGCGTCGCACCAGCTGCGCTTTGGGCCGCCATCACAATCGCGACACAAATGCACGCATTATGTAGGATGATGGCAGCGACAGCGCTCCACCCGGTTGATCTTCTTCCAGGCATTTGAATCTCCCCTTGCCCTGCAACGATTGCAAGGCAGGAGCGATGATAGCAACTTGCAGCCAAACTCCAAGAGAAAGAGTCAGAGCCTCTCGGTATTTACGCGCATTATGAAACTCGGTTCACGTCCAGAATGCTGATGCAGTCGAGCAACCAGGCTGCGAATGCGGGCTTTTCCATCAATCCCGAGCGCAGGGAGTTGCCGTTTCTTTCAATATAGATGCCATCGATGGTTGCTGCATCCATCGTCGCCAGAGAGTTGGCAACGATTGCATGCAGATTCTTTCGCACGAGTTTCTCGCGTGCTGCTGCCTCCATGCGATCAGCAGGTTCAAGAGCGAAGCCGATGATGATCTGATCGTCGCGTTTGGTTTGCGCTGCTGCTGCGACAAGATCGGCTGTGGTTTCCAGTTCCAGCATCAGCCCGTCCTGCGAACGCGCAATCTTGCGGCCCGTTTGCGCTGGCGCTTTCGGGCGATAGTCTGCAACTGCAGCCGCCATGATCAGCACGTCGTGCCGCGGCCAGGTTTCACGCAACAACTGTTCGAGTTCGTGCGCTGTTGTAAATCGCATCACGCGCAAACGCTCAGCATCGACAGGCGAATCACACACCGGCCCAAGCAGCAGCGTGACATGATGCCCGCGCTCAGTGGCTTCACGAGCAATCGCGATGCCGAGTTTCCCGGAAGATCGATTGCCGATGTAGCGAACCGCATCAATCGGTTCGTGTGTTGGCCCAGCTGTAATGAGAAGATGCATGCGTCTGCGATGATACGCCGCTGTCGCACGGGTGCTGTCACGTGGCCCGTCTGCAAAGGGCAATCGCGTTGTCGTGTACCACTGGATGCCCGCCTGCGCGGGCATGACGAAACGTCGAAATCTCACTGGGTGCCCGCCTGCGCAGCGACGAAAAAAACAAATTCCCGAGTCAACTCGTTGCGGTTGCAAGGCGACGAGTGCGCTTCTTGCGGTCCAACATTGGCTTCAGGTATCGGCCGGTGTGACTTGCCTTGCATGCGATGATCGCTTCGGGGGGACCTTCCGCGACCAGTGAGCCGCCGCGGTCGCCACCTTCCGGGCCGAGGTCGATGATCCAGTCTGCACATTGAATGACATCGAGATTGTGTTCGATGACAACAAGCGTGTTGCCTGCATCAGCGAGGCGCTGCAGGACTGTGAGTAGTCTCTCGATATCTGCAAAGTGCAGACCGGTGGTCGGCTCGTCGAGCACATACAGCGTGTGTCCACCCTGTGGCCCGCCGAGTTCACTTGCGAGTTTGATTCGCTGGGCTTCGCCACCCGAAAGCGTTGTGGACGGCTGACCGAGTTCAACGTAATCGAGTCCGACATCGTGCAGACATTGCAGCATTCGCAGGGCCTTTGGATGTGCTTCAAAGAAGGTGAGCGCCTCTTCCACAGTCATGCTGAGCACATCTGCAATGGTGCGATTGCGATAGGTGACTTCGAGTGTCTCGCGGTTATAACGTTTGCCTCTGCAGATTTCGCATTCGACGAAGACATCCGGCAGGAAGTGCATTTCAATCTTCTTCACGCCCTGGCCCTGACAGGCTTCGCAGCGGCCGCCCTTTACATTGAAGCTGAAACGGCCGGGCTGATAGCCGCGAATGCGCGACTCTTTGGTGTGTGTGAAGAGCTTGCGGACTTCATCGAACACGCCGGTATATGTCGCAGGATTGGAGCGGGGCGTGCGGCCGATGGGCGATTGATCGACCTGTATCACTCGATCAATGCGGCTCAGGCCGTTGATGCGTGTATGGAGGCCGGGCCGTTCGCGGGCGCCAGTCACATGGGCGCGGGTTGCGTTATAGAGGATGTCATTGACCAGCGTTGACTTGCCGGAGCCCGAGACACCTGTGACGCAGATGATGCCGCCCAAGGGAAAGGTGACATCAATTGATTTCAGATTGTTCTCGCGGGCACCTTTGATGGCAAGCGCGTTGCTGGCGTTCATTGGTCTGCGTTGTGATGGCGGCTGGATTGAACGCTCGCCGGCGAGGTATTGGCCGGTGAGGGATTCGCGGGCGCTGCAGATATCTGCAACAGTTCCCTGAGCGATGATGGTTCCGCCATGTCTGCCGGGGCCGGGGCCGACATCCACAATGTGATCTGCGGATCGGATCATGTCTTCATCATGCTCGACGACGAGCACAGAGTTGCCAATGTCGGTGAGATGCCTGAGGGTTTCGATGAGCCTGTCATTGTCGCGCTGATGCAGGCCGATGGTTGGCTCATCGAGGACGTAACAGACGCCGACAAGCCCTGATCCGACTTGTGTTGCCAGGCGGATGCGCTGTGCTTCGCCGCCCGAGAGTGTTCCAGCTGCGCGATCGAGCGAGAGATAGTTGAGACCGACCGAAGCAAGAAAGCCGAGGCGGGCTTTCACTTCGCGAATGATGGGCTCTGCGATGCGGGTCTCTTCTTCGCCGAGCGCAAGTGTGTCAAAGAAGCCGATTGCCTGATCGATTGTCATGGCAACGACATCTGCAACCGAAGCCCGCAGCGAGCCCGAGTGCAGCCAGACATGCAGCGCCTCAGTACGCAGCCGCTTCCCGCCACAGGTTGCGCAGGGCGTACTTGCCATGAACTGCCGCATGCGCTCACGAATGGAGTCGCTCTCCGTGTCGCTATAGCGCCGATGCAGGTTGGGAATGACACCTTCGAAACTCAGGCCCAGCGATTTTTCATCTGCTGCGGTGGTGCCATGCATGAGAATGCGGCGGGTGCGTTTGGCGAGCTTTGCAAATGGCGCGCTTGGCTTTATCTTCAGCGCCTGGGCGAAACGGGTGATGAGCCTTTTGTAATAGCGATTCATGCGCGGACCATTCTTTCGCCACGGCTCGATCGCGCCATCGTTGAGCGAGAGCGTTTCGTCGGGGACAACCAGCTTTTCATCAAAGTCTGCAACCGTGCCGAGTCCGATACAGGATGGACAGGCGCCATGGGGTGAGTTGAAGGAAAACAGTCGCGGCTCGAGTTCTTCAAGGCTGCATTCGGGATGGTCCGGACATGCAAGTTTCTCGCTGAAGCGATGTTCGCTCCAGGTCTGATCACCTGCATTCTCGATGAGGACAAGCAGCAGACCATCACTGAGGCGGAGGGCTGTTTCGATCGATTCAGCACAGCGCTGGCGAGCATCTTCGGTGACTGTGATGCGGTCGATCACAGCTTCGATGGTGTGCATTTCGAAGCGGCCGAGATTGAGCGGATTCTCGCCAGGTTCCTTGAGCGCTTCACGCAGATCGACAATGTTGCCGTTGACGCGTGCGCGAATCAGTCCCTGACGCTGCATGCCTTCCAGAACATCGCGGTGGTACCCCTTGCGTCCGCGAATGATGGGGGCACACAGCATCATGCGCGTACCTTGCGGTTCCTGCATGATGCGGTCGACGATCTGGCTGGCTGCGGTGGCGGTGATGGGTTTGCCACAATAGGTTGGCGAGGCAGCGGTGCCGCCGGTCTGTTTCCAGCACGTCGCCAGGCCACAGCGGGCGTAAAGCAGTCGCAGATAGTCGTAGATCTCGGTGATGGTCGCGACGGTCGAGCGTGGATTGTGGCCGCCGGAGCGCTGCTCGATTGCAATGGTTGGCGGGAGGCCTTCGATGTCATCAACATCAGGTTTCTGCATCTGTTGCAGGAACTGGCGGGCGTACGCGCTGAGCGATTCCATGTACTTTCGCTGACCTTCAGCAAAGATGGTATCGAAGGCCAGTGAACTCTTGCCCGAGCCTGAAACGCCAGTGATGACAACCAGTTGATCGCGTGGCAAATCGACGCTGAGCGATCGCAGATTGTGCTCACGGGCGCCGCGCACCCGGATGAGGCGTTCGCCTTGTGCTGTTCCCCGGCTGTTGTGACGTTTACTCATGCAGGGGATGATAGGAGGGGCGCAACTTCCCAACCGCGGCTGTTGCGAGTATATTGGCCCCATGACTGATGAAGAACGCGTTCGTCGCTTTGAAACTGCATACAACCGCATCGACAGAGCGCTGGAAGATCTCACGCAGCGAGGCGATTCGAGCAAAGAGCGTCGCCGCACCTACGCATCGAAGGTGCGCATCGCTGCAAACCGCGTTCGTCGCCTGGCTCGACATGTCGATTTTCTGCTTGAAGTGGGGGAACTGCGCAATGCCATCGTTCACAACCGTCTGGGTGATGGATCGTACATTGCAGTTCCCAACGAGCAGACTGTTCTTGAACTCGAGACCATTGAGAAGCGGCTGTTCTCTCCTGAAAAAGTCGTGCCGCGCTTTCAACGGACTGTGCAGAGCCTGCAGGTCCATGACAGTCTGGCCCTGGCATGGGAACTGGTACGCTCGACTGGCTTCACGCGCTTTCCTGTGTATGAGAATGGCAGCTTCATCGGCCTTTTGACCAGCAATGGTTTTACCCGGTGGTGTGCTGGCGCGATGGACAAGAAAGGGCAACTCACTATCGATACGCACGATGTTCAGGTGCGCGATGTGATGGCGACTGATCACCACCGCGAGTTTGCTGCACTTGTTGCAGTTGATGCGACCATCGACGAAGTTGCGGAACTCTTCCGTGAGAACGCCCTGCTGGAAGCAGTCATCGTGACCCAGCATGGAAGAGCAACAGAGAAGCCAATCGGTCTGATCTGTGCCAGCGACATTCTCTCATCGTCCAGCGAATGACGTCCTACGATCGCAGCCATGTCTGCACCCGTCGCACGCACCGTCAACAACAATCCCACCACGCCGCTCACTGCGGTGCTTATGTTGACCGGGCTGTGCTCCATTGGCACAGGTGTGGTGTGGAATGGCGTTCCCTTTATCGCGGAACACGATTTTGCCTTTTCGCAACTTGCGACGATGGGGTTGTCGTTCTTCCTGGGAGTGATGTATATCGCAGTTGCGTTTACGTCTGCTCGCTTTCTGCGGTGGGTGCAGCCGATCTGTTCTGCCCGAACGCTGCTTGTGACGATTGTTCTGGTGCAGGCAGTCGTCTGTCTTGGCCCATGGCTGGTTGCCGATGCGTGGATGTTGTGGTTTGTGACGGGGGCGACCAGCATGCTCTCTGCACTGTTGTGGCCAGTGGTTGAGGCATACCTCGCAGCAGGGCGGCATGGTCGAGCCATGCGTCATGCGATTGGCTGGTGGAATGTTGTGTGGACATCATCTGTTGCGATCGCGCTCATTTGTATGGCTCCACTCATGGGCGAAGAGGCGCGAACCGCGCGCTATGCAATCATTGCGTTGGGAGCGCTCAACGCTCTGGCTGCACTTGCGATCATCTGGTTTCCCCGCGATCCTGCGGATCATCACGAGCACGATGCTCAGTTGCATGTCGGCAGAGGGTATCCGAAGCTGCTTGCTGCTGCCCGCGTGCTTCTTCCGTTGAGTTATGTGCTTCTGGCATTGATCTCGCCATTGATGCCCTATCGCCTGGAGTCGCTCGAGGTTGTTTCAACGGGCAAGACGCCATTGACTGCGACATGGATGGTCGCGCGCGTCATCATCATCATCATCATGTGGCGTCTGCACGTCTGGCAGGGACGCGGAAGTGTTCTGCTGGCGGCAGGCATCGCGATCAGCGCTGGCTTCGTGATGATTGTCCTCGCGCCCAACATGGCGATGATGGTGCTCGGCCTGAGCCTCTTCGGCATTGGTCAGGGCGCTGTGTACTTCGCAGCGATTTACTACGCGATGGCCGTCGGTCGCGCCCAGGTTGATGCCAGCGGAAAGCACGAAGGGCTCATCGGCATCGGATACGCGATCGGTCCGCTGATCGGCATGGGAGGGATCCTGCTGGCGCGGAACATTGATGGCATCGCAGCCCCGCACATGATCATTGCCATCGCGATGATCGTCATCGTTGCATCAGGGTGGTACGCAGTGCATGGGTACAGAAAGGCAACGGGCAGCGGAGAGTAAGGGCCAGCACAAGAGTTTCACTCTGGCTGCGCTTCCGCACAGCCCACAGCATCCATCTTTCGCAGAAAACACGCGGGGCCGACAACGTGGCCGTGTACCCAGGCTGAGAAATCCATGATTTTCTTTCCGGGTGGTTGCAACGCGAGGATGCGTATCTTGCCGGGATCGCATTGCACGCATCCATCAGCATCGAGTTGACCTGGCGCTGCGCCTGCGGGCCCATTATCGTCATCCTCTTCACGAACAACCATCACGCGGCTGAGTTTCAGAATGCTGGGTGTCGAGACATTATCGTGGTCGATGAGTTGCACGCTGCAGCCGGGCCATGGCGTCAGGCCGTGGATGCGGGCCTGTACGCCGCGCGCAGATTGATTGAATGTGACGGTGCCATCATGCTTGCTGAGTTTCGGCGCGCGTGTCGCCAGAGCATGGTCCTGCGGCACTGGCGTGAGTGTGTTGCGCTCATACTTGTCGAGCACTTCGAGAATGAGGTCCGGGCCGAGCAAGGCAAGGCGATCGTGCAGCTCGCCAGCGGTTTCCATAGGGTCGATCGGCGTCGTGATCTGGCCGAGGATGTCGCCCGCATCCATCCTGTCAGCCACGGTGATGACGCTCAGTCCGGTTTGGTTTTCGCCATGCATGATGGCCCAGTTGATCGGAGCAGCTCCCCGATAGGCTGGCAGCAGCGATGCATGCAGATTGATCGCAAAATTGTTGCTGAGAAGTTCACGGCTGAGCTTCTGGCCATAGGCAATCACAACCCATGCGTCGGCGTTGACTGCGTGCAGTTGTGCAATTATGTCGCTGTCATTGACGTTTTCTGGCGTGATGGTTGTGATGTCTTGTTGGTTCGCCCACGCTGCAATCGGTGTGGGCGTAAGCGTTCGTCGCCGACCAGCCGGGCGTGCAGGTTGCGAGACGACAAGCTGCACATCATGCAGCTTCGACAACTCGCGCAGCGTGGGCAGACCGATCGCTCCTGATCCGAGGAAGATGACTTTCATTCACCAGCTGCCTTCCGCAGGTCGCGAATGGCTCGTCGATTGGCAAGTCGATCCATGGGGCTCATTCGATCGATGATGAGGATGCCATCGAGATGATTGTGTTCATGCTGCCAGATTCGTGCATCAAGTCCTTCGCCCGTGAGTGAAAACTCATGCCCATCGAGGTTTGTTGCATTCACTGTCACGGCGCGGTGGCGCTGGACCGTGACTGTGACGCCGGGCAGGCTGAGGCATCCCTCCTCAGCACTCTCGACATCGTCGCTGGGTGCAGAGAGCGTGGGATTAATGAATATGCAATGTGGCAGGTGATCATCAGGTTCGCGACTGCGTGTGACAAACATCCGCCAGGGCAGTCCGACCTGTGGGGCAGCCAGTCCGACACCATCAGCTGCGATCATGAGTTCGATCATGCGGATCGCAACAGCGCGGACTTCATCGTTCACCCGATCGATGGCTGCGGATGGACGCCTCAGGACATCAGCGGGGTACGAAAGGATCGCGAGGTTGTTCGGAGTGACGGTCACAAGCCTATGCTAGCGTGGTTGCAACCGCTCGCAACATCCAGCCGGATCGAATTGACCTGTCGGCGGTCGTGCAATAGCCTCACAGGCTGCGCGGTGCAAGTGTCGCTGTCGCGGTTTTGTGTGTGTCACACGCTTTTTTAAAGGAGCTTCCGTGGCTCTGTTCGGGAAGAAGAAAGAAGAAGAAGTCGACTCGTCACCCAGCACGGCAGTTCCGGTAGCCAATCCGGGAGCGGTGGCTGATGTCAACGCATTCCAGCCGCAGCCGGCCAAAGCCCGCAAGTGGTTCGACTTTGCCCGCACCCAGGCTGACAGCTCGAACCACGAAGCCGCGCTGTCCTATTTTGCCAACGGGCTCAAGCTCGACCCCGATGACATCGCTGCGCACAAAGCCATGTACGAGTCGGCTGTGCGCTTTTTCAACGCGGGTGGCAAACCTGCCTCGGGGCGCGAGATCAAGGAGTTCGATGGCGAGCACGTCGTCGATCGCTTTGTGGCAGCTGAGTTTGCCTGGATGCGCAGCCTCACCAACTCCACGCTGGGCGTGCGGATGATTGAAGCTGCCGCAGTTGCGCAGCAGAATGAGTTCGGCAGGTGGATTGCTCCCAAACTGCTCAATCTGCTCCGCAATCAGAAAAAGCCGAGTAAGTCTGCGTTTGTTGCAGCCATGCGTGCATTCGGAACAGTGGGGGCGTGGGAGACGTCGATTCTGGCTGGTGAAATCGCGCGCAGCATCGATCCGAGCGATGGAGAGCTGGCAGCGGAACTCAAGAATCTCTCCGCGCAACGGGCCATGGATCAGGGTGGCTATGAAGATGCAGGCGGACAGGAAGGCGGCTTCCGAAAGTTTGTTCAGAACTCCGACAAGCAGCGCGAAATCGAAGAGGCGCAGTCACTTTCCGGCTCGGGCGGATCGCATGAACGTGTCATCGAGCGCGCCCGCGAAGCGTACACCGCTGACCCCACCATTCCCGAAAACATCAACCGATATGCTGCAGCGGTTCGGCGTGGGAACTCATCCGAAGCCGAAGATCAGGCGTATCGCATCTTCATGAAGGGATATGCCGACACTAAAGAGTTCCGCTTTCGCATGGCTGCAAGTGACATCAAGATCGGGCAGGTCGAACGCATGGTGCGCGATCTGCAGCAGCGCGTCAAGGCAGCCCCCGATGATGGCGAACTGCAGGCTGAACTCGAGCAGGCTCAGCGCAATGCGTTGCTTTACAAGTCAGCTGAATACGCAGAGCGCGAAACGCAGTATCCGACTGATCGGACCATCAAGTTTCAACGCGGCGAAGTTGAGTTCCAGCTGCAAAACTATCACGATGCCATGGCTGCCTTTCAGCAGGCCAAGGATGAGCCCAAGTTGCGAGTCAGAGCAGGGCACCGGCTCGGTCTGTGCTTTGCGCGTGAAGGATGGCACTCAGAAGCCGAGAGCGAGTTCCGCGAAGCAATGGAAAACATCGATGCAACCACGCGCGATTACGAACTCCCCATACGCTACGATCTGATGGAGTCGCTGCTGGCCCAGGCCAATGAAGATCGCTCGATCGATCGGGCCAAGGAGGCGCTCGAAATCTGTTCGACGATCGCCCGCAAGGATATCACGTATCGTGACATCCGCGCCCGTCGCAAGGAAATCGATGAGCTTTTCAAAGAGTTATCGTAGGGCGTTGTCGTAGGATTGGGCCTGCCAGACTTATGAATGTGGTGGCGATCATCCCGGCACGCATTGCGTCAACGCGCTTCCCTGGAAAGATGCTCGCTGCGGAGACCGGCAAGCCGATGATCGTGCATGTCTGTGAGCAGGTCGCGCGGGCAAATGACATCGATCGCATCATCGTCGCGACTGATGATCACCGCATCGAACAGGCTGTTACCCAGCATGGCTTCGTGGCCATGCTGACCGCATCACACCATGAGAATGGAACCAGCCGCATCGTCGAGGCTGCATCTGCGCTCCAGCTGAATGATGATGCAATCGTTGTTAATGTGCAGGGAGACGAACCGGAAATCGAACCTGCGTCGATCGAGCGGTGCGTGACAGCACTCGCGCAAGAACGCGAATGTATGATTGCGACGCTCGCCTGCCCGTTCAATCTGCTCGAAGATGCATCAGATCCAAGTGTTGTCAAAGTCGTGATGACCCAGCAGGGAAGGGCGCTGTATTTTTCCAGGGCGAAAATCCCCTTCGATCGCGATGAAACGGGCGATGTGCTGCGTTACAAGCACGTCGGTCTCTATGCCTACCGCATGCTGTTTCTGCGCGCGTATGCGAGTCTCACGCCCACGCCTCTTGAGCGCTCGGAGCGACTGGAACAGTTGCGTTTCCTCGAGCACGGCTGGGCTGTCGCAGTTGCAGTTGTGCCAGCAGGTTCCCATCGTCACGGCATCGACACCCCCGAACAGTATCGCGCTTTCGTGCAGCGACATCGTGAGCAGTCATCCGGTTAACTGTCGAGCGTTGGATTGATCGCGAAGCCGCAAGCGAGTGGTCTGCGCGTCTATCATCACACGTGCATCAGCTTGGACTCTGGCAAGCGAAGAATGGCCGTCCGCACGGTTCGGCGAAGAACGGGCCGTCACCCGAACCAATCCCGCGCATGACGATGCGCGAGCGGTACGACTCCATCGTCATCGAAATGAAGCAGACCTATCAGCTGCGCATCCGTAAGTGGCGGAAGTCGATGAGCGGATGTGCCTGGCAGGTGGTGTATCGCGACGGAACTGTGGCACGCCTGATTGAGTCACCATACCCGACTGGGCCGATGAGTTGCGCGATCTTTCTGCATGAGGTGGGCCATCATGCCATTGGCTTTGGAGTGTGGCGGCCGCGCTGCCTGGAGGAACTGCGGGCGTGGGAGTGGTCCCTCGCGACGATGTACAAGCACAAGCTGAATGTCACGCCAGCGGTGCAGAAGCGCATGCACGACTCGCTGAGCTATGCGGTCGCCAAGGCGGTTCGACGGGGTTTGAAGCGGTTGCCGGTCGATCTGGTGCCGTATCTGCCCATTGCGCGATCGTTATAGGAACTCATCCAAACGCGCCATCTGAAGCAACCTTCACTCGTCCCCCTGATAGGCCGATTCTGTTTGTGGACATGCGCGATCTCACCGCGCTGTGTGTCTGTTCTCGGGGGGATTGGAAGTGATTCAACGTATGCGTCTTCCATTTTTGAAACCTCATCCAAAGACTGTCCGACGTCAGCCAGCACCTCGAACTGCTGGGAATGGTGGCGTGACGATCTCGCTGCGGATCGGCATGCTGGTGATATTCCTCGGCCTTGCACTGCTTGGAGCGATGGTGGGCGCGTTCGGCGTGTTTTTCAACCGTTGAGTTTGACAAGATCGCCAAGGAAGCAGCGCCAGCCATTCGCGCGCTGCATTGCAATCCTGTGCGATACGCTGTTGACACTTTTGAGCACCAGTGGCGACGAACAGGATATCAACGCCGTCAGAGAATCGCTCTTTCTCGCTGGCGCGACGTTCGAC
>JBPCKF010000035.1:0-16047 GCA_051004555.1 Phycisphaerales bacterium | reverse complement strand
GAATACCGCAGTGAGGAACATGAAAATGAATGCCTGCAGGAAGGCGACAAAGAGTTCGAGGAATGTGATGAGCACTGCGAAGATGCCGGACACGACGGAAATGGTCGTGATTCCCAGTGTGCCCATGCCACCTTTGGCAGCCATTGTTCCAAAGCTCAGCAGGACAGCCATGAGGATATGACCAGCCACCATGTTGGCAAAGAGGCGGATTGCCAGAGCTGTCGGCTTAATGAAAAGGCCAAGCAACTCAACGACGAACACGATCACGATCACAGGTGCCAGCATGATGGGGCCGGGAACCAGTCCGCCACACAAATGCTGCAGAAATCCCTTGAGGCCCAGTTCGCGGATCGCGTGAATTTGAATCACAAAGAACGCAATCAACGCAAGTGCTGCGGTGACCATGATGTTGGCTGTGGCTGTGCCGCCGATGGGTGAATCGATGCCAAACAGAAGCAGAAGATCCACCACCGGAATCAGCCCGAACAGATTCATGAAGAGAATGAAAAAGAACAGGCTCATGAGATAAGGCAGATACTTGCGTGCATGCTGCGCTCCCATGACTGGTTCGAGCATCTCATCGCGAAGATATACCACCATGGCTTCGATCATCTGGGCCAAGCGGCCCTTTGTCATGTAGCGCTCGTTCCCCTGCGACTCAGGACCGACAGCGATTGCTCTTGCGACCCACATCATGAAAAGCACGAACACCGCCCCGATGACAACCAGCGTCACCATGTGCATGGTCAAAACGGGTGTGTCGCCAACCTTCCAGAGGATGAGGTCTGCAACGTGGTTCTCGGGTTTGTCAGCAGCGAGAAAGAATGACAGCACAGGCGTGAACTCCAACTCCGTTCAGGATGTCGCGCGAGAAGACAGTGATGGGGACGATGGCAAAGATGGTACCGAAACGACACGATTCTGCAATGCGCCCTTTCGCTTTGCGTGGCGGGCAATCAGAATCGCTTCAAACACCAGCGTCAACAGATGGGTGAGAGCGATTGCAAAGACGAAATCACGAATCGACCGTTGGGAAAGGGCCGAGTATAGCAGCCAGGCAGCCAGAGGCGTGATGAGCATGCGGAAGACGCTGCCACCGAGCCAGGCAGTCATCCACCATCCTGCCGGTCGTTCGCGCCAGGGCGTCATGATGAGGACGCTGATCACGCCGATGCCCCCCACCAGCCCCGCTCCTGCCAGTCCGCTGAGGCGCGCTGGTTCATCGTTGCCGATGATCAACCACCAGCCACCAGCAACAACACAGCTCGTCAACATGACAACGAAAAGCAGTTGCAGCGTGGGAAGCGCAAGCACCGGTTCGCCTGGCAGCAAGCCAGCGTTCAATGGCATCTGATTGTCAGCCTCTTCGTGCATCGCTGTCTTCATCATCTCTGTGATCGGTGTCGTCGTTGAATGCGTCCCAGGTCTTTTCATCAATCGCAGTGGCCGGGGTCTCGGTCTTGCTCAAAGTGCGGTCGACGGGCGTCTTTCTTTCAAGCTGCCGATTGAGCTTGAGCGAGCCTCGTATCAGACTGAAGAGGCCGACGCAAATGCCGACGATCGCTCCGATAATGGTCCAGCGTTGCCCTGTTCCAGCCCAGTGGTCAATCCCATATCCAACAAGCAGGCCAGCTACGACCTCACTGGCCACCTCGAAGCCGATTCCTGCCATCCGCCATCCGATCCGCACTTCCTCAGCATCGCGGTCCGGTGGTGCATTTGATTTGCCGATCGACATGGCAGTCAAACTTTGTGAAAAAAATCTCAATGTCCGAACGGCGAAAGTCTAGGCCGGGTGCACGGGCCGGGAAAGGGTGTTCGCCAAGGGAACCCCAGCGGTGCATCCCCCGCGCTATTGGCTCAGGCGCTCGGCCGCCTCGATCGACGGTTGGAACGTCGGATCGATTGCCAGCGACTTGCGATAGTGTTCAAGAGCAAGATCGTTGCGGCCGATCGATTCGAGGTCCTGTGCAAAGATAAACTCAGCACCCGCGTGTGGTGGGAGAGCAGCCAAAGCTTGCGTGACATGTTCGATGCCGGCTTCGTCACCCAATCGCAGCATGCATGTTCCGAGTCGGTACATGGAGTTCCAATCCTCAGGATCGAGCTCGAGGGTGCGCTGCAGATATGGCTTGGCATCTGCCCAGCGGCCGAGGTTGAAGATGGCTCGGCCAAGCTGACGGTTTCCAGCGACATCACGACGAGGCGAGATCGACTGGATCACCACCGAAGCAATTTCTTCAGCAACTCTGGGATCGGAGATTGTATCAAGGCTCTCGCCCAATCCGAACCATACCTTCTCATCGAAGATGTCGCGACGGATAAGTCCGCCATACTCGCGTGCACTCCGCCCTGCCAGTCCATCGGCATGGCTTGCCCACTCTGAACCATCACGGCCCAGTTCATTCAGTTGCACTGCAAGTTGCTGACAGTGCGATGCGGTCCGCATCCAGGTACTGATCATTGGTTCATAGCGAGCAAGTTGCGTAAGGAGCGATTCAGTGTAGAGGAGCGACAGGTCGACCTGCTTTTCGGCCAAAGTCAGCTGAGCAAGTGTGAGCAGACGAATGGCTCGACCATGCTGGGGCCACAGGGCATCGATACGTCCTGGATACACCGCAGCTGCGCTGACAACGCGATCGTCGCCATACACCAGAAGACGAGCCTCCTCCTTGAGTCGCTCGTAAGGCACGGGTCCTCGGAAAATGCGAGCAATTTCACCGTCACTATCGATGAGCAGTGTCGTGGGAAGGCTGAATTGATCCTGCATGTCGATCACGACATGTTGAAGAGCATCCATCAGTGGCATCCATGTTTCGTCCGCCATTCCAACGTCGAAGGGCAGATCCATCTGGGAGGCCAGCGATTCTGCTTTCGATCGGTCTTGCGGCGTGTCGACAGAAAGTGCCATGACGCGCAGCGCCTTGTCGCCTCCCTCACCTGCAGCCCGCCCCCACTCCTGCAACTCAGCGATACACGGGGCACACCAGCTGGCCCAGAATGTGACGACCACAGGCGATCCGCGATACCCTCGCACACTCAGAGGAGTGCCCGAGAACGTCTCACCTCCGATGTCGGGAATCGGAACGCGGTAGACCAGTGCGACATCATTGACTGCGGTGGGATGCTCGGTGTCGATGCGGCCAGCCGCCAACGCTGGAACCACTGGCGATGGCCGCGATTCGATGTTGTTCGACCCTTCAACAATTCGCATGTGCTGATCGACAGCCACGTCTTCGTAGCGGCTCACGCGTCCGCTTGGCCAACGGATCGTCAGCGATCGAATACTCTCCGCATCACCCAGTCCAAACGTGAGTGTTTTGCTCGACTGCATCTGAAAGCTGGTTCCGGCGCGAACGGTATCGCTCACGATGCTGCCATCCCCGGTTTCGACGGTGACTTTGGCACCAATCGCGTCCCGGTTGCTGCGAGAGCCGACAAGCGTGACCGAAAGGAAGTGGTGGTCACGGCTGCTGTTGTTGCGCATGAAGCGGATCTGCGGCCCGGTGCGATTGCGCAGCCACAGGTCGTTGTCACCATCACCGTCCCAGTCGACGACTGCAACTCCGCGACCATCATCGTAATAGTCGAAGCCACTGAGACAGGACACATCCAGGAAGGTTCCATCGCCCAAGTTGAGGAAGGCGGAGTTCAGCTCATGGCCGCTCCAACTCTGGCCGGTTCTCAACAGACGATTGAGGGCAACCCAACTGAGCTGATAGCCGGTATTGTCGATATTCTGAAATGGAGATTGCGACGCAACTCGTCGCCAGAAGAAACTTCACAAGTCCGCGCTGGAGTGATTGGTGATAAATCCGTTCGGGCAGGCTACATCAAGCCAGCCATCGTTATTGAAATCCGCAAACTCAGCTCCCCATGCAAAGCGTCCCATGGTAATGCCTGCATCGACGCTGACATCGCGGAAGGTTCCGCCGCCGAGGTTTTCAAACAGCGAGTTCCCACGCGAAAAGTACTGCAGGCTGTCTGCTGTGGCCTCGCCTCCCAGCGGCTCAAACTTTTCGTTACGTGTCACCCGATTCCCCGCGCTTGAGAACATGTTGGTGACGAATATGTCGTCGCGTCCATCGCGATTGAAGTCGCCCCAGGCCACGCCCATTCCTGCAGCCTGATCTTCAACCCCAGCCTGAGCCGCAATGTCGGTGAACACACCACGATCATTGCGATAGAGGTTGTTGGCACCAAAGTCATTTGCGACGTAAAGATCCTGATCGCCATCATCATCAAAGTCGCTGAAAGAGCACGCGAAGGATTGCCTGAAATTGTTCGCGCCGAGCCCGCTCTCCGCAGTGGCATCGACAAAGTTAAAATCACCCATATTGCGCAGCAGAATGTTGGGCAGGCCCTGTTGCGAGTCATAGAGCGGACCTGTGGTTGAGTTGGCCACTCCGGTTGCGCTGTACTGACAGAGATACAGATCCAGATCACCATCCAGATCGACATCTGCGGCAGCCATGGCCTGGATCATCACCACCGGAAATCTCGCGATCGGTACAAAGTTCGCCTGGCCATCACCACGCATGATGAGGATGTGCGAAACGGTGCCAAGGATCAGATCCTGATTCCCATCGTTGTTCAGATCGACGATCAGAGCGGACGTCGTGTCGTTCAGCCAGTCGACGCCTGCCTGAGCACTGATGTCGGTCAGCGTGCCATCGGGCAGGTGCCGATAGAGCCTGTTGGGAAGAAGGCCGGGCTGACAGACATAGATATCATCCAGGCGATCGTTATCGATGTCTCCGATTGCCATACCGTTGTGACCGCTGAGTGTCCCGCCAAATCCGAAGTCGAGCTTGCCCCACCAGTATTCAAGTCCCCGCTGCATCTGTGGCCAGGATGTGGTCTTCCCAAGGACAGCTTCGGTGCATTCATCGAAATAGTAACGGGAGCGTGAGACCTCAACAAAGTCGCTCACCTCGATCGATGCAAGCAGCGGGTTCTCGACGCCCCGGCTGAGATCCCAGGTGCAGAGCCAAGTTGCGTTCTGCTGAATGATCCCGCGCTTGCCCTTGCCAGCCGCAAGATACAACACCTCCGTGGTCCCCGTCTCGCCAGTCGCATGACTTTGAACGTTCTTGAACTTTATGAGATCAATCCGTTCATCAAACGGTTGAAGCAGATCAGTCATCGATGCAAGCAATCCAGCACCATTGCTCTCTGCAGCGGGTGCAGCCCCTGGTGCCTGCCGCAGAATGCTGAGGCCCGACGCGTCAATGCCTGTGAGATCTTCGTTGGCATCAAGCGGGCGCAACACGGTGGAACTCACGCCCGCAGTCACGCGCTCAGCAACGTGCGCGACGGTGACTTCCTCGCCTTTCAACACCGGGCCGAAGAGGCCGCTGAGAACACTTCCACTGCTGGAGTTCAGCACTTCGCCCGCCCAGCCATCTGCACCTGCATCATTCAAAGCCATTTCGGCTCGGAGTTCGTCATCGGGAGCATCGCGGTAAATTGTCTCAACTGTCGGTCCCTTGTGCTCGGGAGCGGGCTGTTCATCGGTCATTTCAACCGGAGCGACATCGTGGGCTTCGCCGCTCTGCTCGGACTGCCCCGGCCCCGGCGCAGGCGTGTTTTTCTTCCTGCATCCAGTCGAGCCGCCCAGCACGATGAGCGAGGCCATCGCAAAACACGCCAGTCGCACCGCTTTACTATTCAAGTTCGTTTGCACAGGTCAGGTCCCTCCCTTGCGAACCGATTCTAGCATAAAAGGCATGGAATGTTCAATGCCTTTCTCTCTTTTTATCGGCAAAATGCTTTCCAACCCGACCCTGGAATTCCGCCGATTTTCCTCTTCCTTATGGTCCGCCATCTGTTATGCTGACACCGGTCCGAGCGGGTTCACGACGGCGGACGGGACGCCGGTCTGGGAGGAGTACGGCCTCGTCGCGCGCATCGGGCCGCGTAACAAGGTCTACGCCAAGAAGGATTCACTGAGCGGGAACGTCGATGTGGGCGTTCTTGAGATTGGGGAGGCGTAGCAATGGGCCGAAGACTGATCAGTATGCGCGTGAACTCAAAGGGCGAGCTGCTCGTCAACTCGGCGGCGGATCAGGCGGGGGCGATCCAGACCTCAATGGATGATCTCGGTGGGCAGCAGTTCACCTGCGTTCCGGTTGGAGGTACGAACGAGCCCTTAACGGATCGAAAGTATCTTCTCCTCACTTACCCGACGGATTACACATACACGGACCGGTCCGAGGGGCAGTCGTTTGACGTCAATACTACATCCGCGTATTCCGTTGGTTGTCATCGTCGTTGGAACGAACCTTCGTCGGCCAGTATTCATTCGCCGACCTCCTTTGGGACAACGGCATCGTTCCGAATGGCCTGAGGGCGCGAGGACCCTCACCGCCGACTTTTCCCGCAATCAGGGTGGCCGATGACATATTCATTCCCGACATGGCTCCCGGCTGGCGAATCGGCACAACGGCAGTGAAACTCGAAATCGCCAGTGGCCGAAACCGGCGCAAGCTCTTCATCCGAAACACAGACGGAAGCCCGGCTGAATCACTCCCGACGATCTTCATCGGCGATGTCAATCTCACGACAAGCACGGGCTCTCCACTGTATTATAAACGACGAACTCGAAGTCGAGTAATTCTCGTCAAGGCCGTTGGTCCACCATCGACCACTGATCAGCTGGCGGCGGAGCGTCTGAAATTCCACACAGGGGACCCGCCCCGGGTCGATGCCACGCCGCGAGCGATCTGCATGCCACATCGGTTGCTCCCGTGCAGATGATGAAACATCGCTGGCTTGCCTGCGTATGGATTTCACGGCGCATCGGGTGAAATTTTCGATTCTCACGCGGTCAGCTATTCCGTCTGGCAGGTCTCTGTGCTAGACTTATGGCTTCAGCGTTCGGGAACGTGCGACGCGCGGTGCGTCGGTCCGATGCTTGCTCTCACCAGCCTCCTGGAGTTGTGCCGCTTGCTTACTGAAACCACAGGCAATTATGAAGGCCTCATGGCTGATCCGGTCCACCACGATCGTGGTACCAAACCGGGCGAAGGAATGCCGCTCTTCCTCAAGTACCTCGATGCCACGATTCGCCATGACGCATCAGATATCCATCTGAAGGTCGACCTGCCGCCTCGTATCCGCGTGCGCGGCTCATTGCGCAGTTTGCAGGCTGAGATCATCACCCAGGACCTCATGTTCCAGATTGCCCGCGACGTGCTTGATGAGGGGCAGTATGTCCATTTCAAGAAGCACGGCTCAATCGACTTTGCATACGACTACGACGACGACCGTCGCTTTCGTGTCAACCTTTTCATGGCTCGTGGCAAGCCCTCGATTGCGGCTCGTCTGGTCACCGCCAACATCAAAGACTTCGAATCGCTGCACCTTCCCGACACGCTGGGCCAGGTGGCGTTGAGCGCTCAGGGGCTGATCCTGTTCTCGGGCGTGACAGGCTCGGGCAAGTCCACTTCCATCGCGTCAATGCTTCAATATGTGAATGTGCGAAGGAAGGTGCACATCGTCACCATTGAAGATCCGATCGAATACATCTTCAAAGACGACAAAGCCACAATCAATCAGCGCGAAGTGGGCATCGACTGCGTCAACTTCAACGAAGCGTTGCGTGCACTTGTGCGTGAAGATCCCGACGTTGTGCTGGTCGGCGAAATGCGCGACTATGAAACATTCGAAGCAGCCATCCGTGCTGCTGAGACTGGCCACCTTGTGTTTGGAACGATTCACGCGTCTTCAGCCTGGCAGACCTTCGGCCGTATCTACGACCTCTTCCCCGAAGGCGAGCGTGAACAGATTCGCAAGCTGCTGGCGTACAACATGCGGGCCATTGTTTACCAGAAGCTGCTGCCTTCACTTCGTGATGACATCTTCCGCATTCCGGCTCTTGAAGTTCTCCTCAACACGCCGATCGTGCAGAAGTACATCATCGAGGGCCGTGAAGGTGAACTGCTTGAAGTGATGAAGCGCAGCCGCCACGAGGGCATGCAGGATTTCACAAGTGCACTGGTGGACTTGGTGGAGAAAGAGCTTATTCACAGCCGTGTTGCACTCGAAGCAACTCCCAAGCCCGAAGAGCTGCGTATGCGGCTGAAGGGTATCTCCTGAGCGGACGGGTTTTCTAATCATGCTGATCGACACTCTCTCATCCTGGCTCGGAGCAGACACCGCTTTCCTGGTGAGTCCGTTCAAGCCGTTTCTCATGGCCCTGCCCTTCATTCCTTGGGCGTGGCTGATCTCCTCAAAGCTCGACAAGGATGCCATGTACTGGCATCTGCCCCGCACGATGTGGAACTCGATCCACCTTGCAGCTGGCGGATTGGCAGTGATCGCTCTGCTGACGATTCCCATTTTCTGGATCGGCTGGCCTGTTGCGATGATCATCCTGCTCGCGCCCATTCTTGCCTACTGGAAAGTGCGCAACGATGAAGTGCCTGAAGAAAAGAAGTTCTATCTCACCGCAGAAACATTCTCCGTCCGCATGGAGAAACGACGTGCTGATGCAGCCACACGCGGCGCTCTGATTCGCTACACCGACTCGGGTGGCAAGGCTCGTGACGTGCCTCAGCGCGAAGACCCGTTGTACGCAACCCACCTGCTTTCAGAAGACCTCATCGGACCAGCAATTGACAGCCGGTCATCGCGCCTCGAACTGCTGCCAGGTCCCAATGGCTATGTCGTCGCCCAGACGATTGATGGAGTGCGCTTCCGTCGCGACCCCATCGCCATGGACGCAGGCAATCTCGCGATCGACTACCTCAAGGAAGTTTCGGGTCTGGATGTGCAGGATCGCAGACGCAGGCAGAGTGGCATGTTCAAGCTCTCAGGTCCCAGCGGCGATCACAAGGTGAATCTCACAACTGCGGGCTACTCCAAGGGACAGGAGGTTCGCATCGAGTTCGACCGCGGCGATCGCCTGGACAAGCCCTATGACGGTCTGGGGCTGCTCAAGCAACAGATGGAAGCGCTTGAGCCCTTCAAAAAGGCGGAGAACCGCGAGGGGATCATCCTTCTTGGCGCCCCCGCTGGTCACGGCCTCAGCACCATGGGCTATGCGTTCCTCGGCCGTCATGATGCCTACACCACCAACATCAAAACGCTCGAACGCGAGATCGTTGTCCGCAAGGATGGCATCGACCACGCAGAGTTTGATTCGGACAACCCCGACCTCGATTTTTCAACCAACCTGCAGTCGATCCTCCGCCGCGATCCCAATATCGTCATGGTTGGCGATATCATGGATAAGGGCACTGCCGCGATTGCAGCAGCGCACGCGGTCGACGGTCCGCTGATTTATGTCCTGCAGCGCCAGCCGGGCGTCAAGGAACAACTGGTCGACTGGGTGAAGCGCGTGGGCGATCTTGACACTGCTGTCAAGCCATTGCGGGCTGTTGTCAACGGCCGCGTCTTCCGAACACTCTGCCCCAACTGCCGCCAGCCATATCAGCCATCAACTGAGCAGCTCAAACAGTTGAATCTGCCCGCAGACAAGGTCAAGCAGCTGTTCAAGGCATCCGGCAAGGTGCAGATCAAGAACAAGATCGAAAGCTGCCCCATCTGCCAGGGTGTCGGTTACATCGGACAGGTGGGCGCGTTTGAAGTGATGGTGCTCGACAACACCGCACGCAAGATGATCGCGCAGAATGATCTGCAGGGCGCATACATGCATTGTCGCCGTAACAAGATGATCTATCTGCAGGAAGCAGCGCTGCAGAAGGTGATCGAAGGTCAGACCAGCCTCGAAGAGGTCGTGCGCGTGCTCTCACCTCCGCAGAAGAAGGCAGCTGCTCCAGCACCCAAGCCGCAGCCTGCCTGAATGTTTGATGGATCGATTGTTTGCATTGATTGACGGATTGACTCCCAAGTCAGATACACAGTTACGAGGTTCTTCGCCATGCTCGTTATCTTTCAACTCATAATCATCTTCCTCGCCGGCCTGATTGCCTACTGGTGGGCCAATCAGGGCCTGATGAGTTCCATCCTGCACTTTGTCGCAGTGGTCTGCGCGGGCGCGATCGCCCTTGCGTTCTGGGAACCGCTGGTAGTGGGTGTCGTGCTGGATAACCGGGGGACCGACAACTACGCATGGGGATTTATCCTCGTCGCTCTGTTTGTCGTCTCACTCTTCATCATCCGCTTTGCCTTCGACAGGCTCGCCCCAGCCAATGTGCAGATTCCCCACTGGGCCAATCTGGTCTTTGGCGGTATCTTCGGCGTCGGATCGGGCACGATCACTGTGGGCATCCTCATGATCGCCATCGGCTTCACGCAATCCTCCAACGAGGTCATGGGGTTCCACGGTGCCAAACGAACCAATCTCGGCATCACAGTCGAAGAAACTGCGTGGTTCCCCGCTCACACGCTGACGGCTCGCTTTTACGAGTTCCTCTCAGCTGGCGCGTTCTATCCCGAGTTCTCCGCCCAACCCCTCAAACAGGTCAATCCCAAACTTGATGAGCAGGCATTCTCGCTCATACGCGACACCTACCGTCAGGGGACCGGCAAGACCAGCATTGCTCCGGATGCTGTCACTGTGCTCAAGGTCCATCAGGCCACCGGGTCCGGCCCAACGGAACAGGGCCGCGTCTTCGTCGATGTCAAGGTCAACAACGAAGGCTTCGATCATGCTGATCAGTTCATCATGTCTGTCTCACAGATCAGGCTGCTGGCCTATCAGGGTGGCGATGTCCGCCGTGGCGCTGTCTCGATTGCTTCGCCAGACCGCTGGTCGCAGAACGTCCGCGTCGGCGGCACCAACCAGGTTTCAACCTATCGCTTTGATGATGTCAGCCACTTTGTGACAAGCGTGCCGGGACAGAACGAAGTCACATTTCAGGTCGAGTTCGCGATCGGCAACAGCGATCGACAGATCGCACCGGGAGCGATTCCCAAGTACATCCAGATCAAGGGCGTGCGCTATGCGCTGCCTGCCATCGAGCAGGCCAGCACTGCGACAACGGTCCGGGGCAGGTTCGACCGTGGTGCTCCGGACGTATTGGACAACCCCAATGCCCCCATGGCAAATGCGACGGATATCGAGCAGCGCTTCGATCTTCGACCTATCAACAGCGCTTCCAAGAACAACAGCATCGGCTTCACCAAGAACTATGAAGGAAAGCGCAGCACTTTTGTCGAAGGTGAGCAGACCTTTCATAAGGGCGCTCGCGCACCCGGACGCGAAACCCGGATCCACGGCATCTACGCAGCGCCCGGAACCGCCATCGTGCGCGTCAACCTCAGTCGTGATGCGGTGACAAGTATGTATGGTGCCGCCCGCGAGAAGGCCGGCGAAAGCGCGACGCCGATGCTGGTTGACTCCGAGGGAAACACCTATCGCGCCAAGGGGTATCTGCTCGCAACCCCCGAGGAGTATCACCTCAAGATCGATCCGGACAATCTCATCTCATCAATCTCGGAACTGCCCGCCCTTCCCACCAGCGATGTCAACAAACTCTGGCTGATCTTCCAGGTGACTGACAACGCCCACCTGGTCAGCTTCCGCTTTGATGATGTCACCGTAGCCCAGTGCAATGTTCAGGTCGTTCCCTTCTAAGTTCTTTCAACTTTCAACTTTCAGGGTCTGACAATCGAGGTTCTCGAATCTGAGATTCGAACATCCCCACCAGGAGGCTGCACAAACAATATGCCTGATGAAGACGCACCCAAGCTGCACATCGACTCGGACTGGAAAGCCTCCGCCCAGGCAGAGAAGGCCAAGCTGAGCGAGCAGGAAAAGGCCAAAGCCGCCACCAGGTCGGCTGGCAACGCAGATCAGCCGCCCGAAGCATCATTCACAACGCTCGTCGATGTGCTGGCTTCACAGGCTGTGATGGGTCTGGGCGCGGTGGCTGACCCGGAAACCGGCGGCGTTGTCATCGATCCGATCGGTTCAAAGTTCGCGATCGACCTCATGGGCGTGATCGAAGAAAAGACCAAAGGCAACCTCAGCGATGAGGAACAGGCCCATCTCAAACAACTCCTCGCAGAACTGCGCTCGCGCTTCATTCAAATCATGGAACTTGTGAAACAGCAGGCTGCCACCCAGCGCAGCGGCAAAGCCCCCACCCCCGGAGTCCCCGGAAACCTCGGAAACGCTGGAATACTCACCGACCCCGGCAACATCCCGCCACTGTCATAAACGCCGCAGCGCATAAGGGCTTGCCCGCACCCGCCTCAGGGCTTGCCCGCACCGCCTCACGGCTCGCCCGCACCGCCTCAGGGCTTGCCCGCACCGCCTCACGGCTCGCCCGCACCGCCTCACGGCTCGCCCGCACCGCCTCACGGCTTGCCCGGAGCGGCTCAGGGCTTGCCCGGAGCGCCTTAGGGCTTGCCCGGAGCGCCTTAGGGCTTGCCCGGAGCGGCTAAAGAACAGCCATAATGGCGACATCCGCGCATGTTTTGCGTTTATCGAGACCGATCAGCGCGCTGCTGTGGCCTCAGCCTGCAGCCAGGATCTGCAATCCTGCGTGGTTAATCCTCTTCGTCCCTGGGCTTGAACTGGGCGACAACGTCGGCCTGGACGTTGGGCGGCGCTGGTTCGTCGTGGCTGTATTCCATGGTGTACGAGCCTGCACCGCCCGACATCGACTTGAGTTGAGCGCTGTAGGTCATCACTTCCGACAGCGGCGCTTCAGCCTTCACAATCACCTGATTGCCCGGCAGCATATCAGTGCCCTGAATGCGGCCACGGCGGCCGGAGAGGTCGCTTGAGATGTCGCCGATGAGGTCTGCTGGGACCGTGATTTCAAGGTGCACAAAGGGTTCAAGCAGGACGGGCTTTGCCTTCTGCACCGCATCGACGAATGCCTTCTTCCCTGCGGTGATGAACGCGACTTCCTTGGAGTCAACCGCGTGATACTTGCCGTCGTAGACCTCGACGCGAATGCCCTGCATGGGATATCCCGCAATGGCGCCGGTGCCGAGAATCTGGCGGATGCCCTTTTCAATCGCGGGCAGGAACTGGCGCGGAATCGATCCGCCAAAGGTGTCATCAACAAACTCGAACGACTCGACTTCGCCTTCTTCGCCAGGCTCGGTGATGGGAGCGACGCGCAGATAGACCTCGCCAAACTGCCCTGCCCCGCCGGTCTGTTTCTTGTGACGATGATGTCCTTCAGCCTTGCTTGTAATGGTTTCCTTGTAGGCAACCCTGGGAGGCTTGCTCTCAACCTCGACGCCATAGCGCTCTTTGAGCA
This sequence comes from Phycisphaerales bacterium, assembly GCA_051004555.1. GTDB lineage: Bacteria > Planctomycetota > Phycisphaerae > Phycisphaerales > SM1A02 > JBPCKF01. Next base: position 2,860 of record JBPCKF010000035.1, on the reverse strand, counting down.
GGCGCAGCTTCATGCGGAGGTGCAGTTCACCGAGGCCGCGAATCACCGTTTCATGCGTGGCTGCGACGCGTTCCATTTTGAAGGTGGGGTCTTCAGCAGTGAGTTTGCTCATGGCTTCGCCGAGTTTGGTCTCAGCGCCTTTGCTCTTGCCTTCGATGGCCAGGCCGTACATGGGCTTGGGCAGTTCGAGTTCCTTGAGGCGGATGTCCTCTGCGACTTCGCCTGTGTGCATGGTGCTGTTGAAGTGGATGTCATCGATCTTTGCGACGGCGCCGATGTCGCCAGCGATGATGGTCTTCACATCAGCATGATCTTTGCCACGCACTTTGAAGACGTGAGCAATGCGCAGCCCTTTGCGACCGTCATCAACCACTGGCTGAACATCGTTGCCGATGTGGCCCTGATGCACGCGGAAGAAGCAGAGTTTGCCGACGTAGGGATCGGATGACACCTTGAACACATGCGCGATGAGCGACTTGTCAGAGTCGGGAACAGGATTCACTTCCCTGCGCGCTTCGCCAGTGCCGGTGATGAACGTGCGCGCGTTTCCTTCCAGCGGACTGGGCAGCAGATGCGCGATGGTGTGCATGAGTTCAGTCACACCCACATTGTTCTTGGCGGACGTGAAACACACCGGCACGAGATGGCTCTCGCGCAGGGCGCGCTTGAACGGCGCTTCGAGTTGCTCGGGCGTGACGGATCCCTGTTCGAGATACTGGGCCATCAGGTCTTCATCGATTTCGACAACCTGATCGACGATGGCGGTGTGAAAACCTGCAACATCGCCAAGATCGCTGTCGCCGGCCGCGTTTCGGAAACAGTCGACCACAGCCGTGCCGCCATCTGCAGGAAGATTGATGGGCTGGCAGACGCTGCCGAATGTTTCCTGCACAGCGCTGAGAACCTCTGCAAGGTCAGCGCCATGCTCGATCTTGTTGATAATAATGAGGCGGGGAAGATTGCGCTCTGCTGCGCGTTCCATGACTCTGCGGACAACAGGGTCGATACCGCGATCAGCATCAATCATCACCATGACAGTCTCGACCGCAGGGAAGGTGGCAATCGTCTTGCCGATGAAGTCGCCCATGCCTGGCGTGTCGATGATGTTGATGTGCGCTCCATCGTGATCGATATGGATCAGTGAGCTGTCGAGGCTGTACCCGACGCTCTTTTCAAGATCATCAAAGTCGCTGACGGTGTTGCCATCTTCGACCTTGCCGACGCGCCCGATCAGGCCAGCATTATGGAGAATCTGTTCGATGAGAGTGGTCTTGCCGGCAGCATGCGTGCCGGCAAGCACAACGTTGCGGATATCCGAAGTGGTGTATTCAGGCATGGGAGGAGTATATCGAAGTGGTTGCGATGAGACAGATCAATCCGGGTGAGCGGGCACATGCTTCTTGCGGCCCGGATAACAGATCAGAAGCAGTGCCAGGCAGGCAACCGCCATCCACATTGGCACGCTGAAGAGCATCTGGAAGTCGGTTGTACCATCATCACGGGTTGCCATCTTCGCAACCACACTGGTTGCAAACCAGCTGCCCACGATAATGCCAACGCCAACGATAATGAGATTGAACAGGTTCTGAGCTGACGCCCGCACATCTGCTGTCGTCTCTTCATCGACAATCATGAACGCCACAAAGATGAAGCAGCCAAAGCACAGGCCGTGCATCGCGATGCCCAGCATCACCAGCCAGACCGAATCATCGAAGTACGCAAACAGCGCCATTCGCGCTGCGTATGCAATAATGCCGATCGCAAGCAGCGACTTGCGTGACAGTGCCTTTGCAAGAAATGGCATCGCGCCCAGCACCACAATCTCCGACATCTGGCCGATCGTCATCAGCCCACCGCCACCAACGCCGAGGATGGAGTTGATCCACTGCACCAGCTTCTCGGTGCCGCCAGCCAACTGAATATCGCTGAGAAACTCGCTGGTATGCACGAAGTAAAACTGATGAATGACGCTGATGGGAATCGCAAGCAGAAACAGCACCAGCAGCGGCTGACGTTTCACTTCGCCAATGGCTCTGAACGTTGCGTTGGCTTCCTTGGACTTGCTGGGGGGCGTCTTGGGAAGGGTGAAACAGTAGATCCCCTGCAAGAGGCCAAGCACCGCTGCAACACGAAACGCATCGGCCCTTCCTGCATCAATCGCAGCCTTCAGCACATCGCCGGTGGCAGCATCGGGACTGTGCCGAAACGCCAGCCATTGTCCCACTGCAATCCCCGCAGCGATCCATCCGATGGTGCCCCACAATCGGATCGGCCCGAAGTCGCGATCACGATCCTCTATATGATGAAACGCAAGCGAGTTGGTCAGCGCCAGTGTCGGCGCATAAATCAGGCCATACACAAGCGACAGCGCCAGGAACACGCCAAACTCGCTGGTATCCGCCAGAATCCACACCAGTATCGCACCAAGAATGTGACTGATGCCGAGGAAGAGTTCGGTGTTGAACAGTCGATCTGCGACCTGCCCTGCAATGACCGGGCCAAAGATGGCCCCCACCGCCCCCGCTGCCAGGATCATGCCAACCTCATCAAGATTGAAGCCCACGTGCCCCAGCAGATATGGATACAGAATGGGCAGCCAGGCCCCCCAGATCGCATACTGAAGAAACATCATGACGGATAGGCGAAACTTGGTGGATGTCATGGCCGCAATCATAGCGGAAACCGCAAATGCGTGCAGCCGCCAGCATCCGTCCCTTCACCTTGTCATCCCCACCAATCACGCTGCTTGTGCAGCGACGCCGCCGCCGAGGTTGGTCCACACTGCGGTTGAGAATGGGCCGGTCTGTGCCTTTGCGTTCATCCAGGCTGCTGCGATCCACACTTTGGAAAGTGGAGCAGA
>JBPCKF010000034.1:0-21853 GCA_051004555.1 Phycisphaerales bacterium | reverse complement strand
CAAGGTTGAAGGCGATGAACATCGGCTGCTGTTGATCAACGTTTCCACGCATGGTTGGCCTCCTTGCCTGATGGCACCATCCTATCATAAATCCGTCGCGACAGTGTGTTGCTTAGCGGCCTGCTAGAGTGTCATGGCTGTCCCGAATGCGGTTGGAATCGGCCGGAGGGTGAGGGGCGCGATCCATCCGGCGACGTTTCGCCGACGCCTGAGTCCGCTTCGTCGAGTTCTGCCGCGCGGCTATTCGAGTGGGCCATTCTCGCCTTTATCTTCATGCTTCAGTCATGTTATACGATGACTTCGGCACCACAGACATCGATGTATGTTACACCAGATGTGGATCATTTTACGGCGGTCGGAGATTGGGCGCTCAACGGCAGGCAGATTCGTGTGTCGTACCTTGAGCAATGGGTAATGATTGATCTCATCGCATACTGATATTCGGGCGTTGACCGAAGTGATCGCGGGTGAAGAACTTGTAGTGGAGGTTGTAGATCGAGATGAGCAGCGGTTTGGACGCATTATCGCGAAGGTCACGATTGACGGTACGAGCGTGGTCGAGCTTGCGCATGATCGAGTGTCAAGATGACTACCTCTTAGCAGGAAACGAGCAAACGGGTCGGGAGCGCGGTGCCGCCTTTCCCCTGCGAAACATCGAACGCGCTGCGGTGACCCGAAGCGCTCCGCTGCGCCGAGCCTGCGCGTCGCGGCTAAACCGCGAGCCCAAATCTCTTTCCGCGTCCGGGTGTCGCCGACGTGAAGCCAGTTTCGTTTCCAAGCGGACAGGGTGGGATTCGAACCCACGATAGCCCGAAGGCTATACCGGTTTTCGAGACCGGCGCGTTCAGCCGCTCCGCCACCTGTCCAGAGCGAGCGGAGTATAGGAACGCGAACGCCCCCGTGACGATGCGTCTTGCGTCGTTGTGCGCCGTTGCACGCGCGAGTTGAACCGCCGAGGCGCCGAGGCGCCGAGGTGCAGAGACATCAGAATGTATTGATGGGCTTCGGGCTCATGGATCGACCTTACACCGCCGGTTTCCTGATCTTCATTCCACTCTTCCACCCTCGACGCCTCGGCGGTTCATTCTCCTCCGCATTCTGCCACATCCGCAGAATCTTCAGCGCGATCGTACCATTGCCATACCATCATCGACTCATGACGATATCGATGATCCGCCTTGCGCTTGCGACTTGCAGAAACCTTCCGGAGTGGGAAGTGGATGATGTGTCATTGCATGAGGCCCTTCTGGCCCGCGATGTGACATTGTTCCGTCCAGCCTGGGATGATCGGTCGTTTCGCTACAACGATGTTGATGCGTGTCTCATTCGCACAACGTGGGATTACCAGAAGCGCAGAGATGCATTTGTTGACTGGGCCAGGCGTGTCGAGTCGTGCACGCATCTGTTCAACCCAGCTGCGATTGTTGAATGGAACAGTCACAAGACATATCTCCGCGATCTGCAGGCGTGGGGCGTTCCCACGATCGACACGATCTGGCTCGAACGCGGGACACAGCCTCATTTGCGCGAGATGTTTCAGCAGCGCAACTGGACACGCGGATTCATCAAACCTGCCATCGGCTCGACTGCGTGGGAGACGTTGCGCTTTGATGTGCATGATCCGGCTGGCATTGACAGTGCCCAACGACATGTTGACCGTTTGATCGAGTCGCAGACGCTTCTACTGCAGCCATATCTTGCTCGTGTTGAGACTGAGGGCGAAGTATCAGTGATCTTCATCGACGGCAACGTCACGCATTGTGTGCAGAAGATTCCCCAGCCAGGTGACTACCGAGTGCAGGACGATTTCGCGGCATCTGATCGGCTGATTGACCTGCCGGAATCCGAACTGACGATTGCGCGACAGGCGCTGCAGCATGTTGAAGCGCATTTCAATATGAAACTGCTGTATGCACGGGCGGATTTTCTGCGTGATGCGTCGGGGAATCTCTGTCTGAATGAGTTCGAGGCTGTCGAGCCATCGCTCTTTTTCAGGCATTGCAATGAAGCAGCCGCGGGGCTGGCTGATGCGTTGCTGGCTCGGCTGGCCCCGACCGCGGGTTAAGCGTGATATTATGAATGGTGCCCCCCCCACGTGGTGGGGGGTTCGCCTTCAGGGTTTTCGACCAAAAATCACAATGGGAGTTCCACATATGAAACGTATCACTGCCAGCCTTCTCACATTCACTGTCGCAAGTTGCGCTCTGAGCACACTTCCAGCCTGTACAGGCACGACCTCCACAGGCACCATGTACAAGATGACAGCCACCCGCGAGCTCACGACCACGTTGCGGGGCGATCTGGCATATGTGCATGAGACTGCCCTGCGGGTCCTGCGCGATGATTTTGGCTACATCGTGAAGAATGAACGTCGTGACGCATTGGAGGGAATCATCGAAGCCACCACAGCCAAGGAGGATGGGGTGCGCGTCGAGACGTATCGCGAAACTGATGAACTGACCAGGATCGAAGTGTGGGTGGGCCCGCTCGGCAACGAGACGTTTGCGAAGCAGATTCTCAGTAAGATCGAAACCAGCCTGTGAACCCTCGCGCTCGCTCTGCATGTTCACTGTGCGAATGTATGATACAAGATCCATGAACAATACCGTTGCGCAATGGAGAAACGTGATGTGTACACGACGCGGCGTGTGGGCGCCACTCACCACCGCTGCGCCCGTTGTATTGCTGTTGCTGATGATTGGATGCGCCACGCAGCAGCATCGTATGAGGGTACACGAGCATGGCTCGGCAGCGCATCTGCCGGCCACAGCACCAGAAGACTTCGCGCTCGATGTTCGTGTTGTTGGCGATCCCGATGAAGCAGATCCGGGATCGATTGACGATCGCAGCGCGCGGTATGTGCTGGTTCCGGGCGGCGATCTGCACGCCCGCAGCACGACGACCGGGAGAACTGCTGAGGCTGCATCAGAAGAAAGAAGAGCGGCGTTGCCACGCATTCGCACGTTGCACGATGTCACCATTGATGCACTGTGGCGCGACATTGTCGACAGCGGCATTCTTTCCGCAACTTCTGAGGCAGCAGGAAATGTCGAGGCAATCGAGCCCAGCACCGGCCAGACCATGACGATCGTGCGGATTGTCGCCAACGGCCGTGTCCACACCCTGGCGCGGGTGCGACAGCGCGGCGAGTCTGTTGATTCCGCGGTTCAGATGATCGTGCACACTCTCGCGGAACTTGCATGGATGGGTGATGGAGCAGAGAACGCAGCTCGCGCGGGGCCACATCGTTACGACTTCGGCCCCGATCCGTATGCAGTTTATCGCGAAGGTTCAGCACAATGAGAGCCATCAACGCGATCATTTTCAGCCTCGCACTCATCAGTGTCACGCTGATATCAGGGTGTGGCTCAACTGCATCGTTGCGCGCCGGTGCACGCACTTCGCCAACACATGGCGTGGCCCTCGAGATGCATGTCAGCAGTGGTGACGCAAAGCAACATGCACGTTACCGTGTCGATGCAGATGGGACGCTGCACTTTGCAGGCGGGCTTGCAGCGCGGCAGAAGACCAGCACGGAATCGCAAGATGCGACGAAATGGTCCAGCACGCTCGATCGGGCGACATGGCAGCCGCTCCTTGCTTTGCTCGAAGGACATGCGTGGCTGCGCAGCGAACCGCCTCATCGCGATCAGCAGGGCGGGGCGAAGCTCAACGTCACATTTGCGGGGCCTGACGCACAGTACTCTTTCCAGACGCAAGGCGGAGGCGAGCACATCACCCCCATTCGGCTCGAACTCGAACGACTCGCAGCCATGCGATATGCTGAATACCTCGATCGTCTGCCTCGCGCGGGAGAGCCGATACGATGATGACGCACCTGCAGGAGGTAACTATGCTGATGAAACACACTCGCACACATCGTGGCACAACAATGATCGGGCTGCTGGTGACGTTCGCGATCATTGCCATCCTCGCTGCGATCATCATGAGTTCCATGAAGGGGGCGGTGGGGGGTGGCGGCAACACCGCAGTCCAGAAGAATCAACCCACCACGCACGTGGATCGCGAAAACATGCGCAACATCTTCCAGGGCATGATGACATTTGCGATTTCCAATAACAGTCGCCTGCCGTCACCGACGCTGATTGCCAACAGTCGCGACAAGTCCATCGATACCAGTGCCAACTTCTGGTCAGCCATGATTGCAGAGGGTCTCTGTCGTCCGCAGCAGCTCATCTCACAGAATGAGCAAAGCGATGTGGTGTGGTTGGATGATGATTACAACGCAACATCAAACCCGACAGCTGGTCTGCCTTGGGATACCAGTTTCGCAGCCAACATTGATAACTCGACGGGCAAGGGATATTCCAATGTCTCCTTCGCACATGAAGTGTTGATGGGTGAACGTTTTTCGCGAAACTGGAAGGCACCCTCAAACAGCAGCTATCCGATTCTTTCCAATCGCGGGCCCAAAGACGGCGTGCCGAGCACGGATTCATTCACCACAGGGCCGGGCGGCAGCTGGGCGGGAAATGTCGTGTATGCAGACGGCAGTACGCACTTTGTCGCGACCACCATGCCTGATGGGTCGGACAACCTCTTTGCGGTTGATGGACCGTTTGATGGGATGGATGCAATCCTCGGTTTTACCAGCACGATTTCCGAACGCGGATTTGACCTGATCTGGGACTGAGCACTGCGATGCAACGGGCAAGTGTCCTCGGCATTGGGATTGCAATCGTGCTGCTGCTTGCGATTGCTGTTCTCATCTTCCGCAGCAACCGCACAACAGCCAACGAGATCGCAGAACAACAGCAGGTTCTCGCGATCATGCAGGGATTCAACGCAGCGGGGCGGCAGTTGGGCGGCGTGCTGCCTCGTCCAGGATTGATGGGAACAGCAAGCGCAACCCCTGGCGGCAACGATGAGCGTCGCGCTGACAACATAACCGCAAACGTCTATGCAGTCGGCCTTGCGTTGCAACTCTTCACAGCCCCGCAGTGTGTCTCGCCACGCGAACAGAATCCGGTTGTGCAGATCTTTGCGTCTGATCCGGTTGCTGCCTACGACCCTGCCAACCGTGTGTATTGGGATCCCACCTTTGCTGCTGATCTTGAGTTCGGATCGAACGTCTCATTTGCGCATCTGCCGCTGCTTGGTGCCCGTGGCAAGAAACATTGGCGAGTGCCGGGCGATGCAACATTTCCAATGCTCGGATGGCGCGGACCGCACAATGGTGAACTGAGCGGTGCGTCGTACACGCTGTTGCAGGACGGTGCGTGGAGTGGCGCGATTGCGTTCGGCGATGGACATGTCGAATGGCGCACAACGACGGAGCGGCCCGAAAGCAACTGGATCAATGATGTTGGTCAGCCGCGCGTCGACGACATGTTCCGGGATGATGTGGGAGCGGAGCAACAGGCTGTGCAGCAGCGGGGTGGCCAGGGGTTTGATGCGTTTCTGACGTTCACGCATTCGCTGCAACCACAGGCTGTGTGGCAGTGGGATTGACTGCGCGCCGATGAGCAATTCTTCATTCGACTTGCGCAACAATTCGCCGACTGCGTACAATGACCTGTTCGCTTTACTTTTCAAACGGAGGTTATTCTTATGCAAGTATTCTCTTACTGCGCAACTGCTGCGATGGTAATGAGCATTGCGCCTGCAATGCACATTTCTGCGCAAGCCACCGAGCAGTCACCCAAACAACTTTACCGAGCGACGCACCTGCCCGAGACAGAAGTGAGTTCGACGGAAGGCCAGAAGCTCGGTGTACTTTCTGAAGCAATGGTCGATCTGAGCGATGGACTGATTGCCTATGGACTGATTACCTTTGATGATCGCAATCAGTTCCCATCGGAGTTCTATGCAGTTCCCTGGCGCGCCTTTCTTCCACAGCGCGGCCAGAAGGTGATGCTGCTTCAGAGTCAGCCTGATCTTTTTCGCGATCGCATCGGCTTCGATCCCGGGAAGTGGCCCGACTTCGACAACATGAAATGGGCCCGCTCCGTCTTCCAGCGATTCGATCTCGAGCCATACTGGTCGGTCGAACGCTACGTCGACTCGACACAGGCTCTTGACGAAAACGGCGGCTGGGCACACCGAAGCAAGTTCGAGAGCCTCTACAACCCCAACCGTCTCGAAGAGGTGAGCGGCAAAGTGACAGCCGTTGCGCGGCGACGTCCCATGACCGGGATGGCCCGCGGTCTTGAACTCACCGTCGATGGCAAGCGCGTCGTCCTCGGCCCTGCCTGGTATATGAATCAGCAGGACCTCGCCTTTAACGAAGGCGATGAAGTGATTGTGCAGGCCTCACCCGCTGATCTCGATGGCCAGCAGCTCTACATCGCAAGCAACATCCGCAAAGGCAAGCGCGATCTGCGCGTCCGCGAACGCACCACCGGCCTGCCAGCCTGGGCACCCGCCATCACCGCAACAGGTGTCGATGGCGAGGGTTCAGATGTCGCGCAATCACGCGAAAGCTGGAGCAATGAACAGCTCAAGCCAGCTGCAATCCGTCTCACACACTTCATGGAGATGGAAGTGTTCGATCGCAACGATCGACCCAGTGGCAAAGTTTCAGATCTTCTCTTCGATCGAGATACAGGCGAAATCGCATACCTCATCATCACTGAGAAAGATCAGTTCACAGCTGTCCCCTGGCAGGTGGCACGCGTGAACAAAGCTGCGCTTGATAATGCCAACAAGCGCAAGCTGATGCTCGATACCACTCGCCGTCTGCTGCGAGACGCTCCCCACTTTGGCAGCGACTCCTGGCCAGCCCTGGGCGACAGTGCAACCATCACGCAGGTGCATGATTACTTCGGCGTCCAGCCCAGCTGGCGGCCAGCGCCTGAGAACCGCGCACTCGCAGAAGCCCCGCAGTTGCCATATCAAGGCGAGGAAGTCAGCATCACCGGCTACGTCGCAGAGGTCTACCGCAGCGCTCCGCGTGATGACATGGAAGATGGCGTAATGCTCGTGGTCGCAACTCCCGAAGGCACACGTCGCGTTTACCTCGGCCCTGCCTGGTATGTCATGGCACAGCCGTTCCAGGTCAAACGTGGCGACAAAGTGAAAGTCACCGGTCGCAACGCTGATGTGAAGGGCGACGAGGTGCTGGTCACCCTCAGAGTGATCATCAACGACGTGCAGATTGTCATGCGCGACTCCGATGGCACACCACGCTGGATCACCGGCCTTTCACGAAACTGATTCCGCACTGACACCTATATATGTTGCTGCAGACAGATTGACAGAACCCAACAGCGCCCCGGAGCACACCACTTCGGGGCGCCTTTCTTGACATGCGTGCGGCAGCACCCGGCCTTCGTTCCAATGGCGTCTGGCCGTTGCGCGATGATACGTGCCACCCCGGTCAGCACTGCCAATACTGGCACTGATGATCTCTACCCGATCTGCCGCATAAGCGAGCACCCACCCAGCCACGCCGCCCGGATGAAAGCCGATGCTTCGAGTGCAGCAGAGAAATGATCAGCTCACTCCTCCTTGAGGTCAGACGCGAGTCGGCTCTCAACCGCATCGACACACTGCGGCCACAGCAAGCCAAAGTGGTTAAGCCAGGTCTGAAATGCAATTGCAATGTCGCTCTTTTCGCCAGCATCAACAGCGTCAAAGACACTCCGAGCCCGGTCAAGGAGCTCTCGTGTCCCCGCAAGCGAGGCGACCAACAGCGTGTCCGAAGGGCTCGCCTTTTCCGAGACTCGGAGAAGATGTCCGACAATTGCCAACCTCGCCGCGTCTCCGTAGTTTTCGGCGAGCCACTGTTCATGCTGATGGCATTGGCCAATATCCTCCTTCTTGTACACGCCGCGCTTGTCCTTATCTGTTTTTAACTCGAACGCCCATGGAGCGTGTCCATCCTCGGTAGTCCAGAGGACGTCAGGGCCGATACCGAGTTCATTGTCTGGGCGCGACGACCGCAGTCCGAGCAGTTTGCCGAGAACTTTGAGCGCTTCCTCCGCAGCCGAGGTCTCGCTGCCAAAGCGGAGGTCCCCATCGACTTGGGTGAGCGCAAGGACCATCTGACGCCTCTTCGATCCGTACCATGACGCAAGCGCATTCGCTTGAACACCCGCAGCAGTCGCCCACACGGGCTGCAAGGCTCGTTCATCCTTCGACGGTCGACCGAGTTCGGCGCGTATGTTGGACGCGCGAACGAACTGTGACGCCGCCCTCGAACGATCATTCGCGCTCATGAGTGAGACGCCGGCCCAGTGGGCATACCACGCCGCCAAACGCTGATCCTGCCCTTCCGCCTCGTCCGCGAGCACAGCAAACATGTCTGCCGCCCTTGCAACCTGACCATCCCAGAGTTGTTCATAGGCTGCCCTCTCGTCTAATACGCGGGACCTAAACCAATCCGCGTCTTCAGGACCTTCGATGGTGCCATATTCATCCAAATCCCTGTAAGCGTCGTCCCAAGCGGAGTCTCCTGTCAGCACGGCGTCGATGAGTTCCGGCCAATCAGTTTCCTCCAATCTCACTTGCTCAAGGAGCGCGCTAGCCAAGTGAACCTGCTGCTGAAACCTTTTGGGCAGATATGGATGATGACGGCGGTTGCGAACCCATGATTGAAGTGCGACTCCAACGAGGATCACAACACCATGGTCGGTGTTGCTTCGGAAAATACGGCCGATCGCTTGGACGATTCGGGTTGCTGTGTGTGAAATCCGAATCGACTCGACCTTGACCGCCTCGTCAATGAAGCGGTCAAGGAGGCACTCCCCAGTCGGCTTCCGGTCGAGTATCAGAATGTTGCACGACTTCCCCGGAAGGTCAATGCCGTCGTAGCGCGCAACAAAGCCAAGCATCTCAGGAGGGTCGGCATTCTTGAAACGCTCGATCTCACCTTGCCCAGCGTTTCGCTCGTAGATCTTCGACGGCGGGACCCACTCTTCTGCCTTCTTCTTGGACGGGGAGATCACACATGACTTGTACTTTGCCACGAGATCCTTGGCGGAGTTCCGCTGAACTTCATCGCTATCACCGGGTGCGAAGATAAACAGACGCTGAGCATCACCGGACCTGCCACTTGGAGAAATCACGACAGGGGCCTCCACACCAAACGTCCGAGCGAATGCAGTTGGAGAAGGCATGGTGGCGGTGAGGTAAACGCGCCGAGTGTCCTGTCCGAAGTACGGGAGAGTATCGAGCGGAGTACAGAGTGGCGAGATCTCAATACCGGCCCCGGTCATGAGCACCGCACAATGTTTGAGATTGTTCTGAATATTCGGCCACGAATACTTGGTTGAGTCATCGTCGGCAACTCCGCCCTTAAGCAGCGTTCGCCGAATCTCCTCGGCATGCTGCCACGACACGTACATCGGAACAAAGAGAACTGGAGTGAACTCTCGATCTGATACCTGCTGCAAAAGCGTGGCGTGTGGAGTGTTCGCAAAGTGCGCGCGGAGAATCTGGATGATGTCTTGAAATGATCGGTGGTCAGACGGCACTCTGACTGAGAAGCATTCTCGAATCATTCCGTCGGCCACGTGGGCATCATCAAGAATGATCGCATCCGGCGGATACTCTCGGAAAGTCGAAAACGCGTTAAACAGGGTGTGATAATTCGTTAGGCAAAACGTCTCGCCGCCATCGAATCTATCCTCGTCGACCCACTTGCCACCATAGCGAGTTGCTGGCGAAAGACCTATCTCCTTAGCACGTTCTAGGGTTTGCTCAAGGAGCAGATTGTTCGCGCATAGGTACACGACGCGTCCGCGTTCCTCGTTTACCAACGACTGCGCCATCAGCAATCCGACGAGCGTCTTGCCACCGCCGGTGTTCATCTGCACAACAACATCCGATGCGGCGCGGTGTTCCTTATGCCATTGCCTGAGAGCGTCGGCCTGCGTCTCCCAAGGATTTTCGACTCCTCCTCGGAGTGTTAGCCCTTTGAATATTCGAAGGGGGTCGGTAGGGCGTTCCCGGTTAGGCGTAGTCAGGATGAGCTTCTTCATAGGTGGTCCCCGAGTATCCAGAGAAGGGAAAGAGATGCGAGAAGCATACGCGCCGATGACAATCACTCATCCGACCGTCTGCTTTCTTTTGGCCATCGGCGCTGGGGTGTGTGGGCGCGGCTCCCGCACTTCTGCCCGCCGTTGTGGGATGTGGGGGAGGCCGTCTGGGGCATGGGGGAGGCGCACAGGGATTCTGTGGCGCGGCTGCGGGCTTTGTGTGATCGGGCCGCTTCGTTCGTCGCTGCTTCGCGGGGATCATTGCCGCCGCTCCTGCAAAGCAATCTTCCGCATCGCCGGTCGGCCGGGCGGATCGGCCGGTCGGCTGGGCCTGTGGAGCCGGGCGGCTGTGTTCATGAGCCGCGCGGCTCGGGGAGTTCAGCCGCGCGGCTGAGTGGCTCAGCCCCGAGGCTCAACAGGCTGAGCGCCCAGGCTGAGCCGCGCAGCGCAGAGGCTGAATGGGGGCAGCGCAGAGGCTCATAGGCTGAGCCGGCCTGCGAAATCGGGACTACCGGACTTTGTGATGCAGCAGGCCGCGATTGCAGCCGATGAATGGGGAGACATTCCCGCCTTCTGCGCGGGAATGACGGGCCTCCGCGCGCATGACCGTCACATCTGGAGCACACATCATTATGAGTAGCACGACAAAGTTCATTCCCAACGGCGACCTCGACTTCAAGACCATGGCTGAGAATTTCGCGGGCCTCATCCTGCGCGATCCGCAGCGGTTTGATGTTTCGCAGGAAGATGCAGAAACGCTCAGGGATGCTGTTGCTGCGTACAACAAAGCCTTCACGCAGACACGTGGCAGCGGCCGATCGCCTGAGAACACGCGCGGGAAGAATGCAGCACGCAAGAGTGCCGAGCAGATTATTCGCAGGCTGGCGCACACCATTCGTGCCAATGACAAGGTGGAAGATGGCGCGAAGCGCGAACTGAAACTGCGCATGCGCAGCAGCAAGCCGAAGTCACAGACATGTCCGCAGGAGCCGCCTCTTCTTTCGTTTGTGCGTGCGCTGCATGAACAGCACGCTGCGTTTCCGCAGCACGAGTTGAAGTTCAGTTCGCTGGACTACAAGTCGCGGCCGGCGGGCGCTGTTCGTCTAGAGTTGTTTGTTGATCTTGTTCCGCCTGATGAGCCGTTGCCGATGTATCCGGGCGCGCATGTGCACAGTCGGCCGTGGTATTTGCGTTCGTATACGCGGAGTCCGATTGTGCTTGTGCCGCCGATGATGCGCGTGCCGATGCGTGTGGTGTATTGGGGTCGGTGGGCGGATGCGAAGGGGAATGTCGGGCCGTTTTCAAAGACGGTGAGCGCGTGGGTGGAAGGCGGTCATTACTTTACGCCGAAGGTGGCGCTCAACGGGCAGGGTGGCCATCCGAAGTATGTGGAGATCATCGAGCCGAAGCAGTTGCCGGGCGGTGGCGGTGATGGCGAGCGTGATGATGATGATGTTGTGTATGGCAGCGATGCTGTGGTGTCGCAGGTCGGGCAGCGGTCGCTGGAGTATCACACGATGCTGGTGCAGGCGCAGCGTGTTTCGTATGAGATGCAGGTGGCGCTGCCGCGCGCAGCGGTGTGTGAAGCGCTTGATGCAAATTAACCGAGTGAGCATTCAGCCCGTACTCTGCATTGCAGCGGCGAGGGCGTTGACGCTCAGCAGAATGACGCTGCGCAGCTCGGGTTTCTCCTCATCGGCAGCAGCCCGCCAACGCCGCAGGAGTTCCACCTGCAGCGCGTTGATCGCATCTGTATCGGGGTTCCGTTCGAAGATCGACTGTTGGATGACGGGGTTGTTGTCGAGCAGCTCGGTCTGAGCGGTGATGCTCAGAATCGCAGCACGTGCGCGGTCGAACTCATGTGTGAGGATGGCATGCAGCCGCTGTCCTTCGCCCTCACCTGCGTACCAGCGCGCAACATTCAGGCGTGCGCGTGCCATTTCCTGCTGCGCATTGTCGATGAACGTGCGAAAATAGCCACCTGTTTGATACTCCGACTGGCAGCGAGCAAGTGCAGGTGCATCGTGCATCACAACTTCTGTGAACGCGCTGCCAACGCCGAACCAGCCCGGCGCGTTGTAGCGCATCTGTGTCCATGCAAACACCCAGGGGATCGCCCTGAGACTGTCAAACGTGACATCTGCGCCAGCTCGTGAGACCGGCCGCGATGCGATGGGCAACTCGCCAATGTGCAGGACGGGAGAGTAATCGACAAACCATGGCCAGAATGCGGGATCATCAATCAACGCGCGGTAAGCAATCCGCGAGCGATCAGCCAGTTCATGCAGCAGGTGGGTCATGTCATCGTCAGATGCTTGTGCATCATCAGCGGGCGCAATGGTCGCAACCAGCATGGCGCTCACAATCTGTTCAAGGTGACGATGTGCAATTGCGGGCATGGCGTAGCGGAAGGAGATGACTTCGCCCTGCTCGGTAAAGCGAATGCGGCCGTTGCGCGTGAGTGGCGAACTGGAGAGAATGGCTCGGTTGGCACGCCCGCCGCCCCGCGCAACTGTTCCGCCGCGGCCGTGAAAGAATCGAAACGCAACTCCTGCTTTCTGACACACGCGGGCAAGTTCATCCTGCGCCCGGTGCAATCGCCAGTTGGCTGTCCAGTAGCCGCCATCCTTATTACTGTCGGAATAGCCCAGCATGATTTCCTGAAAGCGCGACCTGGCTGCGAGGTGGGCTGCATACACGGGTTCAGCAAACAGGCTGCGCAGCACATCAGCGCCACGGCTGAGGTCATCCACAGTTTCGAAGAGCGGAACAACATCGATGGGGCTGCTGACGTTGTTGTCGTGAATCGTCCAGAGACCAGCTTCGCGCAGAAGGACAAGCACTTCGAGCATGTCGCTGCAATCGTGGGCCATGCTGATGATGTACGATCCAACTGCATCGGGACACGCCTGCGCGATGTGCGCGAACGCGCGCAATGAATCGAGCAGTTCTGTTGTTGCTGCTGAGAGTGTTGCTGCAGGTCCGACCAGGGGACGGGCTGTGGTAAGCTCGCTGCGCAACACGGCCATGCGGGCTGCTTCATCCAGATCGACATACGCATCCGTCACGCCAGCCATGCTGAAGAGTTCATCAACAGCTGTTTCATGGACGCGGCTGTGCTGGCGAAGATCGAGCGCAGCCAGATGCAGGCCGAACGTCTGTACCAGGACGATCGCGTCTGCAAGCATTCCTGCCCCGGCAACTTCGTTCAGCCCCGCATGATGCAGGCTGCGCTGTAACATCAGTAGATCGGCAAGCAGTTGTGCAGCGGTGTAATCAGGTTGGCCGAGTTGTTGCTGCATCTGCAACAGGCGTACGCGAAAAGGCTCGTGGCTCAGATGTCGCAATACATTCTCATCGAGTTGCGCAGGACTGGTCGCGATGGCATCTTTCAACTCCGGCGAGACTGACACGCGCCGATCAGAAACGCTGAGTTCAGCATAGAGCTGCTCAAGCACAGTTGCGTGCCGGCGCAGGGCCGCCTCGCGCATGCTGGTGAACGCTGTGCCGGTGAGCGCCGCTGTGACGTTGGGGTTGCCGTCTCTGTCGCCGCCAATCCATGTGCGATAGCGCAGCATTGCGGGGAAGTGTTCCGTCTCCTGTCCGTAGTGTGCAGCAAGTGCGTGCCGTAAGTCGCGGTAGAGTCCGGGCACCGCATCCCAGATGGTTCCTGCAAGGAAGGTGATGCCGTTGCGAACTTCGTCCATCACATCCAGCCTTTGTGACCGCACTTCATCAGTTGCAAGGAGGATCGACAATGTCTGCCTGGCTGCGCTCTCTGCATCCGCTCGCTCCGGCGGGGTGGCATCGGGCCGATCATGTTCAGCGAGCAGTTCGCCCAGCCGAGCCTGCTTCTGCACAACGGTACGGCGGCGCGACTCAGTCGGATGCGCAGTGAGGGTTGGCTGAATGTCGAGTGTTGCGAGACTTGCGAGCATGTCCTTGACAGGGACGCCACATGCATGGATCTGCGCGATGGCCTCCGCGATTGATTCGGGGCGTGGCAACGCATTTGTCGCTTCGCGCGCACGTCTGCGATTGATGCGCACAATATGCAACTGTTCGGCCTTGTTGCGCAGGTGAAAGCGGATGGTGAGACGCTTGAGAACAGCGTGAATCTCATCAAGGCTGAGGGCGGCGAGCATGGTGTCGCCCTGCTGTGACGGGAGTGGCGCTTCTGCATCCAGCAGATGAGTGGCGCGTTCGCGAATGTGGCGGATGTCCTGCTGCGCAGCTTTGCCATCAACTTCATCCAGCCGTGCATTGAGCCAGGCAATGTCGCGCGCGAGTGGTGTGGTCATAAGTTCAGCAAGTTCCGAATCCAGGTCATGCTTTGTAAGTTTCACTCCCTCTGGGAGAGGGTGAGGCAGGGCATGAGATTTAAGTGCGTCGCGCGATTCTCGCAAAGAGAACACCGTGACTGACGAAATACGACTTAGTTGAACCAGAACGCATGGCGGAAGAAACGGCGATTGGTCGCTTCCTGCAGGCGCTGCCAGGTGCCGGGCGTGGTCAGTTGGCCCTCTTCAAGATACGGCTGTGCAGCAGATCCCTGCAGCCAGAGAATAAGGTCGAACTGGCGCGGCTCGGTGAAGACGCGTTTGAAGTTAATGCCCCGCTGATCGACGGCCCGCCAGAAACGCAGCAGGTGCTCGCCTTCCAGAACAAGTTGCGCTTCATCAAGAAAGAGCAGCCATGTCTCGCGCAACTCGGGCGTGATTTCAGCATTGGGAATCACGGATGTCTGACCTGGACGCGGTAGCCATTCGCGATCGTTGTCGACCTCGGCATCGTAATGTGTCCACATCTCGCGGCTCATGGCTACAGCCTGCAATAAGTGCTCGCGCGCATCTGCCATGCGGGCTGCGTCATCCACTTCAAAGCTCAGGAGGTGAATGAATGTTGCAAAATCGACAATCTCCCACTCATCGGAAAAGCGATTGCGACGCGACTGATCAAACGGAGTGGGAAACGTAAACTCACTGTCGGGCCTCGCGAAGAAGATATGCGCTGTGTGCTCAAAGAGTTGTTCGGTATCGTGAGCGAGCACCATATCAAGGACGCCCATCAGAATATGGCAGTACCCACGCAGCCAGGCCACATCGCCACGATCCATGGCAATGTCGAATGCTTCGGCCCCCTCGCGCGTGATGTTGAATCGCAATCGCAACTGTGAAAACGGCACCCACAACATTTCATTGTCCGTCGCTTCACCATCGTTGTTGAAGTCAAAGCGAACAATGCCGGGCCGAAAGCGCAGTCGAACATCATCATCATCAATCGTGGCTAGCGTTGCTTCGACGGTTTTCAGATCATCCTGCCAGTTGATGAGAATGTCGAGCAGGTCGCTGTGCGAAATCTCATCGGGATCTGCATTGACAGGCAATGGAAGGCGACTGATGGGAAGGAAGAACCCAAACATCTCAACGTTCGGCTGGAAGCCATACTGATACAGTGACTGACACACCCGCTCGCCCGACCGCAGAAACTGGGCCATCGCCAGTCCGAATCGCATGGAATCATCATCGGGGGCAAATCGATCGACATGATTCGCGAGCATGTGCACGCTGGTTTCCAGATCGGCTCCATACAAGGCTGCATCAACCAGAGCGCTGCGGGGGCTGGGTGGATCTCTCAAAGGTGAGGGCGCCTGGGCAAACGTCGATACACTCATAAGCCCAGCCAGAATGGACGTCGTGACAAAGTTGCGCATTTGTAATCTCCTTCCTGAGGAACCGACTCACGAGCACGCCAGGGAACATGACACGCTCCGAGCAATTTTATGCTCGCACAGCATGCACGGTCTCGATCCGCATAAGCGCGCAGCGAACCAGACGCTCACAGAGGTCTGTCATATCAATGCCGATGCTAGCAGCAGCCATCGGAAGCAAGGAATGGTCGGTAAATCCCGGCATCGTATTGATCTCGAGAAACCACACCTTGCCCTGGTCATCCATACGAAAATCCACCCGTGCCAGGTCGCGACACTCAACCGCGTTCCAGGCTGCCTGTGCTGCGGCGTTCAGGTGATAACAGACCGCTTCGGAAAGGTCCGCAGGAGCGACACGATAATGCGTATCTGCGCGAAGATATTTCGCATCATAATCGTAAAACGTCACTTCAGGCGATGGGACGATTTCAATGATGGGCAGCAAAGTCACTTCAGATGAGGGGCCATCAGGGGACGCTGCGATCACACCCACCGTAAGTTCGCGCCCGGAAATGAATGTCTCTGCCATCAGACGCGATCGGCGGGGGTGCAACTCAGCTCTGGCTGCATCAATGTCCGGTTGGGAGTGACAGATACGGATATCCACACTCGAGCCATCATCAACAGGTTTCAGCACCAGCGGAGGCGCGAGGCGGCAGGGATCGGACGCATTAATCTCAATCGCAAGTGGCGTGGCAACATCGGCTCGGGAGACGACTGTCTTGGTGCGCATCTTGTCCATTGCCAGGGATGCGGATGCTGAGCCTGCCCCGACAAATGAGATTCCCGCATCTTCAAGCATCTGTTGCAAAACGCCGCCTTCACCCCAGTGCCCATGCAGCGCAGGGAAGACGACGTCGACAGCAGGCAGTGATGCAATGTCGTCCGGATCGGGCTTGTCAACAATCAGTTCGAGCACATCAAATGCATCCCCTTCGCGCAGCGCGCGAGCGATGGCTGTGCCCGAGAGAATGCTGACGTCCCGCTCTGCGTCGGGGCCGCCCATCATGACCAGTACCCGTGGCTTGTCTGAGACAAATGACATCATGAATCTTCCTTGACTTGTTCCTGCACGTCGCCGCGACGCCAGATGACGACTTCATTTTCGAGCATGATACCTGCGTGTTCGAAGACGCGTTGGCGAACCAGTCCCATGAGTTGCAACACATGATCAGCCCTGGCGCTTCCATCGACTGTGATAAAGTTGGCGTGGCGATCACTGACGCGTGCTCCGCCAACTGTCAATCCCTTCAGACCTGCGTGATCAATCAACTTTCCAGCCCTGATGGTCTCTTCGTGTTCAGGATCAAACGCATTGCGGAATGCGCAGCCGGCTGAGTGTTCTGCAAGCGGCTGGGTGCTTTTCTTAAAAGCGAATATCTCCTTGACGCGATTGCGCACGGTAATGGGATCAGACTGGGAAAGGCTGAACGCTGCACCCAGAATGACCGGATCGGTCAGACTCGAGCGGCGATAATCAAAGGTCAGTTCATCGCGGGAATAGGTCGCGACATCACCCGTCCGAGTCAGGCAGGTGACGGTTTGCACACCATCACTGATACATCCGAATGCGCCGCCCGCATTCATGCGCAGCCCGCCGCCGATTGTCCCGGGAATACCAGCCATGTGACTGAACCCCGCCAGGCCGCGGCGGGCGCAATCGACCGTGATGCGAGCGAGATCAGCACCACCACCCGCTCGGAGAACAGTTTCTTCGCCGCCTTCTTCGAAGCGGGTTTCCTGAAACAGCGGAGCATCTAGACGCACCACGACGCCATCAACCCCTTCATCGGCAACCAGAAGATTCGCTCCCTTGCCGAGAATGCGAAGCGGCGTGCGCGTTCGCCTGCAACGCCGTATCAACGTTGCAAGAGCTTCGATGGAATGCGGCGAAAGTAGGACATCCGCCCGCCCGCCGATGCCGTACCACGTCATGCTGCCGATGGGAGCATCAAGCGTGACATCAACATCAAGGTCGCTGAATATTCCAGATGTACTCAGCACAGATGTGCATCCTTTGTTATATGCGTTGCTTGATGCGATTGCGCAAGAAGCTTCCGAGTGATCTTCCACACAGGCCCGGCACCCATCACAACCAGACAATCCCCTGATCGCAATGTACTGCGCAAATGGGAAACAACATCGTCAAACCCATCAATGTGGATCGCGTTGTGCGAGTGAACGTTGACCGCTGTGACGAGATCCTTGGCGCTGATGCGGGATTGCTCTTCATCTGGATCGCGAACAAAGTAAATGTGCGGGATGATCACAACTTCCGCTGCGGAAAAACTCGTTGCAAAATCATCGAGCAGCAGCCGCGTGCGACTGTGCTGATGGGGTTGGAACACGCACACCAGCCGGGTTGTACGCTCTGCTGCGCGAATGGCTGCAAGGGCGCTACGAATCTCCGTGGGATGATGGCCGTAGTCGTCATACACGGGCACTGCGCTGCCGTCGGCAGACTGGTAGTCGCCAGCATGCTGGGTTCTGCGGTCAAGGCCATTGAAACTCTGGAGCGCGCTGACGATTTGCGAGTTGGTTGCACCACACCACTGGGCCAAGATTGCAGCTGCAGCGCTATTCAGAAGATTGTGAACGCCGGGCATGCGAATTGACCAGCTCAGCCGCGCGTTTGAGTCATCACAGCTCGCGCCGCAACGAAGCGAGCATGAGGTGCCCGCAGGGTCGACCGTGACAACATAATCAGCTGCTGCACTATTCCCAAAGGTGAACACCTCAGCCGTGACATCTTCCAGCACACGGTCGCGATTTTCCAGATGATCCGGGATCAGCAGGCGCCCGCCATCTTCCGCTGCGGGCAGCAGCTTTGCAAAGTGATTGAACGCATCAACCACGTTCTCAAATGAGCCATAGATATCGAGATGATCCGCTTCAAGATTATTGATCAGCGCCATCTGCGGGCGGTGATTGTGGAAGGAGCGGTTGAACTCACACGCCTCTGCGATGAGGAAGCCGGGCTGTCCTGCAAAGGGGCCGTGAGGAACGGTGGCTGCGCCGATGCAACACCCGCCTCCAAGTTGCGGGCAGGATGCGCCGATGAGCATGCCAGGCCCCAGCTCCGCTTCCCGAAGCACATAGGTCAACATGGCTGCGGTCGTGCTCTTGCCGTGCGAGCCAGCGATTGCGATTGAAGTGTGCAGCTGCTGCAACTGGCCCAGAGCCTCTGCGTAGCGCAAAACCATGATGTTGCGCTGGCGGGCTTCGACGAGCAGCCGATGAGACGGCGGCGCAGCCGCGGTTGTGATGACAAGGTTGCATTGATCTGGCAGGCTGATCGAAGCGCAGTCTTCATCAACACCAATGCCATCGCGAATGAGCGTCTCCGTCACATCGCTGGAAACTGCCTCACAACCGCGACAGCGTGCTCCCGCTGCAGTCAGCAACCGCGCGAGGCCATTCATGCCACTCCCGCCGATGCCAATCATGTAGATATCACGACCGCGAAACGCATGCGCTTCGGCCGTCTGCTGCGGCTTTGATTCCATCACACGGTCACGGGACATTGAGGGTATTGTATCGACTTCTCAGGGCGCGCAGCGTGAAGGAGTGTTGGTTCGTCTGAACATTTTGGGTGGCTACGATCTGCTGAGCCCAAAATGTCGCAACGCATCGTCCAAAGGCGCGTTGTGCATCACCTTCATGACTGTACTCATCGATCAAGCTGTGATTCACATCCGCGCCGGGCGTGGCGGCGATGGCTGCGCCAGTTTCAGACGCGAAAAGTACGTTCCCAAAGGCGGGCCGGATGGTGGCAACGGAGGGGAAGGCGGCAGCGTGGTGTTAGTTGGCGATCCCGACCTCGATACGCTGGTCTACTTCTCTGCACGGCCACACCATCGGGCAGGCAACGGCGTGCAGGGCATGGGAAAGAGCATGTCCGGCGCTGATGGAGCCGACTGCATCCTCAATGTTCCGTTGGGAACGCTTGTGTTCGATGAGGCAGATGGCAGCTGTGTCTGCGATATCTCACGGGCTGGGCAGAGTGAGATCGTGGCCCGTGGCGGTCAGGGTGGGCTTGGCAACGAACACTTCAAGAGTTCCATCAATCAGACGCCACGCGAATGGACACGCGGCGAAATGGGTGAGGAGAAATCGCTCCGCCTCGAACTCAAGCTCATCGCAGATGTCGGCCTCATCGGCCTTCCCAATGCGGGCAAGTCGACACTGCTGCGGGCCATCAGTCGCGCAACACCCAAGGTCGCAGCCTATCCGTTTACAACGATCACGCCCAATCTCGGCATTGCAGAACTCACTGACGAGCGGCGAATCGTTTTCGCAGACATCCCAGGCCTGGTCGAAGGCGCAGCTCAGGGGGCTGGACTCGGCCACGACTTCCTCCGCCATATCGAACGCACAACCATGCTTGTCCATGTTGTTGACATCGCCCCTATTGATGGCAGCGACCCCGCCACAAACTATGAGACAATCAGGCGCGAGCTGTTTGAGTACGCGCCAGCGCTTGCTGAAAAGCGTGAGATCATCGTGTTCAACAAGATCGATCTTCTGCCGGATGAGGATGACCGGGCTGCGGTCCTCAAGCGCTTCGCAGGGCGGGTTGGCCTGCAACCTGGCGAACAGCCACTGTTCATCAGTGCAGCGACGGGCGAAGGAACGCGCGAACTGCTTGAACTCTGCTGGCAGCGCGGCGAAGAGAGTACTGATGACTGGCTCAGTGCAGGGCGCAGGGATGACGGATGATCGCCGTCGCGGCGTCGTGGAAAGAGTGCATTCCAGTGCCTGCCGCAAGCGCTTCAGCCCGGTGCAGGGGCGAACTCCGAATACATCAGAGACGTTTCTAAGAATTTTCGCGTTTTTCAATTGACCCCCCCTGGTGGTACAGTATTGCTGGTTGTTTGCTGCGAGAGCGGCGACCGACCCTTGGGACAGATGCGGTACTGCAAACCTTGTGGAATCGGCTGATGGAATCCGTCCGGCTTTCTGACTTGAAGGAGTGATCATGCTCGTACTCACGCAGGCAATGCTGGTCTCGTTCGCGGTGGCAATGTCAGCGTCGCCACCGATAAACCCTGATGGCGAGTCTGCTGAGAGTGGCGGTCACAAGGCCCTGCGTCTTGCTCATCGGATGATGGCTGAACTTGAGGCCAAGGAGCAGTTGACTGTTCTGTCGTTCCACTCGGTCATGGAAACAGCGATCGACTTTTCCGATGAGGAACTGGCTGAGCGTTTTCTGCTGACAACGGACGACATCAACGCAAGAGCACATCCACTCTGGCTGGAGCAGCGAGGAGAGAATCCTACTCGAATCTCAATGACAGCCCGCACCGCGATGACGCAGGATTCATTTCATGCAGTCATGTGGAACGTGCTCGCGCCCCATCGTGTTGCGCTCGAGTTCCGGATGCAGGCGGATAAAAACCGATCGAATGGCGCTGCGCCGAAGCTGAAAGTCGATGAACGACATTATTATCCCATCATCGACGACTATCGGTCGGAAACGTACGAGCTTGATGACATCGGGCGGCATGCAAAGCTCATGCTTGAGGATTTCAGGATCAAGCCTGCTTGGTGCAGCGATCTCCCCAGTGGCTATTCGTGTTCGCTCATCGATATGACTGCCAGTTGGATCGGACCGCATGGATCGGACCCTGTCGGAACCGATATCTTTCAACAATTCGTTGAAAAGGTGGAAGAAGATCCTGGTCGGAGTTGGGAGATTCAGGTAAGCGATACAACACATTTCGGCAGTGATGTTGTTCGAGTGAGGCGCGTGACGATGGATTACTGGTCCGATGAGAAAGATCAGATGATTCTTCGAGACGCGCATTTGAATGTCACCGAGGACAAGCGGGCTGTGCAGCGTGACATCTCATACATCGACTACTTCTTTGACAAGGCAAGCGGAATGCTGGTTGGCAGAGATTCCATCCATGTGGCATTCGACCGACGACCTGAGCACGATTCTTTTGCCCGCACCGTGACGCGACGCTACCTGTTTGAGTAGGTTTCACTTCTTTCGAGATTTGTGGTTGTGGTTCAGATGGTTATATTCGCAACCTTCTGCGCGGCAGATCAGCTTTCGGATTTCTTTCATCCGAGCCCAACATTCTCGACCTCAGAATCGGCGCGGCGACGACGGTCGATCCAGCCGACGCTGAAACGCTGCATATCACCATCGAATCGCGCTGTAACAATCCCAACTGTATTGTCACATGGCGGCTGG
>JBPCKF010000033.1:0-85037 GCA_051004555.1 Phycisphaerales bacterium | reverse complement strand
GGACGGCGGCCTGCGCCTGGCCAACGTCAGCAAGGACCTGCGCAAGATCTTCAAACTCACGAATCTGCACAAGGTGCTGAGCATTCACGACTCAGTCGACAAGGCTGTGGACGATCTGCTCTGAGTGGTGCAGTGTGGGCTGCGTCACTGCGTCACTGCACTCGTGAAGTTGCGCTGCTCACGCGTGTCTCGCTGCCTTGTCGATGCGCGAGTTGCATGTGTGTGTAACGAAACATCAGGGGAGGCTCTCGCCGGCATCTGCTTGTGCGAGTGACATTGGGGGAGGTTGCGAACCGCCGTGGGGACGTCGGCATAACGTGTAAGCGCCTCCGCATAACGTGTAGGTACCAACGTGTTATGCGGGGGTACCAACACGTTATGCGTAGGTCTCAACGCGTTATGCGTAGGTACCAACACGTTATGCGTAGGTCACTTTCCGTTATGCGTAGGTCACTTTCCGTTATGCGGACGTCACCATTCGTTATGCGGGCGGGCCTTTTCGTTATGCAGAGGTTTCTTCAGCGGCGTGCTCAAGTCGTTGCGGCGGTGGGTCGATAGGTGTGGCAAGATGATCAATCGAAACCGTGCACCCGTGTCAAATGCCGAGCGTCAGCGAGAGTTTCGCGAGCGCAACCCTAGCTATTACACGCGGCTGCGTGCCAAACGCCAGGCTGAGGCTCTTGCCTACGAAGCGAAGCGGCAGTTGCCTGCTGCCTGGACGGCGGACCTTTTCCGAGTGCAGTTGATGTTGCCCGCTCCGGGGCAGGTGAGCACGATGAGCTACGACGAGTTCATGCAGGCTCTTGATGCAGCAGCAGTTGGCCGCGAGGAGCAGTTGGTTCCCCTCGAACGACCTGATGAGCAGCGGCTGTCAGCGCGCGATGTGCCAGCATCTGATTGGCCGTTGCCGTAAGGGAGCGTTGTGGCCAGCGCGGCGGGTTGGGGCGAGGCAATTTTGCACATTGCACCCGGTTTTCCCGTGCAACCGCAGGCCAGATCGGGCATACTGTTGAACATGAACATTCATCACTCATTCATCGGTCTGTGCATTGTCTCCGGTCTGCTGGTTTCTGCGACTCCTGATGCTCTGGCTCAGGGCGATCCTGAGATCGTCGCGAAGATCATCGAAGAGGGCAAGACCAACAACCATGTGTGGGATCACCTGCTGTATCTCAGCGAGGAGATCGGCACGCGGTTGACAGGTTCATCCAACCTCGAAGAGGCCAACAAGTGGACGATGGCGCAGTTCGAGAGCTTTGGCCTGGAGAACTGTCATCTGCACGAGTGGGGCACGATTCCTGTGCGCTTTGATCGCGGCGAATCTTTCGCACGCATCATTGAGCCGATCGGAGTGCCATTGGAGTTTTCGTCGCCTTCATGGTCGCCCGGCACCGATGGCGCAGTGCGTGGCAAAGTGGTCAAAGAGCCAACCTCCATCGAAGAACTCGAAGCGATCGAAGAGGATCTCGAAGGCGCATGGGTTCTGGCAAAGTCGCGCGGCAGAGGCAGACGTGGCGTGGTGGCGCCCGGCGAGACTCCCGAAATCGCTGAGCAGATCAACACACGTCTCAAAGAAGCGGGCATCGCAGGTCGCATTGTCGGCAATCAGAACGAGCTTGTGTTGACATTCGGTCAGCGCGGCTGGCGCGATCTCAACTTCAACGAGCTTTCAGATGATGTCACTGTGTATGTGCGTCGCAGCGATTACGATGTGCTCAACAGCCGCGTTGCAGATGGTGAGGAAGTGATTGTTGAAATCAATCTCGATCACCAGTTCACCGAAGGGCCAGTGCCGCTGTACAACACAGTCGCGGAGATTCCCGGCAGCGAGTTGCCAGATGAAGTTGTGATTGTTTCAGCGCATCTGGACAGTTGGGACGGACCTGGCTCGATGGGCACGCAGGATAACGGCACCGGCAGTTCTGTGACACTCGAAGCTGCTCGTCTGCTGATGGCTGCGGGCGCGAAGCCCAAACGCACCATTCGCTTTATTCTCTGGACGGGCGAAGAGCAGGGCCTGCTCGGTTCGAAGGCGTATGTCGAGAGTCTCAGCGAAGAAGAGCGCGCCAAGATCAGTGCGGTCCTGGTTGATGATGGTGGGACGAATTACGAAGGCGGATTGCGCTGCATCGAGTCGATGGCTGAGATGCTTCGTGAAGCAACTGCGCCGATTAATGAAGCGTTTCCCGATATGCCGGTTGAGATTCATGTGAGTGAGCGCATGCCTCGCGGCGGCGGCAGCGATCATGCATCGTTCAATGCGGTTGGCATCCCCGGCTTCTTCTGGGATGAGGTTGGATCGGGTGGACGCGAAGGCAAGGATTATCGCTTTATTCATCACACGCAGCACGACACGCCTCGTTATGCAGTGCCGGAGTATCTCGTGCAGTCGTCGACATGCGCAGCGGTGACAGCATACAACCTTGCATCTGCTGAGACGCTGCTGCCTCGCGCACCTGAGGTTGCTGAACCGGAACGACGTCAACGCCGGGCAGATCCCGAAGTTCAAGCTGAAGCTGAAGCGCCGAAAGAGGACGACGTAGCGAAGGATGTTGAAGTTGCAGAGAGTCCCATCAATGGAGCATGGGTGACGACATGGGGCGAGGAGGAAGATCGCAGCTTCACGATGAATCTTGCGCTTGGCGAGGATGGCGTTCTTCGCGGAACCAGCGTGTCAGAGCGCGGCGAGGGACGCATCACCAAGGGAACGTTCGACAGCGCGACTGGCAAGTTCACGTTGGTTCTCGAAACCAGTGGTGTTGGTGAAATCAACTTCGATGGCAAACTCGAAGGCGATGCGATGAGCGGCACCATGGGTATTCCCGACATGTTCGAAGCACCATTCAAAGCAACACGCAAAGAGAACTGAAGCACGCATCCCAACAGAGCGAGGAGACGGAACGTTATGAAGATCGACCGCACGCGCATCATGCACGTCGGCTGTGGAATCGCTGCAGTCATAACGCTGAGTCTGACAATCAGCATCCCAGCGAACGCGCAGATTGATCCCCACGGAGGCATGTTGCGCTTCCCAGCAGTGAGCGAAGAGCACATTGCGTTCGTCTATGCCAACGACATCTGGATCGCATCCCGCGAAGGTGGCATCGCGCACCCGGTGGCAGGCCCTCCCGGTGGCGAGTTGTTTCCACGGTTCAGTCCCGACGGCAAGACCATCGCGTTCGTTGGAAACTACGAGGATGGAACTGATCTTTATACCATTCCGATCGATGGTGGCATCGCAACACGTGTCACGCATCATCCAGCGACGGAGATTCTCTCAGGATGGACTGCTGACAATCGCCTTATTTTTACCATGAGCGGACTGGCAGGATTGGGCAGGCAATCGCAGATCTTTACTGTCAGCGCGCAAGGCGGCATGCCCGAGCAGTTGCCCGTGCCCTATGGCGGGGCTGGGGCGATCAGTGCAGACAGCACGTGGCTGGCATACACGCCTTACAACCGCGATACCCGCACATGGAAGCGCTATCGCGGCGGCTTGGCGTCTGACGTCTGGCTGTTCAACCTGCGCGACAACTCATCGCGACAGATTACTGATTTCGAAGGCACCGACACGCTTCCTATGTGGCAGGGTGAGACGGTGTATTACGTTTCCGATCAGGGTGATTCGCCACGGTTGAATATCTGGTCGTTCAACACCCGCACTGGGGACCGCGCGCAGGTGACGGCGTTTGATGATTATGATGTCAAGTGGCCTTCGATCGGCCCCGGAGCTGGTGGCGCAGGCGAGATTATTTTCCAGCACGGCAGTGATCTGAAGATTCTCAATCTGCAGGACAACAGTGTTCGCACAGTTGAAGTGACGATTCCCGGCGATCGGCCGACGTTGCGGCCCACTGTCGTAGACGTTTCCGGCATGATTCAGGGCGCTGGCATTTCTTCAACCGGAAAGCGCGCCCTCATCCAGGCACGCGGCGAGATTTTCTCCGTGCCAGCGGAGAACGGCATCACTCGCAATCTCTCCAATACAGATGGTGCCAACGAGCGCGACCCTGCATGGAGCCCCGATGGGCAATGGGTCGCGTTTTTCTCCGATCGCAGCGGCGAGTACGAACTCTATATCACTCAATCCGATGGCAAAGGTGAGACCAGACAACTCACCAGAGACAGCAAGACGTTCTATAGCAGTCCTGTCTGGTCGCCCGATTCCAAGCTCATTTTCTTCACCGATAAAGCAGGACGCAAACTGCTGCACACCATCGAATCCGGTGAAACCAGGGAGATCGATCGCGATCCATTCTCAGCAAATCCTAATGTCAGCTGGTCGCATGACAGTCGCTGGCTGACCTACGCAAAGAGCCCGGAATATATGGGCCCGAGCACAATCTGGCTGTACAACATTGAGTCCGGCGAAGCAACGAAGGTTACTGCGGGAATGTTCAACGACAGTTCCCCAACCTTCGACCGCAAGGGTGATTATCTGTATTACAGCAGTTCGCGCTCGCTCTCGCCGACCTACAGCGATGTGGATACGACGTTTATCTACGAAGATTCCCAGCTGCTTTACGCGGTGCCGTTGCGCGCGGATATTAAGTCGCCCTGGCTTGCGGAGAATGATGAGGAAGAGTTCAAGACCGAAGCAGATGAGCCAGCTGAGGATGCTGAGGACGGCGAGAAAGAA
The DNA here is from genome assembly GCA_051004555.1 of Phycisphaerales bacterium. Lineage (GTDB taxonomy): Bacteria > Planctomycetota > Phycisphaerae > Phycisphaerales > SM1A02 > JBPCKF01. Next base: position 80,398 of record JBPCKF010000033.1, on the reverse strand, counting down.
GATGGTGACAATGAGAATGCTGATGACGAGGCTGACGACGAAGATGCAGATGAAGATGAAGATGCAGATGAAGATGACAAGAGCGACGATGACGCAGCCCCCGCAGTGCCGGACGATGGTGTGAGCGGGACGTGGGAACTTATACTTGCTGGCGGCGATCCACTTCCGCCCGGCGGGCTGACGGTTACAATGCAACTCAACGTCAGCGAGAGTGGAGCCGTCACCGGATCGATCACCACGCCGATGGGCGATGCAACACTGAGCGGAAGTTATGATAAAGACACGGGCCAACTCGAAGCGACGATCTCGACGCCCGGCCCCACGTTGCAGCTGACAGCCATTATCAAGGATGGCACCATCGAAGGCAACGCAGTCGGTGATGGCACGAATCTGACAGTCAACGGTCGTCGCACCGCTGCTGCAAACGCTGGCGCCGGCAACGGTGACGACGCAAAGAAAGACGACAAGCCAGCCGAAACTGTGACCATCGACTTCGAGAACTTCGAAGCGCGAGCCATGCAACTGCCCGTTGCGGCCGGTTCCTTTGGAACCCTCGCAGTGAATAACAGCAATCAACTGCTGTACGTTCGCCGCAGCACCTCGGGCGGCGGTGGCAACTCCGGCGTCAAACTCTTCGATATCAATGCTGATGAGAAGTCAGAAAAGGATGTCGCAGCAGGTGTCATGGGCTTCGACATTTCCGGTGATGGAAAGAAGATCCTCTACAGGCGGGGCAGTTCCATTACCATCCAACCCGCTTCCGCGGGCGGTTCCGGAAAACCGGTGGCCGCTGACGGACTGCGCATGCGTATCAATCCCCGCAATGAGTGGAAGCAGATCTTCAACGAGGCCTGGCGACTGCAGCGCGATTTCTTTTACGATCCCACAATGCATGGCCTCGACTGGCAGGCAGTGCACGATCACTACGCGCCAATGATCGATGAAGCAGTCAACCGCGAAGAGGTGGGATTCATCATCGCGGAAATGATTTCAGAACTCAATGTCGGGCACGCGTATTACGGCGGCGGTGACGTCGAATCGACAGCAAACGCCAACGTCGGAATGTTGGGGGTGGACTTCGTCCTGGAGAATGACGCGTACCGAATCAAGCGCATATTGACGGGCGGACCATGGGACGCGGATGCACGTGGCCCACTTTCACAGCCCGGCGTCGATGTGAAACAAGGCGATTACATTCTGGCAGTCAACGGTGTGCCACTCGATACAGCCAAAGACCCCTGGGCGGCCTTTCTCAACCTCGTAGGAAAGACTGTTGTTCTGACTGTTTCCGATGCACCCGAAATGGATGATGAAGCCCGCGAGGTGATTGTCAAACTCGATGGCAGCGAAACATCGCTTCGCTATCGCAACTGGATCGAACACAATCGCAAGTATGTCGAAGAGAAAACCGATGGTCAGGTTGGCTATGTGTATGTTCCCGACACTGGCACCAATGGTCAGACCGATCTGGTGCGTCAGTTCTTCGGTCAAACAAACAAGAAGGCCATCATTATCGATGAACGATGGAATGGCGGCGGTCAGATTCCCACGCGGTTCATCGAAATCCTCAATCGGCCGGTGACGAATTACTGGGCACGTCGCGACATGGCCGACTGGACCTGGCCGCCCGATGGACATCAGGGTCCCAAGTGCATGCTGATCAACGGGCCGGCTGGATCGGGTGGCGATGCATTCCCGTACTATTTCCGTCAGTCCGGACTTGGCAAACTCATCGGCCGTCGAACCTGGGGCGGCCTCGTTGGCATTTCCGGTTCGCCGCGGCTCATTGATGGCGCAACCTGCACCGTGCCAACTTTCGCCTTCTACGAGACTGATGGAACATGGGGCATTGAAGGGCATGGCGTCGATCCTGACATCGACATCATCGACGACCCCGCGCTCATGGTTGATGGCGGCGATCCCCAACTTGATGCAGCAATCCAGCTGATGCTCGATGAAATCGAGGCAAATCCATATGTGAAGCCCAGTCGTCCGCCATACGCAGATCGCAGCGGCTTTGGAATCGCTGACGACGATAAGTAAGCGTCGAAGTCAACTGCGGAATCGGCAATGGCGTTGCAGGCGGCGCGACTTTGTCGTGTCCGCCCCAAACGCGTATGCTGCACTCCATGACAGAGCGGCGAACATCAAAGCAAGCGCTTCAGTCGCCTCGGGGGACGCGCGACTTTTATCCTGCGGAGATGGCGCTGCGGAAGCATGTCGAATCTGCGTGGCGACGGGTCTCAATCAATCATGGGTTTGATGAGATTGAAGGTCCAACCTTCGAGCATCTTGAGCTGTACACCGTCAAATCGGGCGAAGGAATCGTTTCAGAGTTGTTTGCATTTCGCAGGGCTGGTGGCGAGACGGAGTATGCCCTGCGGCCGGAGTTTACTCCCACGCTGGCGCGAATGTACGCAGCCCGGGCCAACTCGCTGCCCTCGCCCACCCGTTGGTTTTCGATCCCCAGTCATTTTCGGGCAGAACGGCCACAGCGCGGACGGTTACGCGAGTTCATTCAATGGAATGCAGATGTCATCGGCGATGCATCACCACGCGCTGATGCAGATATCATTGCGGTTGCGGTGGGGGTGCTGCACGATCTTGGCATTCGATCAAGTGATGTCACAGTGCACTTATGTCATCGCGGACTGATTGCAGAAGCGCTTTCCGCAGCTGGGGTGATCGAGGAAAATGTTGAAAGTGGAATGATGCTGCTCGATCGCAAAGCCAAACTGGATGATGCGGAGTTTGCAAAGCAATGCGACGCACTTGCGCTTGATTATGGAAGCTACGAAACTGCGACCGAAAGAGCCGCGACACTGATCAATGACACGATCGCATCGATCGAGAATGACACCGAATTGCCGGACGCGGCAAATGACATCAGCGGGGCGGCTGGCGAGATGGTGGAGCTGTGCCACGAACTCGCGGCCCGCAAGTGTCTGCACTGGTGCAAATTTGATGCGTCGATCGTTCGCGGCCTTGCGTATTACACCGGGCCCGTATTTGAGATTCTCGCGGAAGGCGAGCGGGCTGTTGCAGGTGGCGGCCGATATGACCGACTCATCGAACTCTTCGGCGGTCCGCCCACACCTGCAGTCGGCATAGCCATGGGTGATGTTGTGTTGCGGCTGTTGCTTGAGGAGAAGGGCCTGCTGGAAAGCGGCGATACATATCAGCCGCGCCCGGATGTCTTTGTGATCGATGCTGGTGAACGGAAGGATGATGCTCGATTGATCTCCGTCCTCAGCGATCTGCGTAGCGCAGGCCTGCACGCACGAACAACTGCGAAGACAACAAAGAACATCGGCAAACTGTTGAGCGAAGCAGGCAAGTTGCGGGCCCGTTTCGCCCTGATTCTGGGCGGCGATGTAGAAGCCGCGGAGCTCAAGAATCTCGAGACGGGCGAACAGCAGTCCATCGCGATCGCGGCTGTGGCCAGCCTGTTGCAGGGCAGGTCATAAGCGCGGCACGCACTTTGAGAAAATACCGGAGGTGGGACTCGAACCCACACGCCCTTGACGGGCACTGGATTTTGAATCCAGCGCGTCTGCCGATTCCGCCACTCCGGCTGCAGGGGTGATGATAGTCTGCGACGCCGGGCGTGTCGGCTCAGGGAGATACGCTCAGTTGCCAGCCCTCTCCAGTGCCTTATCAATCGCTTCCAGGCGCTTCTCGTGTTGTGCTCGATCGGGTTCGAGGATGGTCAGAGCGATGATGTGTTCGCGGGCAAGATCGAGGCGGCCGGCTTCGATTGCAATCGCAGCCGCAAGTTCACGATGCGGCGCGTGGTAGGCATTGATGTTGACTGCGCGAGTGATCTTCTGAAGAGCGCGACCGCTGTCGCCAGTGTCGCGGTACAGCTTTGCCAGGGCAACTGCGTACACCTCGTCGTATTCAGAGCGAATATCAAGCTCTTCAAGATGAGGAATCGCCCGCTCCGGATTGCTGCTCTGCTGCCAGATGAGGGCGAGCGGCCGATGTGGGGACGGATCTGCCGGACGAGCTTCGAGATAGCGCTCCAGCAGCGGCACATGTTCGAACGTCGGCTGGCCAGCCATCGCCAGCGTTCTGCCGATCGCGATTTCCAGAACATCCGGATTATCGGGGTACAGTTCGAGCCATTGCGTGACATGTTCATCGGTGATCTCGACAGGCACGCGCGGCTGTGCCGGCCAGTTGCTGGCATCAAGTATCTGCTCATCAGGTTTCACAGGCGATCCGATGCGGCTCACAAGAATGTTGGCCATGGCCTTGAGATAGGCTGCATTCTGCTTCTGCTGCAGAGCGCTGAGTTCCGGATCGGCGCTACGAATCTCATCTTCAAGATCAGTTCGAGACGGAGTCGGGTTGTAGCCCCACGCGCTGATCTGCTCGTCCGCCCATGCAAGAAATCGCGTGTAGAACTCCTCGCGACTGACACCCAGCGTCTGCGGCAAAGCATCCTCTTCGCGATCGCCCATGTCATACCGTTCCAGCAGACGAATGAGGGCGCTCTCTCCAAACGTTTCGTTCATGAACTGCACCATCCAGAATCCCTGGTTGTATGCCAGTGATCGATCACCAGGACGCTTGGGCCGGACAAATGCCCAGTTGATTTCTTCGAGATCGAACAGTCGCTTCTCCCGCCATGCATTGACAAGTGCCATGACACGATCGTGGTCGCGCGGAGCATGTTCCATACTCACAGCTGCAGCTTCAGTGAGCCAGTGGGGGATGCGGTTGCTGGTCTGACTGAGCGTGATCGTGTGGGTATATTCGTGCTGCAACACGCGCGGCCAATCGAAAGTGCCAAGGTGCAGCTGACGTGGCCCTTCGCGGGGCGCTTCCATCGCAATCACAGGGCCGGTACAGGCTGCGATAGTGTGGATGAATGGCATGCCGCTGATGCGAACGCCGAACCACTTGTGATCGGGCATGAGTTCGATAATGGTCTTGCGGGCTGGTTCGTGACTGAAGCGATCTGCAACGGTGCGATGAATGTCATCGAGCTTGCGCACCATCTGATCGACCAACACCTGGTCGCCGCTCTCGGGGCTGTAGCGAATGATAAAGAACTCGGTCTCCACCTGTTTGAAATGCTGCATCAACTCCTGCAGCAGAAAGAGGCTGTTGGCGGCCCGCTTATTGAATGGATCGAGCGATGCCACGCGCTGTAACGCGTCCAGCGCCAGGGCATCACGACCCGATTGCAACTCCAGCAGGCCGAGTTCAACCTGTGGCGTCGGCCAGCGCGGCTGGCGGGCGATCGCTTCGTTCAGCATTTCCGCAGCCTGCTCGTACTGACGATCGAACGAAAGAATCGTACCGACTTTGTTGTACGCCAATGCGCTGCCGGGCGAGAGCGTGTCGTACGCATCAAGCGCCTTCTGCAATGCGTCATCGTTGTATTGAAGCGCAAGTGCTGCAGCCTGTATCTGCAATGCGTCGCGCTGCTGGGGCATGCGCGTCAGCACATGTTCGATCTGTTCAAGTGAATAGGCAGGATCACCCTGTATCAGGCCGATCTCCGCTTCCAGCAGATGCGCAAGCGGATGATATGGATTGAGTCGCTTGAGCGCGCGGCCCGCACCCCGTGCTGAGTCGAAGTCAAAGCGTCCCAGCGCCACCAGTCCAAGTCGAAACCATGCGTCAGCACAACGGGGATTCAGCGAGAGCACTTCATGCAGCGCATCAATCGCTTCGATGGCGTTGTCCTTACTGACAAGCAGATCCGCTTCGGTGAGAATGGCTGGCCAGTAGAGTCGGTTGAACGTACTGCGTGCTTGGCCGAGCAGGTCGAGCATGGTCTGGTAGTCGCGGGCAGGCTGGCCCCGCAATCGTGAACGAACCACAAGCGCGCGGACACCTTCGGTCAGCGCAACTGCATCATCCAGTTTGCGGGCAAGAAGCTGCTCGACGGGCGCATCGACAGCCCGATCGGCTTCCGCGAAATCGCCCAATAGCTCAAGCGACTCTGCGCGGATGCGGCTGGCGCTGAATGAGTCAACACCCTGAAGCAGGTCAACCGCTTCGTGCAGCTGACCGGCCCGCTGCAGCGCTTCTGCGCGCAGCTCGATGGGCGTTGCAGGATCGTTGAGTGATGGATGAGCAAAGTCCCACGCATTGAGCGCAACCACAGCCTGAAGCCCAGGTGAATCGAGATCCGCATCAATCCACACGCCATGAAACACGCGAAGCGCTGAGCGCTCCTCATCAGTCAGCCAGGTTGCGTTGATCGCCTTGCGGGCTGGCTCGGCCAGTTCGAATGACAGCGGGACCAGCGGTGTTTCCTGCTGGGCGTCGACTGCAACCACGCCGCTGCAAAGAGCCGCGATCCCCAGCGTCGCTTGCACAACCTGCCTCAAGCAACGATTCATCACGTGGTCCATAAGAGCCTCCATGTCCTTTGTACGTCTCAGACCGCAGCGGGATTGCACGAGCAACCGCAAATGATACGATTCGGATAGAACTTGGCCCAGCAGCCAATCTGTTGTACACTACTCACATGGCAGATGGTTCAACCAGACCAGCTCAAGCAGCGACTGGCGAATGTACGCCCCAGCAGCGATTTCCCAAGCTGGCATCGTTGATCGACTACCTCGATTCGCTCACCGATCGGGCGGACCTTGACGTGCTGGAGCAACTGCTGCGCGAGATTGACGTCAGCCGCTGCGACCTCGACCCCAGTTGCGCGTTTTGTGACGAGCGCTATCAACGGAACATTATCAAAGAGTCGGCGTGGTACGAACTGGTCTGCCTCTGCTGGAAGAGTGGCCAGCGGACACCCATTCACGATCACCGTGGTTCAAGCTGTGCGTTCAAAGTGATCGAAAACGCAGCCACCGAGATTCGTTTTGAAAAGTCTCCATCTGGACTGCTCTGTTCAAGCGGCACATTTGTCGCAACGCCAGGCTATATCTGTGCATCCCACGATGAGGACATTCATCAGGTCCTCAATGCCAACCCGCCCGGTGAAGATGTCATCACATTGCACATTTATTCGCCGCCCCTGAAAAACTATCGCAGGTACTCGCTGGATTCGCCGACGTGTGACGGCCAGATGGAAGAGTGCACGCTCCACGCTCGCGCTGCAATGTAACTCGAGGTCTCCCACCCATGCCAGGCGATGATGCAATCACGCAGTTTCTGCAGGCAACAGCATTTGCAGTCGCAGGTGCATCACAACATCGCGAGAAGTTTGGCAACAAGGTGTTTCGGGCACTGCTACTCAATCGCCGCGAAGTCTTTCCGATAAATCCCAGTTGTGACCGTGTCGAGGGTCACGCGTGTTATCCCAACCTCACATCGCTGCCTGTTGAGGTTGGGAGTCTTTCCATCGTGACGCCGCCCGACGCAACCAGGATGATTGTCCAGGAAGCGATCCGGCTGAACATACGAAACATCTGGATGCAGCCGGGCGCTGAACATGATGGCGTCATTGCTGATGCCCGGGCCGCAGGCATCAATGTGCTTGCCCACGGCCCCTGCATTCTCGTCGAATTGGCAAGGGTGTCGCACGAGGTCTAGGGCTGCGAGATTCATCGGGTGCGAGTTGCAGTGGGTTCAATAACGGAAAGACGGGCCGTCGAGGCTCCCGATTTCCGCAATAAGGCAGTCCCATTCTCGTTTGGCCGATGTACAATACTCGGAGCGGGCTGCTTTTTGCCGTTCGCACTGATGTGGGTCGGGTTGGGTTCGGGTTCGGGTTCGAGTAGCGAGAGCGAGGTCGAGCATGGCAGCAGCACCACTCCCATCATCTCTTCGGCCGCTGGCAGCGGCTGAGTTTGATTACTGGAAGGCCCAGCATCTGCTCAATCGGGCAGGCTTTGGTGGCACACCCGCGCAGGCCCGGGCCCTGGCTGACCTGGGCCTCAACAAGGCCATCGAATACATCATCAACTACGAAACCATCGAGGCTGAACCTGTCACCGCAGATCAGTTCGATGGCACCATCATGCGTCCGCCCACGCAGGAGGAGCAGCAGGCCCTCGCAGCCGCGCGGCGACAACAGGATGAAGCCTTCGTCGAACAGTTTCGAATGGAACGGCAACGACGGCAGGGGGCTGATCGCAGACAACACGCAGACGTACAGGCATGGTGGCTGAAGCGCATGATTCAATCGCCCAGGCCGCTCGAAGAGAAGATGACACTCTTCTGGCATGGCCACTTTGCAACCGGCTACCGCACCATCGAAAACAGCTACGACATGTTCCAGCAGAATCAGTTCTTCCGCGCCAACGCAACGGGGAACTTCGCTGAGCTGGTGTATGGCATCATCCGCGACCCCGCCATGCTGCGCTATCTCAACAACAATCAGAATCGCAGGCAGGCGCCCAACGAAAATCTTGCCCGCGAGCTTATGGAACTTTTCGTACTTGGCGAAGGCAATGCCTATACCGAAGTTGACATCAAAGAAGGTGCACGGGCGCTCACCGGCTACACCTACAGGTACGATGAATCACTCGGACATCACATGCCGTTCTTCGATCAGGGGCAGCACGATCCCACGCCCAAGCGCATTCTCGGCAAGGTCGGCCCGTGGGATGGTGTCGACTTCTGCCGCATCATTCTGCAGAATCATTATGCAAGTCAGTTCATCTGCTGGAAGTTCTACCGCTTCTTTGTCAACGATCTGCCCGGCGACCCCGATCAGCCAACCCAGCAGTTCATTCTCAAACTCGCGGAGCTTTTGCGCAAGAGCAACTACGAACTGAAGCCTGTGCTCACAGCCCTGTTTAAGAGCGAACACTTCTATCACGAGTCAAACCGTGCATCACTCATCAAAAGTCCCACGCAGTTGATCGTGCAGGCTGTCCGTTCCATGTATACGCCGGTCCGCTCGCTGCGGGCCCTGGTCGGCGCTGGCGATCTCATGGGGCAGGACCTGCTCATGCCACCTTCTGTAAAGGGATGGGATGGCGGGCGATCGTGGATCAACACAGCAACGCTTTACGTTCGGCAGAACCTTCTTGTCTATCTGCTCACAGGACGGCGGCCAAACACCTACGAGTGGGAGATCAGCAGTGAGCGCTACGACGCGACCCATCTGGTTGCCAACCTTCCCCGGGAAAGTGGTCGCGTGCGTGTTGAAGATGCCGTGCCGTACTTACTTCGCTTTATACTCGGCGCTGATCCGCCACCCGAGCGCACCCGCGCCCTCTTGCAGTTCGCGCAGAGTCACGCAGGACCACTCGACAACGACATGATTGTTGCGCTGCTTTCACTGATCACAGCCATGCCCGAATATCAACTCTGCTGATCCTGCCTTGAAGATGATGACGATTACTCGATGCCCTCTGCTCCCGGAGATTTCCCAATGAAGAACAACAACGACAACGCAGCCTTCACACGACGCATCTTCCTGCAGCAGGGCGTCACAATGATCTCCGCAGCAGCCACCATTCCGCTCTTCCTGCAGAACTCCGCCAATGCAATGATGAGGCCGCTCGGCTCGCTCACCACCAGCCTCGCTGGCGTGCCGGAAGATCACATCCTTGTCGTGGTCCAACTCGGTGGCGGCAACGATGGCCTCAACACCGTCATCCCGTATGGCGATCGCAACTATTACAACTCACGGCCATCACTCGGCATTGCAGCCCCAGGCAACGGCCAGCAGACCGCGCTGGCACTCAACGATGTACAGGGGATCGGCCTGCACCCGGCCATGGCTCCTTTCAAAGAGCTTCTTGATGATGGCGTTGCATCAATCATCCAGGGCGTCGGCTATCCCAATCCCAACCGTTCGCACTTTACCTCGATGGACATCTGGCACACGGCAGATCCTGATGCAGGAAATGGCCTGGGCTGGATCGGCCGCTACTTCGACAACCAGTGCAATGGCTCGCCCATTCCGCAGGGATCAGTTGCAATCGGCCGCAGCGCTCCGCTTGCAATGCTCGGCGAAGTGCAAAAGCCGGTCAGCTTCGAATCGCCCGACCTCTTCAAGTGGCTGGGCAACGAGCTGCATCACTCCATGAAACAGCCATACGACGACATCAATCGCAGCGGCCAGTTGCCCGCCATGCAGAGTGATTCGCAGCAGGCCTTCCTGCAGCGCACTGCTCTTGATGCTCAGGTCGCATCAGACAAGATTCGCGCAGCTGTCGCCAAAGCCCCGCTCGTGCCATATCCGCAAACCGGCCTGGGCAGGCAGATGCAGATGGTCGGCGCAATGATCCGCGCGGAAATGCCAACACGCGTCTACTACGTCACCATGGGCGGCTTCGACACCCACGCCAACCAGGCAGGTTCGCATGCAGCATTGCTCACACAGTTCTCCGGCGCTGTCAACGCATTCCAGAAAGACATGAAGGCTCAGGGCAACAGCAAACATGTGCTCACCATGGTCTTCTCCGAGTTCGGCAGACGCGTCAAACAGAACGCATCGGGCGGAACCGATCACGGCACCGCAGCACCAATGTATCTCATCGGCGACATGGTCAAGCCGGGCCTGCTTGGCAATCACCCCTCGCTCACCGACCTCGACTCCGGCGATCTCAAGTTCAACGTCGACTTCCGCAGCATCTACGCAGGCATCCTCGAAGACTGGATGAAAGCACCATCAAAGGAAATCCTCGGCCAGGCCTTCCGCAAAGCTGAGATTATTCTGTAACAACTCTTTCGCCACGCCCGCAGGAACCAACACAAGCGCACAACGTACGCGCCTCCACGACCCGAAGTCGCATACACTGAACGCATGGCACTTTCGCGCGATCAGATTACACAGCGGGCAGCCCGCGAGTTGCAGGATGGCATGTATGTCAATCTCGGCATCGGAATGCCCACACTCGTTGCAAACCATATCCCAAAGGGCATGACTGTCTGGCTGCAGTCAGAGAACGGCATGCTGGGCATGGGCGCGTTTCCCAGTGAAGAAGAGGTCGATGCAGACCTCATCAATGCGGGCAAGCAGACTGTGACGGGTGTGCCTGGCCACAGTTTCTTTTCATCTTCAGATTCGTTCGGCATGATTCGCGGCGGTCACATTGACCTTGCGATTCTTGGCGCAATGGAAGTGTCGGAACATGGCGATCTTGCCAACTGGATGATTCCCGGCAAGCTTGTAAAGGGAATGGGCGGTGCCATGGACCTGGTGGCAGGTGTTGAGAAGGTGGTGGTGACAATGGATCACACCAATAAACGCGGCGAGGTGAAACTCATTCCCGAATGCACGCTGCCACTCACGGGCAGGCACTGTATCGATATGCTCATTACCGATTTGTGTGTGATGATGATGAACGAGAATGAGCGATTGTTTGAGGTGAAAGAGGTGGCGCCGGGTGTGAATATTGATGAGATCGCAGCCAAGACAACAGCGCGGTTTCTTGTGAGTGATGATCTGGTGACGATTGATGTGTGAGTGGATGAGGGTGAAGGGGTGAAGTGGGGGAGTCGGGGATTGGCGCGAGCGCTCTGTTGAGCGCGATTCGCTAAACTCATTGCCATGGTTGATATGCAGCACGAAAGAGCGGCATCGGATTCGGTCGATCAGTCGGTGGTTGCGGATATCACTGCGCCGGGCGCGGCTGATGAGCAGGTGCAGGAGATGCTGGCCCACACCATTGATGTCGGCGCTCTTGCAGGGGCGGTGAGTCTGCAGGACCCTGCTGATGCAGCGGATACGCTGGAAGACCTGAGCGAACGTGAAGCAACTGAGCTGATTGAGGAGATGGAAGACCAGGCAGCAGCGGATGCCCTGGCGGAGATGCGCGTCCCGCTTGCGGTGTCTGTGCTGGAGGGGCTGGTTGAGGATGATCCTGTGTATGCAGGGCGGCTGATCGAGTTGATGGCGCCCGATGATGCAACTGACCTGCTCCAGGAACTTGAGCCACACCAGCAGTCACGTTTGCTCGCGCACCTGCAGGCGGAGCCGGCTGAATCGATTGGCGCTCTCATTGGCTACGACAGCGAATCAGCTGCGGGCATGATGACCACGGATTATCTTGCGGTGAAGCGCACGCTGACTGTTGGTGAGGCAATCGAATACATTCGCGGCGAAGATGTTGAAGAGAGCGTGAATGATGCGCTGGTGATTGATGATGATGAGCGGCTGGTGGGGCTGGTGCCATTGCGTCGATTGTTGCTTGCGGACAACAATGAGCACATTGATGCGATCATGGATACTTCTGTTGAAGCGGTGCGTGCAGATCTTGATCGCGAACATGTTGCCCAGACGTTTGATCGTTATGACTACGCGATTCTGCCGGTTGTGAGTGCTGATGATCGGCTGCTGGGCGTGGTGACGGTGGACGATGTGATTGACATCATCCGCATGGAACAGACCGAGGACGTCCAGCGGGGCGTTGGTGCGGGCAAGGGTGAGGCTGTGTATTCGCGGGTTCGTGACAAGATTCGCGGCAGAATCGGGTGGCTGGGCACAAGTCTTGTCATGATGTCTTTCGCGGCGTGCGTGATTCTGTTTTCGGAAGATGTGATTCGTGAGCGGCCATTGCTTGCATTCCTCTTGCCGGTGATTGCAGCCGTGGTGGGGAATGGCGGTCAGCAGGCAATGATGGTGACGTTGCGTGGGCTGGTGCTGGATGAGGTGCGTGGCGATGGGCTGATGCGATTGTTGTTGCGCGAAGTGCTGGTCGGTGTGTTCAACGGCTTTGTCCTCGCCTGCATCCTGGTGATTGGCGTGGGCGTGATTGGGATGGCGGGGGTTGAGAGCGCATCGATGGATGTGGGTCTTATTGCTGGGCTGGCGATGTTGATTGCAATGTCGGCTGCGACGTTGACAGGGACAGGGGTTCCGCTGCTGATGCGGCGATTTGGGATCGACCCAGCGTTGGCATCATCGATTATTCTGATCATGATTACAGATGGTGTGGCATTCATCACACTGATTTCGTTGACGCGGCTCGTGTTATAGGGCGTGCAGCGGGCGCGGGGGCGCGGGGCGGTGATGGCGGCTGCTCGGCTGAGCGGATATGATTGGGTCATGCTCAATGCGGGCGCGTCCATCTTTCTTGCATTTTTGCTTATGCTGCAGACGAGTTTGAGCGGCATATTGTTTTGCTCAACGGGCGGTGCATGTCATGCTCCCGGTTGGCAGCGTGTCCAGGCAGATGGCGGCCAAGCCCAGCAGGTTGAGCACAGCGGTGAAGCATCGAGTTGCGGACAGCATCACGGGCGCGCGTCGATCACGCTGGATCGGATGCACGCGGTTTGCGGTGATGAGGCAGGGTGCGTTTCGCATCAGTGCGAATGTATTGATCATATGGTAGTTGCTGCTGATGCTGCTCCCGGCGGTCAGAGCGATGAGACTGCTGCGGCAGCGCGGACGGCTGATCCTTCATGTGATGCGCTACAGGTGCTGTTTCATTCTGCAGATGTGATCAGGTCGTATCAGGAACCATTTCCACCCTGGGTGCTAAGCAAGCAGGGTGATGTCGCACGCCGTCAGCAATTGCTGGTGGTGCAGTGCTGCTCCATTTTGGTATAGGCCCCTTTCAACGCATGGATGGCGAGCAACATCGACGAGTCGATGCGGCTCTCGCTTGTTGTTGATTGGCAGATGTCTACACGAATGAGGAGTTGCAGCAGTGCAACAACGGAATAGTTATACGCGACAGCAGCGGCGCAGCACATGCCTGACTGCAGCGATGATGTGTCTTCTGACCTTCATATCGGTTGGCTGTCAACAGTATCACAAACACCCGCTCGATCTGGAATCGCACCGTACCGCCGTGACAGAGCGGTTGCGTGATCCCGCAGCAATCGAGACGTTTCATCAGCAACTGCAGGAATTGGAAGCGCACGTTCCAGAGACGTTCTCCTTTGCAGATGGATTGTCGTTGGCAGAGGGTGAAGTTGTGGGGCTGCTTTATAATGCTGAACTTCGAACGCTCCGCGCAGCTGCGGGTGTCGCACGCGCGACACTTGAGCATGCAGGATTGTGGGATGATCCCGAGTTTGGCTTTGACGGCGCAGAGATACTCTCGTCGTCGAGTCCCTTTGAATATGGCCTTGTTGCGAACCTGACGATTCCGGTTTCGGGACGGCTCGATGTCGAGAAGGCTCGGGCCGGGGCAGAGCACGAAGTTGCCCTTCGCAGGATTGTGAATGCGGAGTGGTCACTGCGAATGCGGTTACGTGAGGGCTGGACATCATGGGCGCTTGCGCGTGAACGTGTTGAGTTGCTCTCGACCACCATTGACGAGACCGCTTCGATTCTCGAACTTGCCGAGGCGCTGGTTACAGCTGGCGAACTCAATCGAATCGAGCAGCGGCTCCTGCAGATGGACCTGCTGACGCGCAGTGATGAACGGGCCGAGGCGGAACTGCATGAATCTGTGGTTCGCCTGGAACTGCTCAGCCTGATGGGGCTTCCTGGCAATGCCGATGTTGAACTCATTCCAGCGATCGCGGAAAGCACCATTGCCAATGACGATGATTTCGTCGCGCGGCTTATCGCATCGAATCCTTTGCTTGCGATCGAGCGGGCAGCGTATCAGGCTGCGGAGGAATCGCTGCGGCTGGAGGTGCGAAAGCAATACCCCGACATCACCATCGGCTCAGGTTATGGCAGTGAGGGTGACGATCGCCTGCTTCTGGGCGTTTCTCTTCCTGTTCCGATTCTCAATGGCAATCGTCAGGCGATTGCGGAAGCGCACGCAGCCCGTGAAGCAGCACGAACAGCTGCGGAAGTGACGTTCGAGCGACTTGCAAATGAGCTGTACGCGCAGCAGGCTCGCCTCAAGGCTCTTGATGCGCTGCAGGCCCGCTTCGAGGCCGACATCCTGCCATTGCTGGATGAGCAGGCACGTGAAGTCCAGGCCACCGCAGCGCTGGGAGATGTGAACGTTCTCGTTCTGTTGGAAACATCGCAGCGCGTGTTTGATGCGCGGGCGCGGCTGCTCGAACTGAAAGAGCGGTTGGTCATGTCGGAACTTGCAATCGTGGAGTTGCTCGGCCCGGCAGTTGAACGCGGGCCATTGCCTGTCTCAGGAGATTCTCAATGAGGATGCACACATGTTGGGTGGTTCGTTCCGTGGCAGCAATTGCGTTGATTGCATGGACAGCACTTGCGATTGGCTGCTGGGGTGGTGATGATGCAACCACCAGCAAGGCTGGAGGCGATGAGCCCGCGCCGTTGCCGACCAATCGCATTGCCATCCCAGATGCGGTGCGCAGCAATCTGGGGATCAGTTTCATGGGTGTCGAGCGCAGGCAGGTTGAGCAGACACTGCGCGTGCCCGGCCGTTTCGAGTATCTCCCCACGGCCCGACGGGAGTATCACACTGTTGTCGCAGGGCGCATCGAACTGCTGGTTGAGCAGTTTGATACTGTCGAGGAAGGTGACACGCTCTATCGCATCGATTCGCCGACGTGGCGCGAGATGCAGCAACAACTCGCAGCTGCGCAGGCTTCAATCCACATTCTCGAAACCCGCTTGCGGACATTCGATCCTCTCATGAAGGCGCACGAGGAGCACGAAGCCAGCCTGCGCGAGAGTGCTGCGGTGTGGGCGGTCCGTGTCAAACAGCTTGAATCGCTTGCGGTCGCTGGTGGCGGGCGTGGCAGCGAGATTGCTGATGCGCGGGCCACGTTCACGAGTACTCAGGTAGAACTCGCGGGCGTTCGCGAAGAGAGCGCTCAGCTTGATGCAGCACAAGCCGAGTCAGAGGCGGAACTTCTTGCTGCGCGAGCCCGCCTGCACTTTCTCATTGATGCAGCAGCTTCGATCACTGGCATCAAGCGGGCGCTTCTGGCGGCACAGAATGATGCACAACCAACTTCAAGCGCTGGATGGTCAGCCATTGATATGATTGATGTCCGCGCTGCAGCGCCCGGACGTGTCGAGCTGATCGAAGTTACAAACGGGGCGTGGGCGGATGTCCACACGATCGTACTGACCATTGTTCGCCCGGATCAGCTGCGCTTTCACGCATCGGGCTTGCAGAGTGATCTGGGCGCGCTGCGGGATGGACTTGCAGCACGCATTGTCCCGCCTGTTCCAACCATGTCCGGCCGTGGCATTCGCCTTGATGATTCGATGACGGGGACGCTCAGCCTTGGTCTCAACGCAGATTCCAGTGATCGCACTGTCGATCTGTATGTACAGCCGGATTCGCTCTCAACCTGGGCGCGGCCGGGTGTGGCTGCCCAACTTGAGATTGTGACCGACAGCAGCGAAGGCGCGCAACTGGCGATCCCCCTGGCTGCGGTGCAGCGCGATGGCCTGATGCCGGTGATCTTCCGCCGGGCCCCGGATAATCCCAACGAAGCGATACGCATCGAGGCTGACCTTGGCCTGGATGATGGCCGCTGGGTCGTTGTGAAAAGCGGGTTGCGGGCTGATGATGAAGTTGTTCTTGATGGAGCGTTTCAACTCATGCTCGCAACCAGCGGGACCATGCAGAAGGGCGGCCACTTTCATGCCGATGGCACATTCCACGAGGATCATTGAACCATGCTGCGCGCTCTGATTCGCTTTTCACTGCAGTATTCGACGATGATCGTGTTCGCATCGGCGCTGCTGGTCGCGTACGCAGCTTACCAGCTGCCACGCATGACCATCGATGTCTTTCCCGAACTCAACGCGCCCACCGTTGTGGTGATGACCGAATCGGGTGGCCTGGCTGCAGATGAAGTCGAGCAATATGTCACGTTTCCCATCGAGACGGCGCTCAATGGCATGACTGGTGTGCGGCGCGTGCGAAGTTCCAGCGCGATTGGTTTGTCAATGGTGTGGGTTGATCTGGACTGGGGCGCAGATCTCTACGACGCACGCCAACTGGTGCAGGAACGTCTCACCGCAGCCCGCGAGAGTCTGCCCGAAGATGCGTCGCCCTTCATTACGCCCATCACATCGATTGCAGGTGAGATCATGTTAATCTCGCTCTCGTCGCCCGATGGGAGCGTGTCGCCAATGGAGTTGCGTTCGTTTGCAGAGTTTGATCTGCGCAACCGACTTCTTGCAGTCCCGGGCGTGGCTCAGGCGGTCGCCATCGGCGGCGAGTTGCCGGAGTATCAGGTAAACGTCGATCAGAATCGTTTGCGACTGTACGGCCTCACAATTTCAGAGGTCGTCGAAGCCGCAGCAGGGGCGCACAGCACTGCCAGCGCAGGGTATCTGCCCAATGCAGAGAACCTCGAGATTCCTATCAGGCAGCAGAGCCGTGTGAGTACAACCGGCGACATTGCCAAGACCATCATCAGCTATCACGACGGCGTGCCAGTCACCATCGGCCAGGTTGCGGATGTGCAGTTGGGTCCTGCCATGAAGCGAGGCACAGCATCAGAGCAGGCTGCACCCGCTGTTGTACTTTCGATTCAGAAATCGCCCGGCACCAACACGTTGGCGCTGACGGATGATCTTGATGCTCTCTTTGATCAGATCGAGCCAACGCTGCCTGCGGGCATGGTGATGAATCGCGATGTAGTCAGGCAGTCACACTTCATTCACCGCTCGATCAACAACGTGACAACGGTGTTGATCGAGGCTGTGATCATCGTTGGCATTGTGCTTGTGCTGTTTCTGATGAATCTGCGGACGACCGTGATTACGCTCACGGCCCTGCCGGTCTCGCTTGCGATTGGCATGCTGGTGCTCGATGGCATGAACCTCGGCCTGAATGTGATGACGCTGGGTGGCCTGACTGTCGCGATTGGTGTGCTTGTCGATGATGCGATTATCGATGTCGAGAATGTGTTCCGTCGCCTCAAGCAGAACCGGGCCCGACCAGTTGAGTCGCAGCAGCCGTTCGTTGATGTGATCTTCGAAGCAAGTAATGAGATTCGTCCAGCGATGGTGTTTGCAACAATCATCATTGTGATCGTGTTTGTGCCCCTGCTGTTCTTGAGCGGGCTGGAGGGGCGTTTCTTTCGCCCGCTCGCTGTGACGTACATGATCTCGATTCTTGCGTCGCTGCTGGTTGCGCTCACTCTGACACCCGCGCTGTGCAAAATATTGCTGCGTGGGCGACTTGGGCGCAGTGATCACGATCGCGATGCATTCCTGGTTCGAATACTCAAGCGCCTCTACGAGCCAAGCCTGCGGCTGGCGCTGCGCTTGCGGGTTGTCGTACTTGGTCTCGCAGCGGTTGCAACTGTCCTCTCGCTCTGGCTGGCCAGCACATTCGGAACATCATTCCTGCCGTCTTTCAACGAAGGAACGTTCACCGTGTTCGTGATGGCTCCGCCCGGGACGTCACTGGTCGAAAGCGATCGCCTGGCGAGACAGGTTGATGCGCGCCTGGCAGCCATTGATGGCGTGCGCTCGGTTTCTCGACGAACCGGGCGGGCTGAACGCGATGAACATGTCGAGCCGGTAAGCAATTCTGAGATCGAAGTGACAATCGATGAGGGCCGCGATCGAGAATCCGTGCGCGATGAGATCGATGCAATCCTCGGCTCCCTTCCAGGCATGACCACAATGGTCGGCCAACCGATCGAGCATCGTCTCAGTCACGTCCTGTCGGGAACCCCTGCTGCGATTGCGATCAACATCTTCGGCGAAGATATGAGCCTGTTGCGCAAGACAGCCAAGGCGATCGAAGGCGAGTTGATGCAGGTGCCCGGCGCGCGGGATGTCAATGCCAGCCGCGAAGTGCTCATCACGTCGCTCCCGATTCGCTATCGTCATGCGGAACTCGCAGTTGCTGGTCTCAGCCCTGCCGATGCAGCGGAGCAGGTTCGCCAGGCAATGTATGGCGAGATTGTCGCAAAGGTCAATCAGGGCATTCGGCAGTACGATCTGGTGGTACGCCTTGATCCGTCACAGCGTGAATCGATCGAACAGGTGCGCGATCTGCTCTTGCGCGGACGCGGTGGCGCAATCGTCAGGCTCCGCGATGTTGCAGACATCGGCCCCGAGCGCTCAAGCAATCTCATCACGCGCGAGAACGCGCAGCGCAAGGCTGTGGTTTCACTCAATGTTGCAGAAGGTGCCAATCTCGGTGATCTGGTGGAAGCGGTTCGGCTGCGCGTCGATCCAATCGTCCAGAAGGCAGGGCTCACTGTTGTGTATGGCGGGCAGTTCGAAGCGCAGCAGTCCGCATCACGGACAATCCTCGTGGCTGGATTCGTCGTCGCGATCATCATGCTCATGTTGCTGCAGATATCCACCGGCTCGCTTCGGGCAGCGCTGCTCGTGATGCTCAATATGCCACTTGCCCTCATTGGCGGGATTGCAGCCATCTACATCACCGAAGGGGCTGGAATCATCAACAATACCAGGGGCCTGCTCGGCTTCGGACAATACATCGCGCCGGTGATTTCGATAGCAAGCATGGTCGGATTCATCACGCTCTTCGGCATCGCGATCCGCAATGGCATCCTTCTCATCAACCATTACAATCACCTCATCCAACAGGAACATGTCCCGGTTCGAGACGCCATCGTGCAGGGATCGGTCGAACGCCTTGTCCCCATCCTGATGACAGCAATCTCCGCAGCGCTCGGGCTGGCCCCACTTGCACTTGCTGCAGGAAGGCCGGGCAGCGAACTGCTTGCACCGCTCGCGATCGTCACGCTCGGGGGACTGCTCACCTCAACATTCCTGAACCTCATCGTTGTGCCGGCTGGCTACGCACTTGCGTTTGCAGGTACAATGAAGCCTCAATCCAAACCCACCTCATCGTCGGAGACTGCACCATGAAGAACACACTCCTTTCCATCATCACCATTCTGCTGGGCGCGACATTGCTGCTTACGCCCGGTTGCAAGAAGACGCCCAACAACACTGGCAACAACACTGGCGGCACGCATACACATGACGATGGCACAGTCCACTCGGACGACGAACCCGATGATCTTGTACACGAAGAGGTCTCACTCGGGTCCATCATCATCGACGACATGACCGTCGAACTCGCGCAGGCTCACGGCGCCATCGCGGCTGGTAAAGAGCTGCACCTCATCGTCAAGCTTCCATATTCCGACGCTGGCGAGACCGTCGTTCGCGCCTGGCTGGGCACAGATGATCGCACATCGTCGTTAGTCGGCAAGGGCGAATACGCATCTGATGAAGATGAGTACAACATTCACGCGGTGGCGCCGGATCCGCTGCCTGCAGACACCATGTGGTGGATCGAGATCGAGAAGCCCGATGGCAGCAAATCGATCGGCTCTGCCCAGCCAATACAGGAGTGATTCGCAAGTCGATGCCGCGCATGATCGGCCCGGAACTGACAGATCGCGATCGCCCAGCAGCCACTCGTCTTGCGCCTTCGCCGACGGGAGCGCTGCATTTAGGCAATGCAATGTCGTTTCTCATCACCTGGGCCATCGCGCGCCAGCGAGGCTGGCTGCTGCACATGCGCATTGAAGACCTTGATGGTCCACGGGTACAGACTGATGCTGCGCGTGATGCGATCGACCTGCTTGCCTGGATGGGGTTGGACTGGGATGGCGAAATCATGTGGCAATCGCGCGATCTCTCACCCTACTGCAGCGCGATGCGCACGCTCGCCCAGAAGCGATGCATCTATTCCTGTTCCTTGTCGCGCAATGAGATTGCAGCAGCTGCATCCGCTCCACAAGAGGGCGATCAGCATGAAACACCCTTTCCGATCGAGTTGCGAGCAGACAGCAGCGATGTGCACCGCTTCCGATTCCATGATGATGAAGATAGTGCTGATCATGTCGCGACAAACAATCGTTTCATCGTCGAGCCGGGTGCTGTCACGATTGACGATCAACTCGCAGGCGTGCGGACATTTGATCCCGCCCGCGAGATCGGCGATTTCATCGTGTGGACGTTGCGCAGCCAACCAGCCTACCAGCTGGCGGTTGTGGTCGATGATGCAAGGCAGGGTGTGACGGATGTCATCCGTGGCAACGATCTGCTGTCATCAGCGGCGCGGCAGGTCCTGCTCTACCGCGCTCTTGGCCTGGAGCCGCCACGCTGGTGGCATCTTCCGCTGGTGCGTGGAAGCGATGGACGCCGACTCGCCAAGCGGCATGGCGATACCCGCGTGACTGCCTATCGTGAGAAGGGTGTGCCCGCTGAGCGCATCATCGGCCTGATTGCAGGGTGGTGCAATGTTGACGACTCGCCCCGGTGCATGGATGCAGCGGAGTTTTGCAGCAGGTTCGATGTTCGCAATCTGCCTTCTCACGATATCACTTTCTCTGACCGGGATCATTCATGGCTGCTCTGCGAATCATTGCCATCCTGCTGATTGCTGTTGTCATCGTCGTCATGGCTGTGATGCAGAACGCCGGTTCCGGTGGCTCGTCCGAGACTGCAACAGTCACGATCGCTGGCGAGACGTTCACACTCGACATTGCTGCAGACACCGAATCGATCGCGCGGGGCCTGATGGGTGTGACGCACATCGAACCCGATGGCGGGATGATCTTTGTTTTCGCACAGAACCGCTTTCCACGTTTCTGGATGAAGAACTGCCTGATGGATATTGACCTTCTCTATCTGGACAGCCAGACGAAGGTTGTGGGCATGCACCGGATGACCAAAGAGCCACCCCGGGCCGATAACGAGTCAGAAGCGGCGTATGAAGAGCGCCTTCCACGGTATGAGAGTGATGTCGCTGTTCGTTTTGCGATCGAGTTACGGGCTGGTTCACTTGACCGACTCGGCATAACCATCGGGGACAGGGTCGAGTTTGATCATCGCCGCCTTAAGCTGCTTGCACGCTGAACCGATCCAAGTGGAGGCCGCACTCCCGGAACTTCCGGGTCTTGCCTTCCTGTCTCTTCCGGATCGCCCATGCTCAACGGGACCAACATTATCGTGCTGGCACAGGGTGATGCCCTTGATCACGCCCAACACTTTGCAAAGGTCTTGCGCGAATCGCTGCCAGCCGCGCTGCGGCCGGCCCTCGAGATCTGCGCGATCGATCGCTTTCAAGCTGAGGGTGCATGTGAATACGATGCGGCCATTTCGCTGATCGATGACGTGGCAGATGAGCTGCGCAGTGTGTGGCGACAGGTGTCGAGCGCATTCGATGAACAGCGCGTTCCATTTCTTGCTATTGCAGATCTATCGAAAGCAGCAGCGGGGGAGCCCCAGCGGTGGCTGCCCGCGGGATCATTGCGCATTGATTGCAACATCGACCCCAATGAACTGTGTGGACGCATTGAAGCGGTGTTGCATCAGCAGCGCATCATTCGCGGACTCGACACCGACTTGCAATTGGCGAGGCGCTTTCAGGGCGGCCTGCGTGGCGAAATTTCGCGCATGCACGAAGAACTCCAGCTGGCAGCCATGGTGCAGCAGGAAATGCTACCACGCTCGCTGCCCGAGATCAACGGCGTGCGCTTTGGCGCGATCTGGCGGCCAGCGAACTATGTCTCCGGTGATATTTATGATGTCATCAGGCTCGATGAAACGCACATCGGAGTGTTCATTGCAGATGCAGTTGGGCACGGCGTGCCGGCTGCGCTACTGACAATGGTGATTCACCGAGCTGTGCGAACCAAGCAGGTCACCGCGAATGGCTATCGCATCATCCCGCCTTCGGAAACCCTTGCAAAGCTCAATCAGGAAATGGTCCGGCGGCAGGGCGACACCACGCGCTTTGCAACAGCGCTGTATGCTGTGATCGACTGCGAATCTCGTTGCATGACGATTGCAGGGGCTGGCCATCCGCCTCCGCTCTTGCTGCGCGGCGACGATGAGCCGGTGCATCTGCCGGTCTCGGGCGGGCTGCTTGGCGTCTTCGAGCATGACGAGTTCCCCGAGTGCTCAGTGCAGCTTGCAGAAGATGATCGAGTGATCTTCTTCTCTGACGGGTTTGAAGTTGCATTTCCGGAAACGGCCCAGACTGAACGTGGCATGAAAATGCCAAGCGATCGGTACCTCGATGAGTTCGCGCGCCTTGCACAGTTCTCCGGGCCCGATGACATGATCCGCCAACTCAGCATGCGTCTGGATTCCCAGCCCGGTTCGTTGCATCAGGTGGATGATCTCACGCTGATTGCCATGCACATTGGCCGTGATGCACCATCAACAGTGAAACAGAGTGCCGTCGATCGCAACGATTCGCAGGAGGATGATGCACCTGCGCCCCTGCCGATGCACTCTGCTGGTTACAACCTCGAAGGCGAGCTGTGAAGCGCTGTGCGCGGGAATCGTTGCGATCCCCCGTGTGTGTCTACACTGGCTGACGATGACGGCTGAACTTGGCGTTCTTGGTGCTGGCGCGATGGGGTCTGCGATTGTTCGCGGCGCGATCGATGCAGGGCTCGTGCGGCCAATCCGCATCGTGGTGGTTGAGCCCGACGACGACCGGCGAGATGCCATGCGTGCGCTGGGGTGTTGTGTCACCGGCGTGCCACAACTGGCTATCGATGCCGATGTGCTTCTGCTTGCAATCAAGCCGCAGAAGTTTGCAGGCGTGGTTGCAGCGATCGGCCACCTGCAACAGCCGACCCTGGTGCTCACCGTGATGGCTGGACTCTCAAGCGCTGTCATTCGCCAGGCAATGGGTGTGCACGCACGGGTGGTCCGCATGATGCCCAATACACCCTGCCGCATTCGCAAAGGCATGACAGCCATCGCAAAGGGTGAAGGTGCGCGAGCGGCTGATGTTGACTTTGCACATCGATTGATGCGCGAGCTGGGTGAGGTGGTTCATATTGATGAGTCGCACATGCATGCAGTTACCGCGGTGAGTGGCTCCGGGCCGGCATACGTCTTTCTTCTGGCTGAGGCAATGGAGCAGGCAGGTGTGCAGATTGGCCTGGATGGTCGCACAGCCCGCTTGCTTGCCTATCAGACAGTGTTTGGCGCGGGCGCACTTCTTGTTGATGACCCGGAGACGACAGCCGACAGTCTGCGGAATGCAGTCACGAGTCCGGGCGGCACAACAGCCGCAGCGCTCGAAGTGATGTTCGAAAAGGAACTGCCGCAGATTATTGCAGAGGCGATTTCGTCTGCCCGCGACCGTGGCATGGAACTGGGTGCTGCTCGATAGAGGATTGCAGCGTCGGTCATGCAAACATCGCTTCGATGAACTCATCAGGATCAAAGGGTTCGACATCTTCGGGTCGCTCGCCCACGCCGATGAGCTTGACCGGAACGTCCAGCTCATCGCGAATGGCCAGCACGATGCCGCCCCTGGCTGTGCCATCGAGTTTGGACAGAAAAATGCCTGTGACTTCGATGAACTCTTTAAACCGTCGGGCCTGGGCGACGCCATTCTGACCTGCGGTTGCATCAATCACGAGCAGCACCTCATGGGGCGCGCCTGGAATCTTGCGCGTGATGACGTTGCGAACCTTCTCGAGTTGTCGCATGAGATTGGTGTCATTGTGTAATCGGCCCGCAGTATCGATGAGCAGCACATCGACGCCCCGCGCAAGCGCTGCTTCAACTGCATCAAACACGACAGCAGCAGGATCAGAGCCAGCAGCGCCTTTCACGATGTCAACCCCCAGCCGCTTGGACCACGTTTCCAGTTGCGCAACTGCCCCCGCGCGAAAGGTATCAGCAGCAGCCAGCAGCACCGTGCGGCCGTCATCGCGCAGCGACTTGGCAATCTTGGCGACGCTGGTGGTCTTGCCCACGCCGTTCACACCTGCAACCAGGACGACGGTGGGCCTGGTCTCTGCGGTTGCGATCTCTCTGTCAGCTTCGCTCCAGCGGCTCTTGAGTTGCGACTTGAGAAACTCGACGGCATCTTCGCCCCTGCTGACGCGACCGGACCGAAACTCGTTGCGCAGGGCAGCGATGACATCGGTGGTTGTCGCGACACCCACATCTGCCCGCAACATCCGGGATTCGATCTCATCAATCAAGTCGTCACTGAGTCGTTTGCCGAACAGCAAGCCGCGCAGCCCGCCGCCGAACGCCTCGCGCGTGCGCGAAAGCCCTTTCCGAACAGCTCCCATCGTCTTGCGGAGAAGTCCCATGCGCCAGTTACACCTGTGCCTTCAGCAGACTCTTCAGAATCTTGTCGAGTACACCGTTGATAAAGAGATGGGACTTCTCGGTACTGAACTCGCGAGCAAGCTCGACGGCTTCGTTGACTACAACTTTGGGGGGCGTCTGAGTGTGATGCATCTCATACCACGCAAGCCGCAGGATTGATCGATCAAGGACGGGCTGGCGATAGATCGGCCAATCTTCAGCAAGTGCAGTGATCGCAGCATCTGCTTCGTCGCGAAACTCCCACGCTCGCGTTGCAAGATCAAATCCTGCATCGTGCGTCCGCGCATCGCCGGGTGAATCGTGTAATGATGCGCGAACTTCAGTGAGCGCATCAGCCCTGCCGGTCTCGAACTGATAGAGAGCCTGCAGGGCGCATCGACGGATGTCTCGCTGGGCGCCCATATCAGTGCACTGCCTCGACGTGGTTCGCCTGAAGGTCACTGTTGCGGGCAACCTGGGCCAGGACGCAACTTGTGGAAATCGCAGCCTGCATGGCTTCGGCTCCCTTGTTCCCAAGTGGGCCACCTGCTCGCGCCTGCGCCTGCTCGATGGTCTGGCAGGTCAGCAGGCCCAGCCCGACCGGCTTTCGCCATGCGGTTGAAAGGTTGATGAGCGATGTCGCGACCGCGTTCCCAAGGACCTGATCGTGCGTGGTTTCACCTGCAAGAATACAGCCTAGAGCCACCACTGCATCAACATCGTCGCGCGCCAGAAGGGCAGCGCAGATGACTGGTAGCTCAAACGCGCCCGGGGCCTGCATCACAATGAGATCTTCTTCTGCTCCGCCTGCTTCTGAGAACGCTGCTCGCGCACCGTCAAGCAGCGCCAGGGTAACCGGCGAATGATATGAACTCACCGCGACGGCGATTCGCAGCGCGGCTGCAGATTCATGATGGGGGCGATGGTCGTGCATAACGATTACGGGACTCGTGGCTGAATCTGATAGTAGAGCGCCCCGGAGCGGCATTCTCAGGATCGACAGTTATGGGCACCTGATGGTTGTGGCGCAAGACGCCTGTACCAACTGCAT
The DNA here is from genome assembly GCA_051004555.1 of Phycisphaerales bacterium. Classification (GTDB taxonomy): domain Bacteria; phylum Planctomycetota; class Phycisphaerae; order Phycisphaerales; family SM1A02; genus JBPCKF01. The sequence continues at coordinate 54,542 of JBPCKF010000033.1, read as the reverse complement.
GGCAGAATCTGCGGAATGTCCGCCCAATGCAGCACCCGACACATCCAGCAGGACGTGGATGAATCCGACACTAACGTGAGGGGACATCGATTCTATGAGCGAGGCTGCATCTAATCCAAGCTCGCCTGCGGCCACGCAGGCCGCAACCGACCTGCGCCGGACTGCACGGCATGCATGGAACCGCCGCATGGAGGTGACGCTGCACGAGCGCCATGATGGGTCGCGGGCCCGAACCATTGAGGTCGAGACGCACGACATCTCTGCAACGGGAATCGGCTTTCAGTATCGCAACTTTGTGCATCAGGGCACACAGGTGTGGATTCGATTCCCGCAGTTGGATGAAAACCTGGTCGTGCGAGGCGTGGTGGTGTACTGCCGTTATCTATCTGATGGTTCGCACAAGATCGGCGTCGAGTTTACAGGCCGCAGCGTAATTGAAGCGACCGACTGAAGATGCAATATCTTCAGCCGATCGTTCTCCCCTGCTCTTCAACTCGTTCGCCCGCGCTTCAGCGGGGATCAATCCGCCATACGGTGGTCGTTCCGCTCACTTCGTTGGCAACAATCATCAGCGGGACGTTGAGCGGACTCTCATCGGCAGGAACAAAAAGGATACTCTCTGGACCGAGGTCGCCTGCTGTTCCGCTCTCGGGATCTCCCTGGAAGTCGCGATTGTTGACGTACTCAACGAACCGCACACGATTTGGATTGGTGATGTCGTAAACCATGATCCCGCCGATTCGTTCGAGCCCGATGAACGCATAAACGCGGCCCTCGATGGAGCCGATCGCGAGGGCTTCGGGTTCGGGACCCTTATCATCACTGCGCGAATCGAGTGAGTCATTCTCATCGTTGTTGCTGTTGAAGTCATCGGGGAGCGCTTGTGCACTAATCTGCTCGAAGTCATCACGCGAGTCGTAGACAAGGCGTCCGCGATCGGTGTAGATTGAAAATGAGCGGGTACCGAACGAAGAGAGCGCCTCAAAGTCGCCGTTGCCTGCGATGTCTCCCAGCGTGTTTGTGACCTTCAGCCTGCCGATGTTTTCATCCATCTGCAGTTCGGCGGCGTTGGGGAAGATGCGGGCATCAAGCTCGAGGTCGCCAATCCGCGCCTCCTCTGCGAAGCCGTCGTAGTCGCGGGAGTCGCCCTCATTCGCTGTCACGATGTAGGTGCGATTGCGATGTCGGTAGGTCGCAATGCTGTCAGGAAGAGGAAGGCCGAAGACGGGCCAGCGGCGAATGTTGATGTCATCATCGCGATCACTTGCATCAATGCCATTGCCTGATCGGGCATGATGACGTACACCAAGTCCGAAGATGTCTGTGACGCGGCCTCGACGCAGATCGATCGTGACGATCGCATTGTTCTCCTGCATCACGACAAAGGCGCGACGGGAATCGGGCGTCACAGTGATGTACTCGGGCTCCAGATCCTGCGATGGGAGAGCGTTTGGGCCGAAAATGCGAACTCCCTTGAGTCTCAGGAGCCAGGGCAAACGGTCGAAGCCTTCGAAGCCGATCTGCGTCACAATCGCATTCGTCAACCCGCGACGCAAATCAATCAGCGTCACACTGCCGCGCGGATCGATGACGTAGTCATCATCCGGTTCACCTTCATTCGCAATCAGGACATAACGGCCATTTGGAGAAAAGGTAATCATGTCGGGCAGCGCTCCAGCTGTGAATGCTGCCAGGAAGTTCCCATCAACATCGAAGAAGACGCCAGCTCCAGGATCGGTCTTTGGATCGGCCTGCACCGCGACCGCGACAAGGTCTCCATGAACTGCGACGCTGTTGGGTGAGTCGCCATGGCGCGTCACGTCAATCGAGAACAGCAGCGTGGGTGTTGCGGGGTCATTCAAGTCCAGAACGTCGATGGCGCTGGCGGCAGCGTTGACCACAAACGCGCGGCGAGTCTCCGCGTGGTAGGCAACAATTTCAGCGGCTGATTCGCCAAAGACGCCGGAACTGTACGAGCCGACCTCGGTGAGCGCAATCTGTGCCTGTGCTGCAGATATCAGCAGCATGCCTGTCGCGGCAGTTGTTATGGCGATTCGAAATCGATGATGCGTTCGCATTCTTTTCTCTCCTGAAAGGCAATGTGGATGACGTGGATTGGCGATGGACGCATTGCAGCAGTCCATCATTCAGGAAGAGTGAAGAGCGAGCCAAGATCACGACAATTCAAAATTTCCCTGCGGCAACGTCGCCACTCACCGAGCGGAACAGACGGGGGTATGATGTCCACCGCGGTCTGCGAGGGCTGCGTGAGCCATTCCCAACGATGCCATCATGACAGACAGCGCCATCTCCATTCGAAATGTAAGCAAGGCGTTCGGCCCGAAGGTGGCTGTCAGCGATCTCAGTCTGGAAGTGCCACGAGGATCGGTGTGTGGCTTTCTCGGCCCAAATGGAGCGGGCAAATCAACCACCATCCGCATGATCATGTCGATCATCTATCCTGATTCCGGCAACATTACAGTTGTGGGTGGAAGCGCCCTCGACAACAAGGACCGCATCGGCTACCTGCCTGAAGAGCGTGGCGTCTACCGCAAGATGCGGGTTGGCGAGTTTCTGCGATATGTGTCCCTTCTGAAGGGCACGCCCAGGGAGGGTCTCGATCGCCGCATCGCACAGTGGCTGGAACGCATCGAACTCAAGGGTGTCATTCGTAGCCGCTGTCAGGAACTTTCCAAGGGCATGCAGCAGAAGGTGCAGTTTCTTGCATCAATCATGCACGACCCCGAACTTATCATTCTTGATGAACCGTTCTCCGGGCTTGATCCTGTCAATGCTGTCATTCTCAACCGCCTGATCGATGAACTGCACGAAGCCGGCAAGACCATCATTTTCTCGACCCACGTCCTGCATCAGGCGGAGCAGATCTGTGATCGCATCTTTCTGATCAATCATGGTCACTCGCTGCTGGACGACTCGCTCGACAATATTCGCAGCCGTTTCGATCCGCGCACCATTGTTGCTGAGCCGGTTGCAGGAGCGCTTGACGTGGCTGATGTTGCGGGCGTTGCATCGGTGGCGCAGATGGAAGGCAGTAGTGGTGCCGCTGTCGAGATCACACTGCGCGATGGTGTTGACCCTCATCAGGTCATGCACGACATTCTCCAACAACAGCCATTGCGACGCATCGAACTTCGTCGGCCCACCCTGGAAGATATTTTTGTCGAACTTGTGCGTGCAGATGAAGGCGCTGCTGCTGCTCAGGAAGCAAGGGAGACACTCGCTCATGTCTAAGATTCTCCTGGTTGCATGGCGTGAGTTCAAGCACACCGCGCTCACGAAGGCATTCATTTTCGGGGCAATCATCTTTCCTCTCATCATCATGGCTGTGATGGTGATTGCGCCCATTCTCTTTCGTCCCAATGTCACCAGCCTGACCGGGACTATCTCCATTGTTGATGCAGATGGGCATGTCGCAACCGCAGCGGAGCACGAGTTCAGCGACCAACGCATGGATGAACGCGTTCGTGACATGCAGCGTTCAGTGACTGATCGAGTTGGTAATGTCCCCGGCATGGAACAGGCAGCGTCAATGATGCCACGCGTGAAGCTCAGTGTGAAAAGAGCTGATGCAGGTGAGATTGAATCGCTGAAGAAAGAAGTCAGCGAAAGCAGGCTCGATGCACTCGCGATCTACCCGGCTGAGCTGAACGATGCAAATCAGAGCGGGGATGCTGTGGCCCCAACCATTCGCCTCTACACCCGTCCTTCCATCTCGCCTAACCATCTTGAGCTGATCCGCGATGCGCTGCGCGATGCGGTGGTCAAGGCCCGCGTCGAAGAGGCTGGTGAAGACGTCGCGCGGCTGCGCGATCTTCTGGCACGGCCACGCATCCAGACCCGCTCGATTGATGCTGGTGGCGGCGAAGTGACTGATTCGACGGACTTCAAACGTTTCATCCCCATCGCATTCATGATCCTGGTCTGGGTATCCACCTTCGTCAGTGCAAACTATCTGCTCACCTCGACCATCGAAGAAAAGTCAAACAAGGTCATCGAAGTGCTGCTCAGTGCAGTTAGTCCGATGCAGCTGATGACGGGCAAGATTCTCGGCCAGGCCCTGGTGAGTGTCATCATGCTCGTGATGTACTCTGGCCTGGGCATCGCGGCGCTCGTCTACTTCGCCCTCTTCGCACAGATCCCGCCAATCTACTTCGTGTACACAGCGGTGTACTTCGTCATGGGCTATTTCATGATCGCAGCCATGATGGCGGGCATCGGTAGCGCTGTCAGCGAGCTGCGCGAAGCGCAGTCACTCATCGGCCCTGCGATGATGGTGCTGATGATTCCAATGATGCTGTGGTTTTTCATTCAGGAGAATCCCAACGGACCGCTGGCCACCGTGACAAGTTTCATTCCGCCGCTGATTCCCTTCGTCATGATTCTGCGCGTGACTTCGCCAGCTGAGGCTGTTCCGGTTTGGCAGATTGTGGCATCAATCGTCTGGGGCGGCATCTGCATGGTCGGGATGGTCTGGATGGCTGCGCGCATCTTCCGCGTGGGTGTGCTTATGTATGGCAAGCCGCCCTCGCCGCTCGAACTTCTCAAATGGGTTCGCTACAGCTGAGCAGTTGTCTCAAGAACATTTCTGGTACCATCAACGCATGGCGAAGAAGAGTACGCGCAAGACCGACACAACCACCAGGCAACGCTTCGATGCCATCGACCGTGCCATTCTGCGCGAGTTGCAGGATAACGCTCGCATTACCAATACAACATTGGCAGAGCGCGTGGGCATCAGCCCGCCCAGTACGCTCGAGCGCGTCAAAAAGCTTGAACGCAAGGGCGTGATCACTGGTTATGTTGCGCTTCTTGATGCGCCTGCGGTCGGCCGCTCCGTCCTTGCAATCGTGCACGTGAGCATCAAGGAACACTCAGCCGCTGCTCTGCAGCAGACCCGAACCAAACTCTCATCATTCGATGAAGTTCAGGCCTGCTGGTACTGCGCTGGCGAGGAAGATTTTATTCTCAAGGTGCGCGTCAGCGATATGGAGGGATACGAACGCTTCGTCAGCCGCAAACTTGCAACAGTCGCAGGCATCGGCCGCTTACGCACCAGCTTCGTTCTCAGCACCATCAAAGACACACCCTGCATCGCACTTGAGATGGTGGAAGACGCACCATGAATGCTGCAGCGATCAAATCCATTGTCGATCGACTTGCTCGACACACCCGCGCCATCGCAGCTGTGCTCGACGGCGTGGATGATGTGGAAGCGCACTACAAACCAACGCAGGTCGACTGGTCCATCGTCGAGATTGTCAATCACCTTGTTGATGAAGAAACTGAAGATTTTCGCACCCGCATCGAAATGACGCTGCGCGACCCCACTACAAACTGGCCACCCATCGACCCTAAGGCTGCAGTAGTCGAACGCAACTATCAGCAGCGCGATCTGCAGACATCGTTGCAGAACTTTCGATCGTTGCGTGAGGGTACCGTGGCCTGGTTGCGCATGCAGTTTGATGCAGACTGGGCATCAAGCTACGAACACCCGGTTCTGGGCCGCATTCGTGCAGGCGATCTGCTGGTCTCGTTGGCTGCACACGACCTGCTGCATGTGCGTCAGATCGCCAGGCGGCGTTACGAATACCTCAACACAATCAGCGCGCCTTACGTCACTGCCTACGCAGGGCAACGGTGAATGCCCGAACGCAGCAGCCAGTTTGACACCATCATCATCGGAGCGGGCGCAGCTGGACTGATGACCGCAATCACCGCAGGGCGCAGCAATCCCGCAAAGCGAATCCTGCTTCTCGATGGCGCCAGGAAGATCGGCGCAAAGATTCTCGTCGCAGGTGGCGGGCGCTGCAATGTCACTCATGATGTCGTCGATGAAACTGCCTTCGCAGGATCCACACCACCCGCCATTCGTAATGTGCTTCGTCGTTTCACCGTCGACAACACCGTTGCCTTCTTTCGCGAGATTGGTGTGCATTTGAAACGTGAAGACACTGGCAAACTCTTTCCAGTCACAGATAAGGCTGTCACAGTGCTCAACGCACTTCTCGATGCAGCGAAGCATGCCGCCGTCGAACTTCGGCACCCGGCTCGCGTTGAAACTGTTACAAGGACAGATGCAGGCTTTGAAGTCACGGGCGAATGGGGATGCGTCCACGCAGCCAACCTGGTGCTTGCGACCGGAGGCAAAAGCCTGCCAAAATCAGGCTCCGATGGCGCTGGCTACAGCTTCGCTCAGGCCCTCGGACACTCAATCACACCGGAAATCTTCCCCGCCCTCGTGCCACTGATCACGCTAGGCAATCACTTCACGCGAACACTCAGCGGCATTGCGGTCAATACAACACTCGAAGTCCGCAGCACAACCGGCCGCAAGCTGAAAGCCTTCACCAACGCGACGCTCTTTACACACTTCGGCCTCTCCGGGCCAGGTCCGCTTGATATCAGCCGATACCTGACCAGCGCGCGGCTGGACGACCCGGGGGCAGGCCTGTTCATCAACTGGCTGCCGGAGATTCAATTTGCCACGCTCGACAAGCAGCTCATTGATGCTCGCAGCAGCAGCCGCACGATTGCGACACTTCGCAAACAGCACAATCTGCCCGAGCGCCTCGCAAACGCGCTTGCGAATGAAGCATCACTCGATCCACATGCAGCCCTCGACCGCCTCAGTCGCGAACAGCGACAGCATCTCGTTCGCACTATCACCGACATGCACATACCCGTTGAAGGTGATCGCGGCTACACCTATGCAGAGGTTACTGCTGGCGGCGTGCCCTTGCGCGAGCTTGACCTCAAGTCGATGCAGTCGCGCATCACGCCCGGCCTGTTCATCGTCGGCGAACTGTGCGACGTCGACGGCCGCATCGGCGGCTACAACTTTCAATGGGCCTGGTCCACCGGCTTCATCGCAGGAACATCGCTGGGTGCGTGAGGTCATATGATACCGCAGGCATAGAGGCTTCCTATCAACGAGACACAGCGCAGGGCGACTGGAGTCACCCGGGCTTACTTCCCAAAGGACGAGCGCAACATCAATGGCGATCCCACGATTGAGACCGGAAACCACAGCTGTTCTGGTTGTGGATGTGCAGGATCGCCTGCTGCCAACTATTATTGACAGCGCCAAGGTTGTGAACAACTGTGCGCTGCTTTTGCGGGTTGCGCGACTGCTGCGTATGCCGGGCTTTGTGACTGAACAATATGTAAAGGGACTGGGGCGCTCGGCGCAGGAAGTCACAGCTGCAATGCCCGATCCGTCATGGCGTGTTGAGAAGACGCAGTTCAGCGCGCTGGTTGATCTGATTGACCAGAGTCTGCTGGAGGGGGGACGCACTCAGGTGCTGGTGGCTGGACTCGAGGCGCACATCTGCGTGCTGCAGACGGTGCTCGACTTGCAGGCGACAGGCAGACAAGTATTCATCTGTACCGATGCGATTTCAGCGGGGTCACGTGATCAGGTGGCCCCTGCATTGAGGCGAATGGAAGCAGCTGGAGCAGTTTCGACAGGGGTGATGGAAGCGACGTATGAACTCATGCGCGACGCTCGCCATCCTGCCTTCCGCGAGGCTCTCGAACTGGTGAAGCAGATCACGAGATAATCACAGCTTCGGTCACAGCGATCTGCTGGTATACTGAACGCTGTGATGCGGAAACGGCTGAAGCGAGTGGACATTGTGGTTGCAGCAGCGGGCGTGATGCTCGGTAGCTTTGCAGCAAGCCTGCTTGCGCAAAAGCCGCACGATGCGGGTGTTGAGTCAATGCCGCTTGTTGCTGTTGATCGTAAAGCGCCGGACAATCTCGGTTCGCCCGAAGCTTTGAAACAACGTGACGAGATTGTTCGCAAAGAGGATAATCGTGGCGAATCATTGGAGCCAGGCTTGTGATTCCCCGCCGCGGCTGGTTGATCTGTGCCCGTTTGTTTGCAGTGCTCGCAGCCTGCATTTCGTCGTACCTTCTCTATGTTGAACTGGTGCAGGCAAGTCTGCCAGCGGGGTGTGGCGGCGGCTCGGGGTGTGCAGCAGTGCTGACAAGTCGCTTTGCAGGCACCTTTAGGATTCCGGTGAGTTTGCCCGCGCTGGCAATGCATGTGCTTTCGATTGTTGCAACGATTGTCGCAGTTCGCGGTAGCGGGTTGGGACGATTTCTTCTTGTGTTCACAGCTGCATCTGTTGCGCTGGCTGCAGCATGGTTCGTTGTCGTGCAGTTGTTTATTCTGAAGTCGATCTGCCCCTGGTGCATGGCTGATCATGCATGTGGCATGGGCTATGCATTTGCTGTGGCCGTCGCCTTGCTCCCGCGCCGAAACGCCGAAACTGAAACAGCAGGGCCGCGCACTCCATCTGCGCTTGTCGCAACCGTGGCTGCAATACTCGGCGTTGCGGTGTTGATTGCAGGTCAATATGTCACGCACTATCAGCCAAAGGCAATTGCGCACCTGCCGGGTGGGAGCGGCAGCGATGTGAGGGGTGCATCTGGTCGTGAGCTCGTCCTCCTTGATGGCACTGTGACATTGCGTGTCAGCGAACTGCCGATGATCGGTTCGCCTGATGCTGAGCGGATTGTGATTGTGCTTCTTGATTACTGTTGTCCGCACTGTCGCAGAACGCACGGATATTTGCGCGAGATGATCGCGAACGATTCAGCTGCCCTGGCAGCAATTATCCTGCCAGCCCCGCGCGACAGCGACTGCAATCCGACAATTGAAGAAACAGAGTCGCGATTCAGAGATGCATGCGAACTTGCTGCACTTGCTCTTGCGGTCTGGCAGATTGATCGCGCTCCCTTTGGCGATTTTGAGGACTGGCTGTTCGGGCCGGAAATGCCGCGCACCATCGAAGAGGCGCTCGCACATGCCGCAGATTTGTTGCATCGCGATCGAGCGGACCTTGATGCTGCTCTTGCGGACCCATGGATCGCCGCCCGGATCAAGTCGAACATTGAAATTTACACCGCTTCTGGTGCAGACCGCATTCCTGTGATCCTGCAACCCGGCCGCGACACCATCGTCGGCGCACCGGAAGATGCCGATGCGCTCAGGAATGTGCTGTTGGGGAGCGCAGGATCAACAGAAGACTGAGCGACAAGCAGCCCGGCACCCGAATATCATGAGGCATGCAGGCACGCGTCATCGCACATGTGGATATGGATGCGTTCTTTGCATCCGTGGAGCAGCGCGATGATCCCGGGCTGCGCGGGCGGCCAGTGCTTGTCGGTGGGACCGGCCCGCGTGGCGTCGTGACAGCAGCATCGTACGAAGCCCGCGTATTCGGATGTCGCTCAGCCATGCCGACCGCTGTCGCAAAGCGCCTGTGTCCAGACGCTGTTGTTGTGCGTGGAAGTTACAACAAGTATCGCGAAGCATCGACAGCCGTCTTTGAAGAGCTTGCAGCCTTTACGCCAGAGATCGAGCCACTCAGTATCGACGAGGCCTTTCTCGATCTCACCGGCTCACTGCGACTCTTTGGCGGCAGTCGAGCCATTGCCATTGCCATCAAGCAGCGCATTCGCGAACGTGTCAATCTCCCCGCTTCAGTTGGTGTCGCACCGAACAAGTTCATTGCAAAGTTGGCATCCGACCTGGAAAAGCCAGACGGCCTGGTCATCATTGGTCCGCAGGAAGTGACAGCCCGGCTCTCGCCACTGCCCATCGAGCGCATGTGGGGCGTCGGGCCAGCCCTTGCCAGGCGATTGCGACTTATCGGCATCACAACATTTGCAGATATTGCTGCGGCTGACCCTGATGTGCTCACCAATACTGCTGGCGCGAGCGCGCAGCGTCTTCAGCAGCTCGCGCGCGGCGAAGATCAGCGAGCAGTCACGCGCGATCGTGATGCACGGTCGATCAGTCATGAGCGGACGTTTGGTGTGAATGTCGAGTCGCCTGTTGAGCTTCGGCGCGTGTTGCTTGAGCAGATTGATGATGTTGCTGCACGCTTGCGTCGATCGAATCTCAAAGCAGGTCGCATCACACTCAAGCTTCGATTTGAGGGGTTTCGCACCATCACGCGTTCAGCCACGCTGCCACGGCCGACAGATATGACCGTCGAGCTGCGCGAAGCAGGGCGCGGGTTGCTGAACACATGGATCGAACGCAGCTTCGAGCCGGTTCGGCTCATCGGCTTTGCAGCGGGCGACATTGGAAGGCATGGAGAGACGCCGGGGCTGTTCGATGAGCCGCGCGACCGCGATCGCAGGATCGATGCTGCGGTCGATTCGATTACTGCCCGCATGGGCAGCGACGCAATCCACCGTGCCCGCGAATAGTCACGTTCTATGCAAGAAAGTGTTGGTGGCAGCGAAACGCAGGCCTGCTCAACTGCCCCGATGCGTCTATGATCGGGCATGTCAAGCTCGAACATAGCACATCGACTGGCGGTACCTTTTATTGTGGGTTGCGCGGCTGCAAATGGCTGCAACGCGCAGGCCCAATTTGCTGTCGCGGAAGCACCAGACTGGCGCGCCGGCGAAGCGGGCACACTTTCCGATCAGGTGCAGTTGACCTTTCCGGATCGATTTGTCAAAGCGGGCGAATCCTATTTTTCGCCTGATGGTTCAAAGATAATTTTTCAGGGCATCGAACACGTGGCCGAAGGTGAAACTGCTGAAGCTCACTACCAGATGTATGTCGGTCAGGTCGTCAGTGATGCAGCAGGCAACATCGTCGCCATTGATGAGATCACGCGTCTCAGTCCAGTCGGTTCCTCCAACACCTGCGGATGGTTTCATCCAACTCGCCCGGGGGTTGTTGTTTTCGGATCCACCGTGGTTCCGCCGACCATCGATGCCGCGTCGGGTTATCAGCGAGGCGTGAGCCGGTATATCTGGCACTTCCCCAAAGAGATGACGATCGTCGAATGTGATCTGACAACGGCTGATGGAACCGCTGCTTCGCTGCGACCGCTTGTCCAGGACCCTGCAGCATATCTGGCAGAGTGCGCGATGAGCCCGAACGGGCGATTCATGGTGTATTGCAAGCGGGTCGAATCTGAGGGGCAGGTGGGCGGCGACCTGATTGTGCATGACTTTCAGACGCGACGCGAAGTGATCGTTGCGGGGAATCTCGGATATGACGGCGGTCCGTTCTTCTCGCCCGATGGCACGCGGCTGTGCTATCGATCGGATCGCCGCGGCGATGATCTGCTGCAGGTGTTTGTGGCAGAGTTGGCATTCAATGAAGCAGATGGCAGCATCATCGGCCTCGCGCGCGAGTTCCAACTCACAGACAATCCATATGTGAACTGGGCCCCGTATTGGCATCCGGCTGGACGGCAATTGCTCTACACCACCAACGAGATCAGCCCGATCGATCACTCCAACTACGAGATTTTCGTCATTGATGCAGATGCAGGTGGAAGTGGTGGCGTCACCGGCGGCGGCGGGCCAGCTCGCTACGGCACCAAGAGGCGGCGCATCACATTTGCAGATGGGTTTGATGGTCTGCCTGCATTTGCGGCTGACGGCCGGACCGTGATCTGGACAAGTCAACGCGGCGAGGGTGGATCGAGTCAACTGTGGGCCGCAAAGCTCGTGCTTGATCTGGATGCAGTCATCACCGCTCCTGGCGAGACAGATGCATCTTCCCGAGAACCGGACCAGACCATGATCACCATCCGTGATGACGAGCGGGGCATCATCTATCTCTACAATCCCAAGACGCATGAACTGCAGGCGTATGACCCTGCCACGCACAAGAGTCGGCAGGTGACGGAGAATACCGAGATGCAGCGCGCCCTCGAGCTGTACCGCCGCAGTCGTGATATTGAGTGAGATGATCCCTGATCATGCCCGATGCTTTTGATGATCGCAGATATCTGATTCCCTTTCGAACGGCTCTTCTGCCGCAGATGTTTGTGGACACGCTTGTCATTGGCAGCGGCGTTGCAGGGCTGCGGGCAGCGATCGAAGCTGCCGAAGATCCCAATCGAAATGTGATTGTCCTCGCCAAGCAGTCGGCCTCGGTGTCAAACACTGCGTGGGCCCAGGGCGGCATCGCGGGTGTGATGGGCTCTGAGGATTCCGTCCAGAGCCACGCGCAGGACACCCACGCTGCGGGCGGTGGACTGTGTGATGAACAGGCCGTCGCGATTCTTGCGCAGGAAGGTGTGCAGCGCATCTGCGAACTCATCGAAGGGGGCATGCCTATTGATCTTGATGAAACCGGCGACCTGAGCCTCGGGCGCGAGGGTGGACATCGGCATCATCGCATCGTGCATTCCGGTGGCGATCGCACGGGGCGTGCACTTCAGAAGTTTCTTCTCAACCAGTTGCGTCGGTGTCGCAATACACGCATTTTCGAACACTGCTTTGCCCTTGACCTCCTCACGCCATCCGACAATGCAGGCGATGCTGCGGGTGATCTGCCAGTCCTGGGCGTGATGACCTGGCACGCCAAGTATGGATTGCAGATTATGTGGGCGGGCGCAACCATCATCGCATCAGGAGGCATGGGACAGGTCTATCGCGAAACGACCAATGCGCCGATTGCAACAGGTGATGGAATTGCCATGGCCTGGCGAGCCGGAGCCACACTTGCAGATATGGCGTTCATGCAGTTTCACCCGACCACGCTCTATGTCGCCGGCGCGACCAGAGCGCTGGTGACCGAAGCGATTCGAGGTGAAGGGGCGCATCTTGTCAATCGTGACGGCCATCGATTCATGCTCGATCAACATGAAATGGCTGAGCTCGCGCCCCGCGATATTGTCAGCAGCGCCATTGCCCTGGAACTGGCCCGCTCGCACGAGCCGTGTGTGTTTCTCGATGTGCGTCACATCGGCGGCGGCAGCTTTGCTGAGCGATTCCCCGGCTTTGCAGCATTACTCAAATCGTTCGACATCGATCCGGATGATGATCTCATTCCCGTTCACCCCGCAGCCCATTACACCATTGGCGGCATCGCGACCGATATGCACGGCGCAACCTCGCTGCCGGGCCTCTTTGCCTGTGGCGAAGCAGCCAGTACCGGCGTGCACGGCGCTAATCGACTGGCAAGTAACAGCCTGCTTGAGGGATTGATCTTCGGCGCGCGAGCGGGCGCAGCTGCAGTACAGCACCGACGCGAACACTCGCGACTGATCAATCTCATCAGCGACGTCCGCCCAAGTGATCGGGCTGAACTGGACCTTGCAGACGTTCGCTCGAGTCTGCGATCGTGCATGTGGCGGAACGTCGGCATTCAGCGAAATGGTGTGCGACTTGCAGATGCAGTCGAGATGTTCGACTTCTGGGGCAGATACTGCCTTGACAAGATTTTCGATGAACCAGACGGCTGGGAAGTGCAGAATCTGCTCACCATCGGCAGCCTGATGGCACAATCAGCGCTGTGGCGCGAAGAGAGTCGTGGCGTCCATCAGCGCAGCGACTTTCCCGAAACCCGCAGCGCGTTCGAGGTGCACGATCTCTGGAAACGTGGCAGGAATGAACCGCTCACGCGTCCTGTCAATGGAACGTCTTCACCACCAGAGAGCGTGGCATCATGATGAAGCTGCTGTTCGCCATCACTGTTCTCGAAGTGTGCATGCTCTCGGGGTGTGCCACGCGCACTGTGAAGTATGTCGATGTTCCCGAATGGCAGCTGCGTGAGGGCATGGTTCCGGAACGCTATGTTGATGCAGATGGTGTGCTCGTGATCAATCGGCCGCGTAGGCTCGGGAACGCTCGAATCGAGAGCGCCACTGCAGCAGCAGACGGCAGCCGCGTCGAACTCGACGATGGCAGCGTCAAGCTGCACGCCCTGTTGCCCGGGCAGGTGGTGGCAAACACTGTCCAATGCATCTTCGATGAAGAGTACGATCTGCTGTGGGATCAGGTCCTCAGCGAACGCACCAAACAGGAATATGAACGCTCCGGCCAGGGTCGCGAAGGCTTCATCGCGTTCATCGAAGCCAATCGCAATGAACTCTTCCCCGCCCTCAACCGTATCGCGATCGGCATGCAGAGTCCTGAAGTGTTGCACGAACTCGGGCCCCATGGAGGCACGCGCCTGCGACTGCATCCACACTTCGCAAAGGACTTCGATTTCATCGCGGTCGATACCGTATACGAAGACTTTGGCATGAAGCTGCTCATGATTCATCCACGTATCCAGAGCAACGGGCAATAGCACGCCAATGCATTACCATCGTGCATCGCGCGATTCGCGCAGCTCGCATTCGACATCCTGCATGACATCTGCCAGGTCCTGTTGCGGATCAAGAGCGCTGCTGATCAGTTGATCGAACACAACATGTCGCCGCGCGTCAGCAATGCCGCCATCGAAGTGGCCGTAGCGCGTCACGAACCGCCACTTCTCATCTGACCCCAAACTGTGATACACCGCAGCAGCAGAGGGAGCAGGTACAACATCATCACGTTGCGCCAGCTTGCACAGCGCTGGACACGAAACAAAGCGCCCGTGTAAGGCAGCATCCAGCAGACACAGTCTCTCGATAAATGCTCGCGACTCCTGGCGAAAGCTTTCAATGAGCGGATTAATCTCGCCACCAGCCCCGTTGCAATACCTGCCTGCCCGCCAGCGCCAGTCGCCCAGGCTGGGCAGGCCAATGACAAGTCGATCGACCGCAATATTCAGCCGCGCTAGTTGCGCTGCCGCCATCACAGCCAATCCCGCACCGAGTGATTCGCCATGCAGAAAGATCGCGACATCGTTACCAAAACGTGTGCGTGCACAGCGAGCCGCCTGCATGATGTCGCACACCGCGCCGCGGACGATCCATGTCTGGGCCGACTCGATGCGATGCATGATCCACCCGTCGCGCAAGTCGCCAATCTCTTCAATCGAAGGCGGATAGCCGCGCACGCGCACCTCGAGCAAGGCTGCGCCCGGAGCACTGGCAATCACGGGCTGTTCCGCAAAGTCGTCCGCGACATTTCCATACCCGTGGCTGGTGATGATCACAGCATCAACAGCACCTTCGGGCACTGTGAGGCGTCCATTGATGCGGACAGAGCGAAACGATTCAAACTGCACGATCCCGCTGCTGCCGGCCTTTCTGAACGATGCAGGATGGGAAGACAACGCTTCGCATGTCTCAGCCCAGAACGCATCGAAGCCGTTGGGCACCGTGTCGTCTGCCAGGCGATGCTCAAGCGTCTGGGCAGCGGTCAAGCCATAATCTTCCGGTTCCGACAACATGTCAGCAGTGTAGACTTGAGACGAGCACATCATCATGTCTGAGTTTGATCTTCTGCAACATGTCTATTCGCACAACCATGCCCTGGGCCCGAGCATTCTCATTCCGCCCGGGGATGACATGGGCATGCTGCGCGCTGCCGCGCACACACACATTCTTGCAACTGTTGATCAGTTAATCGAGGGCAGGCACTTTGAGCGCACAACGCCACTGAATCTCGTTGGTCGCAAGGCAATCGCCCGTTCGCTCAGCGATGTTGCAGCCATGGCAGCGCGGCCGATCGGCACCCTGGTCGCGGTCACGCTCCCAGCAGAGTTTCGCAATGAACAGGCCCTGCAACTCTTCGAAGCCATGCGCGATACTGCAGCAGCATTCAACGCGCCACTCTTTGGTGGCGACATTGCAACGCACGCATCTGCAAACCTGCCACTCTGCGCTGCCGTCACAATACTCGCGATGCCACTTGATGCAGCGCATGCGCCGCGCACGCGCAATGCTGCGCAGCCGGGCGACCGTGTGTACATCACGGGCAGTGTCGGCGGCTCGCTCGAATCGGGCAGACACCTTTCGTTCACGCCCCGCATTGATGAAGCCATCACGCTCTCGCAAGCACTTGGCGATCAGCTTCATGCCATGGTCGACATTTCCGATGGGCTTGGCCGCGACGCATCGCATGTTGCGCGCATGTCACATGTCACGATTGAGATCGACGCAGCAAGTGTTCCAACACATGATGACATTCCCTGGCTGAAGGCTGTTGCGGAAGGCGAAGATTACGAGTTATTGTTTACCGCGGCGCCGGAGGCGCATGTGCCGCCAGTCATCAACGGCGTTGCAGTGTCGTGCATTGGCACCGTGAACGCGCGCGACGCTGAAGAAGGCGGGCCATTCATTATCTTCATTGATAAAGGCAAGCGCATTGCGGGCGACTCGCTCGGCTGGGAGCATGGCAGTCAGGAACGTGCACGGTGACGCACGAACAGCATGAGAGTGCGAACGAAGCAGAAACCCGCAGCATCGCTGCAGCACTTGCAAAATCGCTTACAACATCGCTCTCGCTGCCAGTTGCGATCTCGCTCAACGGCGAGCTTGGGGCTGGCAAGACAACCTTCGTGCGCGGCCTTGCTGAGGGCCTCGGCATCGATCCACGCGTCGTCTCCAGTCCGACATTTACCATCATGCACGAATATCAAGCGAGCGCGGAATGCGTGCTTATTCACATCGACGCCTGGCGGCTGCGGGGCAGTGATGATCTTGCTTCCATCGGCTGGGATGAGATCGTCGACACGAAGAACGCAATGCTGGTTGTCGAATGGGGCGACCGCATCGCAGATGCCCTGCCAGATGCCAGCATTCGCATCGTCATCGAACATGCGGAGAACGGCGGGCGTCTGATCACCTACACTGGCAGCCATGGCTGATGTGCATCCATCTGCGCTGCTCGAAGGCGACATTCATCTGGCGGATGAGGTCGTGATTGGACCGGGGTGTGTGTTGCGCGGCCGCATTGAGGTGCAGGCTGGCTGCACCATAATCGGCAACGCGTGGCTGCAGGGGCCGTTGACTCTGGGGAAGGGCAATGTTGTCTATCCCTTTGTTTGTCTCGGCTTTGCGCCGCAGCATACTGCGGTCGATCCCAATACCGATGGCGCGGGCGTTGTGATCGGCAAAGGCAACACATTTCGCGAACATGTCACAGTGCATCGGGCCATGAAGGAACAGCCAACCACGATCGGCAACAGCAACTATTTCATGGGCAGTTCGCACGTTGGTCACGACGGCATCGTAGGAAACAACTGTACGCTGGTGCAGGGCTCCACAATGGGTGGTCATGCACAGCTGGCCGATCGAGTGGTTCTCTCAGGCGGTGCGGGCGTGCATCAGTTCTGCCGAGTCGGGCGCGGCGGAATGATTGGTCGCGGCGCTGGCGTCTCGAGCGATGTTCCGCCCTGGTTTACCGTGACTGCGACGAACCTTGCAGGAGCTGTGAATGTTGTCGGGTTGCGGCGCAGTGGCGCCAGCAAGGAAGATATTGATGATGTACGGTGGGTGTATCGCATGTTGTATCGCAGCGGCCTGCCGTTTCGAAGTGCGCTCGCAGCGCTGCAGGAGCGTGCGGAGCGCCCATTTGTGGCAGAGAGCATCGCCTTCATCGAAGCTGCAAAGCGGCCGATCTGTGGCGGTCCCGCAAAGCGCGCGCGGGCTCGAGGGGAAAGCGGCCTTGCTGATGATGACGGCTGATCGTTGAACGCACCTATCATGCCTGCGTATGCGATTTGATACCAGTCAACAGATGCGCACCAGTCAGCAGATGAAGCTGGCGCCTCGGATGATCCAGTCGATGGAGATTCTGCAGATGCCGCTCATGGAGTTGCAGGAGCGCATCGAACAGGAACTGGAGTCAAACATCGCGCTGGAACTGGCCAATGCACCCAGCGAGGAATACGACGCTCAGGAGCGCGAAGAAGATGATCGCCTGGCGGAGCGCGAACTTGTTGCAGGCGACGAAGCGTCTGATTTTGCCCGACTCAACGAGTACGAACGCAACTACGCAGATGTACTCGATGGCGACTACGCGCCCCGCACCTATTCGCCGTCTCGGCATGCAGGTGAACGCGATGGCAAGATGGACGCCATGGCCAACACCGAAGCCAAAGACGAAAGCCTCAGCGAGCAACTGCAGCATCAACTCACCTTTATCGACCTGCACGAAGACGTCGCGGATGCTGCCCGCCTGCTGCTTTCGTACCTTGATGATGATGGCTTTCTCAGTCTTGATCTTGAGAGCATTCTCAGTCAGAACCATGCGAAACACATTGTCGAAGATGGTGAACTCACGCTCGATCTGCTGGAGCGGGCTCTGGTTGCATTGCAGGGTCAACTGGAACCGGCGGGTGTGGCTGCCCGCGATCAGCGCGAGTGTCTGCTTCTGCAGATTGATCGACGCATGGCAGATGCTGAGGATGATCGCGACTGGACCACCGTGCTCACGCTCATCTCGCATCATTATGATGACCTTCTGCAGAACCGCCTCCCCCGCATTGTGCAGAAGACTGAACTGACGCTTGAGGACATTCGCACAGCTGTTGATCTGATGAAGCATCTCACGCTTCGGCCCGGCCGCGAACTTTCCAGCGTTGATGTGCCGCCCATCACGCCCGATGTGATTGTCGAGTACGAAGAAGCCAGCGATACATATCTTGCGCGGCTGGCGGATGGCGTTGTGCCACTGCTGCGCATCTCGAATGATGCAGAGCGGCTGGCCAAGGATAACTCGCTTGATCGCGAGACCCGCGAGTTTGCATCAGCGGGCATTCGCTCGGCCAGCTGGCTGATCGAAGCGATTGCACAACGACAATCGACGTTGCTGCGTGTGGTGAACATTGTGCTGGCGCGGCAACGGGAGTTCTTTGACTATGGCTCACAACATCTCAAGCCGCTGCCGATGACAGAAGTTGCGGACATGCTGGGCGTGCATGTTGCGACGGTGAGCCGGGCCGTTGCAGACAAGTGGCTGCAGACGCCGCGCGGCGTGGTGCCATTGCGAGGCTTCTTTTCGGGGGGAGCGATGACAGACAGTGGCGAAGAAATGAGTTGGGAAGCAGTGCGGGCCACGCTCAAGGAAATCATTGATACAGAGGACAAAAGCAAGCCGCTGAGCGATGACGCCCTGGCGAGGTCCTTGAAAGAGCGCGGCATCGACATCGCGAGGCGAACCGTTGTGAAGTATCGCCAGCAGATGGACATTCCAACAGCACGACTGCGCAAGGTGCATTGAATGTGAGGGCTGCGAAGGCAACTCTTCACAAAGCACCGGTTTTTTGACGTAGCGGATGTTGCTGAGCATCGTATGAATCCATGACCAGCCGCCGCGACAAGTCTCTGGAAAGATGGAGAAAGCGATAATGACACGAGTATTCCTGCCTGCCGTCGCCACAGCAGCTCTTCTCATCACTGCAGCCTGTTCAAACACGGACACCGTCCAAACATCTGATCGCAGCGTGACATTCGGGTCGCGAGCCGATGTTTCGCGCGTGAACGATTTCACCTTCAGCACGCAGGAGCGCATCAGTGTGGATGTCACGCCTGAGGGTCGCATTGTGGCTGCGTGGGACTCCCGCCGTCAGCAGGATGGCCGTTATGGCGTGTACGCGCGGGTGCTTGATGCTACGGGTCAGCCGCTGTCGAATGAGATTCAGATCAACGTCTGGACAGCTGGCCATCAGCGTGACGCAGCGGTTGCTGCAGATACCACCCGCGAGCGCTTCTGGGTGGCTTGGGCCAGCACGCAGCAGGATGGCAGCGGCGAAGGGATTGTCCTGCGGCTATTCGACGCGGTTACCGCTCAGCCGATCTCCCAGGAAATCGCTGTGAATGTGTCGCGCGCGGGCGATCAGTCGAACCCAAGCATTGCCGTCGACGCAGAGGGTCAGGTGCTGGTTGCATGGACTTCGCCACTGGATCATCCTTCAACAGCGCGGACATTGTGTGCACGATTGTTCAGTGCCGAAGGCGGCGCGCTGAGTGATGAGCTGCGTATTTCGAACAACGATGCGTCAACCACTGTGCTCACGCCAACGCTTGCAGCAGATGGAGCGAACGGCTTTGTGGTTGCATGGTCGGAACATGTTTCGGGACACGTTCGAGGCGCCCGCATTCTGGCGACCCGCATCATCACTTCCGCGAGCAATGCAGAGCGAGTGATCGCAACATTGAGCGCTGCAGATGAACCGTCAGCCATCGAGCCTTCGATTGATGTTGACGCAGAGGGTATCGTCACAGCAGCCTGGCTGAGTGCAGATGCGGATGGCAATCTTTCGGCCCGCATGCAGCGTTTTGATACTGGGCTTGAGCCGCTCACGCCCGCACTTCGGGTTTCTGAACAAGATGCCAGGTGGGTGAGCGGCGTTTCGGTTGCGTGCGACAATGCCGGCCACAGTTTCGTGACGTTCAATCAACTGAACGACGAACATGATCTTGATGTCATGATGCAGGCGTTTGATCCGAAGGGCAATGCCGTCACGAGTTCCGCCCAGCCCCTGATTGCAGGAGGCGGCGTGCAGATGGTGTCGCAGGGAAGCAGCGCCCGTCGCGTTGTGTTCTCGCCGAACGGCCAGCGCATCGTGGCGTTTGCGGGCGATGCCCAGCTTGGCGACGACTCTGGTGTGCATGTGCATCTTGCCATCGCGCCCGAGGCCAGCCGTGGGCTGCACATGCTCGCGCAGGCACAACAGCGAATGACAACCTTCAATCCTGCGCTACTGAACGAATCACCGATGGATCGCAATGTTGGCGAGCACGCTGCAATCCCCCCGGTCTGGGATCCGCAACCCGAGTTGCCGCCACTTCCCATTAATCCGCTTGGCCCGGCTGGCGCATTTGCAGGCATTTCCGACACCGGCTGGAACCCGCCCGACCCCGAAATCGCGGTTGGCCCGAACCACTATGTGCAGGTGGTCAACGACCAGATCGCGTTTTACGATCGGGCTGGCACGCTGCTCTATCTTGACGACATCAACGAGCCGGATGGCTTCTTCGGCGAAGTTGGTGGCGTCGGCTTTGTCTTCGATCCCGAATGTTTGTTCGATCCACATTCACAGCGATTCTTCGTGATGGCCAACGAACGCGATGGCGGACGCAGCTACTACGACGTTGCGGTTTCTGATGATGACAACCCCGTCGGCGAGTGGCACAAGTATCGCATTGATGTCACAAATGTTGATACAGACATCGATTCACCCAACATGGCTGTTGATGCGGATGTGCTGTATCTCAGCGCTGACTTTTTCGGGCCTGACAAGTATCAGGTCCTCATGATCGAGAAAGCTCCGCTGCTTTCGGGCGGCGCAATCAACTCGCGCGAGATCGTCATCATCGGCCAGAACGAACAATCGATGGGCCTGCCCATTATTTATGATGCCGATGCACCTGCTGGCTACCTGCTGCAGTCAGCCGAAAACAGCGGACCTCCCGGGCTCAACTTCAACGAAGTGCGCATTCATGGCATTCGCAATCAGCTCACGTCGCCTACGCGCGTGACGATTGATATTCCGGTGCCGATCTACAGTTATCCCAATCAGCCACCGCAGGCAGGATCATCGACACGGCCATTTCTTTTCGAGCCACGCTTTTGGAGCACGATGTATGTGAACGGCTCGCTGTGGGCTGTGCATCATGTCAACGGCGATCGCGCACGCGTGCGCTGGTATGAGTTTCGAATGAATAACTGGCCGGATTCCGGGACGCCCACGCTCAGGCAATGGGGTGAATTGGACTACGGCGGCCAGGTACACACCTTTTTCCCGAGTATCGCAGCTGATGCAGATGGCAACGCAGCGATTATCTTTGCGCGTTCCTCACCCACCGAGTTCATCTCAATCGGCGCAGCGGTGCGTCGTGGCAGCGATCCGCTCAACGAGTTTCGTCCGATGTTTTTCGTGAAGGAGAGTACCTCGACATCGCAGCGGGCCAGCCGCTGGGGCGATTACAGCCATATCGAACCCGATCCCATCAACCCCGGCAGCTTCGTCGGCACGCATGAATGGACCGACACGCCCAACGCGTGGCGGACGTGGATTGCCCCCATCGATACCGGCCCGGCCCTCGCAACACTGACATCGATCAACATTCCATTCGGCTCGCTCATTGCAGGCGGCATTCCCGAACTGCTTGAATCAGATAATGTCTATCTGCGGGCACAGTCTGCGTTTGGCTTCCAATCAACGGCGCCCAATCTATTGCGACTTGATCTGGACTTCGATGTTGATGCGAATGCAACATCGCTCGAGTTTACAGCTGAAGCGCGGCTGAACAACCCTAGCGGCACCGCCCGCATCTTCATGCGCAACTGGAATGCCAATGCGTTCAACCAGGTTGGCACGTACGCAATCGGCACCACGGAACAATCCAACGGAACATCCGTTGCCGACGCGACTGATTTCGTTTCAGTGGACGGCAAAGTCCGTGTGCGGCTGCAGTATTCTGTCGTGGCGACATTCTCAGTGAGCGGCTTCGTTGCGCGTGTTGATCTGACGCAGTTGGGATATTGAACTGCTTCAGCCTCTGCGTTCAGTGATCTCCTTCACGCCACTGCCTGCGCGACTTTTTCTGGCTGCGCTGTCTTTTGCCTTCGAGGCGGCGTTCGATCATGGCCCGCGAGCGGCGTTTCTTCTTGCGGATGCGGGGGGGGATGGCTGCCATCGCAACAAGTTCCTTCAGCCGCGTCAGCGCTTCTTCACGGTTCCGCCGTTGCGATCGATTTGAGTCGCACACGATCAGCAACTCACAATCGCCAACCAGACGGCTGCCCGCCTGTTGACGCAATCGCTCCCGCGCGCTCTCATCCATTCCATCAATCGCATCAACAGCCAATCGTAACTCGGCTTTCGTGGCAAGTTTGTTGACATTCTGGCCGCCGGGCCCACTCGAGCGAACAAAGCTGAATCGCACATCCCGCTGCGCAACCGTCACACCTTCTGCCAGCACGATGCGCGAGCCTGCACTGCTGGGATCGCTGGGTGGTTGTGGTGTCAAATCAGCGCAACACATAATGAACAGAGTAGCCATCGGCAAACCCGTAAGTCCACGGATGGCATCGGCTCACTCATATTTCCTGCCATCAACGCGAATCCAGCCGCCTTCGCGCCAACCTTTGGGATCGTGATGCGTCCAGTGAATCACGCCGCCCTCTTCACCCCATTCGTACTGCCCCTTGATTTCAACAGTATCGCCCGGGTGAAGCGGCACGTAAGGCGCAAGATCTATATTGTGCGCAACCAGCAGCGTGTGGCCGGACGGCAATGCAACGATAAACCGCTGATGGCGTGGCTCCTCATCATCATCCGCAAGTTTCTTCGTCACGCGCCCGCTGACTTCAACAATGACTTCTGAGCGGCGATCACGAAAGGCAGCGAGCACTGCGTCTTCGCCGCGGCTGGAGTGTACCTCGTCGCTGGATGATGTCGGCACCTCAACGTTGCCCGTGGTGTTTTCAAGAGGCTTGTCTTTGCCTGCGCTGATACGCTGCGCGATGTATCCACCTGCAACGATCACAATCACCGCAACAAGTTGCAGCAGGCGCTTTCCCTGTGCGATATGTCTCGACATGAATCAGTTCCAGCTGAGCCCTTTGGGTTGTTCGCCTGACATCTGCCATTGGGCGCTGCGGATCGTGCGATCGATGCTGCGCAACTCTGCCTGGATCATTCCAGCCCGCTGGCGCACGTCGGGCTGTGAGAGGAGTTCATATCGCTTGTCGGGATCATCAATCAGCGTCGAGCCAATCACTTCGATCAGCGCAGCTGTGGGCACTTCGTCGCGGGCTGCAAGTTCAGCGACACGATCAAGGCCACGCAGCGTATTGAGCGAAGGACGCTTGAGGAGATCCTCAAGCCTGCCCCGCACAGCCGAGAGATCATCCTGACTTGCATCGACATCTTCAAGCAGCCCGCACGTTGCGAGTGGATACATGCGCTCGGGGTAGTCCGGATCATCGACATCGGGCAGATCGACCGAGACAATCCCCGCTCTGCAGATGCCCAGGGCCAGCAGCAAGTAGCGGCCATCTTCAAAGCGGTGATGCTGCATAATCTGTGCCACACAGACGGCCGGGTACAGGTCTTCCTTGTCAGCCAGCCCGTTTTTCGGAGCAGCTCGTTCATCGGATTGCAGTCGCGCAACTGCGATTTGGCCATTGCGATCCAGAACATGATCAATCATCTGCCGATAGTGCGGCTCGAAGATGTGCAGCTGCTGCACGGAATGCGGCAACATCACCACCGAATGCAACGCAAAGAGCGGCAGCGGCCGGTTGAAGTTCACCTGAATCGTCGTCTCCATAACACCATTGTATTCACAGAGACGGTGAGGAACGAGTGTCAGCGTTCTCGCTGCGATTGCCTGATTCACCCTCGGCTCCATCGCCCTTCCCCATGGCCCTCTCACACATACCATCCTCCATGTCCAGTGCATCATCATCATCAGCTCAATCGCCCCGCATTACCCTCGACCCAATCTCCGAGCAGATGCTCGCGCTGGTGCATGAGCAAGACCCTGAACTCGCACATCTGATCGACCTTGAAGCCCAGCGGCAGGCAACCACGCTCGAACTCATCGCCAGCGAGAATCATGTCTCGCCTGCAGTCATGCATGCCATGGGATCGTGGCTCACCAACAAGTATGCCGAGGGTTATCCGGGCAAACGTTACTACGGCGGCTGCGAGTTTCACGATCAGATTGAAGAACTCGCGATCGATCGTGCCAAGCAACTATTCAATTGCAACTTTGCCAACGTGCAGCCACACTGCGGGGCCAATGCCAACATCGCAGCGTTCATGGCATTGTGCGATCCCGGCGACAGCATTCTCTCGCTTCCCATCAAATCGGGCGGCCATCTCTCACACGGCCTCAAGCCCAACTTCTCGGGCACGTTCTACAACATTCTGGATTATGACGTCGATCCCGATACTGAACTCATCGACTATGAAGGTGTTGAAAGGATTGCACGCGAGTATCGGCCACGCATGATTATCTGCGGCTACTCAGCCTACTCGCGCATCATCGACTTCAAACGCTTCCGCGAAATCGCAGATGATGTCGGAGCATATCTCATGGCTGATATCGCCCACATTGCAGGGCTGGTCGCGACCGGCGTGCACCCCTCACCCTTTCCACATGCACATGTTGTGACATCAACCACGCACAAAACCCTGCGCGGGCCGCGTGGCGGCATCGTTCTTTCCGATGATGAGGACGTTGCCAAGAAAGTCGATCGCAAAGTTTTCCCCGGCAGTCAGGGCGGGCCCCTCATGCACATCATCGCAGCAAAAGCAGTGGCGTTCGGCGAAGCCTTGCGCCCCGCATTCAAACGTCATTGCCAACAGGTTGTGTTGAACGCCAAGGCCCTTGCGGATGCGTTGACGCAGAAAGGCTACCGACTCTGTACAGGCGGCACCGACAATCACCTCATGCTTGTCGACCTGCGGCAACGCAACAAAGACCTCACAGGCGCGGATGCAGAAGGCTGGCTGGAAGCAGCAGGCATTATCGTCAACAAGAACGGCATTCCCAACGATCCACGAAAGCCCATGGTCACAAGCGGCCTGCGGCTGGGCACACCCGCCCTCACGACCCGTGGCATGAAGGAAGAACAGATGCACGACGTCGTCGAACTGCTCGATCGCGTCATGGATGCACATGGCAGTACATCAGTCTGCGCTGCTGTCCGCGAGGATGTACGGGAACTATGCGACGAGTTCCCGTTGTTTCATGAGTAGACGCTGACGTGTCGCGCGCCTGACCTATGATTCCACGCATGGAGCGACTCCCAAACATCATCCCAGCTTCACTGATGGCCATCGCATTGCTGAGCCTCAGCAGTGGCTGCGACCGCGCTGCGCCGCTGCCAGCTGTTGGTACCAACAGCAGCACGAGCTCCCTGCACACCATCGACATCACCATCAAGGGCATGCATTGTGAAGCATGTGTCGATGCCATCAGCGCAACTGTCGCTGCAATGCCGGGTGTGGACAGCATTCAGGTACTGCTCGATGAGGAAGTGGCCCACATCAATCTGTCAGCCGACGCAAACACACAAGCAATTATCACCGCGATCGACGACCTGGGCTACCACGCCAGCATGACCGAATAACGACGTGCTGCTTCGATTGTGCGGACTCACTCGCCGCGCAACGCTCTCACGACTGGAGCCATGCGTGCACGGTAGAACTGGTTGAATGACTGCAACTCCTCTTCGGTGTGAATGCGGTCCCACAGTACCAGCGCATCATAATCGTTAGTCCACCACTCGTTCATCATCATCTCAAGATCAAGATCGTTGATCGCTGTCCAGTAGTAGGTGTTCCACGGCCCGCCTGCGTAGTTGCGCCAGCCAAATGCCAGCACCGGGCGATTGCGTTTGAACAGCTCGATGAAGCGCTTGTACATTAAGACGCGCTGGCGATAGTGCCATGCATGCCGCTGATCCACTCCCATATCTTCCTCATCTGTATCGTCCGGAACGCTGTAATAGATTGGATACAGCGAGGGATAAAACGCGTCGCTGATCAGCCAGATCCAGTCATACTGGGGATACTGTTCCTGCCAGTGGCGGCCCAAGCCCCAGTAGCCCCAGCGAGCGCTGGGACGCATGCTCTGGCAGGCTCGGATCGTCAACTCCATGAATCGCCGCGCCGCAGCTTCGTACTCTTCAATCGCGAGGCGCTCGACTTCATCTTCCGGCAGATTCGGAAAGCGATCGCGCACAAGTTGCTTTGAATGAAAGCGATACTTGTTCGGCGTGCGTTCCCACACCAGGTCCCACGATTCATAATCAATCACCGCAAAACCATCCCAGGTGGGATCGGGGATGAGTTCGTTCACATCCGCGACAATGTCGACGATGTGCTCTTCAAGGTCTGCCAGTTGAGGGAGGCCGTTGTTGATCCACTCACTGCCATTGAAGCGCGGATAGCGGCCAAACTCGTGCTCATAAAACACAATGACACGATCCCGGATCAGCGGAGCATCACTCAGGTCCACCTGCTCAGCAAATGCGCCGTTGCCGCCCCAGAAAATCAGTGGCGTTCCCTTGACGTCTTCAACTTCCGAGACAAGGTCGATGTCCTGCTCCTCACCATTTTCGAGGCCGCGGTTATAGCCGCCGCGATTGTGTTCGTTGTAAGGATCGAAATAGCCAAACCCCCTGCCTTTATAATGATCGTTCTTATCGACAGGCCGGGCATACGCGATTCGCCACAACTCACCATTGCGGAAGAAGATGGGCCGATTTCCACGCCGATCATGGGCCTCAAACGTCGCGTTGACAAACACGTTGAACTCGCGCGACAGCGGCTCATCAATCTGCACATCTGATACGATTGCGCTCATCTGCGAGATCGTGCCTGCGTAGTGCGAGTTCACTTCCGCTACTTCCCAGGCTGTAAGTTCACCCGCCTCGACAGGCAGTCCGAACACCGCCAGCCGTGCATCGCTGCGTTGCAGCCGCGTGTGCACGATGATCTCCTTGAGCACGCGATTCATGCTGCGCTCATGTTTCAGGCGGGTCTGATTCTCCGTCCAGCCGCCATCTTCGCGATAGTGTCGCCGACGATTGTGATTGAAGGTAGCGTACGCAAGGTTCGACCCGATGAGGCGAATCGTGATCAGCCGCTCCGGCCGCTCGTCATAGGCTGCGATCACATCATTGGCCAGCCGCCGGGCCAGGCTGCGTTCCTGACTCTCGTCGAGCAGCCCGACTTCAGGCTCGAGGCGAAAGTCCACCTGAGCATTGATGATCGCCCGCGCTGCACGAATGTCATCCTCATTGCTCCACGCCGGCCACGCGAGCCCCATTGCGAGGACCATTGGCAGCAACATGAATATAGACCCATCACGCCAAGCTCGTTTGAGCCGGTCAGACAAAATCACCATGAGTTCTTCTCCACCACCTGAAAACCGAACGCAGATCACCGTCACGTTGCCCACCCACGATGACCGTTATCGGTCAGCCGCATCCTACAGGCCCTTCCGCAGCATGCAACCATAAAAACTCAACATTGATGAATTTTTTTTCGCGCAGCACCCGAACAAACGCGCGGTCGCTCAAGCATCTGCAAATCTGCGCAACTGCGCAGAGGTGCCCCTACGTTGCCCTTCTTACCGTCCTTGCCGCGTTACTGCGTGTGTCATGGCTTGGTTCGAACGCGTGCGAGGGCGGTCGTCATCGGCACGTTGACTGCCGGTGTGTTCAACCGCTTGCCACATCATGCGCGCAGGCGCGACGCTGATCGGAAAACCAATTTGATCTGCGTCTTTGCGAAGTTGCCTTCTAGTCACAGTTGCCGGGCAGTAAAGACACTTCTCTAAACGAAGGAAATGCCGTGGTTCGCGCCGATGGCTGCGATCCTGGCGAAGTCGGGCGGCTGATCCGCTGGGACCTCTGCGAAGTCGGCGACGAAGCGGTCAAATCCGCCCGGCGTGCAGATGATCAGCAATTTGCCGGGCGTACGCGCCACGTTGACAAAGCGGTGCGGCACGCGGCGAGGCACACGCAGAAAGTCGCCCGCCCGGGCAGTGATGCTCTCGCCCTCGTCGCCGACCTCGAACACGAACTCGCCTTCGAGAATATAGAACAGTTCATCTTCGCGCTCATGCACATGGCGGGGCGGCCCATCGCCAGGCATGGTGGTGGTTTCAATAACCGTCACCGCGCCGCCACAATCAGCAGCAGCAAGTTTAATCGTGACGCGGTCGTCGCCAATCACGGTATATGTCGCACCGTGCCCGGAGGCGAGATGGCTGGCAGCGAGAGTGGTGTGGTCGGCGTTCATTGGGGAGTGTCTCTTGTTGAATTTGATGTGAGCGGTGGGGAAGGAGCGTATGCCAATCAATGCGTGAGCAACTTGCAGGTCGGGCCATGATTTTCGATACGCGGACTTCGATCGCATCGAAATCGGCCAGCGCACAGATCGGCAGCCGTTCCGCAGCGCTGCGAGTTGTGATAGAATCGCATCGTGGCGAAGGATCGCATCATCTCAGCTCCCGAACAGCCAGCCGATGCTGATGGTCTCGCGCCCGGATTGCGGCCGACGACGCTCAGCGAGTACATTGGCCAGCCCGAACTCATCGAACGCCTGAAGATTGCCCTGGAAGCCGTGCAGCAGCGTGGCGAGCCCATGGAGCACGTTCTTCTGCATGGTCCGCCAGGTCTTGGCAAGACCACACTGGCCCATGTCATTGCCAATGAAATGCGCGCCCGCGCGTTCGTCACATCGGGGCCAGCTCTCACCAAGGCAAGCGATCTTGTCGGCACGCTCACCAAGCTTGAGACCAACGACATTCTCTTTATCGATGAGATTCATCGCCTGCCGGCTGCGGTTGAAGAATACATCTATCCAGCGATGGAAGATTTCCGCATCGACTTCACTGTCGATTCGGGAATGCATGCGCGTGTGATCACGTTGCCGCTCAAGCGCTTCACACTCATCGGCGCAACCACACGGGCTGGCCTGTTGTCCGCGCCGCTGCGCACCCGCTTCGGCCTGCTGCACCACCTGCGCTACTACAGCGTGGAAGATCTCACCACCATCCTTCGGCGTTCAGCAGCATTGCTTGGCATGAACAAGGTGAGCGACAGCGCTCTGGATGCCATCGCGCGTCGCAGCCGGGGCACGCCCCGCATCACCAATCGCCTGCTGCGTCGAGTGCGCGACTTCGCACAGGTGCGGGCTCAGGGCAGACTTGATGCAAGCGTTGTCGATGATGCCCTCGCGCTTGAAGGTGTTGATGATCTTGGCCTTGATCATCTTGATCGCGCGTATCTCACCACGCTGTCACATCCCTATGCAGGTGGGCCGGTGGGGCTTGAAGCACTCGCTGCAACCATGGGCGAAGATTCCGGCACACTTGAAGATGTTGTTGAACCCTATCTTCTGCAGATCGGCTTTGTAACACGAACACGGCAGGGACGCTGCTTAACACAGAGCGGCGCTCAACACATTGGCGTGACGCTCAACAGACAGCCGCAGCAGGAAGAAGATGCGCTGTTTTGATGTGGCGGGTATAGACGACTCTCAATCGTCCGTTGCTCTACAGAAGCGGGCTTAGCAGGCCAGCTGCGTTCTGCCAGAGACGCGTTGGCCAGTGTCTGCTCGACCATGACGCCGAATCAATCTCGCGGGCTGTGTTGCAATACTCCATCTGCAACTGGCGCAGCTGACTTGCAAAGTCGGTGTCGTACACAATCACGCTCGCTTCAAAGTTGAGAAACAGACTGCGGCGATCGAGATTTGCTGAGGTCAAAATCCCCAGCCTGCGGTCGATTGACAGCGTCTTGGCATGCAGCAATCCGCCAGTAAACTCAAAAATGCGCACCCCCGCATCCAGCAACTGGCCATAGTAACTTCGGCTGGCGGCTGCAACCAGCCGCGAATCATTGCGAGCAGGCACAATCAACTGCACATCAACGCCCCGCTGAGCAGCTGTCATTAGTGCTGTTGATGTTGCTTGATCTGGAACGAAGTAGGGCGTGGTGAGAATGATCTCATCCTGAGCCAAGTGCAGCGCCGCCTGGATCACATGCCGGACAGCATCGTTGGCTGCGTTGGGACCGGTCGCAACCAGCTGGGCTGTCACGCCGTCCTTGTCGAACGGTTCATCAGCCAGTCGAGGCAGTTCATCTTCAATCCAATCATCCGTATCCAGGTACCAATCTTCTGCAAAGATGCGGTCGAGATCTGCAACAGCAGGTCCTTCGATGCGAATCATTGCATCGACCCACGGTGCATAGCGGCGTTTGGGGGCAAAGCTTGCGTCTGCGATGTTCCGGCTGCCGGTATATCCGATCGAGCCATCGACCACAGTAATCTTGCGATGGTTGCGCAAATCCAGCCGCTTGAAAACAGCCCGCAGCGCGCCGACATGCAGCGCGGGAGTCACAACCACGCCAGCATCTGTCATCTGTTGCATCAGTCCGGAAGATAGAAACCCCTGCGATCCAACAGCATCGGCGAGCACGCGACATATCACGCCCCGCTCAGCGGCCCGGATCAGCGCCTTGGCCAGGCCGCATCCCGTCGTATCAGTCAGGTAGATATACGTGAGCAAATGCACGGTGTGCTCTGCTGCATCAATGTCGCGCACCATCGCAGTAATCGTGTCAGTTGCGTTGCCAAACAGCTCCACGGTATTCCCAGCACGGGGAATGCTGCCGCCCACAATTTCCGCCAACCGGGCGATCTGATGAAAAGGAGGCTCGATTTCAATGGGCAGCGGCTGCTGAATTGGCTGAAAAAACTCAGCACTTCGCCGCAATACAACTTCACGGTGTCTGCCGATCCGCTTTGTTCCCAGTCGTATCTCGCCGATCAGCAGATAGAGCATCGCCCCCATGAATGGAGCCACACCAATCAACAACAGCCAGGCAATGCGCGTCGTTGAATCGAGGTTCTTGCGCAGCAGAATGACAAGACCCAGCGTCACGATGATCGCGATATGCGCTAAGGCAATCGCAGCCGGGATGTACACTTCAAGTGACAATCAGAAATGGTCCGCTGCTCGGTACGCGTTGATGACTGCCCGTTCGCCTTCTTTGCCGGGCCTGCTGTTGCCATGTTCCATGCCGACGATACCCTCAAAGTTCTTTTCTGCAATATGCCTGAACACATTGCGATAGTTGATCTCACCAGTTGATGGTTCGTTGCGCCCGGGATTGTCACCCACCTGAAAATACGCAATCTCATCCCACGCTTTATCAATATTCGGAATGAGATTCCCTTCAGTAATCTGCTGATGATATAAATCGTTGAGAATCTTGCACGATGGACTGTTGACAGCTCGACAGATCTGATAGGCCTGAGGAATGCGCGTCAGAAACAAACCGGGATGATCACGCCACGCATTCAGCGGTTCGAGCACCATCACCAGGCCATGCGGCTCGCACACCTCAGCACACGCTTTCAAGTGTTCGACCGCATTGGCCGTCTGGTAATCCCACTCCAGCCTGGGGTCATACGAATCAAGCAACACCGTACACCAACGCGCGTTCACCCGCTTGGCAACTTCAACTGCATTCTGCATTTCCTTTACAAGCATCTCGCGCACTGCAGCATCGCGTTTCACAAATGTCTGCTTGCCCCAATGTGCACTTGCAACGAAGACGCCCATCATGATGTCCAGATCATGCATCGCCTTTGCAATACGATTCTGGGATGTGACATCGCGACTTGCCATGCCGTTGTCTTCCCACGCAGTAAACCCTTCATCAGCTGCAAACTTCAGTTGATCAACAGGGTCGTCGCCACCATGCTCGCGGAACATGCCGAAGTGCGGCGCATAGCGAAGTTTGAATGGAACGCGCTGCACGCTGGCACCAAAGCGATCATCGCCAGGGTCTTGCAACGACGTTGCTGCTGCATGTGCCGGCAGCAGCGGCCCCAACCCCGCAATACCCGCCGCAATACCCCCAGCAACTCCAGAAGTTGAAACAATAAAGTCACGTCGTTGCATCATGCAAAGACGATAGGCTGAGGGTGAAAAGGGCGGCCTGTTGCACCGTTCGCCGCGCGAGGCCGTGTGGTTGATACCGGTGCCACGGCTTGGGCGCAGGCAAGCCGTGCGGTTGGAAGTTGACTGTTCGGAAAGCGTGATACTCGCGATCACTCAAAGATCATCGTCCATGTTCTGCATCGCCGGCTCAATGATCGCTAGGAGCTCGGGCTGCTGCATCAGCCGCTGCTGCGCGTTGAAGATGGTCTCCATCGCTTCAGACATATCCTTCGCCATCGCTGCTTCGATCCTCTTTTCGGTTGCTTCATCGGGCATGGGTACATTCTTCGCGCGCTCGCCAGCATCACGCATCTTGGCGCGCACTGCTTCGATTTTGGGCACCGCAGCCTTCGCGCTCGCCTCATCCGTGATCCCGGTCAGGATCGATCCCATCTCCTTGATATTGGCGACCATCTCCCTGCTGATGCTTTCCGCGGTGTCGCCTCCGCCGCCACAGCTGGCCAGGATTGTTGTCATCAACAGCACGACGATCGTGAACGCAAGCTTTCTCATTGACGGGAACCTTTGATTGGGGATTTGAGTGGCCGGGTGGCGGGAGGGGGGCCTTCATTGTATACGAATCATCATTGATTCGCACGCGAGAAGGAACTTGGAAGCGTGCGGTTGGAGATCAACTGTGGAAAGCACGGCTTGCCCACAGCGGGCGCAGCCGTGGCAGCCGATCAGGCGTCGTCCATCATCACCTTGTCCCCGTTCCCAGCCGCATTCGGGGCAGCCGGTTGCAAGGTCGCTGGCAGGTCGTAGTTGCACTGCGGGCAGCGGCCGCGTTTCTTGCGGATGAACCGCTTCGCGCTGGTGAAGCCGAAGAACAACGTGAACCAGATTGCTGCGTAGAAAAGTGTGTTGATGATGAAGCCGGGGAAGATGGGGCGGAGGGGGAGGGCGCGATAGTCTCGATATGTGGATTGAGTTCCGCGCCGCATAACCACGGAATCCGAGGTTTCCGAGTTCCCGATCCACCACCCTTGCATCGAGGCAGCGGTTGATGTCGATCGAAGACTGAGAACAGGCCAGCCAGCGGCATCTTCCAGTAAGAATGATGTCGCGGCACCGCGCGATCCGGGGACCCGGCCGCGCAAACTACTCCATTCGTAAGGAACCTCAGCCATCGCGTCGGGCCCGCCCGCGAATGACAAGTGCATACCGGTACGTGGTGATTTCGTGAAGAATATAGCAGGATTATTCGGCCGTACTCCTCCCTCAACAAACCAGAAAATTCGAGTAAGCCCGGGACTCGCATAGACAAGTCCGGCATCGACCGACGCGCCGGTTGGACTCACATACACATGGATCGACCGCGCCATTCAACGCTTTGGCAACGGTTCTCCCCAGCGGTCTCCACATCGCAAACCCCCACGCCACTATGGCGGTGGTGATGCTGCCCGCAGCCCCGAAGATGAGGCAGCGCAGAATGATGCGGCGGATGATGAGCGGTGCGCGTTTCATCATGGGATGCATTGTACAGCGGTGCCGATTCCCAGAACTATTTCATATATATGATGCACGTGTGAAGACGACGGCTTACTTCGACTCGATCCGGCAGCGCCCCGATCGGGCTATTATTCAGGACGCGTGGATCGAGCGCATTCTCGCGTCGCCGAACGTTTCGCAACACCGGATCGTGCAGGAGGACGGCCGCATTCGTTTGTGGGGCAGGGTCCCCGAGTTCGATGATCGCTTTTTGCGGGTGAGCCTGCTTCCGGACGGCGAAACGGTGCACAATGCGTTCTTTGACCGCGGGTTTGAAACACCATGAAGATCAAGTACTTCGACGACACTGACACACTCTACATCGAGTTCCGTCGCGAGGGAATCGCGGAAACGCGCGAGCTCGATGAGAACACGACCCTCGACCTCGATGCGGATGGGAACGTGTGCGGCATCACCTTCGAGCACGCAAGTGAGCGGACGGACCTTGAGCATCTGAGTGTGGAGGGGATTGCAGCATAGACCGCCCCCAGCCACATTCGGGACAGCCTGCATCGAAGTCGCCGCGCAGGTCGTAGTTGCATTCGATACATCTGCCGCGCCTTGTGCGAAGGGTTCGCTTCGCGAAGCCGCAAGCGGCTAGCGCGCCGAACCATATGAGTGCATAAAAGAGCGTGTTGATGATGAAGCCGGGAAAGATTGGGCGGAGGGGTATGATTGGATCCGGCTGGATCAGGATGCCTCCACCCGCTGGGGCTGGGCGAGTTCGGTTTTTCAGTTCGAGACCATGCGCGAGTCGGGTCGTCCGTAATGCGGTTGCGACCGTGAACTCCCTTTCGTGTTCATAAGACATCGCCGCCGCTGGCAATCCGTACGCGTCGAAGATGTTGTACACAAACCCCGCGGTGCCAATCGGTTCGAGCACCCGCGCCCGTACGGTCGCAGCGCACCATGAAGGCGCGATCTCTTCAATGCTTTTCTTCAGGTCCGGCTCGGTGGCTCCGGTCTCCTTGCTGACCCACGCCGATGTCAGACCGAAGCGGTCCCAGCGGCCGACGCTCACGAAGTAGCCGTTGTAGGTCTCGACCCTTTCAATGTCGTGCCCGCCCAGCGGCCACACACGAAAGGTTGCCAACCCCCACGCCACACCGACGGTGGTGATGCCGCCGAGGATGAGCAGCAGGAAAAAGCGAAATGCTCCGTGTTTCATATCGAGACTCTCACATGTCAAGTTCCGCAGCCGCTGCACGCGCTGTTGCGAGATGTTCGGTTGATCCATGTTCGCGGCACCACTTTTCGATGTATGGCCAGTCGAGCGAATCGTTCTGTCTGCGAATGACATGCACAATATCTTCCATGTCTTTTTCCCTGGCGAGTGCGCTGAACCATCGCAGCTTCCCGACGATCACATCTTCGGCGGTGGGAAAGAATGCATCACGATCCAGATAGCGCACACGTTGGCGCCTCGCCATTCGACTCTCGTCGAACGGGTCGTCCTTCATCTCAAACAGTTCAATGAGAAGCCCCGATCCCTTGTGGCGAATCTTGTGCTGCGTCTTTCCCGTGACTGTTTCAAACGCCAGTTGCGCATCACGCTCGAAGTCGGTGGCCAGGCTGGCAAAGACAGCCTCGATCTGCTCTTCATTCGCGATGATGACGAAGTCCGCATCGGCCGTGAACCGGGGTGTGCCGTAGGCGTTACTCACGAGCGAGCCGGTGAGAAAGAACGGAAGATCATGGGCGATCACTGCATCGATCACGGCCCGAACCGCATCGGGCGATGGAATCATCGCACGAACCTCCGCTCGGGCATGGTTCGCAGCCGTTCGACAAGTTCCTCATGCACCTCGCTGTCGGAGTAGTCCGGATGTTCGAGGCGAATACCGACGCGCATTGACTCCATCGCGAGGTCAAAGAGATCGAGTCCCATCCGCGCCCGCTGCTCGAACGTCATGCGATCAGCCACATCAAGTTCATCGCGGCGCATCCGCGCGGCTGTCATCGGTTGTGGTTGTTTCGGTCGTTTCGAACCGCTCATCCCATCATTCTATCATTCTATCCGACCGCGGCCTCACTGTTCTCAACTGCGGACTGGTTTGGTGCCGGCTCCGAACATTCGGACCGATTCCACCCGCACTCGGGACAACCCTGTTCAAGGGCACCGCGCAGATCATACTTGCATTCGGGGCACCGGCCGCGATTCTTGCGGATCCTCTTCCGTGCTAAGCCGCAAGCGGCAAAGAGCGCGAACCAGATGGCTGCGTAGAACAGTGTGTTGATGATGAAGCCTGGGAAGATGGGGCGGAGGGGGAGTTGAGGCCGTTGATACACAACGCGCTGGTGTACCAGAACCATCGGGGGCTTCAGTGACCAATACGATATAGTTGTTGTGCATCGTTCGGCGGAGGCGGAACAAAGGTAAACCTGCCCCCCTCAAGCGCGCGAAACGGGACACCGGCCCTCATGCGAACCGCAGGATGCGGAGTGTCCAGCGTTTCATTTGTCATGATCCTATTCGCTGAGTGGCAGCGACCGGACCACCATCCGATCGTTCCGCACCGTTACATAATGCTCGGGCACCGCGCGCTCGACAGCCGGCCAAACATCACGGAATGCTTGATGCAGCGTCTCGGCCCCGCAGGCGGAAGTAGGCCACACCCGGGTGCGACTTGCCGTCGAACAGCACGATGCCGCCGATATCGCGATCGAATGTGATGAGTACGCGATTGGTTGTTCCGCAGCAGCTGATTCTGCCGCAATCTCGTTGACTTCGTGTCCCTGCTCGCGCAGCCGGATGGAAGTTGATGGTATGGACAGCACGGCTTGCCCTCCGGACGAAGCCGTGGCACCCACTCCTCTTATCACCCGCCCCTGGCCCGCTTGCCCGGGTCCAGCTGCCTGCCTACCCTGTGCGAACTTTCACCAGGAGAGACCTTTTCATGCGTATCACACCAACCCCTCTTATCTTTGACGATTCGGTTCAGGAGTCGACCTGAGCGGGTGTTGTTGTTGTGCTGCAGATGTGCGTGATCGAACGTGCATCACTGACTGAAACAAACAAACCAACCCGCTCGCGGCCTCCCGCAGCGGGTTTTTTCGTGCCTCAAACGCAACGTGCACGATCGAGAAAACCACAACGCTGCAACTGAGTGGCGTCGTGGTGTTTTTCATTCAGCAGTAGCATTTCAGTTCGTGGCTGGGACAGGCAGGTTTCTATTATGTTCAGCAAGTTCAAATCAATATGGGCGCTCTCGATTGGAAACCGGGGCGAATATGCAGCAGCGATTGCAGCGATGGTGCTGGCGTCTTGCTTCCTGTATGCAGCGCCGCTGATTCCGCAGGTTGTGATTGATCATGTCATTCAGCCGATCGAGGCTGAAGGTGTGCGGGCGTGGTGTATTCGCGTGCTGGGTGGCCGCGAGTTCATTCTGCGCAATCTGTGGGTGCCTTGCCTGCTCATGGCGGCTGTTGCTGTCATGGCAGGCATTTTCACCTACCTGCGTGGCAGATGGTCGGCCCATGCAAGTGAAGCGACGATTCGTCGTGTGCGTGATGAGATTTATGATCACATTCAGCGTCTGCCTGCATCATACTTTGATACAGCGCAGACGGGTGACCTTGTGCAGCGCGCGACGAGCGATGTGGAAACGCTGCGCATGTTCATGGCAAGTCAGGTTGTGGAGATCGGCAGAGCGCTGATTATGCTGTTGCTGCCGCTGCCTTTGATGCTGTCGATTGATGTGGGGATGACGATTGCATCGACGGTATTCATCCCCATCATTGTGCTGTTCTCGGTGATCTTCTTTACACGGGTGAAGAGCGCCTTTCAGAAGGCGGATGAGGCGGAAGGTGCGCTGACAACTGTGATCCAGGAGAATCTCACGGGCATCCGTGTGGTGCGTGCCTTTGCGCGACAGGAACATGAGAGTGCCAAGATGCAGGGTGCAAATATTGCCCATCGCAACCTGGATAATCGTTTGTATTGGCTGATGGCGTGGTACTGGTCGCTGTCGGATTTATTGTGCATGCTGCAGAAGGCGCTGGTGATTGGCGCGGGTGCATATTGGCTGGCGACGGATCAGCTGGAAGTTGGCGCGTTCTTCTTCTTCCTGAGCGCTGTGATGCTGTTCCTGTGGCCGATGCGCATGATGGGACGCATTCTGACGGACCTCGGCAAGGCTCTGGTGGCGATCGAGCGCATCCGCGTGGTGCTGGACCTGCCGGTCGAGAGCAGCGATGAAGCAGATGCTTTGCAGATGCTGACGCTGCGTGGCGGGATTGAGTTTGATGATGTTGCGTTTGCGCATGGCGGAACGCCGGTGTTACGATCGGTGTCATTCAGCGTGAAGCCGGGCGAAACGGTTGCGCTGCTGGGGCCTTCAGGTTCCGGCAAGACGACGATCATCAATCTCCTGCTGCGGCTGTACGATCCGCAGAAGGGTGAAGTGCGATTTGATGGTGTGCGTTCGACAGCGATTCCCCGAAGGCGCGTGCGCGAGCAGATTGCAGCGGTGTTGCAGGAGCCGTTTCTGTATTCCAAGACGTTGCGCGAGAATATGACGCTGGCACATCCATCAGCAAGCGACGGCGAGCTGATTGAAGCATCGACCGCAGCAGCGCTGCACGAATCGATTGGCGCGTTTGATGATGGCTATCACACGATGGTGGGCGAGCGGGGCGTGACACTCTCGGGCGGGCAGCGACAGCGGGTCGCAATCGCGCGGGCGCTGCTGCATCCTGCTCCCATTCTTGTATTGGATGATTCGCTTTCAGCTGTTGATACAGAAACGGAGTCGATGATTCTCGATGCGCTGCGGCAGCGTGCAGGTCAGCGGACCACGATTGTGATTGCCCATCGTCTCTCAACGCTGATGCACGCAGACCGCATTCTCGTCATCGAGCGCGGCAGGGTGGTCCAGACAGGTCCGCATGCACAGTTGCTTGAAGAGGCTGGGCCGTATCGCAGGCTGTGGCAGTTGCAGACCAACGCAGGTGATATTGGAAGTGATGATGATGAAGATGGTGAACTGGCAGGTTCGATTGGGAAGGAGACTCGATCATGAGTCAGTACTTTGCAGAAGATGAACAGTACAAGGGTCAACTCGACTTCGCGCTGTGGAAGCGCATCGCAGCACACACGCTGCCTTATCGATGGCACATTGCATTGTTGTGTACAGCTGGTTTGATTGTGGCTGCGATTGACACACTGTTTCCGTACATCACAGGTTTGCTGATCGATGAAGCCATCGCCAACGGCGCGACGCGTCACATGTGGGTGCTGATTATCCTGTTTGCAGCGCTCAGCACACTGCTTGCGACGGGCGTGTGGATATTCATCGTATTGGCAGGACGCATTGCAACGGGTATTGCAGCGGACTTGCGCAAGCAGTCGTTCGACAAACTGCAGGAGTTGTCGTTTTCATACTATGATGTGCGGCCAACGGGATGGCTATTGTCGCGGCTGACATCGGATTGTCACAAGTTGTCATCACTGGTGCCGTGGTTCATGCTTGATCTGGTGTGGGGAACCGCGATGGTGCTCGGCATCACGCTGGCGATGCTGCTGTTATCGTGGAAGCTGGCGCTGGCGGTCCTTGCGATCGTGCCGCCACTTGCGATCATCACGTGGATGTTCCAGGTGAAGCTGCTGGAGAGTTCGCGACTGGTGCGCAAGACCAACTCGCAGATGACAGCGAGTTTCAACGAAGCGATTATGGGTGTTCGAACCACCAAGACGCTGGTGCGCGAAGAAGCAAATCTGGGCGAGTTTCAGCAGCTCTCGGGCAACATGTTTCGCTACGCAATGCGCAACGCGCTGCAGTCGGCTGCGTATCTGCCGATGGTGGTTGCGCTCGGGAGTATCGGCGCAGGTCTGGCGCTGTGGCGTGGCGGGGTGCTGATTGACGGGAGCAGCGGTCTGACGCTGGGCACGCTGATCGCGTTCATGCAGTATGCAGCGCTGTTCTATATTCCAATTCAGGATCTGGCGGCGCGCTTTACTCAGTTGCAATCCGCGCAGGCAGCGGCCGAGCGCGTGCAGAGCCTGCTTGATGAGACGCCTGCCATTCGGGACAGCGATGATGTACGTGCGCAGATTGCAGCAGTGGGGGAGGACGGCAGAAACGCGACAGGATCTGTCGATGGTGGCGATGAGGTCATTCAGACCATCGAGTTCCGCGATGTCAGCTTTGCGTATAAGGAAGATGAGCCTGTCCTGCGCGAGTTCAATCTGACAGTGAGCGCAGGTGAAACCATTGCGCTTGTCGGCGCGACTGGTGGTGGCAAGAGCACGATTGTCAGTCTGCTGGCGCGATTTTACGAGCCGACATCAGGTGAGATTCTCATGAACGGCGTGGACTATCGCAAGCGCAGTCTGTCCTGGCTGCAGGGCAACCTGGGCGTGGTGCTGCAGACCCCTCATCTGTTCTCAGGCAGCATTCGCGACAACATCCGCTATGGCAGGCTGGATGCAACCGATGCAGAAATCGAAGCGGCTGCCCGCACTGCCAACGCGCATGTATTTATTGCTGAACTGGCAGATGGGTACAAGCACGAAGTTGGCGAAAGCGGCGGCAACCTTTCCATGGGGCAGCGGCAACTCATCGCACTGGCGCGTGCCATCCTTGCAGATCCGCAGATATTCATTATGGATGAAGCGACATCCTCAGTGGATACCGAAACCGAAGCGCTGATTCAGGAAGGAATCGATCATGTCCTGGCTGACCGTACTGCCTTTGTCATCGCGCATCGTCTCTCGACGATCAGAAGAGCAGATCAGATTCTCCTCATCGAGCGGGGAAGGATTGTCGAGCATGGCGATCATCAGACATTGATCAGGCTGCGCGGCAAGTACCACGCGCTTTACACCGGACAGTTCGCGCGCGAACACGAGCAGGACGCATTTGCGGACTCGACGGCGTGATGCATATCACAGAGCGGCTGATTCACCGCGTCGTCGACACGAGAAACGTGAACTCATTGCGTTCAAGATCGCGTAGCCAGCGGACATGCACCTCGCGCGGTTGAAGGCCAATGGTCTTCAGCGTCGGCGGAAAGGGATTGTCGAGGTTGAGTCGTCGTTCTTTGGGGCTGATGCGCCGAGGCAGAGTCTCTTCGAGAACAAATGCAGGGTCCGGACCATCAGCTGGTGTGAGATCATCGCGCGGAATTGTGTAGAGCGCATCATCTTGTGCGCTCAGCGTGGTGGCGACGCCATGCTGTTGCGTTGTGTACTCAAACGCGATTGCCCGCAACGCTTCGCGCAACTGTTCGATCGTCTCGGGATACACCTTTTGCCGGCTGAGTTCGACCAGTCCCGCTGCCAGAAACTCTGCACGTTCCATGGCTGTTGTAAAGGCGCTGGCCTGTGCGTTGAGTGCAAACTCTTTCCAGCGCGCTTCAAAGGAGGCAATGTCATCGGTGCCAAACGCGCGGACGAATGCATCATAACTGCCCAGGCCGCTGTTGAGTAAACGCAGATAGTTGCTGAACGCAACTGCGTATTTGCCATTCTCTGCGTAGATCAGAAAGTGCACCATGGACCACGCCTGTTCATACTGCAGTTTGGCATCGCCGCTTTGCACTGCGAGATTCCATTGCTGGCCATCCATCTGCAGCATGTGCAAAAAGGGGACTGTTCGTTCGGTTTCGATGGCTTGTTTGATGTGATCGAGGACGCGCGGATTGGTCTGGCCGATGACCAGTGCATCGTCCACCATGATTCCCTCGCCGAAGAACTCTGCCAGCCCTTCATTGGCCCACGGTGGCAAGCCTCCGCCGAAGAGCGCGAATGCGACCTGATGAAAGCCTTCATGCTGAACAACATGCTGCACGCGCCTGACCGGCAGATTCTCAATGAAAAACGCCAATGCAGAGCCGCGCGGATTGGCAAAGAAGATGCCACCCGAGCCGGTGGCGTTCACGCCATAGTTGAAACGCAGTGTTGTGAGATAATCGTCCTGTTTAGCAAAAACGAGAACATCGAACGACGCAGGCAGGTTCTGACGAAGTGATCCCAGCCGCAGCCGATATGCCTCGAAGGTGCGATCCAGGTGCAGAGCAATCTCGCGCAACTCGTCGCGAGGAAGATCACTCTTGATGCGGTAATAGGTGCTGGTGACAACCTCTGCGCGATCCCACCACGATGTCTGCGCCTCTCGCTGAGCCAGCGCGTTGTCTGCCCCTGCACATGCAAGCAGAACAATGAGTGCTATCGAAATGAGATGACCGATGCGAGGACATTTCACGATGCAATCGTAGCCTGCTCAGCACGCGCCAGCGGCAGCAAGGACGCCCGCCATTCCCTCAGCAGAGAGCGCGTGTCTGATGATGCTGCTCTCGCGCGATAGTGGCGTGTCAGCGTCGCGGCCGCCGTATCCACTGACGAATCCAGCCAAGCAGACCCGCAGCATGATGCGCAGCTGCTCGGCATTGACGTGTTCAAACAGCCCTGCATCCTTGTAATGAGCAAGCACGAGCGCGATAACGGAACCAGACCGCTCGCCGGGCGCTGCATCTGCAAGAAAGCGAGCAGCGTCATAGACAGGCGGTCCAGCGGAGACCGATTGCCAGTCAATCACGACGACGCGATGGGCACTGTCGTTCCCGGTTGCGAAAATGAGATTCTCCGGATGCAGATCGCCATGAATCAGCGTTGGTGGCAGGGCTGCTGTGTGCGTCAGATCCTCTGGCAAGCGTTCGGGGAGCGCGCGAATCACATCAGCCAGGCCGGGCATACACCAGTGCTCGAAGTTGTGCAGAAAGGGATCAATGCGCCGCACCAGCCGAGCAATCCGCCGCGCGTGCGGATCGCCTGCTCCCTCTGTGCCGCTCCCCCAGCGTGGCAGCCAACTGAATGCTGCGAGTCGTGAGCTTTCGAGCCATGCCTTGTGTGCTCGCACCATCACCCCGCACACCTCATCAGCCTCCGATTCAGTGCATGCGGTGAGGACGTCACCATCACAGCCGCGCACATCTTCCAGCACAAGCATGAATGAATCAACGTGATCGTTTCGGTACGGGTGGACCGCCAGCAGAGTTGGTACAGGCCAGCTCTGCCATTCGCTGCTGCCGATCTCCTGGTAGAACGCGACTTCGCGCCAGGCTCGCTCAGCATGGATGCCGCAATCGGGGCATTTCACGATCACCGATGAACGATCGCTCTCAACGGTTGCGCGATAGATGTTGCCGGTCATCCCACGCTCGTGCCCGATTTGAACGACATGGACGCAGGGCGGCGTGCTGTTCCGCAGTTCTACGACAACGTTTCTGACAAGGCTGAGTTGATCGTCGCGCTCACGCATCATGCAAGCATTCGATTGAACATCACTCTGCCATCGAGCATGAGCACAGCAGGTCCGGGTGCTGCGATGTCATATGCAAGTTCGCGTTCATCACGGGTTGCGTACACCTGCAAGTCGGCCCGTTTGCCGACTTCGAGCGATCCAATTTCATGTTGCATATCAAGCACGCATGCTGCATTGAACGTGACAGCCATGATTGCTTCGTGAGGCGTCATGCCCATGTTGCGGACCGCGAGATTCATCACAAAAAGGAGCGATGGCGAAGGAGCAGAGCCGGGGTTGTAGTTGCTTGCCAGCGCCAGGGCCCCGCCTGCGTCGATGAACGTTCGGGCTGCAGCGTAACGCCCATCCAGATGAAAGCCGCACACTGGCAGCATCACACCAATCGTCTCAGAATGAGCAAGATGCAGCAGATCGCTGGGAGTCGCAGCTTCGAGATGGTCAACACTGCGGGCGTTCATGTCAACAGCGAGATGTGTCATGCCCAGGCTGTTGAACTGATCTGCATGCACGCGAATGGGCGAGCCGAGTCGCTGGGCCTGCTCGAAGTATGTGCGGCAATCATTCAGTGACCACGCTCCCTGCTCGCAGTACGCGTCAACATTGATGCCGGGGAACTCGGTCGCGACTGCGGGAAGTGTCTCGTGCGTGATGCCCTCGATGCAGGTGGGGTTGTCGGGATCAACAGCATGAGCACCAAGAAACGTTGGCACAATGCGCAGTGCAGATCGATCTGCAGCAGCAGCAATCGCGCGCAACATTTTGAGTTCGGTTTCGGTGTCCAGCCCGTATCCGGACTTTACTTCAACGGTACCTGTTCCGAGTTGTGACATTTGATGCAGGCGATCGAGAAGACCATCGCGCAGTTGTTCTTCGGTGGCAGCGCGTGTGTTGCGCACGGTCGACATGATGCCGCCCCCGGATTGCAGAATCGTGAGATAATCGACACCCGCAAGTTTCTGATCAAACTCATCAAGTCGATTGCCAGCCCAGCAGGCGTGGGTGTGACAATCAACAAATGCAGGCAAAACAACGCAGCCAGTTGCGTCGATGCATTCGCTGATCGTGTGATCACTTTCCGGCTGTGAACCGCTGCCGATGGCGACGATGCGTTCATGTTCGATGATGATCCAGCCCGGATCAACGACAGCCAGTTCGCGCAACTCGTGATTTCGGCGTGGCTCAGCAGCGCCTGCGAGCGTGAGAATGCGAGCGTTGATGATTGCGGTGCGGTTTGTCGTCATGCTCGGTACCTCTCAGCTGCGCTGCGCGAATCCTGCGAGAAAGGCGCAGAACAACTGAACAGCCAGCCGCGCAGTGTGATCATCCACATCAAAGGCTGGATTGAGTTCCATGATATCGAAGAGTCGAATGGATGCAGAGCAGCCGATGGCCTGGGCAATGTTGGCTGCGTCATGCGGGTTCATTCCACAGGGATTCGGCGCGCTCACCCCTGGAGCATCAGAAGCAGCGACTGCATCAAGATCAAACGATGCGAAGCTAAGCGTCTGGTCCGGCGCCGGCAGATTCAAATCATCTGCAATGCATCCGCCATGTTCGCAAAACCATTCGACATGATCCTGACGATTGGCAAAGGGGTTGAGGCCGAGTACCGTCAGCGACGCGCAGCGGGTGTGATTCAGGATCATGCGGAACGGCATGCCGCTGCCCGGCTCTTCACGCACATCAAGATGAGCATCGACATACATCCCCGAGAATGGCTGCATGATGTGCTCATCCAGAGCCCGCACCGCTGGCCAGGTGAGATCGTGCCCGCCACCCACGCAGATCGGCAGCATGCCCATGTTGAGCAACTCCAGAACGCGCTTTGTGACGGCGTTGTGT
Source organism: Phycisphaerales bacterium (assembly GCA_051004555.1). Classification (GTDB taxonomy): domain Bacteria; phylum Planctomycetota; class Phycisphaerae; order Phycisphaerales; family SM1A02; genus JBPCKF01. The sequence goes on along the minus strand of JBPCKF010000033.1, from coordinate 9,790 downwards.
GTTGCTTGAAGCGACTCTTGCGGCTCAACATCACCTGCATCAAAGATGTGCATATCAAGCGGCAATCGTGCGCGGCTGTCGTACGCCATTCCAAAGCGCATCAGTGCCTTGCGGAACGCGGCTGGCCCGTCCGCTGCACCGACTCGTCCGTGATTGAGGGCGACGCCGGTGTCATCCGCAAGGCCCAGCAACGCAATCGCGCAGCCTTCGTGCGACTCGGCGCGGATGTGCTTGGCGATCGATCCCTCACGTGCTAGTGACCAGTCGTGCTGCATGATTGCAGAGGATAGCGTGGCTGGCGCGACGATGTGATTTCACAGGTGCTTGGAAGTGCCACTCGCAGATGATGCTCCTATCATCACGCATGCCGACGTATGTGTATCAGGTTATCTGCGAAGATGGCAGCGACGGAGAAGTTTTCGAGGTCGTTCAGAAGATGTCCGACCCGCCGCTCAAGGTGCACCCAGAGACAGGCGAACCTGTGCGGCGGGTTCCCCAGGCACCCATCATTCCCGGAACAGGATCGGATCATCACACCAAGAAGATTCTCAGCAATAAGCACCTCAACGACATCGGCTTCACCAAATACGAAAAGGCAGGCGACGGTTTCTACGAAAAGAAGGCAGGCAGTGGGCCTGATGTGATTCAGCGGTAAACCACTGCGTTGTCCCGCTTTCAGGCCCGCTTTCAGGCCCCCTCAGAAAAGTTGTGTGAAACATATCAATGGGACCATTCATTGCAGCAAGCTTTGGCAACACTCGAGTGCATCTGGGGCGCTTCAATGACGAGGCGTTTCAGGAGGATGTGCACCTTTCGATCGGAGATACGCCTGCAATTGTGAATCAGGTTTCAGCCTGGCTGAGCGATGTGGATGGTGACCGTGTGCCTGTGGTTGTTGCAAGTGTCCAACGCAGCGCAGCCGCGCGGTTTACTTCCGCGCTCAGCGACATTGGCAGCTCAGCAGATGTTTACACCGCGGGCGATGATCTGCCCATCCCCATCGGCACGCAACTTGATCCCGAGACGATTACTGGCGTCGATCGCCTGCTGAATGCAGCAGCTGCGTTCGCGCTGTTGCAGGAGGCATGTGTGATTGTCGATGCAGGGACCGCAATGACGGTGGACTTCGTCGATGGGCGGGGGACGTTTCATGGCGGCGCGATTCTCCCGGGCGCAGCAATGCAGTTGAAAGCCCTGGCACGATACACCGATGCACTCCCTGAGATTTCCTTTGCGCCGCCGCATGGTGATGAGGCATTTGGCCGCTCGACCAGCCAGGCCATGCTGCAGGGGGTGTTCTACGGATTGCGAGGGGCTGTGTGGAAGCTCACCGAGCGTTATGCCGAGGCGTATGGCGCATACCCGCGCGTGATTGCAACGGGTGGCGATGCCCAACTGCTCTTTGAACACGATGATCTTGTCGATCGCGTTGTTGACAATCTCGCGCTCCTGGGGATTGCGGAATGCCTGCGCGCAACCATGACGCCAGACGAGCGCGCTTCCGGAGAAGACAGCGGGTGAGCGCCCGTACGTGCAGCGTTCGGCGGTTGACGCCGACGGGCAACGGCGCAGTTGCGATCATCGAAGTGAGTGGACCAGGAGCAGACGATGTGCTTGCCACGCTCACGCGCGGAAGTTCGGTTGGCATTGGTGAGATTCGACTGTTGTCGATTGCGGCTATCGATCAGGCATTGATTGCAAAGATTGATGCAGAGCGGATTTTCCTGATGCCCCACGGCGGCGAGTTCATCGCTCAGCAGATCGAGCGCGCTCTCTTGGATGCGGGGTGTACGCGTGAAGGGAAGGGCGCTGCTGTCACATATCCGGAAGCTGCATCACGAGTCGAGTCAATCGTGCTGCGCGCGCTCAGCATGGCTTCAAGCCCGCGATTGGCTGTGCCACTTCTGCTCGAACAGACCGAGCGATGGAGCGCTGGCGCTGAGCTGGCGTTGCACGCAACTGATCTCGAGCGATCGCAGCGGCTGAATCATCTGCTTTCTCAGCCTCGAGTTGTGGTGGCAGGTGTGCCGAATGTGGGCAAGAGCACGCTCACCAATCGCCTTCTTGGTCGCGAACTGGCGATCGTCTCAGCAATTGCGGGAACAACGCGCGATTACAGCCAGCACACGATCAGCCTCAACGGCCTCATTGTTAACTGGATCGACACGCCCGGCTTGCGCGACAGAAAAGATGCCATCGATCCAATCGAAGCTGCAGCCATTGCGATTGTCTCTGATGTGATCGAACAATGTGACTGCCTCATTGCCATGAGTGACCATGAGCACAACTGGCCGTTGCTGCCTCGATCAGCTGATCTCGCGGTGATCAACAAGTGTGACGTTGGTGGTGATCGCAGCAAATCAAGCTCGCCATCACGAGAGTGTATCGCGATTTCCGCGCTGACAGGGCTTGGCATTGAAGTGCTCGTCGCAGCGGTGAATGAGTTTCTGGTCCCAGGAGCCGATCGCGAGCATCCCGGCCGCTGGCTGTTCGATGAAGCGCTGGGCGGAGTTCAATGACCAGCGCGAAACGCGCATCCGACGATATGGTCGTTGACCATACCGACTGATTGCATGAATGCGTACATGGTGGTCGGGCCGACGAAGCGGAAGCCGCGCTTTCGAAGTCGCTTGCTGAGGTGCGTCGAACCAGTCGTCTGCGCGGGCAGGTCATTTCGTGATCGTGGCGGCGGGGTTTTCTCAGCAGCCGATGATTCGACCTGCAGCCACAGCCAGTCTGCGAATGAGCCGTGTTCACGTTGAATCAAAAGAGCCGCTTTGGCGTTGTTGATGGTGGCTTCAATCTTGCCGCGATGGCGGACGATGCCTGCGTTGCTGAGAAGCTTCGTCACGTTGCGCTCCGTCATGCGGCTGATGCGGGCAATGTCGAACTCATGAAACGCGCTGCGAAACGCATCGCGCTTGCGCAGAATGGTCAGCCAGCTTAAGCCAGCCTGAAATCCCTCGAGAGCGATTTTTTCGAAGTGACGTGTGTCATCATCCATTCCCGGCAGCGTGCGCTGGCCCCATTCATGATCGTGGTAGGCGACATAGTCTGCATCAGTGCCGCACCACCAGCATCGAGCCTTGCCATTCTCATGTGTGACGAGATCGCTGCCTTTGCGACTCACGCATCTTCTGCCTCAAGTTCGACGACCGGTTGAGCCGGGCCCTGGCCCTGCGCTGGTGCCCGCCAGATCCCTGTGGGATTGGCACGGCGAGGCTGAAGCTCATTCAGGACTTCGATCTCTGGTGCGTGCCGTCCGGTTCGGGGTGATGCTGAATCTGCTGCACCCGTTTTCTGTTGTTCGGCTTTGCCTTCGCCAACCGGTGCGTTCCTGCAACTCTTCTCGAAGTACTCCCAGCGTTCGCGCATGGCGACGGTGTCGATGCGCGAGCCGGTCGAGGGCGTCGCCAACCGCGTCCCCGCCAGGCTTTCGTACATACTGCCTGCCAGCCGTGGATGCAGCTGAATCTCCAGTGAATCTGGGTGCACGCCTAGCAGATTCACATCCCACAATGTGTGCAGATCAGACCGAAGAAGAATCGCATTGCGGGGCGAGTGGACATCTCCAGCCGGGTAGGGCGCGATGTATGCGACCTCAAGAAGATCCCTCGGACACGCGCCAGTGATTGCACACTGATTGCGGAAGAGGCGCATGAGTTGGCTGCGCAGTCGTGTATCACCGCGGCGCACTCGGATCGCCGCCGTTGACCATTCCAGCGGCATGCCGATCTCTTCCTTGCCGTTGTTGGGAATGTAGCCTTCCGCGGGTTCGAGCACGTTGGCCCATGCCAGAGCGCCGCCGATCGAGTTGTTGATTGCAGCTTCGAGTGTGGGATGAACTGTGTCCATCTCGATTGCGCGGTTGAACAGTGTGCCGCGAATCTCAGCGGGGAAGCTGACTTCATCGCAGATGGTGCGAAGTGTGCGGCACAGGGCGCAGTACTTCCGCAGATCATCGCCGATGAACTTCGTGCAACCAGACTCTTCGCCCCATGCATTGGGAATCAGAAAGTAAAGATCGGGACGGAAGAGATATGCCAGTCGCGTGAAGAGTTCGAGGCCTGCGTTGCGCACTTTGCCGCCACGCTGATTCAGCATTCGCAGCAGCCTCTTGTCGGGCGCATCGGAAACCAGCGCTGCAACCAGATCAGCAAGATTATCGCCATCGAGTCTACCGACGCTGGCAGCCATGCGCGGGAACTGACCAGTGAGTTGCATGCGCGATGCGTTGGCAATCTTGTTGAGACGGAACCAGGTGAGATCGCCGTACTCGCCAAACGCATCGTTGACGAGTGTGCGCAGTCGCGGCTGTGGACGATGTGTGCCCGGCACCGCAGTCATGGGCTCTCTGCGATCGCGACCATCAGCCACTTCGGTGAGGTAGCCGAGCAGTTTGCGGAACTCGGGTGTGTTGAGCAGATTGGCATCGCGGCCCGCGACACCGAGATCGCGCAGCACTTCATGAATGGCGTTGCGACGAAGCTGATCAACGAGGTCGACTGAAAAGATATAGCTTGGCATGTGCTGGCCTTTCAAATCGCGGTCGATGAATTGCCAGGCACCTGTTGTTGAGCGGACTCCTTCCGCCTGATCTGTGCAGGGCATCCATGCCGCGGTGTATGGACACAGTGTAGCAGATATTGGGGTGGGTTGGCAAATTGGCCACAACGACTGACTTGTCCCGGGGATCCCCCAGCGTTATCGGGCCAAATCGCGGCCCGCCTGTTCCCAAGCACGCAGCCCGCCCCTGAGGACGTACACGCTTCGAAAGCCGACGGCCAGCAACCGTTTGGCAGCCGCCTGGGCGACAGCATCGCCATAATCACTGCCATAAACAACGACCACATCCACGCCCTGCAGCAATGGTTGATCACGCGCGATTTCCGTGAGCGGAACGTGTACCGCAGCCTCGATGTGTCCTGCTTCCCACGATGTTCGCGAGCGCGGATCGAGCAATATGCCTCGGCGATCGCCAATGCCAAGGACACCACTGCGACTGCCAACAAGCTCATCAGCACGATCAACCGAGACAGATTCGATATCGCGATCACTCACCTTACGCTCACCAGTCTGGCAGCCGCTGCCGAGTGCAATCAGTGCGAACAAGGCGAAACTTGCCATAAACATCATCAGTACACCCACGAAACTGCTATTCATCATCTTCTGTCCTCCACGAAAAATGGAACATCAAACAGCACAACACTTTCAGTCAATGCGTATCATCCACGAGAATCGGCTACTGTGCAAGTTGGAGCGTAAGGAATAATTATTGATGAACTCTGCTTTCTCTATCTCTGTTTTAGCAGCCAGCCTCACCAGCGCGATTAGCGTGCAGGCTCAACAGCCTACAGGTGAGGACCTAGTCAGCGTGAAGGCTGAAGCATCAGTGAGTGCCATTCACCCGGGCGATCGGTTTCTGGTTGCGGTGACATTTAACATCCAACCCCATTGGCATATTTACTGGCGGAATCCAGGAGAGACCGGCAGTGCCACGCATATCGAGGTCGACGCTCCTGAAGGCTTTGTCGTTGGAGATCTCCTTTGGCCGACACCACTCAATATCCAGGCAGACTATCTCGCCTACGGCTACGAAGATGAGGTGACGCTGTTCGTTCCGGTCACGGCACCAGCAGAGTTGTCCGGCAGCGAGACTTCCGCATCCTTCAGCATCACCGCGGATTGGCTGGTGTGTAAGGAGTCGTGTCTTCTTGGAACTGCGAATATCGACCTTGCCATACCGATTGAGTCTGGCTCGCGCTCTCAGGGGCCTGCGTCGTCCGCGTCTTTTGTGATTGATGATCGAGAGATGCGAGCCAAAGTTGATCAGTTGCCGATTGCCCTTGACGCGTCCGAAGTCGCACATGGCGTGACGGTCAAACGCGTGAAGCTAGACCACATTGTGATCGAAGGTCCACAACCCGATGGGTGCGATGTGATCGAGTTCTTTCCTGATCCCACGCCAGGCGTTTCGCTTGAAGTCACCAGAGAGCTGGCGGCAGCTGATGACGACCACGATCAGCCGCACTTTCGTGTTGACATTCGCGCAGGTGTGAACGCTGCAAACACGCTCGGCAAATCGCCACGCATTCGCGGTGTGATCGCGCTGCGGTCATCGCGAGAGAACTCAGGCGAGGGTGATGCTGCCGTCATCGCGTATTGGCTTGATGTTGAGCTTGAGAATGCGCAACCCTTGCGATGATGATGCAGGTCGGGCAGTGCGTCGTGCAGCGGAATCCATCCCTACGATCTCGTCTCACAACGGCACGTGATGCAGGGAACATGGCCAACTCACCACCACAACAATCGCGCTCTTCCACGACTTCACGCTACCTGCGGCCGGCTGATCTGCGCAGGTTGCGCAATGTCACATTCGAGAGTCGCAGACATGTCGAGGGGCAGCTTGCAGGCAGGCATCGCTCACGGCAGCGCGGCCAGTCGATCGAGTTCAACGACTACCGCCAGTACATCCCCGGCGATCCGGTCGGTGACATCGATTGGAAAGTCTACGGACGCAGTGACAAACTGTTTATAAAACTCTACGAACACGAGTCAGACCTTTGTGTGAATCTTCTTGTTGATGCTTCTGCATCCATGAACTACGGCGAAGCAGGCGCAACCAAGTACGACCACGCTGCCCGGCTGGCTGCATCCATCGCATTTCTCATCACGCAACAGCGCGATCGCATCTCCCTCGCGGTTGCCCATCAGGGCCTGCCACAGCCGCCATTGCCTGCATCCTCGCCACGCAAGATGGCAGGTCTGCTGGAGCGTCTGGAAACGACAACACCAGCGGGGGATGCGCAACTCGCCATCGCTGTTCGCGACCTCGGCCGCATCGCGCCGCGGCGGAGCGTTCTCATTCTCATCAGCGATCTGCTGGAGGATCGCGATGCAATCATGCGTGAGTGTGCAATCTGGGCGGCGCGTTCGTGTGAAGTGATTCTCTTCCATGTGCTGCATGCACACGAACTCGACCTGCCCGATGTATCTTCCGCGCTCTTTATCGATGCAGAGACCGAGGGACGCATGCGGGTGCAGGTGGATGACATCCGGGAGGCATACGCAGAACGCATGCGGACGTTTCTTGCAGACTGGTCGCGCAGTTGCAGGGCTCGTGGATTTGATTACAACCGTGTTTCAACAGATGATCAACCCCATGGAGCCTTGGAGCGTTATCTGTTCAGGCGTAGCGCGCGGCAGATGTGACAGCGCCGCTCAACAACACTCAGTCACGAGGGCCGACGCGGTAGAGTCGATGTTCTCCTTGCCGTGGGAGCGCGCGGTCCGCTTCACCCGCTGCAATGAAGAGTTCGATCGGGCGTGGCGGATTGGCGGTGACAAAATGCTCCTCTGCCAGCGGCTTTGTCTGTTCGGGCCGATGGATCGTCAGCAGCCAGAACGCCCCCGACTCGTTGCTGAAGAGATGATGCATCGCATCGGTGTTGTGCTTTCGCATAATGCCGAGAAATGCAGGGACGTAACTCCCATTCACTCGCCACGCAATAAGCGGCAAGGTTGGGTCGTGTTTGATCGTCTGCTTTGCCTGTCGTGTGAAGCGCTCGACCGAATCGCCATAGCCGGCATATGGCGAACTCCATTCGCGCTGATTGCTGAGGACCAGAACTGCGAGCACACACGTCGCAATCACGCCGGGACCATATGCGCGGCTGCGACGCTGCGCATCCCTTTCGCATTGGTTTCGCGACAACCACCACCAGCCCGCAAGCAGCGCAGCCGGGCCGTAGGCTGGGGCGATATAGTCCGCGCGTTTGACAGCAATGAGACTAGTCATCGCAATCGTGACGATCACCCAGATCGATGCAGAGATCATCCATGCGCGCGAACGGGAGGGATGTTCAGCCCCTTCATCCTGAGGGTGGCGCTTCCGCCTCTGCCATAGTTGAAACATCGCAACGACGCTGAACAGTGACCAGGGAAAGAAACGGACGAGAAAGTAGCCGGGCATGTCGCCGAGTCCTGTCAGCAGACTCAGTAGACTGTTGCCCTGTGCTTCGCTGCCCGTTCCCACGATCCTGCCGAAAAGCTCAGTTGAAAGCATCCGACCGCGCACGTGTTCAGCATCAATCATCCACGCCCACATCACCCACACCGCGAAGATCGCGAGTGCAAAGACAAGGCCGGGGATCAACGCCACGCTCTTGAACGCACCCCTCAAGCTGCCGCGGAAGATTTTGCCTGCAATCAGTGCAAACGGCAGCGCGATCGCAATCGCGATCGGGCCCTTGATGAGAAGTGCTGCAGCGCACGCCAGCCATGTCACGCCTTGCACACAGATTCTGCGGGTGTCAGTCAGGCGGCGATCATCGATCAGCAGATAACTCATGCCCAGCCACATCACCAGCAGCGCGCCGCACAACATCATGTCCGGCCGAGCCAGATAGGCGAGTTTGAAGATGGGATAGCAGGCTGTGAACATGAGCGCTGCCAGCCAGCCCATGCCAGGTTGCAATCTGTTGCCGCTTCCGACAAGCAGCATCGTGCACACAAGGAAGGCGATGATCGATGGAAGTTTGTGCGCGAGTTCCGAATCGATTCCCAGCACAGCAACGAACGGGGCAGCCAGCCAGTTGTAGCCCGGCGGCTTTGTCGCAGGCAGATCACCCGTCTCGCGCGGCAGAATCCACCTGCCGTTCTCAACAACATCGACCGTGTAACTCACCGTGCGCGGCTGGGATTGATCGGGAAGATCACCAGGACCACAGACGCGCGAAAGCAGCATCAGCGTGATTGCTGCCAACACAATCAGCGGCCAAATCCAGCGATGCCCCGTGTTCGTCACACTCGCGCCCCAACTGAATCCCACACCTCCCGAAGTGTCGATTGCGGAACATCCTCGACGATCGCGCACGCGCCGATTCGGAGCGGCAGAATGAGCCGCACGCGTCCATCCTTCACCTTCTTGTCGAATGTCATGGCCTGCATGAGTTGCTCGACATCTCGTCCGGGCTCAAGTGCAGTCGGAAGACCTGCATTTCCGAGCAGTGACTGAATCTCATCCACGCAATCAACCTCACATTTGCCGAGGATACTGGAGCAGCGGGCTGCTGCCAGAAGGCCGATCGCAACTGCCTCGCCATGCAGCCAGGGGTTATCTGGTCCCGCTTCGATTGCATGTGCAAACGTGTGGCCGAGGTTCAGAAGCGCCCGCACTCCCGACTCTCTTTCATCCTGTTCAACAATGTGTATTTTGATTGATGCGCTGGTGCTGATGAGCGCCAATAACGCAGCATCATCACGGGCAAGGATTGCATCGAGTGAATCCTGCATGAAGCGAAGGTGCTCTTCGCCTGCAATAATTGCATGCTTGATGCACTCAGCCAGTCCGCAGCGGAAATGGCGATCTTCAAGCGTTGTGAGTGTGCGCGGATCAGCCAGGATCAGTCGTGGCTGCCAGAACGCTCCGATGAGATTCTTCGCAAGCCCCGACTCGCTGCCTGTGCGAGTGAGATTGACGCCTGTCTTGCCGCCGATTGATGCATCGACCATCGCGAGAAGTGTCGTTGGCACCTGAATCAGTGGCACACCCCGCAGCCAGGTTGCAGCTGCAAATCCCGCGGTGTCGCCAGTGATTCCACCACCCAGCGCGACCACAGGCGAAGAGCGTTCCAGGCGATTGCTCATCATTTCATCAAAGAAGGAATGAACCGTCTTCAGGGTCTTGTGTTCTTCAAGAGCGGTCATGGTTTCCACATACACGTGATATCCTGCATCTTCGAGCGATTGCATGGCGATGCGGCCGTGCGTTGCCGCGATGGCATCATCA
>JBPCKF010000032.1:0-14039 GCA_051004555.1 Phycisphaerales bacterium | reverse complement strand
CGGGCCAGTGGTGCATCATCGGTGGGCGTTGCAGCGCCCGAAGCATTGCCGAATCCGCTGGTCATGTTGCGCGAGCATGATGGGCATTTCAGCGTAGGCGCAGCCACGCGATGTCCTGCAGGCGTTGTGATTGTCGCTGCATCAAAGACGTGTTCGCAGTGCGGGCACATCACGTCCACAGGCAGGCGGACATCCTGTGTTGCGGTTGCCATCTGAGCCAGAGTAAATCGCAGGGCATCAGCGCCATGGGTGTGAATGATGTCGCGCGGATCGACGCCGTTGCCCAGCGACTTGGACATCTTCTGCCCGTAGCCATCCTGGATCATGGGGTGGATGTAAACATCACGAAACGGGACGCGATGATCGGGCGTGAAGTAGCGATTGAACATCACCATGCGACTCACCCAGAGGGTGATGATTTCGCGGGCAGTGCACAGGACGTTGGTGGGGTTGAAGGTGGCGAGGAGATCCGTATCTTCCGGCCAACCCATGGTGGACAGTGGCCAGAGGCCGGAGGAAAACCATGTGTCGAGGACATCGGGGTCTTGTGCGAAACCGTACCCCTTTTCGATGACCTCGCGTATCACATGTTCAGGAACGTCAACCAAGCACGCATAGACTGCGTATTGCGATCCTTCTTGCACTTTCCGCCACATGAAACGCTCGTTCGCTGCATGAGTGCCGACTTCCAATGTGGTGCGCAGGTCTTCGCATGCGTCGTCCGCTTCGTGGTCTGTCATTCCAGTCTTTGACCAAACCGGTATGCGATGTCCCCACCAGAGTTGGCGTGAGATACACCAGTCGCGCAGGTTTTCGTGCCAGGCGGAGTATGTTTTTGCGTAGCGCTCGGGGTGAAAGGTGAGCGCTCCATCTGACAGTGCCCGCTGCGCTGCCCCGACCAGCGCATCATCCGTCACCTTCACATACCACTGATCGCTCAGGTAGGGCTCAATGGCTGCGTGACTGCGATAACTGTGGCCGACACTGTGGGTGTAGTCCTTCACATCTTCAAGCAGATCGTGATCCTTGAACCACGCGACAACCTGCTTGCGGGCTTCTTCACGCGATAGACCGAGAAGGGATTGCAGGAAGGCGGGGTCCGCTCCCTCACGGTCGCCGCTCGCCAGACAGTCATCGAAGTCATCCCAGCCATGATCCCGGGACACCGTCGCATCCGGCCCGAAAATGTTGATCACGGGAAGAGCATGGCGCGTGCCAATGTCCCAGTCGTTCTGATCGTGCGCGGGTGTGACTTTCAGAAACCCAGTTGCAAACTCAGACTTTGCATCTTTGGGGTCGCCACCCATCGAGCGTGGCAGGACAACATAGTTGTCTTCGATGATGGGAATCACCCTGCCGACAATCGGCAAACGGAGCGACTTGCCAACCAGTTCTTTCGCGCGCGGGTCTTTGGGATTCATCGCAACTGCAACGTCGCCCAGCATTGTCTCGGGGCGCGTCGTTGCAACTGTGACGAAGTTCACGCCGCTGCCTGAGGGCTGGCTCTCGCTGGAAATCACCGGATAGCGCAGGTAGTACATGTGGCCCTGCACTTCTTCCATCTCAACTTCATCATCTGCAAGGGCGGTCTGCGTGAGCGGATCCCAGTTCACCAGCCGCTTGCCACGGTAAATCAGACCATCCTTGAAAAGCCGAGAAAACGCTTCACGCACAGCGCGAACGCACTGCTCATCCATCGTAAAACGCTGTCGTTCCCAGTCGCAGGAACAGCCCATGAGTTTCAGCTGATCTGTAATCGTGGCTTCGTATTCATCTTTCCACGTTTGCACCTGGGCAATAAACTTCTCGCGGCCATTCTCGCCGCGCGATTCCATTGCCTTGTGTTCCTTGAGGGCTGGCTTGCCCTCACTCTGCAGACGCTTGTCAACAACGGCCTGGGTCGCGATTCCTGCATGATCGGTGCCCGGCATCCACAGCGTCTCAAAGCCACGCATTCGGTGATAGCGGGTCAGAATATCCTGGATGGTATTGTTGAACGCGTGCCCCAGATGCAGCGCTGCAGTCACATTTGGCGGCGGGATGACAATGCAATACGGCGGCTTGGATGTGCCAGGCTCTGCGTGAAATGCCCGCGCAGCGTCCCACGCCGTCATGACGGTCGATTCAAACGCCTCAGGCTCGTACGCCTTTGGCAATGTTGCTGCATTCGGCTGTGTCAACATCGGGCGATATCATAGCGGCGATGAGACAGCGGATTGCAAGAGGCTTTGACACACATGCGGAACATGCGCAGCGATCCAGGTCGTGTCGACCAGGATTGTACATCGTCATCGTTCTGGTTGCATCACTCACTGCATGCAGCGAGTCGCCTTCGACGCCTACACCATCGAACTCGTCGGGCAGCACCAATGCCAAGAACAACTCCACTTCGCCGCCCGGGCTCGAACAGAAGACCATTGATGCTGCACTGGAAGCAGCGCAGCAATATCTAGACAATGATGAACTTTCCAACGCGGAAACGATTCTTCTGCGGCTGCTTGAGAAGGCGCCCGATGAGGTATACGCCAACGAGATGCTGGCTCGACTCGCATTTCGAAGAGGGACAATCGCGCGTGATGCAGGCAACGAACGGGCTGCTCTGGAACAGTTTCAAATCGCATACAGCAAGTACGAAGATGTGATTGCCCAGCAGCCGGACGTGGCTGGTTTTCACCAGAACGCAGGCGAGTTTGCAATCTCCGCAGGGCAGACAGACCGCGCTCTTAAACACTTCCAGCAAGCTGGTGCGCTCGACCCCACGAATCTCAAACATCCGCTGTATGAAGCGCAGGTGCTGCTGCAGCAGGATCAGGTGGCGCAAGCCCGCGCCGCCATCGAACGCGTTCTTGCGCTCGACGCCGATCAGCCCTACGGCCTTGCAACGCTTGCGTCCATTCAAATGGCTGAAGGCGAAACAGAAGGTGCAGTTGCAAGTATCAGCGAAGCACGCGAGCTTGTCACAGATGATGTCGATCGCCTGTCACTGCGCATCGTTGAAGCGCGACTGCTCAGACAGGCTGGCCAGCCCGAGCGCGCTCTGGACCTTTTGCTGCCTTTGGACAGCGCAACCAGGAGAACCCTGCAGGTCACGTCCGAGATCGCAGCAAGTCACCTTGCAATGGGTGAGCCACTCAAGGCCCTGGAAGTCTGGCAGACGCGCTACCAGCGCACGAGCGACTGGCGTGCAGCCCGCGGCGCAGCTGCGTGTTGCCTGGCTGCTGAGCGTGTTGATGATGCATGGGTATGGTACCGCCGAGCACAACTCGATGCCCCCCTCGATGATGCTGAGCTTGCAGCCATGCGAGCGCAGCTTGAAGAAGCAAGTGGTGAATAGCAGCAATCAGGGCAGCCTGCTTCGATCGCACCCCACGCGTCATCATTCATCCTTCAAAAAGAAGTAGAACAGTCGACCCTCTGCATATTGGCCTCCCGCGAGGATTTCCGCGGTTTCGCCTGTGCCCATGAAGATGTCCGCTCTGCCGGGCGCCTTGATCGCGCCGCCAGTGTCCTGATCCAGCATGAACTGCAGAAACGGGCGTGTGTTGTAGCTGAGCGTGACGGCTTCGGTATCGACCAGCACCACGCCGCCCCGCGGATAGATCTCCTTGTCGGTCGCGAGTGATGCTTCTTCTGTCACCTGCACGCCCAACGATCCCGCTGGCCAGTTGGATTCCTGATAGGTGGTGAAGAAAACGTAGTTCTCGTTGCGGTTCATCAACTCGATGACGCGATCGGGATTCTTGCGAAACTCATTGCGGATGGCGGGAAGGCTGAGCGTGCGCTCGTTGAGAATGCCCTCATCCAGCATTGATCGCCCCAGGCCGTAGTAGGGTCGATCGGTTTTTCCTGCGTAGCCAACATACATGGTCGATCCATCTGCCATGCGCAGTTTGGCAGATCCGTTCACGTGAATGATGTACGCGGAGAGTTCATCCTCCAGCCAGACGAGTTCGCTTCCTGCGAACATCTGCGCATCATTGATTTCCTTGCGAGTGTAGTAGGGAACGATCTCGCCGGTTTCTGCCTTGCGGCCGAGTGGTTTGCCTGTGACTGGATCAGTGACAAGGTCAGCTGGCCTGCGATAGAGCGGCGCAGTAAAGCGGGATGTACGAATGTTGCTTGCATTGAAGACCGGTGCGTAGTAGCCGGTGTACAGCACAGTGCCCTGGTTGTCGTAGCCGACCGATTCAAAGACATCAAAGCGCGCGTTCACTTCCTGCTCGAATGCGAATGCGTCGGGCGCGGTGTCGATCACATCGCGGAACATTTCCACGCTGGCTTGCGCGAGCGCATGAGTAATGGTGCGATCACCAGCCTGCATGGGGAAGAACTGCTGACTGGAGGGGGCAGCAAACCACACCAGGCTCTTGTCGATGGCCTGCATGAGGAAGCCCTCGTACTCGCGCGAGCGATCCCAGGCAGCTGCGAGATTTGGCATGCGGGCTGGATCGGTGATGCGGCGAAGTGCAGATTCACCCGGTCCGAGCTGGCGGGAATAGTCGGGAGCCTCTTCGATGGGAGCAGCAGTTTTGCAGCCCGAAGCAAGCAGAATAACGATGGCGAAGAAAGCAGCAGATCGATGCAGCATTCGAGATCGTCCTCCATGACGAAAGAGCGGACGGGGATTCAGCAACCGATAAGCCACAGCATACCGCATTCGGAGCGAGCGTGCACGCGGCCGCCTCAACCGATCACCGGATTCACGCAGCACCGATGTGTCTGGCGATGTCCTGCGCGCTAGAATCCCGGGTTGATCTGCTCCACTCTTTGAGGAAGGATATTGCCATGAACGTTTCCATGCTTGGATTTGTCCTGCCGGGCGGCTGGGAATGGGCGGTGCTGCTTGTCCTGGGGCTGCTGATCTTCGGCCGTCGCCTCCCCGAGGTTGGCCGCAGCATGGGTCGCAGTATCGTCGAGTTCAAACGTGGCATCAAGGGCATTGATGAGGAAATCGAAATGGAAGCCTCACGCCCCGCGAGCGGCCGATCATTGAGCGACAAAGACACTATCGCAGCAGAGAAGTCGCTGGAAGACAAGGCCGATTGATTCGCCGCGGCCTCTGATGTGCTCGCACCCTCAGGGCATGTTTTCCCACTGATTGATGACGCAACGCCGTTGCACGGATGCCGCTTACTGACGTGCGCGGCTTAATCCAGATCTGCGCCACTGGCTCAATGTCAACGATTTTCGTGGGGCCGGTTGCAGCGGTTGCTGGGTTCGCCTATCTTCAGCGGTCGTGCAGGAGTCTCTTTGACACGGCTGCGGGCATTGAGCGACGAACAGAACCCGATCAGTTCAGGATCTTCTTCTTATGCAGCAATTTGTGGTGTACCTGGCCAGCGTCATAGGCGCAGCTGGTATGTACCTGATGCTTGCCCAACAGCCGCGGATTCTCCGTGTGGCTGGGGCGGTGCTGGGGCTGGGTGCGCTGGCATGGGTGTTGGCATGGCTGGGCGCGCGGGCGGATGGTTCGCTGGGTGCTGGCGATCGGCCGACGGTTCTGTTCTACCTCTTTGCAGTGGTTTCGCTGGGTTGTGCAGTGCGGATGATCACGCACCCCCGGCCGGTGTATTCGGCGTTGTATTTTGTGATGGTGGTGTTGAGCGCTGCCTCGATTTTTCTGCTGCTTGAAGCGGAGTTCATGGCCTTTGCGCTGATCATTGTCTATGCAGGGGCGATTCTGATTACGTATCTCTTCGTGCTGATGCTGGCCCAACAGGCGCCCACCGAGCATGCAGAGGAGCAGGCAGCGGCGTATGACCGGGTGGCGCGCGAGCCGCTGGCGGCGGTTGCGGTGGGTTTCGTGATGCTTGCGCTGTTGATGAATGTGGTGACAACCCCTGCCGCGATTCCGCCGGTGCGCGAGGTTACGGACGAGAGTCGTTTTGAGTTGCTTGCAGCCGAGATCAATCGTCTGCCGCGCAAGCGAGCGGCGCTGGTTGCGCTTTTTCGCGAGCGGCTGGACCCAGATTTGCCGCTGGATTCGCAGGCTGTGCGCGTGACGCCGGAAGCTGTTGTATTCAGTCTGCCGCCGAGTGGTCGCGAGCGGCAGTTGCTCTTCGCAGATGCGGGACTTGAAGCAGATGAGGTTGAGGCGCTTCTCATTCAGAATATTGAGCAGGTTGGCATTGCCCTGGTGCAGCACTTTCCTGTGAGTCTGGAACTTGCAGGTGTGATTCTGTTGATGGCGATGTTCGGCGCGGTGGTGCTGGCCCGCAAGCAGATCGAACTTGGTGAAGATGAACGGCGCGAAGCGGCTGGTCTTGAGCCGCTTTCACTTGATGAGGCTCATCACCCGGATGGAGGTGAGGCATCATGATGAACACCATACCGATCTTTGCTGTCACAGATTTTGGCACCGCAACATTGACGCATTATCTTGTCTTGAGCGCTGCGTTATTTGTGATCGGCATGATTGGCTTTCTGTCGCGACGGAACCTGATCATTATGTTCCTGTGTACGGAACTCATGTTTCAGGCAGCAGCGATTGCGTTTATTGCATTTGATCGCTATCACAACGGCGTTTCCGGACAGGTGTTTGTCATATTTATTCTCACAATCGCAGCGGCTGAAGCAGCGCTGGCTCTGGCGCTGGTGGTGCTCTTGTTCCGTCGCAAGCCAACGCTTGATGCGGATGCATGGTCGGAGTTGAGCGGATAGTCATGATGATGCTGAGCACGACCACATCCATGTTGCTGGAGATTGCAGCACCTGTAGAGGGGCCAGCCTGGGCCGGGCTTATTATCTGGCTGCCGCTGATCTCTGCGATGTTGTGCGGCATTTGCGCTGCGTTTAAGGTTCGCACCAAGATGCCTGCGGTGATTACCTGCGGCCTCCTGGGAACTGCATTTGTGTGCACGCTGTTTCTGTACCTGGCTCACGAGCAGGGCCAGCCCATGCATGTGCATCTTTTTGACTGGTTCAATATTATATGGGGCGATGGGGCGCAGCATTCATTCGTTGCCAACTTCGCGCTATATATTGATTCGCTGACGCTGTTGTGGATGCTGTTCGTGACGGGGCTGGGCACGCTGATTGCGATTTACGCAAGTGAATATATGGAGCCGGATGTGCGCGGGGCTGGGTACGCGCGCTTCTTTGCTGGCGTGAGTATTTTCCTCTTCGCCATGTCATGCCTGGTGATGGGTGACAATCTCGTCTTGCTGTATCTCGGCTGGGAAGGCGTTGGCCTGGCGAGTTATCTGTTGATCGGGTATTACTATCAACGGCCATCGGCAGTCGCAGCTGCGAAGAAGGCGTTTATCATGAATCGCATCGGCGACCTCGGTTTGGCGCTGGCGATTTATCTGATCTATCACAACTTCGGCACCGTTGAATATGCGGAGCTCTTTGCAATCCTCGAAGCGGGGAGTTACGACGCAGAAGCGGGCGGCTGGTCGATTACTGCTATTCCCTATTTACTCATGCTGGGGGCTTTCGGCAAGAGTGCACAGTTGCCGTTGTATGTCTGGCTGCCCGATGCAATGGAAGGTCCGACGCCTGTTTCTGCGTTGATTCACGCAGCCACGATGGTGACGGCTGGTGTGTATCTGCTGGCACGCATGCTGCCGATGATGCTGATCGAGCCCTATTCGCTGACCGTGGTCGCATGGGTGGGCGGACTGACAGCCTTACTGGCTGCGACGATCGGCATGGCTCAGTACGACATCAAGCGCATCATGGCATACTCCACTGTTTCGCAGTTGGGGTACATGTTCATCGGCATCGGCGTGCTCAGCACATTTGGTGCTGCGTATCACGTTTTCACGCACGCATTCTTTAAGGCAGTGCTCTTCCTGACCTGCGGCGCGATTATGCATGGCTTCGCAGGTCAACTCGACCTGCGCAAGATTTCTGGCCTGCGGCAGATGAAGGGTTGGAAGATCACCTCGTACACGATGTTGATCGGCTGCTTGTGCCTGGCCGGGTTTCCGTTCACCAGCGGCTTCTTCTCGAAAGATACGATTATTGCTGAGGCGTTCAGTAAGGAACATGCAATCCTTGGCTGGCTGGCGCTTTTTACTGCGGGGCTGACTGCGTACTACACGTTCCGCGTGTGGTTCCGAGTGTGTGCAGGACCAGTGCATTACGAACCGGGCGATGAAGGTCATGGCGAAGATCATGGCCACGATGATGGTCACGGACATGAGTACGAACATGGCCACGGAAGTTTCCATCCGCACGCGCCGCGGCTGGCGATCAATGCAGTGCTTATCATCATTGCATTGGGCGCGATCCTTGCAGCGATCCCGTACTTCCTGCCTGCGTATGGCAATGGCTGGGTGCAGCAGATGGTCGCGGACTCTTCAGCACATGCGGGTGTTCCGGTGCATGATGCAGCAGCAGAACATGGTGGTCAAACAGATCACGCAGGGCATGAAGCAGCGCACGGCAAGGTTTTCGGATTCGATCCCCATGTCGCAATGTATTACATCTCTGGCATCATCGCACTGATCGGCATCGCGATTGCGTGGTGGTTTCACCTTGCCAATCGCAGCGCTGCTGATGCGTTGCGAAATCGTCTTCTTGCATCGTCTGCAACGCGCTGGCTGCCGATTGCGATGGAGCGCAAGTGGTATGTTGATGAAGTGTACAACGGATTGATTCGCCTGCCGCTGTGGTTCCTGGGCAATCTGTTTGCGCTGTTTGATCGCATCGTGATTGATATGGTGATTGTGGATGGCGTTGGGCGCCTGCCGGCGTGGATGGGACGTATGTTCCGTCCGCTGCAATCCGGTTTCCTCCATGATTATGCCAAGACGATGGCGGGAGCAGCGGTGCTTGTGCTCTTCTTCATCTGGCTGATGCGCTCAGGCGCGATGGATTTTCTTGCATCTGCGGGAGGTGGACGCTGATGCTGTGGATGCCGCTGCTGTTACTGTTCCCGCTGCTCACTGCGATTGCAGTCATTGCAGCCCCTGCAGCCCGGGCCCGCACCATCGCGCTGGTTGGATCGCTGGTGACGTTTATCTGGAGCATTTTTGCAGCCATGCTGTTCGACTGGTCGGGCGCGGGTGTTGATGAGAGCCTTGCTGCGAACATTCCCTGGCTGCCACGTCTGGGGACGACACTGAATATGGGCGCGGATTCGGTCTCGATGCTGCTGGTGCTGCTGACGACATTCCTCTTGCCATTGTGCGTCCTTGGTTCGTTCAGTGCGGTGCAGGATCGACTGAAAGAATACTACGGCTGGATGCTGGGAATTGAAGCTGCGATGATCGGCGTTTTCATTGCGCGCGATCTCATCTTCTTTTATGTGTGCTTCGAGTTCACGCTGGTGCCAATGTATTTCCTGATCGCAATCTATGGCGGCGCGGGGCGGGCGGCAGCAGCGACCAAGTTTTTCCTGTACACATTCACAGGTTCGTTGCTCACGCTTGCTGGCCTGCTCTTTGTTGCGTGGAAGTATTCCATAACAAGTGGCGGCACGTGGACATTTGACATCGCAACGCTGACATTGTTTGCGCAGTCATCCTTAACACCATCGCAGCAGGGCTGGATTCTGCTGGCTCTGCTGGCTGGTTTTGCAGTAAAGGTGCCGCTCTTCCCGGTGCACACCTGGCTGCCCCTGGCGCATACCGAAGCGCCCACAGCAGGATCTGTAATTCTTGCAGGCGTATTGCTGAAACTGGGGACGTATGGTCTGTATCGATTTGTGTTGCCGATCGTGCCCGATGCTGTGATCGAATATGCGCCCGCAATTGCACAGCTCTCGATCATCGGCATTCTCTACGCAGCCCTCATCTGCTGGGTGCAGCGCGATGTGAAGAAGCTGATTGCGTATTCATCCGTCAGTCACCTGGGCTTTTGCGTGCTCGGGCTCTTTGCGCTGAATCCGTTGGGTGTGCAGGGATCCGTGCTGTACATGATCAATCACGGCCTCTCGACGGGGGCGCTCTTTTTCTGCGTGGGAATGATGTACGAACGTTACCACACCCGCGAGATGGATCAGATCTCGGGCCTGGCCCGCGTCATGCCTGTGTGGGGATTCTTCATGGTGTTCTTTACACTTGCATCCGTCGGCCTGCCGGGATTGAACGGCTTTGTGAGTGAGTTTCTCTGTCTGATCGCAACGTTCACTGCAACTGCGGATAACGCAGGCGGATATCCGGGCGTGTTGGGTCCGTGGTATGCTGCGTTTGCAGGTGTGGGCATGATCTTCGCAGCCATGTATCTGCTCATCATGCTCGGGAAGATTGTGTTTGGCCCGGTGAAAGAGCCGGGAACGCTCGCAGGACACGGGCATGGACACGATGACATTCACGCAGCACCCAAGGCACAGCACAAAGCGCAGCCGCACAGCGCCCTGCCCAAGGATCTGGGCGTGCGCGAGATTGGCGTGCTTGTCCCGATTGCGATTCTCTGTGTTGTTCTTGGCCTTTATCCCAAGCCTGTCACTGATGCGATCGAAGGGCCGATTGAGGTGACGCTCGCGCCATATCAGGAGCGCTCTGGCGAGGCCGATGTCCTGACAAATGCGATGAACGCTGGGCCGCTCAGCGACGCTCAGCGAAGAATAGAGGAGGCCACACGTGATTGAGAAGCTGTGGTTTCTCACACCCGAACTCGTGCTTTTCGCAGCAGCTGTCATTGTGAGCGTCACTGGCCTCAGTCGCAGCCGCGGCACGCGCGATCTGTCGCCATTGATCGTCATCCTCGCGCTGATGGTGGCTGCCATTCTCACGCCGGTCGTGTATGGTCATCGTGAACGACTTGAAGGGGCAGGCTATCTCATTCCACTGATGGGCCAATCCGTCAAGATCATGGTCTGCCTGATCGGCGCGCTGCTGGCCACGCTCAGCGTCGGGCTGCTCGATCGCAATCTTGAACGCGCGATTGCTTCGGGCCGAACGCCTTTTGACGCAATCCGCATGTCCCGTGGCGAGTATTACGCCTTCTTCCTGCTCAGTCTCATCGGTGTCATGCTGGTTTCGAGCGCCAACGACCTCATCTGGCTCTTCCTGGCACTCGAACTGACGAGTCTGCCCACCTATGTCATGGTCGCCATCGCCCGTTCACGCAGAATCTCGCAAGAAGCTGCTGTCAAATATTTCTTCCTGGGCGCGATGTCAGCCGCCATCTTCCTCTTCGGCTTTGCATTCATTTACGGCGCAACGGGCACCATTGTCCTCACTGAGATCGCTGCTGCATTCCGTGATGATGTCAATACAACCGGCTCGATCAGCCTGCTTGGCCTTGTCGGCATCCTGCTGGCCCTGCTTGGCCTCTGCTTCAAAATCGCAGCTGCGCCAATGCACTTCTACGCTGCTGATGTCTACGAAGGCGCTGCTTCACCCGTCACTGCCTTTCTCGGTTTCGTGCCCAAGACCGCGGGCATCGTCGCCATCATGCTGCTCCTGGCAGCAGTCGGCTATACCGAACATAGCAGCGGGATAGCAACATTACCAGCGCAACTTACAGCAGCGTTGTTTATGATTGCAGTCCTCACAATGACGCTTGGCAACGTGCTGGCGCTCCTGCAGAAATCTGTCAAACGCGTGCTGGCCTACAGCTCCATCGCGCATTCGGGCTATCTCCTCATCGGCATCATTGCAGGACCGGAAATGGGTTTCGGCGCAGCCCTGTTTTATCTCTTCATATACGGCATCATGAACACAGCTGCGTTCGCAGTGCTCGCAGCACTCGAAAAGCGTGGCCAGGAAATCGACACGTTCGATGATCTTGCAGGCCTCGGCCGCAAACATCCCCTGCTCACTGCCGCGTTCGCCATTGCATCGCTCTCGCTGCTGGGGTTTCCGCCGCTGCTTGGCTTCGTTGGCAAGTTTTCGCTTTTCGCAGCTGGTATTGATGCAGGACAGATATTGCTGGTCGTGATTGCGTGTTTCAACAGCGCCATCAGCGCATGGTATTATCTCAAACTTGCAGGCATTCCGATTCTTTCTGCTCCTGCTCCGCAGTCGGAGATGGTACAGCCGGGGCCAAGCATCTGGCCAGCAGTTGGAGCAGTCATCGCAGCCATTGCCCTGGTCACACTCTGGCTGTTTGCTGATCCAATCGCAACCGCAACACACGACGCCTTCGCAGGCCTCAACACCGCTGCACGTGTCGCATCGCCTTAATACTCACGCTGCCTGCTGCCAATCCTGCGCACTCTCATCCTCATCATGATTATCATGATCACCATGCAGCATATATTCTGCATCAATGATGTCACACGGATCAGCATCATCATCAGCATCATGATGTGAATCAGCCGCCTCGCGATTGCCATCCAACTGCTTTACATGCTCGCCTGGAAATGCTGCAAGCAACATGGCTGGCGAAATGCCACTGGCAGCCATCGCAGACTCCAGACTCCGTGAACATTCATATTTCCCAGCACTTGGCAGCGCATCGGGACCTGCTGCGTGCAGCCGATCAAGATACATGGCACAAATTGCACGGGCACCCTGCAGATACTTCTCGCTGTATTCGCGTTTTCCCTTCGCTGCTTTTTTCTTCTTCGTCGCCGCCTTCTTCTTACTGTTCTTCCTGCGCCTGGCCTGCACCATATTATATTCTGCCTGGGCTGCTTCCTGCTCCGCAGTCAGAAACCATGGCTGCCCCTGCTTGCTTGCAACTTCCTGCTCAGGCGTCAACTTAATAATATCACGCAACGCCTTCGCATCGTCCTTCCACATATCCTTCTCGTCCTGTGCATCACATCGGACTGCTGCATCTTCTGCACTTTCGCCAGGCAACTGTTTGAACATCGAAACGCCGGGCACCTCGGGCAGGACCATCGGCTTGGGATCACGCCAATCCATGCCAGGCAACATTGGCAACACCAGCCGTCCCTCACCAATGGCTCCGCCACTTGTAAGACTCGGATACCACCAAGGCGTATCAACATCACCTTCACGAATACGCTTCTGCCAGAATATATGAATGCGTTCGCGCTTTTCTGAACCTGTGCGATACGCCAGCGGCACAAACCCCAGCGACTCCCAGAAATAACCTGCATCCAAATCCTGTGCACACCAGCAGCAACACAACTTCACGCTGTATGGCATGCGCTCAAACGCATTCTGCACAAGGGCTGCACCAATCAAACCACGCTGACGAATCTCATGTACACAGACTGCATAAATGCAGCCAACATCTTCCCGCTTGGAATACTTATCAGTGTAAATAAGAAAGCCCAGCATCGAGCCGCGAATGCCATCCACCGGCTTGCCATCGGGGCAGCAAGGCGGAATGGTTTCCGCAATAAGGACCCGCTGCTGTTCAATCGCACCTTCAAAGCGGCCACGCTGCCAATATCCAAGACCATCAATATTCGCCTTATGCAGCGCATCGATGTTCTTCATATCATAATCATCACGCATGGATGCGAGACGGATGTTGATACTTCGTTTCGGCTCGATGGGCAGGGCTTCGCCGAGGGGGTGAAGGGGTGAGGGGGTGAGGGGGTGATTGTCCATGGCGTACACTTTCTGGTATGAAGAAGACACTTTCGCATCGGGAGTTGGAAGTTTACAAGTCGGCAATGGATGCGGCGATGGTGATCTTTGAACTGTCCCGGAAGTTTCCCCAGGAAGAGCGATATTCATTGACTGATCAGATTCGTCGTTCATCTCGATCAGTCTGCGCGAACCTCGCTGAAGCCTGGCGGAAGCGACGATACAAAGCAGCATTTATTGCGAAACTGTCTGATGCCGAGGCCGAAGCCGCGGAGACGCAGACTTGGATTGAGTTCACAGTCAAATGCAACTACCTTACAAGAGAACAAGGACGCGACCTTTACGAACGTTACGAGAAGATGCTGTCGACACTTGTCGGCATGATTCATAACGCGGACAAATGGCTGCTTCCGAGTGGGTGAGAATCGCACCGTTGACTTCGATACCAAAATCACCCACTCACCCCCTCACCCACTCGGCGAAGCCACCTCCCTCTCACCCCCTCATCTCCAATCACGCTGCTTGTGCAGCGACGCCGCCGCCGAGGTTGGTCCACACTGCGGTTGAGAATGGGCCGGTCTGTGCCTTTGCGTTCATCCAGGCTGCTGCGATCCACACTTTGGAAAGTGGAGCAGA
>JBPCKF010000031.1:0-5882 GCA_051004555.1 Phycisphaerales bacterium | reverse complement strand
CATTGATCCGAAGGTTCCCGAACAAGAACTCCGCACCATCGATTAGAATCAAACGCACCGAGACCAAGTTTGCAACCAGGAAAAGTCGTTATCAAGCGAACCCCAAATCCCGTTTTGCAGCGTCCTGCTAGGATTCCCTTACTCTCATGCGCGCGACCTATCACAATCACACAACCTGGAGCGACGGGAAAGCGTCCGTCGAGGAGCTTGTCGCCCACGCACGCAGGCTTGGCGTGAACGAGCTGGGCATCTCCGATCATCTCACGCTTCCGCCCGCTGGCGAACCGCCACGCTGGTCAATGTGCAGTGACGATCTGCCCGCGTATGTCGAAGAGGTGGCTGCGTACGGGTTTGATGCAGACATGCCCGTGCGCCTCGGCATCGAGCTCGACTGGTTTGATTCACAGGAATCGCAGTTGCGCGAGGTGGTCAACCGCTTTCCCTTCGATTACATCGTCGGCAGTGTGCACTTTGTCGGGCGATTCCCCGTCGATGGCAATCCCCATCGCTGGGATGCGTTGACGCAGGATGACATTGATGCGATTCATCGTGGATACTGGGAACGCATGGCACGCATGGCTGCCAGCGGCATCTTTACCATCGCAGCCCATCTCGATCTTCCCAAGAAGTTCAACCATCATCCCAGTACCCAGCCGTGGGACGTGATTCTCCCTGCACTTGATGCACTTGCCGCAGCGAAGGTCGTCGTCGAGCTCAATACATCAGGCTGGGCCAAGGCGTGTGAGGACGCATATCCCAGCGAAGAGATTCTGCGGGCGTGTTGTGAGCGGTCGATTGCAGTCACGCTTTCGGCTGATGCACACGATCCGCTGCATCTGCTGCGCGACTTTGGCCGCGGGGCCGAGCGACTTCAGGCGGCCGGATACAACAGAATCGCACGTTTCATGAACCGGCGGATTCGTTTTGATGTGATTGATGAGAGCGTCATTGAACTGCCCGAACCACCAGCCGTCGAAACAACGGTCAATGCTGAAGATACCCCCGGCGGGCGCGACGGCGATGATGACCAGCACGACGCCGCAGCACCGGGCCAATATGCGCACTGATGCTCTTGAATATCAGTTGCCGGTCTCGTCGATTGCGACGCAGCCGATGCAGCCGCGCGATGCAGCACGACTGCTGGTTGTGTATCGCGATCAGGATTCGCAGCCGGATGCTTCAAATCCTGGGCGGATTGAACATCATCATGTTCGCGACCTTCCAGCGTTCCTGCCAGCTGTAAACTCTGTCTTGGTGTTCAATCGCACTGCGGTGCGGCCGGCCCGTATCGAAGGCGTGCGCGATCCAACCGGCGGACTGGTCAGTGGACTTGTTGTTGATGAATGGCTGGATGAAGACGATGGCGCACTCATGTGGTTGCTCATGCTGCGATCGAGTAACCGCCTCAAGCCGGGCACGCGCGTGCGGCTCGTTGAGCCGGATGGCAGACTGAGCGCTGTGACCTTTGAACTGCTCGAACGCGTTGATGCAATGTTCATCGCTGCTGTGGAATGGAATGTTGAATCGCTTGGGCCTGGTGACATTCTTGAACGATACGGTCTGACGCCTTTGCCGCCCTACATTCTGCGGGCTCGCAGCAGTGAGTCAAAGATTCTTGATCGAGAAGATCGCGAATGGTACCAGACGGTGTATGCAGATTCGTCGATGCGGCATTCCGTCGCGGCCCCCACTGCCGGGCTGCATTTCACAGAGCAACTGCTGAAACAGTTGAACGACGCTGGCGTGCAATCGCGCGAACTCTTCCTGCACGTCGGGATGGGGACGTTCAAACCAATCGAGGCAGATTCGCTCGATGCTCACATCATGCATAAGGAAGTCTTTGCAGTGGCGACGGATGTCCTGCACGATCTCGTGCAATGTCGCGCAACGGGCGCGAAGGTGATTGCAGTGGGAACGACGACCGTGCGATGTCTCGAATCGATTGACGCAACCAAACTCCCGCCCCGCGGCAAGATGCTTGAAGATGAGACTGAGCTGATGATCACGCCCGGATTTGCATTTCAATGGGTGGATGGTCTTTTGACGAATTTCCATCTCCCGCGCTCGACGCTGCTTGCGTTGGTCGGGGCGATGGTTGGGCTGCCACGTCTGTTGGCAATCTACCAGGAGGCGACCCGCTTGGGGTATCGCTTTTACAGTTATGGCGATGCAATGTTGATCCTGCCGGAAGAGGGCGCGAGAAAATGAGTGGCGCGTCCCTGTGCACAACCTGTCAGAAGCGCAGCGCCTGCACCCTGCTGTGTGAGCCTGAAGGGAAGTTCACACAGCCAGACGCCAGAACCGGCCGACGCTCGCCAGCATCTGCCAGCAAGGCTGATGTCATGTTTTCAACACTCGCAGATCGTCTGTAAACATCTTCTATACAGTTGGTTACGTAGAGTTCCAAGAGCGTTATCCACAATCCGACAGGCACCTTAATTAGGGAAGAGAGATTGAATTATCTTCTTCTATTCATAGAGAGACAGACCGCAAATCTCGCAGCATGATCCCGCCGCTCATCCTCGGGGGCCTGTTGAAGCAGTGTTGATAAGTTAGCTTTGACATTGTGCACACCATACGGTGGTCCGCTGTGCAACAGCCCCGCATTGCAGAGGTTGGCCGCAGACGATGCATGGCTGCCCGCCCCTGCCGTACACCGCTGCCAGGTCATCCACAAACGAGCCGCGCCCGCCAGTCGGATTCACGT
Organism: Phycisphaerales bacterium; assembly: GCA_051004555.1. Taxonomy (GTDB): domain Bacteria; phylum Planctomycetota; class Phycisphaerae; order Phycisphaerales; family SM1A02; genus JBPCKF01. Next base: position 3,175 of record JBPCKF010000031.1, on the reverse strand, counting down.
AGTTGCGCAGCGTGCTCCCACCCGCGCCGATTGCAACGCGCAGGATGTTGCGGATCGAAGTCGCCAGCCGCGCGAGTTCAACATCATCGAGCGAAGCCGATGGACGGCCCGGCAGCACGCCAGCCCGGAAGAGTGACTCATCTGCGTAGATGTTGCCCACGCCTGCGACCAGCGCCTGATCGAGCAGAGCAGCCTTGATGGGCCGTGTCGAACCAGCAAGTATCCGTTTCAACGTAGCAGCACGAAGCGGCAACGCATCGGGACCGAGCGAACTCCATCGCGCTGTTTGCAGTTCATCAAACGAACTGAACGTCCACACCCCGCCAAAGCGTCGAGGATCACGAAAGACCATGCGTCCGCACCCTCGATCCAACAGCCAGGCAATGTGAACATGCGTTGCGTCGGGCAGTCGTTCCCCCATGCCAAGCACGCGCAACTGACCCGACATCCCCAGATGAACGCACATTGATCTGCCATCGTCGCAGATGATCGCAAGCTGCTTGCCATGCCGCCTGATCTGCGCGATGCGACCTCCCTGAAGCAGGGCCTGGCTGATCGAGCGACAATCGTCCTGCCTGCGGACAATATCAGCACGACCGATGCGAACACGCTGCACCGTGCGCCCCACGATGAGGCGTTCGAGTGATCGGCGGACGTTTTCAACCTCGGGAAGTTCGGGCATCTTTTCACTTCGTGCGCGGGCTTTACGTGTAAGGAGTCTCCCATGTTGAGTGTACTGACCTCATGTTCTTCGCACCGTGCAAAGCGCGGGGACCTGCGAGGATGTCGGCGCACTGGATTGAGTTATAGAAAATGCCTGACGCATAGGCAAAGTGCCTTCGGCATTTCCAGAAGGTTGCGGCACGCGCGCAAGGCGTCGCCCTCCTCGCCCGCAGCAGACAGGCATACGACGCTGCGGGCTGAGTCGCCGCGTCTCGGGTTTTCAAGACCGCCCCCCCCGCCCCAACCCCCTTCGCAAACGACCACCTCAGGCCGATGGCGGACCAATCTCAAGCGCATCGGGCACTCCAATGCGGCTCCTTTGTTCGTCGGTCAGGAGAGCAGAAAGGCTGCGGCAGGTCGCGTTCTCGTGGCGACGTCTGGTGACGACAGCGTCCGCTTCTTCGCGACTTCTGCGTTCATTTTCAACAGGAGTGTCAACGAAACCTGCTTCAACGCTCGCATCCACAGCCTCGGCAACTGCATCGTCCAGGGCACGGGCGACATTTCGATGGTGCGCGAGAATCTGAACGACCGTCTCCTCCTCGTGGCGGGCTGAAACGGCCTGCCGTGTCCACTTGGCCTCCATCCCCTCGCGGCCTATCCTTGCCAACTCTTTCCATACTTTGTGAAAGAAATCACAACCTCACGCGCGAGACCCCAGATTCATGGCAACTACAGGCAAAGTCATTCAGGTCATCGGCTCGACGTTCGACGCTCAGTTTCCCGAGACCGACATCCCCGAAATCTATAATGCTGTTGAGTGTCAGATCGAGACGCGTGGCGAATCGATCAGGCTCGTCGGCGAAGTTGCGCGGCACATGGGCGGCGGACAGGTTCGCTGCGTTGCTCTGGGCTCGACGGACGGCATGCGGCGCGGGCAGGATTGCATCGATACCGGGTCGGCTGTGAAGGTTCCCGTGGGTGAAGAAGTGCTCGGCCGCGTCTTCAATCTGCTGGGTGAACCGATCGACGAGAAAGGCCCTTGCCACGCCACGAAGTATTCGCCGATCCATGCCAAGCCGCCCGATCTTGTTGACCTCAATCCCAAGACGGAACTGCTCGAAACCGGCATCAAGGTGGTTGACCTGCTCTGCCCGTTTGTGCGTGGTGGCAAGATCGGCCTGTTCGGCGGTGCAGGTGTCGGCAAGACCGTCATCATCCAGGAAATGATCGCGCGTGTCGCGCGCGAGTTCGGCGGCTATTCCGTTTTCTGCGGCGTCGGTGAACGAACACGCGAAGGCAATGACCTCTGGCGGGAAATGTCAGAAGCCGAATACACCGACGCGGATGGCAACAAGGCGCATGTCATCGACAAGGTGGCAATGGTGTTCGGCCAGATGAACGAGCCGCCCGGTGCGCGTCTGCGCGTGGGACTCTCCGGCCTCACCATGGCTGAAGAGTTTCGCGATGCTTCAGGCAAGGAAACGCTCATCTTCATCGACAACGTGTTCCGCTTTACGCAGGCTGGTTCGGAAGTGTCCGCCCTCCTCGGCCGCATGCCATCGGCTGTGGGATATCAGCCAACGCTCTCGACGGAAATGGGCGAAATGCAGGAACGCATCACCTCAACCACCAAGGGCGCCATCACGTCAGTCCAGGCGATTTACGTGCCTGCAGACGACCTCACCGACCCCGCACCTGCAACCGCGTTTGCTCACCTTGATGCGTTTGTGACGCTGGAACGCTCGATCGCAGAAAAGGGCATCTTCCCCGCGGTTGATCCGATCGCATCCAACTCGCGCATCCTCGACCCTGCCATCTTGGGCGAGCGACACTACGCAGTCTCGCGCAAGGTGCAGAACATCATTCAGCGCTATCGCGATCTGCAGGACATCATCGCAATCCTCGGCGTCGATGAACTCTCAGAAGAAGATAAGCTCATCGTGGCACGAGCCCGCAAAATCGAACGCTTCCTCTCACAGCCGTTCTTCGTCGCGGAAGTCTTTACAGGATTCTCCGGCATCTTCACCTCGCTGGAAGATACCATCGATTCGTTCGATCGCTTGGCTGAGGGTGAAGGCGATGATCTGCCCGAAAGCGCATTCATGTACGTCGGCACGCTGGACGATGCCCGCGCCAAGGCCGAACGCATGAAGGCTGAAGTGTAACGCCAGCAAAGCCGCGACCGCCGCTCGCGCTAAGAGTCACCAACAACACAAAGCCGCGACCAGTGGTCGCGGAACGAACCTCGCTTGGCTGCATCACAGCGCAAAACCCGGCAGTTTCACGCTGCCAGCAGCGAGACGATAAACATCCGATTCTGATCGTCAGCCAGCACCTGATGTGGTATGATGTCCCAGGAGACAATGGGTTGGGGGTAGTCGACGGTGGAGTTGTTCGCAATGCTTTGGTTCGTCAACGCTGCAGACTTGTCAATTTGGCCGGTCTCGTTCTGGAGCCAGCCCTCAGGCGCGTTGAACACCGCGGAGTCAGCCTCATGAATGTCACCATC
>JBPCKF010000030.1:0-105646 GCA_051004555.1 Phycisphaerales bacterium | reverse complement strand
GCAGAGGAGTTCACTCGTGTTGAGCTCTTTTACGATGCTGCGACATTACTCCCTGCAGGCATCCGCGCGTTCAAAGGAAATGGGGATATTGATACCGCGATCTTCCTTAAGCCGCAGCGGAATGCAGGCGTCGATCCGGCTCTGCTGGACACAAGCATCCCCACCGAACCGGGCTGGCGCGTTGATGTACGCGAATGGGGCGAATGAGCGCGCCTGCGGCTGGCGCATGCGTTGCGGTGTCCGGCAAACATAGCGAACTGCGTTTGGATTGGCATCGCTACGAACCAACTGGTTCCGGCAGGGGGTAGGCTGTCTGCGAATCAGGAGGAAGGATCTGAAAAGCCTTGCGGCAGGCATTGTTGATTTCATCCGCCCGTTCCTGAAGCAAATGTTGGATGTGGTCTTGAGCCAACTGCTGATCCTCGTAATCACTTCGCAGGCCAGCCTCGACCTCCTCATCATGCGCATCGACCAGAGCCGCTTCGATGCGGGCCAGCGCAACAGCATGCGATTGCTCAACTGCATCAAACAGGATGTGTTGTTCCTGGTTCATCGATTCATCCTTGCGCAACGCACGAATGTACAAAAATGCCTGGTCGCGCCGGGAGGCGTAGGGCGTGATACGGGACGCTGCATAGGCCTCCCGAGTAGCCAGAGCCTGATCAGCGGACAGCAGTGCAATGAGTTGACGCACGGTCCGCCGATTGAGATCTCGGATTGTGGTGTGCAGTTGCTTGCGTTTGGTGCGATAGCGTTCCCACTCCTCCGGCCCGCCACTCGCGCCTCGAACCCACACATTCTCGCCATCGACCAACGTTGCTGCTTCGATGCGCTTCCACTTGTAACGAATCTGCTCGACCTTCCATGCCAACCGCTCCTGCAAGGCGCGATCGAGCGAGCGTTCGTACTCAGCCAGGATGTGCGAAAAGAGTTCGGGATCATTCGTGTTTTCGGGCGTGATCTCAAGCTGCTCGAGAATTCCGCAGATATCTATTTTCTCTTCGGTGAATGCGCCAGCATGGAGAAGTCTGCGGCGCGTGTTCCAGCGTTGCCATGATCGCCATGCTTCGCGCTGATCCTCCCGCAGCAGCGAACCAATGTCAACAAGCAGCCTTGCGTTCATTGCCTCCTGCGTCGCCGCACATTCTGAGCCAAACTTCTGATGCTCGAGGTTGCCTTGGTGATAGGCCAATGATCCATGCCGCTTGTTTTCGTATGCTGCTCGCAACTCGCGATCACGCTTGCGGCACTCTGCTGTCCAGTGCTGAAACACGGCAACGAAGTCTGCGTAGATTGCTTCCACAACTTCGGTTTGTAATGGATCAAGTTCGATGACGTCAATGAGCCGCTCCAGAGCCGGGCGGTTGATGTCCATCTGCCAAGGCTGCTCATCCATGGTGGCCCACTGACCAGCTGCGGGTGACGACCACAGCAGCGAGAGAGCGCACAGCAGCGTGAGCAGGTGAGTCATTCTTCGACCGCGCCTTGCGTTAAGCACATGCTGGCACATAACAACAGAATCCCGATCACCATGCTTCGCATCACGGCCCATAGTGGATGTGCCGTAGCCCACCAGCGATCAAGGGCTGCGAAACAACCACAGTCCGCTTCAGGGTTATGAATCCAGAGCACGATGAGAAAAGCACAAAACGCGAAGAACAACGCCGAGGCCAAGCGCAGTGCAACTGGGTGATGATAGGTCACGATAAGCCGCGCCCCCAGTCCAACCTCAATCCCGGCCAGAACCAGAAGAAGCACCGCGAGTCGTGCAGTGGTCTGACCAAGCCCCACACCGCGCAGACTGAGTGTCGCGATCGCCGGGTCGTACGCTTTCAAGATTCCCGCGACTAACAACAGCAGGGCCGTTCCAATGGTGAACAGACGCGCAAGCAGTTGAATGCTGCCTCTTCCTAAGTGCGTTCGGAACACCACCGTTCTCAACTACCTTGACACGAACTGCCGCTTAGATGAGCCCCCTCGCAGGTCTCGTAAAGCAACCAATCCCCGTTGGTACCATACGTCCCGCCATCGCAGTTGAACCATAGCACGTAGACCTGCACATGGTTTCCAGTTCCGTTGCAATCGGTCTGGCCCTGCCCGACAGCCGGAACACACTTCAGCATGTTCACCCGGCCACGGACGCACATTGGGCCGGACGTCATATCTGGACAGGTGATGTTTGCGCAGTCGCTTGTACCGCAAACGTAGTCGAATATAGCTTGGTAGCAGTTCCCAACGCCGCCTCCGGGATCCTGTGCAGAGATGGTCTGGGCAAACAGGAGAGCAGCGAGTGTTGTCACAATTACGTCAAAAGCCCTTGTCATTCGAGTTCCTTTCTCGGAAAAGATTTCAGACGAAGAAAAACCGCAGAACCTATTGCCGCTACTAGAACCAGCCTCGCAGCAATTCGTGCGCTCGTATCGCGTTCTGGTGCAGCGTCATCTCGCTCAAATCGTACTTCTTCAGTCGTGCCTGTCCAATCGCCCTTGTTGGAGAGATCGGTATACGACAGACGCTCCGGTTCGCCAAAGCCCACCAAGCATTTCGGAACTGCCTGTGGAACCGCAGGAAGTGAAAATTTGCCAGCGTCAATCTGGCGGGACCGTACCCGCGCAACCCAAGCATTACCGCGCCCAAGGTCCTTTCGGACAAGCGTCCATTCGTTCTCTACGCTGTTGTTGTCGCCTTCTAGCTGCCGTATCCATAGAGCCGCCTCGTACTGCCCTTTGCTCGCCCGGAGTAATGGCACCAACTCGTTCGAAACATCCTCATTCAATTTCACATCCCAATCAGCGAATTCAGTTCGGAATGCGCCAGAGGCATCAACAGTAAAATCAAAGATCATTTGCATAGTTCGCAACCGTGGCCCGAGCGCTGTCCCGAAAGGGGCGGATTCAATTTCAATACGATCCCACCCGGTGCCTTGCCAGCCCAAGTCTTTCCATGTTCCCACGACCTGCGTGCCGAGCGGGAAGTCGGGACGGTCGTCGACGAAGAAAAACTCAAACGTGGAAACGGTGGGAGTGCTCCGAAAATTGACGTATTGCATCATGAACCCGTCTTCCGAGCCCCACACAAGCCCATCAAACAATGATCCAACCGCGCCGGGGCTCTCCATCGGATCTCCAGGGAGGTGGCGTTTGAGATCGCGAATCACCTGATCGTCGGTTGTGTCAATGCTGCGAGCAAAGCCGTAAATCTCAAAGGCGTTTTCAACTCGCTGAAGTTCGGCCACATCTGGTTGTCCAAGATCCTGTGCGTGACACACCGACAGCAAGATTGGTGGCGCGAACGTCAATAATGAGGCTGTCACAATCATCTGGTTCTCCTGACACGGAACCGCGATCTTATTGAATGATATCGGGACATTGGAACGCTGTCAATGGCTCAGCCCTTACGATTTCAGTGGTAAAGGGAGACGGCCGCTGCGACACACGATCTCGAAGGGTTGGCTACCGTCCAACTGAGACTGCGATCACGACGAACCCATTGGGATCATCGAGCGCTGCGACTGCATCGACTGCGGTTCGCCAACTCTGCCAGGACTGCCAGGTCCCCGATGCGTGTTCATCTGATGATGCAGACGTTCCCGCGTTCTCTGTTGACAGCGGGCGCAGCCACACCGGCGACTCGGCCAGCGTGCTGAGGTTGACGATGAATGCGGGCAAATCGGTCGCCTTGAGCGTGATGGTGTACATCAGCCCCGATTCGCCGAGGCGGAACTGCACATCGGCCGGGGCAGCCAGCTCAGGCAAACCGGCGAGATGTTCTCCAAGTGAAAGTTCGGCAGCTGCATGCTGCATGCGATTGCGGGCGTCGCGCTCGATTGTGCGTGTTCGTGTTGCGCCCGTTCCTGACCGTGCATCTGCAAACACATTGCGTGGATCATCGGCCTGGCTGTTTCGAGCCATGCGCTCCCACGCTTGCGCAGCTTCATCAGCAGTGAAGTTGCGCACCAGGGCAGCATTGGCAACGTCCGCAAGTATCGTGATAGCACCTGCTCGGAAATCATCGACATTTGCGCCTGGAAGTTCGAGCACAAATGGCAGTTCATATGCACGGGCGCCGGAGGCCAGTTGGAGTGTTGGCTTTTGCCGTTCCGCCTGGACTGGCGCGCGATTCGGCCCACTGTCATGTGCAGCCAGCGTCTGCGATGGAACCATGTGGACATTCCAATGATGCACCGGGCCGAGCAGGGTGCGCTCGGGCGGCAACTCTCCGCGATCTACAACAGCGCCCGGCAGGAACGCCCCCGCATCTGCCAAACTCGGTTGCTGCGCGCGTTCATCGATGTTGGGATCATTGTTGAGAATCGCAGAATAGAACAGGAACATCCCCGCGGTCAGGCTCAGCATTACTCCAGCAGCCAGCAGTACAGGCGAGTAGCGCGCAAGACGCTGATGCACTGTGCGTCGATGGCGCATTCGGAAAGATTGCGCGTCCTGCATGCGCATTGACACAGGCGTTTCGTCGAACAGCATCGGTCTTGCCAGTGATGGTTCGAGGGCTGTGACCAGGTCTTCGCACAGTTGCGGATCGGGGTCAGCCATCAACGTCTGGCGATCGAGTCGCATGCACTCAATCGCGCGGCTGAGTTCAGGCGTCTGGGCCAAGCGTTCACGCAGTGCTGCGTGTTCGGGCTCCTGCGCATTCTCGCTCTCGATCAGGTCGAGGAGGTCGGTTTCGGAAAGGTCGGAAGGAAACATCTACTGCCCCAAAACATGATCAAACAGGATCAGGAGTCCTCTGAACTGGTGTCGGCCCGGCTCTCAATAGCCAGTCGCAGTGCTTCGCGAGCACGGAAAAGTCGCGACTTGATGGTGCCGACGGGTTTCTCCAGCACCTCAGCGATCTGCTGGTAATCGAGATCCTGCATGTCGCGGAGGATCAGAATGGCCCTGGATGATGGATCGAGCGAATCGAGTCCCCGCAGCACGCGCTGCCGGGCTTCATCCTGTTCGATGCGCTCAGTTGGGGAAAGTTCCCCGGATTGCGGCTGATGCCAGTCGTGGCGTTCCCCCTCTTCATGCTGGCCCGCAGCCCGGTCCAGCGAGGCATGCTGGCGGAGTTTCTGCTTGCGCAGGTGGCTGAGGCAGGTGTTGACAGCGATCCGATAGACCCACGTGCTCAAGCGGGCCCGTGAATCGAACCCGTCCAAGTGTTCGATGACCTTCACCATGGCGTCATGGGCCAGATCGCGGGCATCTTCGTGATGTCGCACCATCCGATAGCAGATCGAGTACATTCGGCGTTGATAGGAACGCAGGAGCGCCCCGATGGCATCGGGATCACCCGCCCGATACGCCTCGACCAGTTCGAGTTCGCGCATGGGCGATAACAATGGGCCAGCTGCGGGCGGTTGATGCGATGCTGCCCCTCCCGACTCTCGCGAGCCCGGCGGGTTTTCGCCCGTCCCGGAAATGGTGGGGCGTGGCTGCTCCATGACATTATTATGTATCGGCTCAGACGGATGTTGGCCGGAAATCTCCGGATTTTTCCGGGGTCGGCTCTTGTCGTTCGCCACGCGGGTCTGGTACAGGCCTGCGAATACGGCCCGATCAAGATTTGAGCTTTGAGATTTCAGGCCTCAGTGAGCATCTGTGCCGTTGCGGATATCAGCGATGACCTGTGCCAGCGGGTTGCCTGCTTCATTGTCATAGCGATCGTGGTGGGTCATGCCGTTCTCGAGTTTGAGCACGCCGCGCGGGCAGACTGCTGCACAGATGCCGCAGCCGACACATGAGGCCCGAACGATATTCTCGCCTCGCTGCGCATAGGCCCGTACATCAATCCCCATTTCGCAATACGTCGAGCAGTTGCCGCACGACATGCACTGATCGCCATTGGTGGTGATGCGAAACCGTGAAAACGTGCGTTGCAGAATGCCGAGAATGGCTGCCATCGGACAACCGAATCGACACCACACTCGACTGCCCATGAGCGGATAGAAGCCGACGCCAATGACGCCTGCAAACATACCGACAACGAGAAAACCGTACCACTTCCGCGCAGCCAGCGACGCCCCGCCCAGGATCTCGCCACGCGTCATATTGTCAAACCACAGCAGCCCCGTCACAAGAATAATAAATATCAGCACGCTGTAAATCAGCACGCGCTCGATCTTCCACGCGCGCGGACTCTTGTCCGAAAGCTGCCTCCATGGATCGCCCAGCGTTTCTGCAAGGCCGCCGCATCCGCACACCCAGGAACAATACCATCGCTTTCCGTAGAAGTACGTCAGCAATGGTGTCAACACAAGAATCGCAAACAGGCCGAAGCCGATCATGATCCATCCCAGGAATCCAGACGCATTCTCAATAATTGAATGTGTCCCGCCCGGCCACGCATACTCAGGCTTGAGCGGCCAGAAGTATGTCACGTAATATTCCGGCTGATGCAGCCGTCTTAAAATGCCCGGCAAAATGAATGCCAAACCCAGCTGAAAGAACATGACGCTGGCGTTACGAATGATCTGGTACCTGTTGTGACGGTACTTGAGAAACATGCGCACACCAAATGTGAGAATCGCGAGCGTGTACAACGTGCCGTAGAGAAACCAATGATCTGCTTGCTCGCCTGTGAGCGCCATTGCCAACGGGTCGAGCAGTCGTATCGGGCCTTCAAATACAGCCGGCAAGCCACGCGCCTGCAGGTCAGCATACCAGTAAAGAACAATGTAAAACCCCGTCAGAAACACTGCGATCATCCACGCAGTAATCCCGCGCGACTGGACATCGCGGAATCGCGTGTCGTTGTGCTTGATCCCGGGAACTGTTCCACGATAGCGGGTAATAAAGAATCCTGCTGTTGCCACTGCGGGCAACCCGAAGCTGAGCAGGAGAGCCCACCATGAGCCGCGTCCCCATCCCCACAACCCGCATAACACAAATGCAAGAAGGCCCAGGCCGATGATCGCAGCCATCGCATACTCCCCAACGCTGCGCTGCTTCGGTGCCGCTCGCGCAGGCTCGGGGAAACCAGCCCGTTCCTCATCAAACTGATGATTTAACACTGGCAATTCGATCACGCAGGAACACTCCGCGACAAGGTCTGCCGAATCTCGTCTTCAAACGATGCAGAGAACTCAGCGTCGAACATTGCATCTTCAAGATGATCCAGTGCATATTCAACGGTGCGGTTTTTGGCAATCCAGCGATCACACACCCGATGCCGAACACGCATACCCATGACGTTCACGCCCGCAACAATGCCATTGTCATGCACCAGTCGCAGCGAACGCAGCCCATCATCATGCTCCCAGTAAAGATGATCAGTCACTGCATCGTTCGCAGGCACGCTGCCATAGGTCTGATACTCAAGATCAAGGAACTTGGCTGAGTTGTACCAGATGCCAGGATCGTAGTTCACATTTTCGCCTGCCATGTTGCGTGCTGCAACAACACCCTGCATTTTGCCGGTGTACCACACCTGCTGGAGCAGATTGCGTTCGCTGCCGGGCATTTCGATCTCCGCACAGTCGCCCGCAGCGAAGATCTCAGGGTGTGATGTTTGCAATGTTGCATTCACAATAACGCCGCGACCATGTTGAATATCCGTCTCGCGGACCAGATCAATATTCGGCGACACACCTGCAGTCAGGCCGACGATGTCGGCTGGGATGGTTTCGCCCGACCTGGTTGTAACACTCTCCGCTCGGCCGTTGGAGCCAGCGTTGATCTGCGCCATTTCGCTTTCGAGTCGAAGATCAAAGCCTTCCTGGCGAATGATGCGGTTGACCATGGCCGACTCCTCAGCAGGCAGAATGTTGTTCCAATAGCTCTTTTCGCGCACGAGGAATGTGACACGTATACCGCGCGAATGCAGCATTTCGCCAAGTTCGATCCCGATCAGCCCACCGCCGACGATCACCGCGTTGCGCCCGTGCTCTATATTCTCATAAAGCTGTTTGAGGTCCATCAGATCGTACAGCCCCTGCACGCCGGGCAGATCCTGTCCGGGCCAGTCGAAACGGTTCGACTTCGAGCCGGTTGCGATCAGCAGCGTATCAAATGCAAGCGTTCCATGCTGATGCAGCGCCAGCGTCTTGTGTTCTGCATCAATGCCCACAACCCAGTCGCGCAACAGTTCAATGCGTTCGCGCTGCCAGAGCGAATCGGGATAAGGCTTGGTGTCGTGGTAGGTCATGTGACCCATGAAAATGTACATGAGTGCGGGGCGGGAGTAGTGATAGGTTGACTCCCCGGAGATCATGGTGATGCGCCAGTCCGGCTTGAGCCTGCGCAGCTCGCGGGCAGCGGAAACGCCTGTGATACCGTTCCCAATGATGATTGCGTGTTTCATGAGAGACAAGCGGCGGGCGGTCGGAACATTCACTGCATCGTAGAACACTCAGACACGCGCGGTTATTCCGAGCGGCGCGTCTGCACTTCAGCGCGTTCCTGTTCAAGACCCTCGAAGCAGCGCATGCTTGAGGCGGGTTTCATACGCGCGATTGAGGGCAATCCGCAATCCCGGCACGCCGTCCAGCACGCCCGCGCGAAACACGTATCCACGAAGAAACGCAAACATTGCTCGAACCGTGGGAAACCCGGGCCAGGTGCGGCGAGCGTGGGCCCGCTCCTGTTCCGCCCACAGTTGTGCATAGCGCTCGGAGCGCGTGCGCATTTCGGTCCAGCCGCGAAAGGTGTGATGTTCGAGCAATCCGCGCAGTCGTTGCACCTCGCCACGCACACTGACCGATTCATGCACGCTTCGATCCTCGATCGACCATTCGCCAGCACGGAACAGCCGAAGATTCCAATCGGGGAACCAGTCGCCATGTCTGATCCAGCGACCATCCGCACGCGAGATACGGTTGATCTCAAAGCCCGCGCACGCAGGCATGCCGCTCTGGAAGACGCGTGCCATTTCGTGGCGCAGTTCGAGCGTCATCACTTCATCTGCATCGATCCACAGAATCCAGGGCTGGCTGGCCTTCTGAAATGCCAGGCGGCGGGTGCGAGCAAATCCCTGCCAGGGTTCACTCGTGACGGCGCAGGACAACTGTCTGCAGATCGCAATCGTGTCATCGGTGCTGCCAGTGTCGGTGATCCGTATCTCCGCAAACGCGGGCGCATCTGGCGACGTCAAAGCCTTGAGCGTGGCGGGAAGGCGGGCAGCTTCATTTCGCACAATCATGCAGACCGAGATCGGAAGTGATGCCTGATGCATGGTGCAGAAAGACACGAGATCGGGAAACCCTCGTGGAAGCCGTGTTGCTGGTGAAACTCACAGCGAGTGACGCAGTGGTCCATCCTATCAATGTGAACCACCCGAAGATGCCGCCCGCACCAGCCGAGCAAGACCAAGCGCCACGCCCCATGGAAAACACGCAAACAGCAATCACGCTGCTTGCCCGCGCAACCCAGCGAACTCCAACAGCCAAGGATGCGTTTTCCATGAGCGCGTTGTTCGGACTTTGCCAATAGACGTTTCACGCGAATCTCCCGATTCTAGGGTCCGCTATACTCAGCAAACTACAAACGAGACCACCATTTCGGAGAGATAGCACCCGTGGACCCAGTTCGTTTCGTGACCGATTTTGCTGAAGCAATGGCCCGGGTTGACAGCGCTGGACCAGTCGCCGTCAATGTGCGTTCGAAACGAAGTTTTCAGCCAAGGATAGGTCCACACTCCGAAGCCGATGTCGTGCGGATGGTCTTGGATGATCTTCGTATTCGCAACCCGTCGTCATACGCTAGCGTGCGCGAGAACGTGAGCTACCCCGATTCGAGGCAGAAGTGCGACGTTTGTTTTCAGATCTCGGGCTCATACAGCTGGGCATATGAAGTGAAGCTGCTGCGCTTTCTCGGCGACAACGGTAAACCTAACGACAACATGCTCATGCATATCTTGTCTCCATATCCTGCAGATCGTAGTGCGCTGACGGACTGCTGCAAGCTCGTGGAGACCCGAATCGCTGCGAGATCCGGCGTTCTGATCTTTGGGTATGAGGATTTGAAATGGCCGCTTCAGCCAGCGATATCCGCGTTCGAACGTCTAGCCAGCGAGCGAGTCAGACTGATCAATCGCACCGTCGGTGGACCTATCGATCTCATCCACCCAGTGCATCACACTGGGGCTGTGTTCGGTTGGGAGGTCGCGTCCCGGTGATCACCGCGAGCGCCTACCAGCCAACGAGTTGGTGGCACAGATGTGCAATTTCGTCTAATCTCAACGCTGGCCTCGTATTCACATTGTGCGCGCCTACTCATTGATCTCACTCTCTCTCTCTTGTCCTCAATGTCCTCCGTGGTGAATCTCCCCATGCCCAAGAAATACAAAATTGCCTGGATGCCCGGCGACGGTGTCGGCGTTGACGTCATGAACGCCACTCGCATCGTCCTAGATGCGCTCAACTTCGATGCAGAATACATTCCTGCTGACATCGGCTGGGAGTTCTGGTGCAACGAAGGCAACCCGCTGCCCGATCGCACCATCAAAACGCTCAAGGAAACCGATTGCGCTCTTTTCGGCGCGATCACTTCCAAGCCACGCGATGAAGCCAACGAGGAACTTGATCCATCGCTGCAGGGCAAAGGGCTCTCCTATTTTTCGCCAATCGTGAAGCTGCGGCAGCTCTTCAATCTGCACACCAATCTTCGACCGTGCAAGGCCTATCCGGGCAATCCTCTCAACTATCGTGACGATATCGACCTTGTCGTCTTCCGCGAAAACACCGAAGGCATGTACGGCGGTGTCGAGTGGTTTCCCTTGCCGAAGAAGATCGCTGATGCAATGGCAGACAGCGAAGTCGGCCATCCTGCGCGAATGAAGAAGTGGTACGAGAAGGGCCTCGACAACGTCGCTGTCTCAACCCGCATCATGAGCAAGCAAGGCTGCGAGAGCATTTGCCGACACGCATTTGAATATGCAAAGAAGTTCAATCGCAAGAGTGTCACGCTGGTTGAAAAGCCCAACGTCCTGCGCGAGACCGGCGGGCTGATGACGCGCGTCTTCCGCAACGTCTCAAAGAACTATCCAACCATCGAAGCCTGGGAAGCCAACATCGATGCCATCTGCATGTGGATGATCAAGAATCCCCACGAGTATGATGTCCTGGTCGCGGAAAACATGTTCGGCGACATCGTCTCTGACCTCTGCGCAGGATTAGTAGGCGGCCTCGGATTCGCCTGCGCTGCCAACATCGGCGACAACTACGCCGTCTTCGAACCCACGCACGGCAGCGCGCCGAAATACGTCGGCCAGAACTGCGTCAATCCCATGGCCATGATCCTGACAGCAAAGATGATGCTCGACTGGCTGGGTGAGAAGGATGACGCAGCCCGCCTCGAAAGCGCTGTCGCAGAAGTCATCAAAGAAGGTAAGGTCGGGACGTACGATGTAAGGGGTCGGAACAACAATCCCAACTCGACCACCGAAGTCGCGCAAGAGGTGGCGCGGAAGGTGTGAAAACGCCGCAGGCGCCGGAAGGATAAGGCTGAACCATGCGAATCTACTTCGATGTCTCCTGCCTCAACCGACCCTTCGACGATCAAGCGCAACCGCGCATTCGGCTCGAGGCACAGGCGGTGTCGTTGATCTTCACGCGAATTCAGACCAGCGAATGGGCGCAGATCGCATCCGAAGTCTCCATCATGGAGATCGAAGCGATTCCGGACCAGACGCGCCGAACACGCGTGTCGCGGTTGCTCCCATCGGAAGCGCACATCACGCCACTCTCCGCCACGATCATCGACCGGGCCGGCGAACTTGCTGAGTTGGGCTTTAGCATCGCAGATGCCGCTCATCTCGCCTCGGCTGAAGCAGCCGAAGCAGCGATCTTCCTCACCTGCGACGACCGCCTGTTGCGCCGTGCGGCCCGTTTCGCTGATAGAATCAGCGTCGTAGTCGCGAACCCGCTCACCTGGTTGGAGCAGCACAATGCATCGGACACTCAATGATGTGCGAAGAGAGGGGCTGGAAGCGTTGCTTGAACGCCTCGGCAAGGCCGACATGATCCGCTTCCTGCAACAGTTTGAGAACGGGTCCGGCGACTACGCCACCGAGCGACACGCGTGGGCCGATGAACTGACGCTCGACGATCTTCGGGATCGGCTGGAGAAGAGAGACAACGGCGCTGCAGAGTCTGGATGATGCTCGAAGACAATAATCCCAACTCGACAACGGTGAGCGCCGAGGAAGTGGGTGTGATTCCAGCATGATTGATCGTGACGCACGTAATCGTCTTGCCCTCGCCCTGCGACGCCTCGCAGCCGGTCGCATGACGAATGATGAGTTCGAGGATGAGACGATCCAGTGGCTGCGACCGACCGAAGATGATCCGGCTCTCGGCGAGCTGGCGGTCTTCGGCTGGTTGCACTACAGCGATCTGAGGGAGTATCGGCTGCGCGGCCGTGATGCTTTGTCGCCAGAGGAACGCAAGACGATCGCACGAACTGTTCTCTTTCTGAAGACCGATGATGAGTATCAGCACGACCCCGCGATCATCAGTGGGACGATAGCAAGGGGTTCCTTGGGATGCATGCTCGCCGTACTTGGTTGCGCGATCTTCGCCGGAGTAATCTACGCATCATCCGGCAGCGCCTACGCCGCGTCCATCGGCTTCATGGTTCCGTTGATCATCGGATATCTCTCGTGGATGCTGGCCTGCTACACCTGGGGTGCTATCAGGGCGAAGTGTATCGATCAACGGTATCAACCACTCCCGGATACCTTCTGGCCTTTCCTCGACAGTCGGGTCGAAGTCGAGGCGTTTCGCTTCTGGCCGTTCGCGGACGGCGATTCGTACAGAGCGGCGCTCGCGAACCCGCCGTTCCTGAACGGATCGCCGAGATGCACAACGTGATCGATGGACGCAGGCAGTCGCCGTCCTTGCTACCACGGCCGAGGCGAACAACGCGCCAGCGGATCATCCCTGCAGGCCGCGCTTTCAGAGGCCGCACGCCCCCATCCCCCGCCTCGGTACAATGCCTGCACGATGAACGTTCACCACCTGTATCGTGCGACAACCTGTGTCTTCGCCGCCGCTGCGCTTTGGTTCCTTTCCGGCTGCGCTTCGACCCACCAGTCTGAGACAAAATCGGAGCCGCCCATGACCGCCGACAGTGGCAGCAACCCTGCAGATGCGCCGCCCGCCACCTTTGATGCTGCGCTCGCTGAGCGGCTCGGGGCGGATCAATACGGCATGAAGCGTTACGTCATGGCGTTTCTGAAGGCCGGGCCGAACCGGAGTCAGAATGCTGAAGAAGCAGCTGCGCTTCAAAGCGCTCACCTCGCCAACATTCGCCGCCTCGCCAGCGAAGGCAAACTCGTGGTCGCCGGCCCATTCCTCGATGATGGCGAGGTGCGCGGCATCTATATCTTCAACGCTGAAACCATCGAAGAAGCCCGCGAACTCACCGCCACCGACCCAGCCATCCAGGCGGGGCGACTGGTGATGGAGCTTCACCCGTGGTACGGCTCGGCTGCCCTTCAGGAAGTCAACACCATCCACTCGCGCATCGCGCCCGAGAATCCATGACTTTGCTGTGCCTTCTGGATTCCCGCCTGCGGGCTTTATGCGCGATTTGTCGTATTCGCTTGCACCATGGGCAAATCGCGTCGTATTGGAGGTCTCACTTACTTACAAAAATCCACCAGCCGGGAACGCGAACTTTGGAACATTGGAAGCAAGTCATCACAGCCAAAATCATCATCCGACTCGCTCGTGACAACTCGCTCAAACGGAGGGCCAGTGCATGACGGGCTTGCACCTCACGCCTAGCCTCACCGCTTTGCACATGGAGGGGCTTGGCACACATCGCACCGAAACTCATCTCTTGTCTGTGTGGCGCGGGCTGGTAAAAAGCCCGATGGGCGCTCGCCAAGACTCGCCGCGAGCGGGACAAGGGGACCGTTCGCCCAACTCGTTCCCCCAATCATTTGACGAAGAGAACGATTCCTTTCGCAAACTCAATCGTTCGCTTCGCAAAGGCGCAACGCGAGCGTGAAATGAGATCAATACAGTTTGCCAGGGCGCACACCCACCTTGCCAACGCGCACAGCCGCTTCGCAAGTGCGCATCGCCGCCTCGCGAATGGCCGCGGTAAGGGCGCGCGTGCGCGCGATCGCTTGCCAGCGGGACAGGATGGTCCTCAACTCGTGGTGGATCGTCTGCGATGTGCGCACCGTCAGGTGCGAAGTGTGTGCGACCGGTTTCGATGTGTGCGATGTGGCCTTCGAAGCGTGATCTGCGAGTTGTGAAATGGGCGCAGCCGATTTCAATCCGTGGCGGTGCAGCTTTGAAATGCGCTGGTTCATCTTCGAAGATGAAACGGACATGTCGTCCGGATAACTGCGATCGTGCGCAATCGCTGCGCGGTTTTGCTGTGAATTTCCGTGAATTCCGGGGGTTTCCTGTGGTTTCCGGGGGTTTGGTTCAGTTGCAGGGTCGGCAGGACGACTTTCGGAAACGGAACGACTGACCTCTTACTTCTGGAACAGACGATGCATCGACTCCGCAAGAATCGAAAGACCACTCGTGTCGCACGCAGACGCCGCCGGAAGGCGACGCGGCGGCGAGACCTTTCCAAGTTCATTCCGTCGGCTGACAGCGACTTCGCGTTTACCGCAGTGAACTTCATGAGGCACCTCGAAGCCTTTGCTGAGGAGTCTGATGTGCCTGACCTGGAGATCGAACTCCTCGGCCGGGCGGTGCGGGAGTATCGTTCCGCTCTGACGAAGGCGACGCATCGAACGACGCGCACGGAGCAGGCGATCGGCGAGAAGAACGCGGCCCGCAAGGAAGCGGAAGACCGCGTCCGCCTGGTGGCGAACATGATCCGCACCAGCCCGTATGTGTCAGCGTCTCACAAGCAGGCGTTGCGACTGAAGGAGCAGCCGAAGCGCAAGAAGGCGCGGAAGTGTCCGACGCGCCCGCCGCTGCTGGAGTTCCTCGGCTCGGGTGACGGCGTGGCGCAGGGAGCGGGAACGGGCGGCGGCAGCGGCTTGCACGTGCTGCGGTTCTGGGATTACGAGCCACCTGTGCCCGGTCAGCGACTCGATCGCAAGAGCAAGTCGAAACCTGAGGGTGCTGTGCGGTTGGAGTTGTTTGTTGATCTGGTTCCCGCAGGCGAGCCGTTGCCGCAGAGTCCGCTTGATCGCGTGCGCATGGGGAGAGGTTGGCCGTGGTATCTGCGGAGTTTCACGAAGAATCCGATTGAGGTGGAGTTTCCGCTGGCCGCGCAGCCGATGCTGGTGGTTTATTGGGCGCGGTGGGCAGATTCAGCCGGCGAGACGAGCAGGTTTTCGAATACGTGTGTGGCCCGGATTGAAGGGTGGACGCCGACGTTGAACGCGCTGCCGGAAGGTGGAAGTTGTTCTGCGAGCGCGCAGCCGCGTGTGGGAATCATTGAGCCGCGGCAGTTGCAGGGTCGTGGTGCTGGTGATGCTGACGTTTCGTATCGCATTGAAGCAAAGTGTGTGCTGGTGCAGTTGCCGGGTGCAGAGCCGCGGATGTTGCCGAGTGCGGATGATGCGATGTGGAGCTGATTGATGTGCGCGCGGGTTGAGATTTCATGGAACGGAATGCATGTACCGTCGCCGCGCTGTATGCCAGAGCAATCCGAGTGCGATCAGCCCGATGCCCGTTAGCCAGATTGGCCATGACACCCAGAAGGCAAGAAACACGCACGCAGCCAGGCCGCACCATGCGATCCAGCGCGGATACAACCGCTGTTCATCTGGAAGCGCAAGCGCAGCCATGTTGGTGATTGCATAATACATCAGCACTGTAAATGCGCTGAACGACCATGTTGTTTTGACATCACCAATCAATGTGATGCCAGCAATAGCTGCCCCCACCACGATCACAGCAATGTATGGCGTGGTGCGGGATTTGTTGAGGCGGCTGACCGCTTTGGGCATGTCGCTGCGGCGTCCCATTGCAAGCAGAACCCGCGACAATCCGAGTAGAAGATTCAGCAGCACGCCCAGCATGGCAGTGATCGCCCCCACTGCCACGATCCAGCGAATCGCTGGCCACGAGAATCGCTGCGCTGCAACTTCGAGCGGCGCAACCTGATCCTGCGTCACACTTCCGAGCGTGCTGGCACCCACAGCTGCAATCGCAACTGTGCCGACGCTCATATACAGCAGCATCGAAATCACAAGCACAAGAATGATCGCGCGCGGGATGGTCGAGCGCGGTTCGCGAACTTCTTCACCCAACGTCGCGATTCGCCCGTAGCCGGTATACGCAACGAACATCAGAGCAGTCGCATGAAGCAGCGCTGGCCAGAAGGCTCCCTCCGCGCGAGTGTCTGCGAAGTCCATGAGATTCTTCGATCCTTCACGCAAAGCCAGTGGCACCCCCGCTGCGATAAACACAAGCAGACTCAGAAGCGTGATCGAAACGATCACGATGTTCACCATGTTGGATCGCCGAATGCCGCTGAGAACAAGAAGTGTTAACACAATGACAATTGCAACTGCGAGAGTGGTCACAACGGCTGTGCTGATTTTGTTCCATCCGGTGATGTTGAGCAGATATCCTGCAAAGCCGAGCGCTGCAGTTGCAGCTGAAGCGGTCTTGGCGCAGAGGAACATCCAGCCAGCGGTGAACCCCATCCAGGGCTTGAGGTATGCGTATCCATATTCATACGTGCCGCCACTGACGGGATGATTGGCTGCGAGTTGGGCGCTGCTCAGCGCATTGCAGGCTGCGACCAGAGCAGCGATGGCGATGGCGATGATCACAGCCGGACCAGCCACGCCCGCAGCAATGCCGATACTTACAAAGACGCCGGTCCCAACGATGGCGCCCAGGCCCATCATGGTGGCGCCAACAATGCCCAGTTCGCGTTTGAGGACAGGCGGCGCTGGCGATTCGTTCGATCCGTGCTGTTGATCAGTCACTGGCTCGCTCATGCGGTCACTTTATGTCGACTTCATGCAGCCGCGTTGATCGCAGGCAAGATGTGTTTCAGATTGGCATTCGATCCTGGGGTCCGTAATGTGGTAACATCGTCTTTTGCAAAGGAGCACAGCATGAGCAGATATGTCGACGGTTTCGTCCTTCCCGTTCCCAGCGATCGCATTGAGGATTATCGCGCGCTTGCAGAGGCAGCCAGCGCAATCTGGAAAGAGCATGGCTGCCTGGAATACTGGGAATGCGTGGGTGATGATCTTGAACAGGCACATGAAGGCGGGCCGCGATCATTCCCGGAAATGGCAGGCGCAAAGCCTGATGAGGCAGTCATGTTTTCATAGGCTGTCTTTGCATCCCGCGAAGCCCGCGACCAGGCAAACGAGAAGATCATGAACGATCCACGGGTTGCAAAGATGATGGATGCGAATGACCCGATCTTCGATTGCACCCGCATGGCCTTCGGCGGCTTCCGTCAACTGGTGCACGCATGATCTGAGATATGGGGGCCGCCCGGGGGGGGGCTCATTGAGCGTCTTTTTGGGCCGTCGATTTCAGCGAAACGGGACTCCCCAAATGCTCGACATGGTGGTACACTGTGGGCCATGAAACCGGGGCTTTCTCGAGTTGATCGAAAGGACGATCACCCGCTTCGACGGGTGGTGACGATCAACGCGCTTCAACATCTCGGAGCGAAGCCTGGCGTCATCAGCCTGCAACATCTCATTGATGCTTTGCCTGTTGCGATCTATCTCACCGATGCTGAGGGGCGCATCATGCATTTCAATCAGGCATGCGTTCGCTTGTCGGGCCGAACGCCACAACTCGGAACCGATCGCTGGTGTGTGATGCCGAAACTCTACACACCCGATGGGCAAGCGCTGCCTCACGACAAATGCCCCATGGCTGTTGCGCTGAAGGAGAAGCGCGTTATTGAAAACGCTGAGGTCATCGCCGAAATCCCAGATGGAACACGGCGGTGGGTGATGGCGTCGCCTGCACCGCTCATCGACAACGACGGTGAGTTGATGGGCGGGGTCAACATGCTCGTTGATATCACCTCGGAGAAGCAGTCCGAGATCGCGCTACGGCAGAGTGAACGCGAGCTGGCTGACTTCTTCGACACTTCCAGCATCGGGCTGCACTGGGTGGGACCGGACGGGATCATTCAGCGTGCCAATGCTGCTGAGCTTCAGATGCTCGGCTATCGCGAAGATGAATACGTCGGACACCATATAGCAGACTTCCACGTTGACCCTCCTGTGATTGAAGACATCCTCCAGCGACTGGCAGCTGGCGAGCGCCTGAACGAGTATCCCGCTCGCCTGCGGCGCAAAGATGGCTCGATTTGTGATGTTCGCATTACATCCAGTGTGCTGTTTGATGAAGATGGAAAATTCCTCCACACACGCTGCTTCACACATGACGACACCGCGCGGAAGCGCTCGGAAGACTGGCTGCGCCGGACTGCAGCGACACTTGCGACACTCGTCGAACAGTCTCCCTTGGGAATCTACACAGTCGATGCTGACTTTCGCATCGCCCACGTGAGCGCAGGAGCCATGCCCGCATTTCAGAATGTGACGCCAATCATCGGCAGCGACTTTGCAGAGGTCATGCACACACTCTGGCCCAAGGCGTTTGCTGATGAGGCGATTCACATCTTCAGGCACACCCTGGAGACAGGCGAACGATATGTCTCGCCCGGCCTGACTGAGCAGCGGCGAGACATCGGCAGAATCGAGTCGTACGAATGGCAGGTTGATCGCATCGTCATGGCTGATGGCAGATATGGCGTCGTCTGTTACTACTTTGACAGCACCCGTCTGAAGCAGGCCAACGAATCGCTGCGCACCAGCGAAGAGCGCTTCCGCATGTTGGCAGACAACATGAGCCAGCTGGCCTGGACATGCACCGTCCTGGGCGAAGCGGACTGGTACAACCAGCGCTGGCTGGACTATACCGGCTTGACTGTCCAAGAGATGAACAGTTGGGGATGGACTGCTGTTCATCATCCAGACCATCTTGATCGTGTCATCGAAGGCGTGCACCGGGCCCGCGAAGCTGGCGAGACCTGGGAAGACACGTTTCCACTTCGTCGCCACGATGGCGAGTTCCGCTGGTTCCTGTCGCGGGCTGTCCCGATTCGCGATGAGGAAGGCAACATTGTGCGGTGGTTTGGCACCAACACCGATATCACCGATCAGCTTGAGCATGAAGATCGGATGAGCACGATGATGGCGGAGTTGAATCATCGGGTGAAAAACTCGCTGGCTGTGATCAGCGCGATCTCGCAGCAGACAGCGCGGCGTGCACGTTCCCTCGATGACTTCTCCAGGGTTTTTGATGCGCGTCTTCAGTCGATCGCAAAGGCCCACAGCCTTCTGACCAACACCGAATGGAAGGGCTCATTGCTGGGCGACATCGTGCACAGCGAACTCGACCTGCGCATCGCATCACCCGAGCAACTGACCGTCAGTGGACCGCTGCTCGTGCTCTCGCCCAGCCAGTCTCTTGCGATGCATATGGTGATTCACGAACTTGCAACCAACGCAACAAAGTACGGCGCCCTGCTCGATGATGCAGGCAGGATCGATGTCGCCTGGGGAGTCGAAAAGCAAGAGAGCACATCGGTGTTACGAATGACATGGACGGAAACCTGCTCAGGCGCAATCGCCCCACTGGGAGAGGAGGGGTATGGCAGCGAACTCATCAATGAGAGCGTGACCTACGAGTTGGAGGGCGAGGTTCAGCGAACGTTTTCGCCGCAAGGACTGCGATGTGAGCTGAGTATTCCGCTCGATCCCCAGACGATGGATCCGAAAAACACTTTTGAACCAGCCATTCTGCATGGACCCGTGCCACAGTCGCGCGGCCGTGTGCTGCTGGTTGAAGATAACGCCGCCATCGGGATGGCGATGGCCAGAGAAATCCGAGCCATGGGGCATAATGTGCTCGGCCCTGTCCGCACGCTCCATGAAGCGATGCGGCTGCTCGCTCGGGAAACCCCCGCGGTCGCGCTGCTCGATGTGGAACTCAACGGCACCATGGTCTACCCCCTGGCATACATCCTGCGCGATCGCGGCCTTCCGTATGCGCTGCTCACCGGGTATTCCCGCAACGACATCCCCGAAGACTTGCGCGACTCGACGATTCTCACCAAACCAGTCAGCGTGGATGCAATCGCAGACTTCATCTCCGCAAGCCTGGATGGTGAATCCAGCGAAGGTGCTTGCCGCCTTTTCTGGTGAATGGTGTCGCGTCCAGCGCTTCTGCAAAGAGCACCCGCGCGCCACCCATCAGCCCCATTTTGATCGGCGCACTGTTTCGTCGAAACCTGCACTCCCGCCACGTGCTAACCTTGCATCAGTGGCTGTGCTCACCACCAACCTGGCAGGCGTCGAACTGCGGAGCCCGATCATTGGGGCGGCGGGGACCTGCGGCTATGTCGATGAACTGGCAGATGCTGTCTCGCTCGACAGTTTCGGCGCCATCACCACCAAATCAATCACGCGGGACGAGCGGCGAGGCAACCCCACATGGCGCATTCTCGATATGCCTGCGGGAATGCTCAACGCGATCGGCCTTGCCAATGTCGGCCTCGATCGCTTTCTTGCAGAGAAACTGCCACGTGCTGCAGCATTGCCGACTGTGCTCATCGGCTCTGTTGCAGGCGGGTCGATTGAAGAATACGTCATGATTGCAGCAGCGATGGATGCGTCGCAGCTCCTTCCCATCATTGAGCTTAATGTGTCGTGTCCCAATACGGCTGATGGGCTGATGTTTGGTGAGCATGTGCCTTCGCTCAAGAATCTCATTCACGAAGTGCGGCAGGTTGTCACGCATTCGAAGCTGTTTGTGAAACTTTCGCCAGGCGTCGGTTCACTCATTCCATTTGCGGAAGCTGCGATTGCTGCAGGTGTTGATGGGCTGACACTGGTCAACACATTCCCTGCCATGTCGTTCGATGTCGAGATGCGCCAGCCGCGGCTGAGTGTGGGTTCGGGCGGATATTCCGGTCCTGCGGTACACCCGATGGTGGTGAAGATGATTTGCGATGTCCACCTAGCAGTGGCTGGTCCAGCGGAGATTCCCATCATTGGGGTTGGCGGCGTGATGAACTGGCGTGCTGCAGCGGAGTTTATCCTTGCAGGGGCCACAGCATGTGGGATCGGAACAGGGCTGTTTGCCAATCCGCGACTGCCTGCTCGCATCAGCCGCGGCCTTGAGAGTTGGGTGCGAAGGCAAGGCTGTACATCGGTGATGGAGCTTCGCGGAATGGGTGCCTCGCACAGTTGACACTGCCTGTTGAGCCTGCAACGCGGGTCAGTGACCGCCCAGTTTTGACGCTCACGGCCAGATGAGCTACTATCGCCTCCTTCCTCGGACGCGGCACGCACGAGATTCTGTTGGAATCGGGCGGCGGGTGTTCCGAAACACTTGTCGAACCCGCGATGCGCACTGCACTTATTTCTGACATTCATGGCAACCTCGAAGCCCTCACAGCTGTCCTTGCGGACATCGAGAAGCGCGAAGTTGGCCGCATCATCTGTCTGGGCGACATCGTCGGATACGGTCCCAACCCCATCGAATGCGTCGACCTGGTCGCAGAACGCTGCGAATGGGCACTGATTGGCAATCACGACTTTGGGGTGCTCTACGAACCGACCAACTTCAATGTCGCAGCAGAGCAGGCAGCCTACTGGACACGTCAACAGTTCGAGCGGCAGGAAGATTCCGAAGCCTCCGCCCGCCGCTGGGACTTTCTGGGTCGCTTGCGGGTTCGTGTGGTTGAAGGTCAGTTTCTCCATGTCCACGGTTCGCCGCGCCGCCCCATTAATGAATATGTGTTTCCCGAAGATGCGATCAACTCGCCCATGAAGATGCAGCAGCTTTTCGAGCGGATCGAACGCGTCTGTCTTGTGGGACACACCCATGTGCCCGGCATTTTCACCGACGAACCCGACTTCTACGCGCCGCCAGACCTGGATTATGTGTACACCTTCCTCGAAGGCGAGAAGGCGATTGTCAATCCCGGCTCGGTCGGTCAGCCGCGTGATCTCAATCCCAAAGCAAGCTACGCAGTGATTGATGAGCAGCGTGTCGAGTTTTACCGGCTCGAATACGATGTCGAGGCGGTCGTCGCCAAGATCAAGGCGATTCCAGAACTGGCGGATTATCTGGGCGATCGCCTGGTCGAGGGCCGCTGAAACTTTTCCCTTCTCCTTCTTCTTTGTCTTCTTTAAGGTGGTTGACGTATCGCGATGTCTCCCAGCGCTCGACGCATTCTGATTCCGCTCATCGTCGGCCTTGCGGCGATGAGCATTGTTGTGCTCGCTCTCACGCGGGGAAGCAAGACGGGGACGAATCCGCCTGACAACACAGCCCCCACGCAGCAGCAGCCGGGCGATGCAACTGTTCCCCCTGCTGATGGGGATGTGAATGGCGATCCAGGCGAGCAGAACGCAGATGGCGACGGAACAGCGAACGAAACCGCAACACAGGACCCCGATGATGCCCCCGCGCAGGAACAGCCTGCTGCAATCATCACCACTGGTCTGCATGCAATCGCGCCCACAGGGAACTTCACGGACACCAATGCACAGCCGACGCCGCTGGGTTCGCGCGACTGGCGCCGGGCCCGCATGCTGATTGAGTTCTCTCCGTTTGGCGCGGGCATCGCTCGCATTACGCTCAGCGACATCTGGAACACGGCTGGTGCCCATCGTGCTGCGGACCTGCTCAAGCCCGACATCGAAGCAGGGACTGCAACGCTCGATCAATTGCCATTGGATGAGCAATATGTCGTTCAGAAAGCGCGACTGTTCGGCCGGGGCGGGGCGGCTGCGCTCACCATCCCTGCATTCGTCGCCCGCTCGATCGCAGTTGATGGCACGTGGGTGAATCTTTTCGGCGATGTGTGGTCGGAAGCCGGTCCGGGCGAGTTCATCACTGAAGTGCACAACGATCAGGACGAAGCGCTGCTGCGCATCTCGCGCCGTTTTATGCTTGATCCGGATTCATATTCAATCCGTGTCGAGCAGCACATCACGAATCTCACAGCCCGCGCAATCGATGTGCAGTGGCTGCAGTACGGGCCGGCTGATATGGATGTCGATCGGGCTCGCTACATTGACAGGCGTCGATACCAGATCGGTCACCTTCCCAGTCAGGACCGCACCAAACGCCGTGATGTTGTCCTTGCTGACGACGCGTTTCTTGTCGAACGCCCGTCCGTCGCCAAGGTCGGCCACAGCAACTATTCGCTGCCTCAAGGAAGCCAGGCTTCCACGATGTGGCCGAACGAAGACTCAGTCGACAGCAAGTACGAACTGGTGTGGTTTGCAGTTGAGAATCGTTACTTCACCATCGCGGTTCATCCGCTGATCGACCCAGGCTCCAGCAAAGATTACAGCCTTGAACGGGTGTTTCACGAAATCACGCCCTATTACGACGGCGAAGATGATGCAACACCAGCTGGGCACGACAACGTCGGCATTGAAATGCGCAGTCCGGTGCACACTGTCGCGGCTGGCGCAACGCTTGAGCTAGATCATGGCGTCTTTGCAGGCCCGCTCGATCGCTCGATTCTGAAGAAGCAGGAGCCATACGCCTCGCTCAACATGGGCGAACTGATTCTGTATCAGATGTCATCATGGTGCGCCATCTGTACATTTCAGTGGCTGGCGAAAGTACTGCTGCTGTTCCTTTCGTTCGCGCACACAATCTTCTTTGACTGGGGCGTCGCGATCATCCTGCTGGTGGTGATCGTGCGAATCCTGCTGCATCCCATCACCAAGCGATCACAGATTTCCATGCAACGCTTTGGCAAAGTGATGCAGAAGCTCAAGCCAGAAATGGAAAAGCTCCAGAAGCTGCACAAGAACGACGCACGGCGACTGCAGCAGGAACAAATGAAACTCTGGCGTGAATATGGCGTGAGTCCCTTCGCGCTCCTGGGCTGTCTGCCCATGTTCCTGCAGATGCCGATCTGGGTTGCGCTGTATGCCATGCTGTACTTTGCCTTCGAGCTGCGACAGGAGCCCGCGTTCTGGGGCATTTTCCAGTTTATCGGCAACTGGCCCTTCCTCAGCGATCTCAGTTCCGGCGATCACTTTTTCGGCGAGTTTGCAGAGCCCAAGCAACTGTTCCTCTGGAATGTCACAGGCATCAATCTCCTGCCATTTCTGATGGGTGTGATCTTCTTCTTCCAGCAGAAGTACATGGCTCCACCCGCAGCGACGATGTCCGAACAACAGCAGCAGACGCAGAAGATCATGCGCGTGATGATGGTTGTGGTCTTCCCGCTGATGCTTTACAGCGCGCCTTCGGGATTGACGCTGTACATTCTCACGTCCAGCTTGTGGGGCATCATTGAAAGTCGCCGCATTCGCAAACATGTTGATGCGCTCGATATTGATGCTGAGCTTGAGAAGCGCAAGCAGATCGCTGCGCAGCGGCCCAGTTCGCGCGATCCCCAGGCCCGCGCATATGCCAGCGCCCTCGAGCGGGCTAGGTCCAAACGCAAGCCAAAACCCAAGCAGTTCAAGAAGCGCAAGGAATAGATCCGATGACTGCGGGCAATCTGCGCGATGTCACCGCTGACAGCATCATTGCAGCAGTCGCTTCTCCAGCTGGTCACAGTGCACGCGGCATCATCCGCCTCAGTGGAACGGGCGCGATTGATCTGGTTCACAAGATTGCAGTCGAACCCCATCAATCAGACGCTCGCGTCATCAATGCATGCACACACCAGCGCACAATCGGAAACGTGCGGCTGCGTTGTCCCTACACGCACAATCCGCGACTGTCGCTGCCTGCGTTGACGCTCTCCATGCCCGGGCCGCGCTCGTACACTGGCGAAGATGTAATCGAACTGCTTCTGCCCGGAAACCCTCATCTTTTGCATGCGGTTGTGCAGGACATTCTCGCGCAAGGCAGCGATCTGCGGATTGACATCCGGGCAGCTGGACCCGGCGAGTTTACCGCGCGAGCGTTTCTGAATGGCCAGCTTTCGCTGAGTGAAGCAGAAGGTGTGAACGCGCTCATCCGGGCTGGCTCAGAGAGCGAACTGAACGCAGCCCGGTTTCTCGCCACGGGCAGCATGCATCGAGTCACAGCTAAACATGTCGATCGCCTGGCGTCGTTGCTCGCACTTCTCGAAGCGGGGATCGACTTTACAGATGAAGAAGATGTTGTCGCGATTTCACGAGATGCGCTCGAACACGCTCTTGAAGATATTCATCAGCAGTTGACATCGCTCAGCTCAGCCCGCGCGGGCGGCGAACACGAACGCGCACTGCCCAGCATCGTTCTCATCGGCCCGCCCAACGTAGGCAAGTCCACACTCTTCAACGCCCTGCTCGGCCAACTGCGGGTGGTGGTTTCGGATGTGCCCGGCACGACGCGCGATGCTGTTGCGGAAGTCGTTGAAGTATGCGGACAAGAGTGTGTCCTCGTTGATACCGCAGGCATCGAACCAGAACCCGCTGGCAGCGCGGCTGACATCATCGCCTTGCGAATGCAGGAAACAACCCGCGATGCAACTGACAGGGCTGATCTTATAATTGTGTGTCACCCCGCTGATGATCACGCGCATCAATCGATCGCAGTCGAAGATGATGCCCGCAACATACATCTGCTGACGAAGGCTGATCTTTTAATGGGCACAACAATGCCCGCCAACATTGACTGTCATGTCTCTGCAATGACCGGCGAAGGCATGGCTACGCTCGCGCAGCGGATAGCAGAGCGGCTTGCAACAATCGACCACACGCGCGGCTCTGCACGGAGTCTAATTCTGCCTCGACACCAGGCTGCGCTCAACGATGCAGCATCCATGCTCGAAGAAGCCAGCGAGTTGCTGCAGCATGAGAATGAACATCACGCCAGAGTTGATCAACCCGAGGTGATTGCATCGCTGATGCGAGCTGCCCTCGATACCCTGGCGATCATCAGTGGCGAAATGACATCCGATGACATCCTCGGCCGCATCTTCGCAGGGTTCTGTATCGGCAAATGAGTTTGGTTGCCGGCCCGAACAGTGTGACAAAATCGCGTCCTGCGCGAGCGAGATTGCGCGAGCAGAGATGTCCAAGGTGGGTGACCAGCTTTTCATCGTATTTTCAGAGCAGATTCACAGCGCGCTGTATCCTCAAGAGTGATGAAACGGTTTATCTGATCCAGAACTCAAATACGAAAGGATGGCTTCAATGCCAGAAAAGAAAGCAACGACACAAGAACGCGGTTCGCATGACACTGACAAGAAGGACGCCCAGCAAAGGGACGGCCAGGACACCGGCCAGAACATGGGCGGCCAGCAAAGGGACGGCCAGAACGCGGGCGGCCAGCGCGGCGCCGAAGGCGTCCAGGGCCAGGCAGCTCAGCGACAGGAGCCGACCAAGCCAGCGCCTGACCGCAATCCTGTGGGCACAAGCCACAACCCCGCTCAGGGGAGTCCATCGACACGTCGGAATCCTGAGGCTGGCAAGGAAAGGTAGCCTCGCAGCATTCCGTAACTGTCTGAACCAGACAAGCGGGCGCGGTCCTATCCGGGGCGCGCCCGCTTGTGTGTTTTGAATCCACTAATTGGTTCACTACGCATGCCGCGCCGACGGATGAGAACGCTGCTACGTCCCCAGCGCCTCATGCCCAACGTTCGAGCGCGACCAGCGTTGAAGGAGCTTGTTGGAGGTCAGCGTGCCACGTTTCTCATCGCGATTCTCGCTGGCATGCGCGATCGCAGCTGCGATAAAGCCCATGAAGAGCGGCTGAGGACGCAACGGGCGACTTGTGAGTTCCGGATGATACTGACATGCAATAAAGAATGGATGCACGTCCTGCGGCAACTCCACAATCTGCATGATTGGCTGGGTGGGATGCTTACCCGAAAAGATCAGCCCTGCTTCTGCAAGTCGATCAACATAGGCTGGATCAACCTCAAAGCGATGTCGGAAGCGCTCGCGGATGGCAGGGGCTTTGTCACACAGGAAAGAAGCAAGTGTGTCGGGCTGAATCACAACATCCTGCGCTCCCCGCCGCATGGTGCCGCCCAGCCCTTCGATCTTCTTCTGTTCGGGAAGCTCCGAAATGATTGCGTGAGCGCTGTCAGGCTCGAACTCTGTTGAGGCAGCATCATCAATGCCAAGCACATGCCGCGCATATTCCAGCACAGCCACCTGCAATCCCAGACAGATGCCAAGATACGGAATGCGCTGTTCACGAACATGCCGAACAACCGCGATCTTTCCTTCAACGCCACGCTCGCCGAAGCCGCCAGGCACGATGACACCATCCAGTTCCGCGAGTTCACGGGCAACGTTGGCAGGTGTGATGGATGTGGTATCAATCCAGCGGGGCGTGACGTTGGCAGAAAGATGGGTTGCGCAATGCTCGATGGCCTTTTCGATCGACGCATACGCATCGCGCAGAGCTGCATATTTGCCGGTGATTCCGATGGTGATGTCGTGCGCGCGTTTGGATGTGATCGCAGTTGCGTAGCGACTCCAGGCGGCCCGGGCCCGATCTTCATTCTGCTGACTCACCTTGTAATGCAGATCGAGAATCGAAAGAATCTCGCGATCCAGCCCTTCATCGCGCATGGCTGAGGGAATGGTGTAAATCGAATCGCGATCGTGCATCGAAAACACGCGACCCAGCGTGACATTGGAAAACATCGAAATCTTCTGCTTCACAGTTTCCGACACAGGGTTGTGGGCTCTGCAGGCGATGATGTGCGGCTGAATGCCAGTCTCCATGAGCCGCTTGATGCCAAGCTGTGCAGCTTTCGACTTCTGCTCGCCCAGGCTTTCCGGTTCAAGCACATACGTCAGCGCCACAAAGCAGACCGACTGTGGCCCTTCTTCAAATGCAAGCTCGCGAAGGGCTTCGATGTAGAAGCCGTTCTCATAATCGCCAACCGTGCCGCCCACTTCGATGAAGACAACATCCACCGGATTGCTGCCATCGGCTCCCATTGCAAGCTGTCGCACACGTCGTTTCACTTCGCCTGTGACATGCGGAATCATCTGCACATCGCGACCGAGATATTCGCCTCGCCTTTCCCGCTCGAGGATTTCAGTGTAGATCTGGCCGGAGGTGACGAAGTTGGCCCGACGAAGATTCTGATCGAGCATGCGCTCGTAGGTGCCGAGGTCCATATCGCATTCGGTGCCATCTTCAAGCACGAACACTTCGCCATGGCGATAGGGATTGAGCGTTCCCGAGTCGATGTTGAGATAGCCCTCCATCTTGATGGGAGCGACGGAGAGGCCCTTGTCTTTGAGCAGTTTGGCAAGTGATGAACTGAAAATGCCCTTGCCCAAACCCGACATGACTGTGCCGAGAACTGCAACGTACTTGTGGCGGCCACGTTCATATCCGGCTGGGAGAGGCGAATGAAACTCGGTGGTCTCAGCCGACTGACCCGCTTTGGCAAGGAAGTCATCCTGACCGCGCGAGCGTGAAGAGCTTCGACCTGGGCCGGGCGATGGGTGGGGCATCTCATATGGTAAGCCGCTGAGCCAGCTCACGCAACAGCATGCACGCGAACCAGCAAACAGCAACAGAATGACAAGATACCAGACACAACCGCCAGTCGCAGATATCGACTCAGTTGCGACCAAACTCCCGGTCCCACTTTCGTGGCCCATGCTTCCACTTGGGCAAATCTTCCATCACGATCGCGGGTCCCCATGGGAACGCGTCGAGGAATGGCCTGACCTGCAACAGTGCGGGCCAAGCCAGCGCGACATATACCACAACGCTTCGAAGCCTGTCAAGCAGAATGTGGCACACCTTCCCATGAGTGTCTCCGGTGCGTCCGATTCCCTTGGTGCGATGTCCGGAAGTCTTCCGGGGCGAATGGCAGGGGTAGAGACTGCGGTGAGATCGGGTACACTTGACGTTACCGCTACCAAATCTTCGTCAGTTCCACGTTCCGCGATCTCGCGGAAGAACGGCAAGCGGTCATTCAAGCCCTGCTTACGCATGTGGCTTCCGCCGCTCCGGCCACGGCTTGATGCACTCCGGCCTTGGCTTGATGCGCTCAGGCCATGGCTTTGTGCTGGGAAGCCAATCTTTTTTCTTCAATTTGGGCACTTGCTCTGAACTCGTGTCGAGCTTGTGCCGATCGAATCGCATGGTGCAGGGTGCTGAGTGTTTTCTGTCCTGGAAGAGAAAAACAGAGCACGGCGTGGGCCAACCAACCAAAGGAAAGCGATGACGAGTTCGATCAACGGACTCGCAACGGTAACTACGGCTCGGACGGCACTCGCTCGCTTGACAGACGCCAACGCAACGACTCCTGTTACCACCAATAAGGCGGCGGTTCGCGCTCAGCCTGTTCGTCCGGCAGAAACAGTTCCCATGCCTGCTGCATCGCTCTGTCGTCCAGGCGAATGCGATCCCCCGACTCAGACATCTCCATGTCCTGCAACTCAAGCATTCGGAGAAGCGTCGGATCGGTGGCGCCCGGAATCTTCTTCTGCGAATAGCGAAGGCTCGCAGTTTCAACTTGCATCTCAAAGCATCGCCGCACACTCTCACGGTGCTTTCGCAGACACTCACCCAGAATCATCTGCAACGATTGTTGACGCTGTGAATCATTGTCACTGTCGATCAAATCCTGAATGAAGCGTTCCGCTCGCGGCGGCGGGGCTTTCGTCGCAAGCTCAAACCATACTTCCTCAACCATCGGCCGCAACTCAGGGACAATCGCATCTTTCAGCCGAGCGCGGCTGCCTTCCATGACTTCGTGAACCCGCCTGACCGCATCGTTTCGTTCCTGCCAGCGCCTGGCAGCTTCATGCTGAAACTCGGGATCAGGAGAAACAGTATCTATATGACGGCCATGATCGTCATACACATACAGTGGCAAATTCGCTTTGCGTCTACGCAACTCGAAGCGGAACGTCTCACGTGCATCGCGAATAAGAATGTCCCGCCGGGCAACAAGTGCAGCATCGATCGATTCAGCCACGCTTGACAACAGTTCCTGGTATTCCGCTTGTGAAATCAGGAGATTCGCATCACTCACCTCGATGTGTTCAAGGATATCGAAGATGGTGACCGAGTCGCCCGGATACCAGTGTGACCCCTGCATAAGTGTCTGGCGATGCCGCCAGTACAACGCCCAGCGAAAATGGGCGTGCTGACCATCTCTCAGAATCGCTTGAATATCCTGCAGGAATGCGATCTCGAGTTGGGCCTGCTCATCTGCGATTGGGGCAATCTGCTCTTCGCGCTCTGCAAGCGGCTTGAGCGCATCAATGAGTTCGGCTCCTGTCTTGCGAGTCAGGCTGCGCACCGACTCGCGAAACTCAGCCAGCCCAACTTCCTCCTCGTGAGTAGCGCGAAACACGTTGTATGCATCGAGATATTCTGTAAATAGGGCTTCTGCAATACTCTGCTGCTCCTCATCCATGCGGACTTTGTGGACGAACTCATCGAACAGTGTCTTGTCGAAGTGGGGCTCTAAGACGCGCTCAAACCGGTCATGCCAGGGTGATACCCAGCGAGTATCCGCAGCAACATTGAGTGGAGGGACCGAAAGAAGTGCCACGAGTGCGGCCGTTGACACCTTCGCATTTCCCGGAAACAATCGCTTTCCCGGAAATGTCGCGACCGCCAATGACATGAGCATCGTTTGCGCCAGCACGAACAATCTTACTCCGCAGGCGCAATTGCGTCAAGATTCATGCCGTCGCCGGGAACCTCCCGGCCATTGCTGCTGTCGCGATT
The DNA here is from genome assembly GCA_051004555.1 of Phycisphaerales bacterium. Taxonomy (GTDB): domain Bacteria; phylum Planctomycetota; class Phycisphaerae; order Phycisphaerales; family SM1A02; genus JBPCKF01. The sequence goes on along the minus strand of JBPCKF010000030.1, from coordinate 75,039 downwards.
GAGGTATTGCGGATTGTCACTCGCGCGTGAGCCACAAGGCGACTGCAGCAGTGGCCAGGCCGAGTCCTACTGCGATGCCAACGCTGGTTCGCGGATGATTGCGCACAAACTCCGATGTTGAATGAGCGACGTCCCTGGTACCCTGAACCAGCCGCACCCGCAGACTGCTGACATCAGATCGAAGTGATTCGAGCTGCTCGCGAAGACTGTTCAGATCATCGCCCATACCATAACTGCTTCTGTCAGACGTCAATCCGCCTTTGAGTTTGGCTGTTGCTGTATCGTTCTGTGGCATGTGATTCTTCCTTTCAAAAAGTGATATGCCCGCTCTCGGGTACACTCGTATTGATGCACTCTATCGCAGCAGGTATGAGGAGAAGATGAAGAACGGGTGATCTCTCATTCACCTGCATCATCTTGTGTCTGGGCGGCTGCCGGTCGTCTGCGCAGGTTTCGCGTATCAGGGCGCGGCTCACACTACAATGCAGCATGTCGACTGATCAGCCCCCGCTTACACGCACGCGCTTTGCTCCCAGTCCATCCGGCCATCTGCACGTCGGCGGCGCTCGAACTGCTCTTTACTGCTGGGCGTTCGCAAAGCAGCACAATGGCCGCTTCATTCTGCGCATCGAAGATACTGATCAGAAACGATCCAGCGACGCCGCCAGCCTCGGCTTTCTTGAAGATCTCAAGTGGCTGGGGATTGAATGGGATGAAGGTCCCGACCACAATGGCTGCGGCGGGGGCGAGTTCGGACCATACTTTCAAAGTCAGCGGCTGGACATCTACAACCGCTACATTGACCAGCTGATCGAAAGCGGCCACGCGTACCTGGCGTTTGATACCGCTGAAGAGCTTGATGCTGAGCGCGACGACGCACGACAGCGCGGCGGCAACTATCGCTATGACCGCGCAGGCGCTCTCGCTGTTGATGCTGCGACTGTTGCCCGGTGGGTGAATGAAGGCAAGCCGCATGTCGTTCGCTTCAAGACGCCTGCGATTGATATCACCACGCATGATCAGGTGCTTGGCGATGTTCTCACGCCAGCAGGTGAACTGGACGACTTTGTCATCCGCAAAGCAGATGGCTATCCCACGTATCACTTTGCAGTGGTTGTTGATGATGAACTGATGCAGGTCACGCATATTCTGCGGGGGCAGGAGCATCTCAAGAATACAGCCAGGCACATCGTGTTGCAGGACGCGTTGGGATTCAGAAGGCCGATGTATGGACATCTGTCGCTGATCTTCAATCCTGACAACTCGAAAATGAGTAAGCGCGACAAGGACAAAACGCTTCGTCGCGCGATCAGGGAACAGAGCATGACAGGGCCGCCCGAGGCAGCCAACATCGCTGCTGATCGCTGGGTGTGGTGGCTTTCGAGTGATGATCATCAGTTGGAGTTTGCAGAGGCCAGCGCGCTTGCTGATGCGATGAGTATTGCGCTGCCGGAGATTAACGTTGACGATTTCCGCCGCTCGGGTTACCTGCCTGAAGTCATCTGCAACTATCTTGCTCTGCTGGGCTGGTCGCCTGGCAACGACGTCGAGCGCTTCGATCGCAATTGGCTGATCGACAACTTCTCGGTTGATCGGCTGCATAAATCGCCTGCCAAGTTCGACCGCGACAAGCTGCTTGCGTTCAACCTTGATGCAATCAAAGCCATGAGCGAAAGCGCGTTTTGTGACGCGTTGCACGCCCATGCACAGCGATATCACCCAGCGTTCCTGTCGCATCTGGGCAGCGAGCGCTTTAAACTCTTTGCAGCTGCGAATCAGGCACGTTCCAAGACGCTGGATGACTGCTTTCGCAGTGATGTATTTTTCGTTCAGGCTGATGATGCGATTGCGTATCAGGACATCAAGCCGGTGCGCAAGGCGCTGGGAGGCGAACCCAGCGGCCGCGACATACTTCGCGAACTGCAGCCACATCTTGCACAGCTCGCTGACTGGTCAGCAGCTGGCATCGAGCACGTGTTGCATGACTTCGCAGAAGAGCGGGCAGAGGGCAAGCTCGGCAAGATTGCGCAGCCGCTGCGAGTCGCAGTCACCGGCGGCGTGGTGAGTCCGGGCATCAATGAAACCCTCGCGATTCTGGGCAAGCAGTCAACGCTCGCCCGCATCGAACGTTGTCTGCGTGAAGTGCCGTTGCCAAATTCGGTGTGATGAGAGTGCCGCAGTCAGATCTCAATTGAGCCTCAACTGAACCGCCACCCAAGGCGATCGCGTGGGCGCCACCTACAATCGCCCAATATGAGCACCGCTGAAACACCAGCCCGCATCGACTTCATTCGTGAAACTATCGAACACGATCTGGCATCTGCCAAACACTCGACCATCGTCACGCGCTTTCCGCCCGAGCCCAATGGGTTCCCGCACATCGGCCATGCCAAGGCAATCTGCATCAACTTCGGCATCGCGCAGGAGTACAACGGCCGTTGTCATCTGCGCTTCGATGACACCAATCCTGCCAAGGAAGAACAGCGCTACATCGACGCCATCAAAGAGGATATTCGCTGGCTTGGCTTTGACTGGGGTGAGCACGAATATTACGCATCAGATTATTTCGATCAGTTGTATGCATGGGCTGAGCATCTGATTCGAAACGGCCTTGCCTATGTTGATGAACAGAGTGTTGATGAGATTCGCGCATCACGTGGCACACTGACTGAACCGGGTCGTCCGAGTCCATTTCGAAATCGACCAGTGACCGAGAGTCTCGATCTCTTTTCGCGCATGAAGGCGGGCGAGTTCAAAGACGGAGCGATGGTGGTGCGCGCGAAAATCGACATGACATCGCCCAACATGAATATGCGCGACCCCGTGCTGTATCGCATTCTCAATGCAAGTCATCCGCGCACGGGGACGACGTGGCACATTTATCCCATGTACGATTTTGCGCATGGACAGTCCGACGCGATCGAAGCGATCACACATTCGTTATGTTCGCTGGAGTTTGAAGATCATCGCCCGTTATATGAATGGTTTCTCGAACATCTGCCGGTCCCACATGCCCCTCGCCAGATTGAGTTTGCCCGGCTGAATATTGGCTACACCGTGACAGCCAAGCGTGTGTTGCGTGAGCTTGTCGAACACAAACATGTGAGCGGGTGGGATGATCCGCGCATGCCGACGCTCAGAGGCATTCGTCGCCGCGGCTACCCGCCGGAGGCTGTGCGGGCGTTTTGCGATCGCGTGGGTGTGACCAAGTTCAACTCGATGTCAGATATGGCTCTGCTCGAACATGCGGTGCGTGATGAACTCAACCGCACTGCCCTGCGCTTCATGGCTGTGCTTGATCCAGTGAAAGTCATCATCGAAAACTATCCCCAAGGGACATCCGAAGAACTCGAGGCTGTCAACAATCCTGAAGATGCAGCTGCAGGGACGCGCATGGTTCCGTTTTCGCGCGAGCTGTACATTGAACGGGCGGACTTCATGGAAGATCCGCCGGGCAAGTTTTATCGGCTGGCGCCGGGGCGCGAAGTCCGCCTTCGCTGGGCGTATTTCATCACATGTACCGGGGTCGAAAAGGACGCGCAAGGCAACATCACAGCCATTCGCGCAACGTACGATCCTGCGACCAAAGGTGGCGATGCCCCCGATGGCCGTAAAGTGAAGGGAACGCTGCATTGGGTGTCAGCACAGCATGCACTCGGGGCCGAAGTGCGGCTGTACGATCGTTTGTTCAACGTTGAGAATGTGAGCAAGGCTATGGAGGACGGCTCACTTGCAGATGCGCTCAACCCCGACTCACTTGAGGTGATTGAAGCAATGGTCGAGCCTGCCCTGCAGCACGCAACGCAGGGTGATCGAATCCAGTTCGAACGCATCGGATACTTTTGTATCGATCCGGATTCGACTCCCGAGCGGCTGGTGTTCAATCGAACAGTCGGCCTGCGCGATTCGTGGGCGAAGAGTGGAATGGGCGGCGGATAGCTGCGGGTGGTGCCGTCTTCTCCTCATTGCGCGCCATGCACTGCCGCGGCCGATGCGCGGGCGTCTGCGGTGGTTGCGTCGTGCGCGATCACTGTCACATTCTTGCCATTGGCAACGGGCCATCCAGAGCGGGGGTCGATGATGTGTGAGAGCCGTCTGCCATCGACGATCATGAACTGTTGTGTATCGCCGGATGTTGCAATGCCGCAGTTATGCAGCGTGTGTGCTTCGCCATTCTCCGTCACGATTCGCCACCCGGATTGCGCGCGTGGTGGATCGCCGACCGCGATATCGCCGCCCAGGTCGATCAGAGCGCGCGGGTAGCCATGTTGCTTGAGGACGATCATCGCTTCATCCGCTGCAAAGCCCTTGCCGATGCCGCCGAAGTCGAGTTGCATGTTGTCGATGAGACATGTGATTTCGCGCTGTGCATGATCGAATTGAAGATGTTTCCAGCCACCATGCGCGAGCGCTTCCGCGATTGCTTCCTGCGTGGGAATAGCGCCCGATCTGCGGGCTGCCCGCCAGAGGTGATAGACACGGCCATGCGTGACATCGAACGCTCCATTGGTTTCGTGCGTCAGTTCCAGCGAGCGCGCGAGTGCATGAGCAAGGTCATTGCTGATGATGTGGACGACTCCGGCTGTTGAACGCGTGATTCTGTTGATTTCGCTGTTGTGCTGGTAATCGCTCAGCACCGATTCAAGAGCAGCGATGCGGGAAAAGGCAGCCTCAGCAGCACGCCTGGCCAATGCTGCATCGTCCGCGTCGATTGCAATGATGCATTCAACACCCATGAGGGCCCGGCTGTGTCTGATGAGGTGCGACTCTGGCTGAGATGTTGCTGCCATCTCTGGCGAATCAGTGGTAGGATGCTGCATGACTCTGCACGCACTCACACTCAACGCACAGACTGCGATGACGCATACAGCCTTTACAGGTTTGGCAGGATCATGCTGTCTCATATCAGTTGCCATGATTGTGACAGGGTGCGCGGGTGTAGTCGAGCAGCCGGGGCGAAGTATTGAGCGCGAGAGTGACTGGGTGCAGACTGATACGGTGCAGCCGCCCGCACTTGCTGCGCCCTTTGAGCAGGTCGTGCCGGGAACAGCGACGCGACTCACCATGATCCCACTCCCGCCTGGAGGTGACATCAAGCCCATTGCCATCTCCAGCACCGAGATACCGTGGGAAGTGTACGACGTTTTCGTGTACCAGATTGACCTGCGGGCTGAAGAGTTGCCGCAAGGTGTTGATGCAATCACTCGGCCCAGCAAACCCTATGTGCCACCTGATCGCGGCTTCGGACACGATCGTTACCCGGCTATCGGCATGACCCATCACGCAGCCGTTGCGTTTTGCGAGTGGCTAAGCGCACACACCGGCAGGAAGTATCGCCTTCCGACTGAGGCGGAATGGGAGTTTGCTGCCCGGGCGGGATTGCACGATGATGCTGGTTCGACAGCGATTGATGTTGCTGATCTCCAGTCCATTGCGTGGTTTGATGAGAATGCAGATTTCACAACGCATCCGGTCGCACGAAAATCCGCAAGCGCCATTGGCACGTTTGACATGCTCGGCAACGCAGCAGAATGGTGCACCACGGCTGACGGCCAGCCTGTCGTGCGCGGCGGCAGCTATCTTGATCTTGCTAATGAGCTTGAGATTAATGATCGCATCTTTCAAAAGGACTCATGGAACGCAAGCGATCCGCAGATTCCCAAAAGCCTCTGGTGGTTGGCGGATTGTTCGTTTGTGGGATTTCGCGTGGTGTGTGAGTTGGAATAGCCGCTGGCAATCCCACCTTCGCACGCAGTCTTTCGCGGACAGCAACATCCCCCTACAATCATGTTATGAATCAAGTGATCATCGGCTGGCGCGAACGGGTTGCGCTGCCGGACTGGGGCATCTCGAAGATTCGTGTGAAAGCGGACACCGGAGCGCGTTCCAGCGCGATTGATGTTGATGAGTTCGAGGAACTGCCGGGCGATCGCGTGCGGTTCACGGTGGTGACATCCCGCCGCAGTGGCAGAGCCAGGGTCACGGAATGTGAAGCGCCCATATTGCGACGTGCGATTGTCAAATCCAGCATGGGACGCGTGCAGACCCGCATCTTCGTCGAGACAGAGCTCGAACTCGCAGGCATTCGTAAACGCATCGCTGTGAGCCTGGTCTCGCGTCATCACATGATCTCGCGCATGCTGCTTGGTCGTACGGCCCTTGCGCCCGAGTTCATCATCGATCCCTGCAGTGTCTACCTGCTTCAGCAGGATGAAGAGCACACCCCCAGCAAAACCTCAACACGACTCAAACGCAAAGGGCACACTCAACCATGAAGATTGCCATCCTCTCACGCGGACCCAAACTTTACAGCACGGCGCGACTCAAACAAGCTGCAATTGAGCGTGGGCATTCTGTTCGTGTCATGAATCCGCTTTCGTTTGCGATTCAGGTAAACGAGCAGGAGCCTGATCTGTTCTATCGCAACAAGCCGCTGCCTGACCTCGATGCGGTCATCCCGCGCATTGGTGCATCCATTACCTTCTTCGGGTGCGCTCTGGTGCGTCAGTTTGAGCAGATGGGCGTGTATGCTCAGAATACGTCATCAGCCATCAGCATTTCGCGCGACAAGCTGCGCTCGTTTCAGGCTCTCAGCAGACATGAGATCGGCCTCCCCCCCACTGCGTTTGTGCGGCAACAGTCGGATATTCTGCACGCGATCGAGCGGGTGGGTGGCGCGCCCATCATTATCAAACTGTTGGAAGGTACGCAGGGTGTTGGCGTCATCCTGGCTGAAAATATCAAGATTGCAGAAGCGATCATCGAAACGCTGCACGGTGCCCGTCAGAACGTCCTTGTGCAGAAGTTTGTGGCTGAAAGCAAGGGCAAAGACGTTCGCGCGTTCGTCGTTGGCGGGCGCGTTGTTGCAGCCATGCGTCGCACTGCCCAGGGACAGGAGTTTCGCAGCAATGTCCATCGCGGTGGCCAGGCAGAGGGCATCGAACTCGATGAGCGATATGAACGCACGGCTGTGCATGCTGCCCAGATCATGGGCCTGGAGGTAGCAGGCGTTGACATGCTCGAAGGCGTCGATGGTCCGCAGATTATGGAAGTCAACTCCTCGCCCGGCCTTGAGGGCATTGAGGGCGCGACCGGCATCGATGTCGCAGGCGAGGTCATCCGACATCTCGAAGATCGCGTTCTCTTTCCCGAAGTTGACCTGCGGCAACGACTCACACTCAACGCAGGCTATGGCGTAAGCGAGTTTACACTCACGCCCGATTCGGAACTTATCGGCAAAACCGTCTCGGGCTCGGGCCTGCGGCCCCGCGACATCATCATTCTGTCGATCAAGCGCAACGGGGTCGTGATTCCCAATCCGCGCGAAGACCGCGAACTTCTGCTCGGCGATGAGCTTCTGTGCTTTGGAAAGCTGATGGCAATGCGGGCCCTAGTCCCGCCAGATCGGCCACGCAAGAAGAAGAAAAAGAAGACCGAGAAGAACCTCACGCAAGGGTGAGCGGCAGGATCGCTACGGATCGCATGGGTAGGTTGATGGGTTGATCATCGCACCGAACGCTCTATGTGCATCCAACCTCAGGGTGCATGATCTGCCCGCGCACGGCTGGGGTCGAGGTCAACCCGGTTGGGCGAGGTCAGTCGATCGGTAAAGAAGTCGGCTGCGCGTCGGGCATCTTCCGTCAGAGCGTTCCACTCGGTCTGCAGTGGGCCGGAGAGGGTCATGAGCATGACATCAAGGGGCCCGTTGCCGGTCAGCGCGCCGTCTGTGGGAGTCACCAGTGGTTCATATGCAACATCATCGTTGCGTGGGGCAGCGGCGGCGGCATCAGCAAGACGGCTCGCGCTGCTGGTGTCCGCGCGTGGGGATGCGTTGGCTTCAATCACGCGGCTGCGCGGATGCGAGTGTGACAACGCAGCGGCCAGCACCATCGCCAGGGCAAGCACGCCCGCAGCTGCAAGCGAAGCCGTAAACTGCGGTCGTTGCCACCAGGCACCCAGACGTGCGCGGGCATAGTCGTAATCGCGATAGAAGCGCGATTCATGCAACTTTCGTACCGTCTTGCGACGCATGCGGACCGGAGCATCAACCATCCCCAGCGACGCTTCTCGGCGGAGTTTGGTATGCACTGTGACGACAGCCCGTTGATACTGCGACTCTTCATCGCTCATGCAGTTGCTGCGCGCAGATGATTCATCGCGATGTTGATTGGCATCAAGGTCGTACAGTCGATTCAGTTTCCAGCGGGTAAACAACTTCACAGCGATACGCCTCCACGATTGACTACGAACCCACCCTCCGGGCGGCCAGCAATTCCAGATCGAGCGACTCCATCCCTGCCGACGATGTGGCCGCGGCAACTGCACCTCGCCGCGCTTCATCCTGGGCCCTGATCCGCAGGATTTCCTGAGCCAACTGATCCCGAGCGCGAAACAATGAGACCCTGATCGACACCTGCGACTTGCTCATGATACACGCAATCTCACGGATGGAGAGATCTTCTGCATAACGCAGCCATAGCGCTGTCCGTTGCGACTCGCTTAGCAACTCTTGCGCCAGCTTCCATGTTGGAGAGCCGGATTCAGCCGCAGAGGCGATCTCTTCAACCGAGCGTGTCGACGCTGCCCGGTCGAACGCTGCGTCGTACGACACGGTTTTGCGGCGGGCACGATGATGACTCACTGTCAGCCGCGACCCGATGGTGAAGAGCCATGTCGAGAATCGCCAGCGATCGTCATAGCGATCGATGCGCTCCCAAGCCCGCACGAATGTCTCCTGAGTAAGCTCTTCCGCATCTGCCCAGTTGCCAGCTCTGCGGAGAATGAAGTTGAAGAGCCGACCCTCAAACTCAGCGACCAGTTGGGTAAACGCAGCCAGAGATCCGTTTTGAGCCCGACGTGCAAGCTCCTCGGGGCTTGGCCCTGTCGCCAATGCCTCAGCCGATTTGCTGGATGTTGAGGAAGTCTTCAAATGTCTGATCGATCGGGGGGGTATGGACCAACTCTTCGCACTATACCACAAGATGGTTCCGGTGCCAGAGAAAAGTTGCCCACCCCGTTCCCCACTCGGAGGGGCCGTAGAGGGGGGCAATGAAGGGTAATTGGACGGGAGAGGGAATATTGGGAGGTCTGCGGGATGGTTGCCACGACCTCCGCTGACGCCACGTGTATCACCCTAGAGGATCGGCGGAAATGACGCGGTGCAGCTCCAGCAACTGTTCGATGGTCAACGTCTCGGGCCGTTGCTGCGGATCCACCCCGTCCGGCAAGGGAGTCCCACGGCCGAGAATGCTGGTGATCTGCTTCCTGCGACTGGAGAACAATCCAGCGAGGAACCTCGAAAACTCTGCGTAGGCATCTGCACCCTGCAGCAACGGTTTCTCGTGCGGCACAATCGCGACCATGGCGCTCTCAACATCCGGCTGTGGCCAGAAGCATGACGGAGGCAACACCGCAACCCGTTCGACCTCGCCAAACACCTGAGCCATGATGCCCAGTGGTCCGAACGTCTTCGAGCCGGGCTGCGCTGTCAAACGCTGAGCGACTTCCTTTTGAATCGTGATGAACATGCCAGCGCAGCCGCTGATGGTTGTAATTAGATTCATCATCAACGGCGACGCAATCGAATATGGAAGATTCGCGATGAGCACAAACCGCTTGCCATCCACAGCCAGACGCAACTCAGAATTCAGCGCATGTTTGCCAGCCAGGCAGTCGCCGCGGATGAGGGTGACATGCGGATCATCCTGCATCAGTTGCAATCGTGACTCGACAATCGCAGCCATATCACGGTCGATCTCGCATGTAAGCAGTCGCGTGGCGCCCATGCTCCTCTCGCGCATGCGTTCGATGATTGCTTCGGTGAGAACGCCGGTGCCTGGTCCGACTTCGAGGATGACATCTGCTGTGCATGTCGCCTGGTGGGCAAACGCGCGATCCAACAGTGTCCTTATCATGTTGTGATCGTGCAGGAAGTTCTGCCCGAATCGATGGCGAGGATGGATGCCGCGTTCTGCAAGCAGCGACTTGATTTCACGGAGTGTCTGCACGACCTCCCGATTTCCTTGCTGCCGGTCGGCGGGTTTGGCGGCTTGTTTTGCTGGGGGACTCCCGAGTACTTTGGCTGCTGGCGGCCCGCTTGAGTGATGCCAGTTCGCCGGGCTCAAGTTCGCGCCATTCGCCCGGCGCGAGACCCTTCAGCCGCAATGGGCCGAGTCGTGATCGCCGGAGCTTCTTTACAGGATGCCCCAGATCAGCCATCATGCGCCTGATCTGACGGTTACGACCTTCGCGAAGTTCGAGGATGAGGTGGGTGCGTTCGCGATCGCGCTTCTGCAGCGAGAGCGAGATGCCCTGCGTGCGATTGGCACTGCCACTGCGTTTGTCATACAAAACAATGCCACGTTCAAGTTTGGCGACATCTTCAACACCCAGCGAGCCGCGCACGGTGACTTCGTAACTCTTGTGCACGCCATAGCGAGGATGCGTGAGACGATTGGCAAGGTCGCCATCATTTGTCAGCAGCACCAGACCTGATGAATCCATGTCAAGTCGGCCGACGGGGTACAGCCGCACTCCTGAAGGATGTTGCACCAGGTCGATGGCCCGGGTGCGTCCTTCGGGATCGTCGTTGGTCGAAACCACGCCGCGGGGTTTGTAGAGCATGACATACACATGTCGTTCTGGTCGCGGGAGCTTTTTGCCACTGACGACGATGTGATCGCGGGCAGGGTCGACCCATGCGGGCAATGTGTTGACAAGCGTTCCATTGATTCGCACTTCGCCCAGTGTGATGAGTTCTTCGCAGCGGCGGCGCGAGGCCACCCCCGCATCTGCAAGCGCCTTCTGCAGACGGATGCCACGTGACTTATCCCGGTAGTCCTGCGGTGAGGAAGACATGACTCATCGTATTCATGTCACGCCTCAGCAAGCGGAGCGCTGCGAATCTCTGCGTGCAGGAACGCACCGTCGCCGCTACACTCTTCGCGCTGTGGATCGGACGCGACCGACGCATGTGCTGTTGCTGCTCATCGCCTTTGCGGTGCTGGGAGCGCTGCTGCTTTATCCGATCTGGCTGGCAGCGCGGGGCGCGTTTCTCGACAATGACGGCGGGTTCACGCTGTATCACATCCAGACTGTGTTCACCACGCCGCGGCTGCGTGAAGGACTGATCAACGCCCTGCTGATTGCGGTCATGACGACGGCCCTCTCCCTTATCTTTGCGTTGCCCCTGGCGATGCTCTCAGCCCGCTACACGTTTCCGGGCAAAGGACTGCTCAGCGGTCTGGTGCTCATCCCGCTGATTCTCCCACCGTTCGTTGGTGCGATCGGACTGTATCATCTTGCTGGGCGCGCGGGCACCATCAACACCATCCTGCTCGATCTTGGCATCATCTCCGAGTCGATCGATTTCATTGGCAAGGGTGGATTCTGGGCGGTTGTGCTCATCGAGGCGTTGCACCTCTATCCCATCATTTATCTCAATGCAACTGCTGCCCTTGCGAATCTCGATCCTGCGCTGGAGGAAGCAGCTGAGAATCTTGGTGCATCACGATGGCGGCGACTGCGCACGATTGTCCTGCCACTGGTGCGACCCGGGCTGTTTGCAGGCTCGACCATCGTGTTCATCTGGTCGTTCACGGAACTGGGCACGCCATTGATGTTTGAGTATCACGATGTCACACCGGTGCAGATATTCAATGGAATCCGTGAGATGGAAGCCAGCGCAGAGCCATACGCGCTCACCGTCATCCTGCTGCTTTCAGCAGTGATGTGTTACCTCCTGGGCAGGCTTGCATTCGGCGGGCGCGCGTACGAAATGTATTCGAAGGCGTCGATCCAATCGTCAGCAGCGCGTCTGCGAGCGCTGCCATCGGCGGGTGCGATCAGTGCGTTTGTGTTCATGATTGGCCTGGCTGCTCTGCCTCATGCTGGAGTGATTCTTGCAAGTCTCTCGGAATCGGGGACGTGGTATCAGAGCGTGGTGCCGCGTGCGTACACGCTCGATCACTTTGAACAGGCCCTCACGCACCCGCTTGCGCGCGGCTCGATCCGCATCAGTCTTCTGTGCGCGGGAGCTGCTGTGGTGCTCGATCTGGTGTTGGGGCTGATCATTGCTCATCTGCTGGTGCGAACACGCGTGCTGGGACGGGGCCTGCTGGATGCGCTTTCGATGTTGCCGCTGGCGGTGCCCGGCCTGGTGATTGCGTTCGGCTATGTTGCGATGACGCTTGAGTGGCCATTTACTGAGGGCGGGCCACTGCATGGCGTGGTGAGCGTATTGGCAGCTGATCCCAATCCGATCCCGCTTCTGATTATTGCCTATGCGATTCGGCGGCTGCCTTATGTTGTGCGATCGGCAGTGGCTGGACTGCAGCAGACTGCCCGCGAACTGGAAGAAGCATCGCTGAATCTTGGCGCTTCGCGAATGCGGACACTTCGCGTCATTACCATGCCTCTGATTGCAGCCAATCTGATTGCAGGGGCGCTGCTTGCATTCAGCTTTGCCATGCTGGAGGTTTCCGATTCGCTGATTCTGGCCCAGCGTGAAGAACACTTTCCCATCACCAAGGCCATGTACGTGCTGTTTCAACGACTGGGCGACGGTGAGCACATTGCCAGCGCGATGGGTGTGTGGGGCATGGCCCTGCTCACAGTGACCCTGGTCGGCGCTGCGATGCTCATGGGGAAGAAAATGGGCGCGATTTTCCGGGTGTGACGCTCTGTTATCGGGTGCCTGCCTCTTGGTTCCATCAAGCCAACAGCCGGGATGGACGATTCGTTCGATGTATGGGTTCAGGCAGCCACCATCCCAAGCACCGAGAAGCCAGGCACAAGGTCGACGGCATTTCCTGCGATGCAGGCGAGATCGTCGACCTCTCGCGGTCCGGCATGCGCTTGCGCGGCAAGGGGAAGCCGCTGTTGCGTGTTGGTCAGCGTGGCAGAATCGCGCTCACGTTCAACGGCGGAGTTCTCAATCTCGTCGGCCATATTGTCTGGCAGAAGCGCAAGGGCCTGCGCGGCTGGGAACTGGGCGTCACCTTCATTCAACTCAAGCCCGGATTGAAAAAGGCGCTTGAACAGATTTCACAGTTCGGATTCATTCCCGAAGAGGCGCTGGAAAACGCAGCCTCCAACACCCGCCGAAAAAAGAAAGCTGTGCGCGCGTCATTGAACATGCCCGACTATTACAGCGTCCTGGGAATTGACTGCGATGCTGATGATTCGCAGATTCAGCGGGCCTATCGCAATCTCGCCCGCAAGTATCACCCTGATGTCGCGCAGGACGAAGCCAGCAGCAGAATGTTTCTGCGCGTCACAGAAGCGTACGAGACACTCAAAGACGCAGAACGACGCGCGCTGTTTGACCTGCGCAGCGCGATGTAGATTCTCTACACATCATCACACCGCGCTGAGCACAATCGCAACGTTCTGTCCTCCCAGGCTTGGGGAGATGACCATTACATGGCCCAACTCTGCAGCTCTGGCTGCGCACTGCGTTGCATCAAGCCCCCCAGACTCCTGCGTGTAGAGACGTGCGGGCAGCGTTTGCTCGAAAATCGCCCGTGCTGCCACCGCGAGATTGATCGCACCTGCGCCCGCGCAGCAGTTGCCCACGTTGGGAATGGTTGTGATGATCGGGATCGATGCGGCTCTGCTGTCAAACACGCGCTCGATTGCCTTTGCCTCAGCTCGGTCGACGCAAGGAATCCCCGAGCCGAATGGCACAATGGCATCAATGTCATCTGCAGTGATCGACGCATCATCAAGGGCACGCTGCATCGCGTTCATGATGCTCTCATCGTCTTCATCAAGCGCGATGCCGACCGTATCAGGGCAGAATGATTGACTGCTGGCAAATCCGCTCACTTCTGCATAGATGCGCGGCGCGTTGCGTGCATGGGCAGTCTCCGCAGCCTCAACCACGATCAACCCTCCGCCGCTGCCCAAGACAGAGCCGCGCGTTGCTGGTGAGAATGGCTGCAGCGCGTGAGCCACATCCTCATCGCCCTTCAGCGGCGCTAGTCGTTGTGCAAAGACTTGGCGGAGCAGCCCCATAGGGTTGACCTTGTTCTCAGCGCCGCCGGTGAGACATGCATCAGCCTGATCGCGTTCGATCACTCGCATCGACTCACCCAGCGATAGCCCGCTGCTCGCTTCCGAACAGGTGATCGTGTTGGATGGGCCGCGACAATCGTGAATGATCGTCACGTGGCATGCGAGCATGTTGGGCAGATACTTCAGCAGCCAGAGGGGCGTGAGGTTCTGCATGCCGGTTCGTCCCCATGCTTCCAGGTCGAACTCGCCTGCGTCATCACGGCTGGAGGACATGGCTGCTGTCAGTTCATCGATATCAGCTGCAATCGATCCCGCGCCGATGTGACAGCCGAAGCGATCGGGATCAATGGTTGGCTGTGCATCAGCATCGACGCCGCGCGTGACGATTCCTGCATCAGCAATGGCTGAAACTGCAGCGCCGACGGCCAGTTCGATATCACTTGCCATGACCTTGGTGGCTTTGCGGTAGCTGCGAGGCACGATCTGTTTGACATCGAACAGGTCGGGGGCAACTTCGGCGGCCTGAGCGCAGGGGAACCCTGTTGCATCGAACGATCGGATCGGCGCGATCGCAGATCGACCTTCGATCATGGCGGTCCACAGAGGTTCGATGCCCAGGCCGAAGGCGCTCACTGGTCCGATGCCTGTAATAACCACGCGTCGTCTGCTCATTGGCAGAGTGTATCGCCATCACTGCCGGGCCGGATTGTGCTCGCTGGATTCGTGCGGCTTGGGCATTGGCAGCAGGTTGATGCCTCCGGCTGCATCGACGGAAAACTCATACGTGTTTCCCTTGAGAACAGGTTTGTAGACAGCTTCGCCCTGCGCGACACGCACGCCCAGTCTGGCTGCCATCTCGGGATCGGTCGCGAGCTTCCAGAAGTCGCGCCACAACGCCTGCTCGAAAGATGCGACTTCGGTGGTTGCGTACGCAGCGGGAATGCCGCCTGGCGTATCGATCGGGCAGCCTTCAATGGGCGGCACCTGGTCGGAATAGATTCGGCGCAAAAGCACCATGGTCCTGCCACGCAAGGGATGCCCCATCGCAACATCATCCTGATTGAACTTCACTGTCCACGCATCCACAAACAGGACCTGTCCGGGAATGGTGAACGTCCGCCGGGCCAGTTCGCCACCATCATCATCAAGCTCGATGAACTCAAAGGTTGTGTCTTCGACGACCCCCTCTTCGTTGATTGATTGGTCGAGGATGTGAATGTGTGCCAGTCGCTCATCGCGGCCCAGGCGTTCGAGCATTTCCTCATGCAGGCGGATGCGCTCTGCCATTTCGGTCTTGAGGGCCTCAAGTTCGCCTTTATAGAAGGCAGCCCTGCTGCTGCTGTACTTCCAGTAGCCAGCCATAATGGCTGCGATGAAGATCGATGAGAGGAAGAATGTGCGGATGAGTGCTGCCATTGATTGATCGCTCCTGTGAGGCTCTGCCTGCGTCAATAGTATCGACCAATGGTAGACGAGTGATGAAACGTGCACCGCCCTGCCGCACGCGACGATCGGCTATGGGTCGACGATGGATGGCTGGAATGCGTCAGGCGGCCACCTTGCCTTTTTCAGCCCGGACGCTAAACTCTCCGTCCCGGGAACCTGTCTACATTATCATCTTCCCTTTGCCGGATGCTGTTTGCTTATGCCGACGATCAACCAACTCGTTCGTAAACCCCGCGTCTCACCCAAGGCCAAGTCGAAGGTGCGGGATCTGGAAGCCTGCCCGCAGAAGCGTGGCGTGTGCATCAACGTTCGCACCATCACGCCCAAGAAGCCCAACTCAGCGTTGCGTAAAATCGCGCGCGTCCGGCTCAGCAACGGCAAGGAAGTCACGGCATACATCGGCGGCGAGGGACACAACCTGCAGGAACACTCGATCGTTCTTGTCCGAGGCGGTCGTGTCCGCGATCTGCCAGGCGTGCGATATCACATCGTCCGAGGTTCACACGACACGCTCGGTGTCGACAGTCGCAAGCAGGGTCGGTCGAAGTACGGCACCAAGCGCGGCAAGTGACTTTCATTCACACACACACACGTTTCTTCGTTTCATTCAGGCAAGTAATCGCAGCAATCTCACACCCCGCTGCGGTGAACACACAGCCCACTCACTACAACGGGCAGATGAGCCACAGGAGTTTCAAGTCATATGGCAGGTCGAATCACCAAGTCCGAAGATCAGCTGCGTCCTGATCCCCGCTACTCGAACATCACGCTTTCCAAGTTCATCAACTGCATCATGCACGATGGCAAGAAAGCTGTCGCAACACGCGTGGTCTATGACGCTCTGGATCTGATTCAGGGACGGCTGGACAAGGACAAAGCAGATGAACTGCCCGAGAACGCGCTCGGGGTTTTTCTCAAGGCCATCGAGAATGTGAAGCCGGGCGTTGAAGTTCGCTCCAAACGCGTTGGCGGTGCCAACTATCAGGTGCCTATGCCCGTGAAGTCGCGACGTCAGCTCAGCCTGGCCTTCCGATGGATCATCACCGCTGCCCGCGAGGATTCCGGCAAGCCGATGGCCCGCCGCCTTGCCAAGGAGCTTTACGAAGCCTGCCAGGGTGAAGGCAAAGCCATGCTGACCCGCGAGAACACCCACCGCATGGCCGAAGCCAACAAGGCCTTTGCACACTTCGCCTGGTGATTGGCAAGGTCTGAGAGCCCGGCGGTGTTTGAACGGGTTTTGTCCAGTCTCTCGCGGGCCCGGTCTGCTCAACGATCTGATGCTCCCCAACTTCCATTCGCCGCCGGCGAAATCGCGAGCGTGCGTCGATGTCACGATGACGAGCCGCGACCGGCTGGGGGAGTCGCTCCACCAATAGCGGGGCCACTTCACCATCCTGGCATAGTTCTTGCATCTTTCAGTTCAGCACCGCAGCAGAACGGGATGTTCCCCCCATGCTTGCGACACTGTGCTGGAAATGAGAACAACATGCATCAGGATCGACTTCGTATCGATGGCAGAATCGCAATAGGAATGGCCTCAATGACACTGGCCCTGGGCGTTGCGGGGACAGCAGCGTCGCAGGACTTCAATGGCGATGGTTTCCAGGACCTCGTGTTCGGCGTTCCCGGTGAAGATGTTGGTGCCGCGGTTGATGCAGGATGCGTCAATGTTATCTATGGCGGCGCTGCTGGGCTCTCGAGCACACTGGCTGGCGGAGCGCCAATCGCTGCACAGATCTGGCATCAGAACAAGCCAGGCATCATCAACATCTCCAAGTCGGCCGACATGTTTGGCAAAGCCATTGCGTGGGGCGACTTCGATGGCGATGGATTTGACGATCTGGCGGTGGGTATCCCGGGCAAGAGCGTGGCTGCCGCTGCGGGGTGGGGTCAGGTGCATGTCATCTACGCGGTGGGCCGGGTGGGCTGAGCGCAGCTGGCGATCTGGTCCTCATTCAACCGACATTCGGGGACCCGCGCGAGACTGGGGACGGTTTCGGGTGGACCTTGGCAGCCGGTGATCTCAACGGTGATGGCATCGATGATCTCGTTGTTGGAGCACCCTTCGAGGACCTTACGTTCACCGACGAAGGCATGATCCACGTGGCGCTGGGTATGCCAGGCGGCGGCTTCGTTCCCGGCGCATTTCCATCGATCATTCAGTCGATGGCTGGTGAACCATCTGAACCGGGAGACGGATTCGGATGGACGCTGACTGTGGCTGATCTCGACGGCGATCAATTTGCTGATCTCATCATCGGCGTGCCGCATGAAGATTTGCCGGGCGCACCTGATGCAGGACTGGTTCACATTCTTTTCGGCGGACCAGGCGGACCATTGACCGGTGGAGTGATGCTCTTCACGCAGGCGGGTCTCGGCGATCCTTCTGAGCCGGGCGACAAGTTCGGATGGGCAATTGCGGCGGGCGATATGGATGCAAACGGCATCGATGATCTACTCGTTGGCGCGCCCACCGAAGATATCGGCGCACTTGCGGATGCAGGGCTTGTGATTGGGATCGGCTTCGCACCAGGCGGCGGCATCATTGGCGTCCTCCCAGTCACGCACGGCACATTTGGCGTTGACGTGACCGAAGCCACCGACGAGTTTGGCTTTTCAGTCGCGGTCGGCGACCTGAATGGTGACGGATTTGGTGATGCCATCATCGGCTCGCCTGGCGAAATCCGCGGCGGATTGGCAGACGGCGGACAGGTCAGCATCGTTCCAGGCGGCCCCGGCGGTCTGGGCACCGGGCCTCTCCCCAGTTTCTGGAGTCAGAATACCGCTGGCATCCTTAGAGGTGCTTGAAGTTGGCGACCGCATGGGTCAAGATGTCTCAACAGGCGATTTCAATGGCGACGGATTCGATGATCTGCTTGCGACTGCGTCGGCTGAAAGTCTCGGCGGCGCCCTCGACCTCGGCATCGTTCACACCATCTACGGCTCGCCAATCGGTCTCACCGCTGCTGGTGATCAGATCTGGCATCAGAACAAGGCTGGAGTGCCGGGCGTCAACGCAATGCTCGACCAGATTGGCGTTCTCGGACGGTAACCCCGAAAACGACCGCGGAATGATCTTGAGAATCCCACAGCCCCAAAAGGCTGTGGGATTTCTCTTTCATCTACATCGTTACAGAAATTTCGAAATCTTGGCATTTTTTCGTTGCAGTCGCTGCCCGCATTTGGAATACTTGAGGGACGTCGACAACTGCCATCCACCCGCCGCCGATGCGGATGCTCGCATCCCTCGGCGGTTTTTGCTCGCATGGTGAAAGCCCTGCATCGCTATACTCGCTGCATGGTGCAGCCGCCGGCAGATGTCGACCGAGTTTCCATCCGCCGCGAGCGCGTCTTTCTTGTGTTGGCGGGAGTTTTCCTCGGCACGCTGGCGATGCTCAACATCCTCGGCATCACGCGCTTTATCAAACTCGGAGAAGCGACCATCAGCGGGCGCGAGCTAGTGTTCGCCGTCGCTGTTGGTGTGCTCCCCTACCCGATCACGTTTCTCTGCACAGATTTCATCAGCGAACTCTATGGCAGAGCCAGAGCCAATGCTGTTGTGTGGGTTGGCCTGCTTCTGAATGTGTGGGTGATGTTCATTCTGTGGATTGGCGGCGTCCTGCCGGGCTTTGAGCAACTTGCCAGCGATGGGCAACTTGCCCGCGACGCAGCAGGTCGCGTGCCACTGTTCTTTGAGTTGCGGACCTTCGCGTTCGGCGCAGTTGTGGCATCAATGATTGCGTATCTCATCGCTCAACTTGTGGATGTCTGGCTGTTCCATTTCTGGAAGCGTCTTACGAACGGTCGTCATCTCTGGTTGCGCAACAATGGTTCGACCATCATCAGTCAACTCGTGGACACCATCGCTGTGATTCTTATCACATGGAAGATTGGTGGACTTGCAGGCGTGCTCAAGCCGAACGAATCGCTCTCGATGCAGTTGCTGCTTCTCATTGCAACGGGATATGCATTCAAGGTTGTCGTGGCGTTGCTTGATACGATTCCGTTCTATCTTGGTGTCGGCTGGTTACGCAAGTATCTTGCGCTCGGCGAGAACGAAGAAGTTGCGACGCTCATGGCTGGCGCCCTGCCGCCGGGAGGCGCAACGTGATTGAACCAGGGAAGATGCCCTTGCGGGGATGGATCGCCTTGATCATGCTGATTGCGTGCCTTTCTGTTGCAGTGGGAAGCGCGGTCCAGCAGCACGGACTCGACATGCTCTTTGCCTTCCCGGCTGGCTTCATCCTGCAACTCGGGTTCGGAATGCTCGCATTATTGGGCGCCGCTGAGATTGCGCCGCGCCGGCTGCCCGCCCGACGATACCAGTTTCTCTTCCTCGGGGCTGGGTATGCCCTGAACGAACTGCTTCATCTCGCGGTCGATCACTGGCTGATTCCCGGCTTCCTGATCAATCTCGTTCTTGTGACAGCATGTCTCATGCTCCTCTTCGGCTGGAGTGGGACGCGCGGCGTGATTGTCGCAACGCTTCTGACCATGCTGAAAATCATCAGCAGAGTGGTTGTTGAAGAGACGCTGCATCAATGGTTTATGTAAGACACGTTCTCACCATCGTAACATTGGCGGGAACGGACGAACTGCATAGCCGTTGCGTTCATCCGCACTGTGTGGAATCTTGGTTGTCGCATCAATGCCGAGCGCTGCAGCAAATCGCGCATCACCCGGGCTGGTCTGACCGAGTGGAATCACATCGCGGGCGGGATCGATATTCGCGCACACCCGAAACCAGACTGCATCGCGATCATCGATTGCCACATCGCCTTCATCGACTGCGATCAGCAGGCCTTGCCAGTCTGCACCAAGCTCACGAAACCGCTCGCAGAGAGCCTGTGCGCCCTCGCCCCCATCGTGTTTGCTTGGGATTGTCAGAACTTCAGATGCATTTCGTGCTGCGAGGTTCCAGTCGATGCCATGACAGGATTCGCCACGCATCGGCAACGTTGCATCAAGGCCCATTTTTCCTCCCGCTCCCAGCGCAGCAGCAGCGTGATCAAGAATATCCAGCGGGCCATTGACCAGCTCCACATCACGGCCAAAGTGACACTGCTGCATCAGCGCTTGAAACACGTCATCTTCGTCGTGCACATTGACATTGTGATCAACAACAATGAGCAGCTTCGTCCATGCCATCTGCCCGGCTCCCCAGATCGCATGCATGACGCGACGGGCCTGCAATGGATAATGCTTTTCAATCTTTACAAACGCGCAGTTGTGAAAACAGCCGAACTGCGGCAGATGATAATCAACAATATCCGGAACTAGCGTTCTTAACAATGGCAGAAAGATGCGCTCCGTGGCTTTGCCCAGATAATAATCTTCCTGTGGCGGCAACCCGACGATGGTTGTCGGATAAATTGCATCGCGTCTGTGCGTGATGGCGGTGACATTGACTATTGGGTAACGATCAGGCAGTGAGTAATATCCGGTATGATCGCCAAAGGGCCCTTCAAAAACGGCGCCCGGTCCCAGCGGCGAACCATCTTGGGGCGACCAGCCGATGTGGCCACATTGTGTATTCACCCATCCTTCGATCACGATCTCACTATTGGCAGGAACGCGCAGTGGAACTGTCTTGCACGGTACCATTGGAATGCCGCGCCCGTTGAGAAAGCCAGCCATGAGAAGTTCGGACATCCCGGGCGGAAGCGGCGCCGTTGCTGCATAGGGAAGCACTGCTTCGCCGCCCAGCGCGATTGCGATCGGCATCGGCTCATCAATCGCCTTCCACGATCGCCAATGTGCTGCGCCATCGTGATGCACGTGCCAATGCATCGCAAGTTGCGTGGCATTGACAAGCTGAGCACGGTACATGCCAATATTATGTGAGGGTGGTTTTGGGTTGTTTCGATCGTTTGCATGAATGGTGTGCATGCCCGCGAAGGTAATGTATCGTCCCTGACCATCTGCGGTGCCAGCTTCGTGTTTCGTCATCCCGGCATTCACAGCTGCGGGATCACCATCAAGTGGCCAGCACTTTATAAGAGGCAACGTAAATAGATTTACTTCGTCGCGCGCCGCAAGTTTGACAACTTCCTGACAGATGCCGGCTCGTACCCGCCGCGGCGGAACACGAAGTAGCGGCAGAAACTCGCGACCCTTTGCAATGATCTCCCGCAGCGATCCGGGCGGCTGCGGCTTTGTCAGTGATGCGATCCGGGCTGCAATCTCTTCGAAGCTCGTTACACCCAGCGCCATTTCCATTCTGCGGTAACTGCCGAATGCGTTGATCACAAGTGGAAAGTCGCAGCCTTCAATGCTTTCGAAGTAGAGCGCTCTCCCGCCCAGCCCGGCATGTTGCGGATCAAACTGCATGGCTGCATCGCTGATACTCGCAGCAGGCGATTTTGATGTCGCATCAGCCAGGGCGCTGACTGCAAGCAACGCCGATGTGGGACGGGCGATGCGCTGCACTTCACCTGCTGCTTCAAGCTGTTCGAGAAAGTCGCGGAGGTTTGCTGCGGGCATGGGTCATAGGGTATGCGCGGCGTGGCGTCGATATCCCGCTGCGTTGATATCGCGCTGCCGTTGCCTCATATCATCAGTCATGATCCAGTTGAACTCAACAGAAGCCCGCGTGCTGGGCGTCCTCATCGAAAAGGCATACACCACGCCCGGCCAGTATCCGCTCACACTCAACGCTCTTGTCAATGGCTGCAATCAGAAGAGTAATCGCGAGCCGGTGGTAAACTTCGATGAGGAGACCGTCTTTGATGCCCTTGATGCGCTTCGCAACAAGGGACTGGTGCGCCAGGTCGAGATGGCTGGCAGCCGCGTGCCCAAGTTTCGTCAGATCACGGGCGAAGCGCTCGCGCTCAAACCCGCGCAGCTCGGCATTCTGTGTGAACTGCTGGTGCGCGGCCCACAGACTGTGGGGGAACTTCGAGGTCGAGCCACACGCATCGCGACCATAGACAGTCTTGAGGCAGCTGCTGAGATGCTCGATGAGTTGATCACGCGGGAGCCGACATTGGTGAAGCGGCATCCGCCCCCGCCAGGTTCGCGGGCAGAGTTGTTCGAGCAGCTGCTCGCTCCCGGCATTCACTCGATTTCGCACCAAAGTCGCGATGAGCCTTTCCCAAGCAGCAGCAGCGCATCTGCAACGCCCGCTTCATCATCTTCGCGGCCCGACTCGTTGAGTGATCGAGTTGATTCGCTCGAACAGCGACTTGCGGAGCTTGAATCGCAGTTCCGCGACCTGCGAAATGAGCTGTCATGACCCAGCCGGTCATTGGCATTACGATGGGCGACCCGCTGGGCATCGGTCCGGAGGTGATCGTCAAGGCGCTTGACGATGCAGCTCTTCGACGTTCTGCCCGCTTTGTCATTTATGGAATGAACGAACAACTCACGCTTGCAGCAGAGCAGGCTGACATCCGCCCGTTCTGGTTTCGGGTGCAGCATGATTCGCCACGCACATTGCGCGATATTCGAGATCAGGTTGTGGTGTTTGACTTTCCTGATGTTGAACTGAATGCGCATGCTACTGGTGGTCCGACGCGGGCTGGCGGCTATGCCTCGCGCCTTTTCATTGAGACTGCGATCACAGACGCGATGCGGAAACCTGCCAACGCTCGAAGTATCCATGGCATTGTCACCGCTCCGATCAGCAAGAAGGCGTGGGATCTTGCTGACTTCCATTGGCCCGGTCATACTGAACTGCTTGCATCGCGCAGCAAAGCGAAGCGCGCAGGCATGGCTTTTGTGTCGCCCCGCTTGCGCGTCACACTTGCCACTGTTCACATCGCCCTCATGGACATCCGCAATGTTCTTACCATTGGGGCGGTGAGTAATGCAATCGATCGGGCATCGGATTTGTGTCACGATCTGGGAATCAAGCAGCCCCGCATCGCAGTGTGTGGCCTGAATCCGCACGCGGGCGAAGATGGGCTCTTCGGCGACGAAGAATCGCGACTGATTGTTCCAGCCATCGAACTGGCTCGCCAGCGTGGCCTCCATGTGCACGGCCCATTTCCGGGTGACACCGTATTCAATGCGACGATCAGCGGCGCCTTTGACGTTGTGGTTGCGATGTATCACGATCAGGGGCTGATTCCCATCAAGCTGCTTGATCGTGATCGCGCGGTGAACGTGACCGTCGGCCTGCCATTCGTCCGCACCAGCCCCGACCATGGCACTGCGTTTGACATTGCTGGACAAAACCAGGCCGAGCCAGGATCGATGCACGAAGCGATTCGCCTGGCAGTGACGCTTACAACAGCACGGCTGGCAACTGCGCAGCCGGATGATGATGTCAGTCACAGGCCCGCTCCGTCGTCATGAGACATCAGTTCATTTGGCATTCCGTGAGCGGCTGGCTACCATCGCGTCATGTCCAACACCGCTGCCACTTCGACACCCGCTGTTGACAACAGCTTGAAGTCGATGGATGAACTCGTCGCTTTGTGCAAGCGGCGCGGGTTCGTCTTTCCGGCGTCGGAAATCTATGGCGGGATCAACGGCTTCTGGGATTACGGGCCGCTGGGCACACAACTCAAGAACAACCTTCGCGATATGTGGTGGCGTGACATGGTGGAATGTCCGCCCGATGGACCTGATGGGCATCCCCTGGAGATTGTCGGCCTGGACTCTTCAATTGTCCAGAATCCGCGCGTGTGGGAAGCCAGCGGACATGTCGGCGGCTTCAACGATCCCATGGTCGACTGCCGCGACACCAAGCACCGCTACCGAGCTGATCATCTGCAGTGTCTGTGTGTGGATGGCGATCAGGAAGGCAACATTTATGTCTTTGTTGCAGATGATGAGCAGTCGAAAGCTGCTGCGATCAAGAAACTCGAGAAGGAAAAGAAGCAATCGCTCGATGAAGCGTCATTGTGCTTCTGCGCGTTTGCCGATCTCAGTGTTGAAGAGATCGCTCTTGCTGTCGGACCAGATACGAAAAAGCGAGGCACGCTGACCGAGCCGCGGCAGTTCAATCTTATGTTCCCGACGTATGTCGGGGCTGTCTTCGATGAAGAGAATAAGGCATATTTACGGCCGGAGACAGCCCAAGGCATTTTTATCAATTATAAAAATGTGCTTGACACGACGCGCGTGCGCGTGCCATTCGGGATTGCTCAGGTAGGAAAATCGTTTCGCAACGAAGTGACGCCGCGAAACTTCATTTTTCGCTCACGAGAGTTCGAGCAGATGGAAATGGAGTGGTTCTGCCATCCCGATGAAGCTGGAATGTGGTATGAGTACTGGGTTACTCAGCGACTGGAATGGTGGCGCTCGATCGGCTTAACTTCAAGCAATCTGCAGCGGCGCGAACATGACGATGACGAGCTTGCACATTATTCAACAGCATGCGCAGACATCGAATATAAGTATCCATTTACAGCGCCTGAGTTCGGTGAACTTGAGGGCATTGCACATCGTGGCAACTTCGATCTGACACAACATCAGACGCATGCCCGGACCAAGCTCGAGTATTTCGATCAGGAACGCAATGAGCGGTACCTGCCGCATGTCATCGAACCAGCTGCGGGGCTTACGCGCGGCATGCTTGCGCTGTTATGCGAGGCATTTACACCCGATGATTCCAGGCCCAGCAAAATGTTTTTGCGATTCGATCCACGCCTGGCACCGGTTCAGGCTGCGCTTTTCCCGCTTGTGAATAAGGACGGCATGCCCGAGTTGGGCGAGCGCCTGTACCGCGAGCTGCGCACGAAGTATCGCGTTCAATATGACGCCAAGCAAAATATTGGGAAGCGCTACGCACGAATGGATGAAATCGGCACGCCCTTCTGCTTTACCATCGATGGTGAAAGTTTGACAGATCAGACCGTGACCGTTCGCCATCGTGACTCGCTGCAGCAGGATCGGCTAAACATCAGCCAGGTCGCGGAGTTTCTCGCAGAGCACGTCGGAACATAAGCATGGATGCACGTTCGAAGCATTATAACGTTGTATTACAATTCCTGTGCGCAGGACTCTTCAGCATCACGTCAGCTGTATCCGCTGTGCAGGCGCAGGAAGCAGATGCACTTGCGGAGATCGAAGATTCGTCTACTATTAAGATTGACTTCGTTGTCGATGCTTGGATGCCACGCCTGCGAGGCGACACCACGATCGGCGGCACGGCCCCGCCCGACGCGATGGCGTCATTCGAGGACGACCTCGGATTCGATCAGCATGATTTTGCGCCGCACGCGACTGCTCATCTGAAACAGAACCGCATGAACCTGTGGCTGAGCGGATTCACCTTCGATGATAATGGCAGGTCACACCTCGAGCGAACGATCCGATTCGATACGCTGCTGATTGCCCCTGCGGGAAGTGACGTGCGAACCGAGATTGATTATTCAACGGTGGCGTTTGAAATCGGATACGACCTGTCCGGCATCCGGTCGAGCGACGGACGCAGTCGCGCGACTGTGGGATTCCTGGGCGGCATCAGATACATTGACATCGGGCAGCGAACAGAGCTTGTTTCCCTGCCTGGCAGTCCCTTGGTAGAGCGCGGCGCCCGAGATGTTGCAGCATTTGCTGGGGCCCGCTTCGAAGTGGAGGTTGTTGAACAGATCGTTGCGACAGCGCGATTCGGGGTCGGCACCACACTCGATTCGGGTGGCGATTATTTTCAGGTTGAAGCCGCCATCCGCTGGTTCCCTGTCGAGAATGTAGGTGTCACAGCTGGATACCGCCTGATTGGAATGGAAGTCGAAGATGGCGACTTCCTTGTCAATGCACGTCTGGCGGGCGTGTTTCTTGGACTCTCACTTCGGTTCTAACATACATGTCTGAACCCGGACGGTCATTTAAGTATCGCAAGGCCCGTATCAGACGGTTTCTGTTTACGCATGGTCCCGATCGCCTGTCGCGCGGCAGATTACGCAATCGTCACATCAAACGCGATATTGTTGTGCGAGAAGTTCAAGTGCATGCACGCGACTGGCCAAAGGAACTCGACGGCCTTCGCATTGGCCACATCAGCGACCTGCACCTGGGCGACTTACTTCCGCTGAAGAATGCCCAGGCAGCAGTTGAATTACTGGCTGAGCAGCAACCAGACGTTATTGCATGTACTGGGGATGTCATTGATCTGGAACTCAACGATGAAAGTCGCTTGATTCTTGAAACACTGGCTCAGGCGGGCGCCCCTTTCGGATCGCTTCTGGTTCTAGGAAATCACGATGAGTTGGTTGATGGCAACGCGTTCAGCGCGATGGCTCGCGATGCAGGAATGACCGTTCTCGAAAATGAACAGATGCAGATAGTGCATAATGCCAGACGGCTGAATGTCGCTGGCATTCGCTGGGGCCGCACATTGGCTGCAAACTCGCAACATGTGAGCGAGACGCTGGGTCATCATGATGCTGACCATTCGGGGAATGATCCTGTGCATCTCTTGCTTGCGCATAATCCCAAGGCATTCCGGCAGGCATCAAAGCTTGGCGTGCCGCTGACACTGGCTGGTCACACCCATGGCGGCCAGATCGCGCTGCGCGGGCGGCCCAATACCAACCTGGCGCTGACGCATCGCCGCAGCGCTGGACTTTTCGAAAAAGATGGCAGCCAACTCTTCGTCACCACCGGTCTGGGCGCGTGGTTTCCAATCCGTGTGCACTGTCCGCCAGAGATCGTGATCATCGCGGTGCACGGCGTGGCGGACTAAATGACGCGCGGCCGAACGTAACGAAAGGTGCGACGCTTCATCTGAGTGATGGTTGTGGTAGCTTACTTATTACTACTGCAACAATGCCAGCACGTTCTGACTGCTTGCGTTGGCGGTTGCGAGCACTGATGTTCCTGCCTGAACGAGAATCTGAGCGCGGGTGAGCGCGGAAGTTTCGGCTGCAAAGTCTGCGTCGCGGATCTTGGATTCACTTGAGGTGATATTCTCAAGGCTGACCTGCAACGAGCGCATGTTGGTCTGCAGCGTATTGCGTTCGAACGCACCCAGTCGGCCGCGCTGGACCGAGATTTCCGTGATTGCGTTGTCGATGATTGTGGCTGCAGATGCAGCACCACCTTCAGTAAGCGCATTGCTGCCACCCGATTTAATCGAATCGAGGAAGTAGCGGGTTCCCTCAATGGTCGCTCCACCCAGTCGAGTGGCCGCAACGGAGTTAATGCCGATGTTCACCTGCTGATTGGAGTTGACAGTTGGGCCGAGTTGGAAGATCGACCCGCCACCCGTGATCGTGAACGACTTGGTCACGCCAATGGCCTGCGCGTATGTTGCATCCAGAAGCAGATTGACACTGAGCGAAGGCGAGTTGGTCGAGACTTCCAGGCCATTGCCACGTGCCAGTGCACCGTTGATAATGGCGACAACATCAGCCCCTGCATCGCGTTGCTTGATCGAGCCATTCTGCGCATCTGCGACTGCAAAGAAGTCGCCACCCTCACCCAGCTTGCGGACAGAAACGAAATCGTCCGATCCATACTCGATGGAGTTGAACGTCAATCCGCTGGTCTGATCTGCACCATCGACCAGCGCAGCGCTGACACCGGTTGTATCCTTGACGGTATTGACCGCTGCAACCACTGCACTCAAGGCTGTGCCAGAAACGAATGCAAGTGATGTGACGCCCAGCGAGCCCGCGATTTCGATTGTCACTGAACTCAGCAGCGAACCAGGTGCGCCCGCGGTGTTGCCCGAAAGGAAGAGCGACGCAGTCTGCGCGGATGAAAGCACCTCGACTGAGACTGCCACTGTCGGGTTAAGGCCGAAGTTGGCTCCGTGAACGTTGACTGCTCCAATGGCACTGGCGGGCACACCCGAAGTGAGATAGCCAAGCGATCCATTGAGCAGTTGCAACCCTGCAAAGCTCGCAGTGTTGGAAATGCGGGTAATCGAGTCGATGGCGCTATCGATCTGCAGCTGATTGGCCTCGATCTCTTCCTTACTGAGCGCGCCGCTGTTGGCTGCTTCGACGATGAGGCCTTGAATCGAGTTGAGCAGGTCTGCAACTTCTGCAAGCGCGCCCTCAGCCGTTGCGATGACTGAGCTGGCCCGTTCGGAGTTGCGAATGGCCTGCCCGAGGCCGTTGACTTCACTGCGCAGGCGTTCGGAAACGATCAACCCTGCCGGGTCATCAGCACCGCGATTGATGCGCAACCCGGTCGAAAGCCGCTGCAGGCGCAGCGTGAGATCGTTGTTCGACTTGGAGAGATTCGCCTGAGCGGTGAGCGACGAGATGTTACTGTTAATCCTGGCCATGGACGTCTTCCTTGACAAAGGCTGGATGCGTGAATGGTGTGAGCATCGAGAACGGAGTCGTGGGGATGATGAGCAGTCTCATATTGAATACAGTCATGCGCTTTCGCGCTTTTCCGGGAGGCGTGAAGCGTTGTTGCTGGCGTTGCCCGGAAAGCGTGTGCGTTGCCGGACTTCCTTTGCAAGTGAAGGGACATCGCCGCACCCCATGCGTGATGCCTGTTCGTTTTCGCTGCGTATGGCGTCGTAGATTTCTTTGCGGTGAACGGGGACATCGGATGGGGCCTTGATGCCGATGCGGACCTTATCGCCGCGAATGTCGACCACGGTGAGTTCGATGTGGTCGCCGATCATGATGGTTTCGTCGCGCTGTCGCGAGAGGACAAGCATGGAATATCGCTCCTTCCCTGGATGCTGAGCGGCGCTGCTGTTGGCCCCGCCGTGAATCCCGAGGCATCCGTGCCTCGGGTGTGCCATTCGATCAGGCAGACACCGCCTGCGCAGGTGCTTCGATTCTCAGAATCTCCTGCTGCGTGCTCCACGAGCGATCTGCGATCACCATCTGATGGCCGCACATTTCAAGCGTGTTGACGATCAGCGGTCCCTGCAGATTGGCCGTGAGCGTGTCGTTGCGTTTGTTGACAATCACAAGCACCTGGGCCTCTTCGAGTCGATCAATCCCCAGCTCCTTCATCTGCTCGCGCTTGATGGGCACCTGGTACTTAGGACTCCAGATGGATGGATCAGTCACGACAAATGCGAGTTCGGGCGCATCGAGTGACTGCAGCCAGAAGAAGACTGCATCATCGTCCGGCTGCAGAAGCACATAGCGCGTATAGCTGCTGAACCCCAGCAATCCTGGGATGAAGGTAATCACCTTCGCTTCATCAATCTCAATGACTCCAAATCGTGTTGTCTGAACATGCATAGCAAAGACACTCCACTGTTCCGGCCTGACCAGTCCAAGGTCGCTACCACCATCCACGCTGGAAGGTGTGTGACATCCTGTCGAGCCTTCCAACCCGGGCGGAGCGGGCTGGGGGCTGCAATCGCAATCGCTATCTGAGAAAATCAAGCAAACTCAATGAAAGATTCTGAACGGTTGTCTGCAGGCCAGCCTGCAGTTGTGTTTGTAAGTTGGCGAATCGAATGGAAGCTTCTGCGAAATCGAGATCCTGTATCGAACTCTTGAGCGCGATGTCCTGCAGCCGCAGGTCACCTTCACGAACACTCAGGCGATCGACCCGCTGGGCCCGCACACCCGCTTCGGCGCGCGCGTCGGTGAGACGAGTAAGATCGCCCTCCAACTTGCTGGTAGCAAGCGAGATGCCACGTTCATCATTCTGCAATAGCGCATCGCGAAGGGCGATCATGTGGCTGAAGAGGCTGTCAACGGCAACAGTTGCGCGGTCCTCACCTGTGAAAGTTGCGCTGTCGCTGCTAGTGAGAATGCCCAGGTCCGCTGCTGCGAACGAGCCGTTCAGCGCTGTGATGCGCGTGGTTGTCCCTGCGGTATTGTCCGTGATCTCAAAGCCGTTGCCGGTTTGCGCCAGGCCGACCGTGAACTCGGCCGGCACGTTCACACCTGCGTTCGTCGCAGCAGCCTCGATCCGAGTGATGACATCCTCCACTGTTTCAGCACCTGCGAGGTCCACATCAAAGGTGCGGCCGTCCTTGAGTTGGACCTGAAAATCAGTATCGGCTGCGGGATCGGGCAATCCGGTCTGCGGATCGACACTGCCCGAGCGAATCTGTACACCACGCCCGTCATTAAAATCTTCGAGCCGTGTTTCGAGTGAGAATGTGCGGACGCCCAACTGCGTTACCGTCACGCCGCCATTCACCTCGCCGACGCTCATGTCGGAGCCGGAGAGTTCGTTGATGAAGTTGAGCCGATCACCAGAGGTTGCGATCTCGACGCGCACGCCGATGCCCAGGGCCTGCACGGTGTTCTGCAGTTCCTGAATGGTCGTCAGCCCGCTGAGATCGACGTCGCGAATCTGCCCGCCGTTCTTGATACGGATCGTTCCAAGCGGAAACGTAACGCCCGACAGCTCCGAAAGCTTCGAAAGTGGCGTGAGGCGCGGGTCAACATCCTCGCCAGTCTCGTTGACCCCATCTGCAAAGGCATTTGCGCTCAACCCCAGATCAACTGCCGGCCCCTCACTGCCAATGTCGCTGAAGGTGATCGTGAAGCCTGCGCTGACATCTATGTTGAAGCGGTTGCCTGTTGCGCTGTCGACACTGATGCCGCCCGGGCCGAGTGATCCGGGCGATTCATCGTTCAGAAAATCCTCAAGCCGACTCATCATGTCGCCCACGGTTTCGCCAGGGGAGATGATGAACTCCAGCGCGGTTCCGTTGATGTCAATCTGTATCGCGCCCGAACGCACGCCCTCACCAAGTGCGCCGTTGAGATCTGCGATGCGCGTCTGCAGATTCATGAGCGGATTGAGATCTCGCTCGCCTTGCTTCCGCTCACTCAATGCACCGAACGCTCGGTCACCTGGCAATGTAATGGCAAGGTCAAGCCCATCTGCAATATCGGTCGTCAGCCCGCTGCCTTCGCCGCGATAGGCAATCCCATTATGGACATATGCAAAAGGCGAAACCGCGGTACGTGTTCCGCTGAAGAGATGGAGATCCTGAAACTGACGATTACCGATGCTGAAGAGCTCCTTGAGCATTGCATCGATTACTGCAGCCTGGCTTTGGCGCGTGGCTTCATCCGAGCCGACGCCAATCTGACTCAATCCAATCGCGTTCGCTTCCTGCACGATGCCAGTTGCATCACCCAGCGCGTGATCAACTGTGTTGAGAACTGCTTCTGCGTGGGAGAGGTTGCGAATGCGCTGATCCCTGCGCTCGAGCATGCGTTCAATCACCGACACCGAGCTGGCGCCAATTGCATCATCAGATGGCCGATTGATCCGTTTGCCGGTTGCAAGCTGGATCTGCGTTTCCAGCAGCGCGCGATTCGTCCGCGTGATTGAACTCAGCATGATCTGACTGCTGAGCAGATTGGGAACGCGAGCCGGATTGGGCGGAATGGTGGTCATGGCTTACGCGATCGAGAGCAGCTCTTGCAGCGTTTCGTCGATCACCGCAATGAAGCGGGCCGCTGCTTGAAACTGTCGTTGAAATGAAAGCAGGTTGATCGCTTCTTCATCCAGCGACACACCCGAAACAGCCTGCATCTGGGCAGAGAGATTTTCACGCACGAGCATCGCAGCGTCAACGCGCGTCGCAGCGGCGTTGGCCCGAACTGCAAGACTGTTGACTGACTCCTGCCAATACCCACGAAGCGATGCTCCGCCAAGAGCATCAAGGCCGAGTTCCTGCAGGTCTGCAATCGCGATCGCAGTCTGGTTCGAACCATTGACATGTCCGGCTCCAGCTGCCAGCAGCGAGGGATTTGCGACCACAACATCATTCACCGCAATGTCCAGAGCATCGCGGCCGGTGAAGAAGGTGTTGATCCCAAGCGCTGCCAAAGCGCCGGAGGTGTCATCGGAGAATGATAGTTCGTAGCCAGCCGCTGCTGTCATCTGTAATCTGTTTTCCCCTGTTGCGGTTGCACTTGCAGATGATGCACTGATGGCGCTGTCGAGTGCAGCCGCAAGATCATCAAGCGACATCTCATTTCCATCGACTTCGATCTGATAGGTGACGCGCTGGCCCGACTCTCGATGGGTGACATGCACCTGAAAACTGCCGCGCTCGATGCGCGAGGGAAGATCAACCGAGGGATGGTTGAGATTCAGACTGGGGTTCTTGGCCTGAACAGCACCGGTGACCGAGGCAAACCCGACGCGTCCCTGTCCCTGCGTGTGCATACGGTTGACTTCATCGATCAAGGCCGAAGCAAAGTTGTCGAGCGTTGCGATGGCGCCATCCACCAGTCCGTCACGCTGCTTGAACAATCCGCCAAGTCGTCCCGAGTTGATGTCAAGCTTGCTTTGATCATCGCGCACGCGCACCGACACTTCCACTTCGCCATCCACAGATTCCTGGCGAAGTTCGACGCCGCGACTCTGCCCTGCAAGTACAATCGGCAACGATCCACTGAACACATCGACCGCGCCGCTCGGCTGTTCGATGGCATGCACATCCATGAACTGGGCCAGTTCATTCACCAACTGATCGCGTCGGTCGCGCAAGGAATTGGCTGGACCGACGCCGAATTCGGTTTCGACAATCTGCGTATTCACTGCTGCGATTTCATCGAGCAGACCATTGACTCTGCGAACAGTGACACCGATGTCGCGATCAATCTCCTCACGAACGTGGGTGTAGTCACGCCGCATCTGACTCACCCGATCTGCAACGTTCACGCCCTGTTGAATCACCACAGTGCGAATCGAGTTGTCTTCGGGGTTATTCGCCAGTTCAGAAAAGCCATTGAAGAAGTCGCTCAGCAACGAAGAGAGATCGTTGTCAGTGAGTTCATTCTGAATCGATTCGATCGAGGAAAGAAAGCGCTGGCTGATGAACGCTGCCTGCTCATCGGAGACTGCATCGCGCAGGCGTGCCTGTACAGCCAGGTCGATCTGTCGTGTGATCTGCGTGAGTTGGACGCCACGCCCGACCGTCTGCCCGAAACCAATCGATTCGCCGGGCGTGGGCGAGAGGTGCATCACCTGACGCGAATATCCAGGCGTGGACGCATTGGCCATGTTGTTGCCCGCCACCTGTAATCCAGCCTGGCTGGCAACGATGGCAGAACGCCCGACCTGAAGTGCGCCGTTGAGACTCATGATTGAAGATCCACCTGCATTGGCCGCGTTGGTGTCATATCAAGACGACCTTGGCGCTGGTATGTTTGTGTCTGATTCAAAGTGCGCTGCACATTCTCCATGACCACGGTGACATGTGCGTTGAGTTCCTGCGATGCTGCTGCGATCACCTGGCTCAACCTTCGGATCGCAATCACTTGATCGCGCAGCGCTGATGCCAGCGTGATGAACCGCTCTGCATGTTCCTCGCGCAGACGATTGGCAATATCGCGTAATGTCAAAGGCGATGGCGCTTCCGGCTCGAATGATTGCGAAAGTGCTGCAACAAGCGTGCGCCGGCTGTTCTCGAGTTCGCCCAGTCGTGTGAGCACAATCGACTCGCGGCGACAGAGATCATGGATACGGTCAACATCAGCTGCGGCGATCGCGTTGCGTTTCTGTTCGAGAAGTTCGAACAGCGAGGTATACTCGCGCGACTGTTCACGCAGAAGCGTTTCCAACAGGCCAATCATGCGTTCATGTTCAACATGCTGACCACTCATGGCTGTCCACTCCCCCCAAGCAGTTGATTCGCGATGCGATCTGTCAGCGGGAAGTGCGTGGCGGACATGATGCGGTCACTCAAAATGGCATCCAGCATCGGGCCAAACTGCTCTTCAACAGCGGTTGCTGCAAACGGCTCGACCGCAAATGTTCCACTGCGCAACTCCGCCAGCATCGGCTGAATGAACGCCATGCCGATGAACTGTTCCGCGGCTTCGTGGGCCTTGGCAATCCGTTCCGGTGAGATCGCGGCGCGATCGCCCGGCGCATCGTCGACAGCGCTTTGCAGGGCCCGCTCGAATGTATGGCTGTCACGAACAGCAATGCGCTGCTGCGATGTGAATCGATACTGATCCGCACCATCAGCTGCAGGTCGAATGACGGATGCAACATCGTTCATTGCTTGATGATCTCCGCGTGTAACGCCCCCGCTTCCTTGAGTTGATACAGAATGGCAATGCGCGTCTTGGCGGGGACATTCAACTGTTCAAAGGCGCGCACCAGATCGTCCAGCCTGGCTGAGCTGCGACTGTCACCCGGCGTGGTGTCAAACGTCGCCCACGAGGACACGTCGTACACCGGATCAGCAGCACTCGGCAGGGGCTGAGGAGTTATCGTCGTAATGGCAAGATCATCATGCGTAATCGCGACCGGGCTGATTTCGATACTTCCGGTAATCACGATACTGCCCAGCGATTCGTTGATCACCACCCGCGCTGGCGTGCGGATGAGCGTCGGGTCGATTTCAATCAGCATCATCGCTGCGATGAAATTGGCAGGATTGGCCCGCTCAGCCGCAGGAATCATCACGCGCACATTCTTGGCATCTTCAACAATCGCAACATCGGGAAACCCCTCGGGCACAAACTCATCATTGATCGACGCAGCAATCACCGACGCGACTGCATGGGAGGCGTAATGTTCATGTAAAACCAGCGTTACCGAACCGTCGGGCGCGATCACATTGGTGCGAAAGTCCAGACCGGGATACTCAAACACCTGTCCCCCCATGCGGACCACACCCGCCCTGGGATTTTCGCCTTCGACATTCACCCGCCCCTGCGCAAGTGCAAGTGGCGGCAGATCAGCAGTGTCCGGCAGCGGCAGGCGAAGCATCGAAGGAATCAGACGACCGCCTCGCAGGCTCTTGGCGTTGTACAACGCTTCGACGTAGACATCAATCTCATCGCCTTCACGCGCGCCTGTCGGGGGAATCACCAGCGTCACCTGCACTAACGCAAAGGCATCAGCCTTGGCAAGCTCTTCGAGGTCCGAAACGCCACCGCCCAGATTCGTCAGCAGCCGCGCCATGGGCCTGGCTGCGATCAGTGAATCCTTGCCGCGATCGCCCGTACCATTCAGGCCAATGACGATGCCCAGGCCAGTGAGCGTGTTCCGTTCGTGGCCTTTGATGCGAACCAGATCCTGAACCTCACTTGCGCAGGCAGGAACTGCGCATTGCGCAAGAATCACACCCGTCACAAGTATCACCAACACGCTTTTCTGCGTTCTCATGCGGACCTCCGTGTCCTGATCGTTCGCGACAGCCTGTATCAGCAATCCGTGCGCCGCAGTGCTATCCATGCCCGAAGAATGTTGATGGGATTGTCAGAGTCAGTCGCAGCCTGCCGCCGGCTCTGATACGCTTGCAAGGACGTGATTCACACCCAGGCATCATCATCCACCCGATTTCGCTCGCCCGTCCTCTGGCTGGTCGTCGGGGGCATCGCCCTTTTCTTCATGCTGCTGCTCGCAGGCATAGATGGTGGGCTGGCAATCATCAACCCCCAGGCTGCTTTGCTTCGCGTGCTGCCAGCAGGCTTGGTCTTTGCATCACTCTGGCTGATTTCTGCGTTGGGGTACGGCTGGCTGAGTTGCGCGCTGATTCGATCGAACCGGTCCGATTCGTTCTGGACATCCTTCGGCGTGGGTGTGGCTGTTCTGCTCACGCTCGATGCAACCCTGGGCACGCTTGGACTGCTCAGTCATCCAATCATCGCGTGGAGTGTCGTGGCAGTGGGCATCATTGCAACAGCGATCCGCTGCGCGAAGTGGATGCGTGCGGTCGGTGAGACAAGGACTGGTGCAGCCCACGTAAACACTTTCGCGATGCTCACGGTGCCTTTCGTCGCGCTGCCTGCGATTGCGGTTATTTTGACGGCTGCGTGCTCGGCTCCCGGCTGGTTGTGGGCCAGTGAGTTCGGGGGATACGACGCCCTCAGTTACCATCTGCAACTCCCACGGGAATGGCTGCAGCTCGGGCGCATCACACCACTTGAGCATAATGTCTACAGCTTTCTGCCAGGCTACGCGGAAGCAGCATACATGCATCTGATGGTGCTGCGTGGCAACGCGATCGAAGCAGCATACATCGCGCAAATGCTGCATGCAGCCCTTGCAATTTTGTCATCGCTGTCGCTTGCAGCATTGCTCAGGCGCTGGCACCTGCGCCATGATGGCTCGGCGATTGTCCCCGCTGCTGGCGCTGCGCTCTTCATCGGCCTGCCGTGGGTCATCGTCGTGGGATCGCTTGCGTACAACGAACTCTTTGTTGTGTTCCTTCTCATCAGCGGGCTGCATGTGATCGCGGGTAACCGCGCTGATGGTGATCATGATGAACACACGCCGAGATTCACATCTCGCGATGCAGTGATGCTTGGCCTCATCATCGGCGCAGCCTGCGGGGCAAAGTTGACTGCGATCGGGTTCGCAGCCCTGCCACTGATGTTTGCTGGGATTGCTGAACTGGTTGCAACACACACGCATCGGAGCAAAACCGTGGCAGCGATGTTTGTGCGAATGATTGCGGTTGTTGCGATCACAGCCTTCATTGCGCTGCTGCCCTGGCTCATCCGCAATCACGTCGCCAGCGGCAATCCTGTGTTTCCCTTTGCTGCGGGGATCTTCGGCGAAGGACACTGGACATCATCGCAGCATGCAAACTTCGCGCGCGGCCACTCTTCGGGCGCTTCCTTGAGCAGTCGGCTCGCAGCAGTATGGAATGAACTGATGCGACAAGGCATCGGACCCTCGCCCTTGCCTGCGCACGAACCGTGGAAGCCGCAATGGTCGATCTTCTTCTGGCTGGTCATTGCAAGTACACCCTTTGCAGTTGCGTCGCGCGCGATGCGCAGTCGAGCAATGATGCTGGTGTTGATGCTGCTCGCGCAGCTGATGTTCTGGCTGTTTGCAACACATCTCAAGTCGCGTTTCATGCTGCCTGCGATCGTGCCGGGCGTAGCGATGATCGGGCTGGCAGTGTCGTTCATCTCGTCGAAGCTCGCGAGCACGCGCAGCCAGTGCGTACTGAACCTCAGCGTCATGGCGTTGCTGATCGCATGGTGTATACAGCCATTTCTTCTCTGGCGCAGCGAGCGGGCGGGCGCGCCATCGGCCCATCTCGGCACCGTTTCAATCTGGACTGGCGATGCGCTCTCGCGCGCTGAGGTTCGCGCTGTCGCTGATGCAGTGCCGAGCGTGTTTCTCAATACGCAACTGAGTCATGATGCGCGCGTGCTTCTGATTGGTGATGCAACGCCGTTCTACATCACATGTGATGTTGCATATGCGACCGTGTGGGACACGCATCCGCTCGTGACCGCCCTGGCTGAAACTGCGAGCGAAAAGGATGCCCTCACCCACCTGCGCGCAGCTGGGTACACGCATGTCTTTGTCAACACCACAATGCTCGAAGTGTGGCAGCGCAGTGGCTGGCTGGACCCATCGCTGAAAGCAGATCGCATCATTCCCCTGCTTGATCGCGAAACGACACAGTTGCGCGTCTTCGCGGGTGACGGTTCGCTGCGTTTGTATGCGCTGGAGTAGCAGGGCTCTGCTAGCCCTGCACCAGTCGTTCCCTTATGACGGAAACAGCTTGTGCAGTTCCAGCCGCTTGAGTTCCCGTTCCGCCCGGGAAATGGTCTCATCAATGTCAGCCGGATGCAGCTCTTCCGGGAAGTCGCGCTTGAAGGCAGCGAATGCCGCGACAGCGAGCTTTGCAGATGCGATGCGATCATCAAGCGAGCGAGTGTTGTCCAGCGCCTGCTGCAAATGGGCGCGGGCTGCCTCAATCGCGCCGCGCGCCTCTTCTCTCACCGCGTCAGGGACCGTTGACGTTTCAGTTGAATCGCTGGTTGCCTCGTTGCCTGCATCGGGTGGCTGCCAGAGCGGCTCATCGATCTGCCCGTCGGATAAACGATTGCTCTCAACTGGCATCTGTTCAGAATCGCCGTCGCCCTGCGGCACTTGCTGTTGCGCCTGGCCCGCATCGCTGGCAATCGATTCACCGATCTGGTCCGAAGCATTCTGATCATCGCGGCCACCAGAACCGAGAACGCCACTGAGAATGAGGACGCTTCCGAGGGCTGCAACAACCAGAACGGCGAGCAGGATCGTGATGGTGCGTCGTTGTGATGCAAGCCTGCGTTCGAGGCTGCGCACGCGCAGACCTCCGTAGGGATCATGGTCCATCGCGCCCGCTGTCGTCGCAGCAGACCGTGGCCTTGCCGCCGTGGTCGTTGTTGCTGCAGCTGCGCCGTTGCCGGGATGTTCGATGGTGTGCGATTGACCGCGCGTCGGTGCGCCCCTCTCACCGGTTGCGAATCCCATGCGCGGCGGAGTCGCGATGTCATCATCATGGGCAAAGCTGGAAACGCCCGTCGCCTGCGGCCGCGGTGGCAACGATGGCGAGGATGCGCCCCAGTCGCCTGCAAATGATTCATTGGGATCTGCTTCCCAGGGCAGCGGCTGAATGTCGGGCAGGCCCAGATGATTGCGATCGAGATACGCGCCAAAGGGTGCGCCACATTCAGTGCAACCAAGCATGTTGCGCTCGACGCGGGCATCACATGCGTGGCAGTATCCCAGCAGATGCGCGATGCCTGCCACCCGTCGGGCGATGGTCCAGAACTGCTTTGTGGTCGGGCCGCGCACGATGCTGTACTTGGAAACGCGCCCGGCTTCGACCAGCTTCACAAGTGTTTCGTAACAGCAGCCCGGCTGAAATGGCCGGATGTCGTCGCGCACATACCATGGTCCCATCTCGTTGTGCGTGGCCTGTCTGCTCAATGGCTCGAACAGACCTGCACACTTTCGGCAACGGGTTGCAGCCGCCTGGGTTTCCCCACAGTATGGACAGATGATTACCTGAACCTTCGCCATCATTCAGCCTTTCGGATCGCCAACGTCATGACACTCTGCCATCGCAATCCATTGAAAACCGTCGTGTCACGTTTCGTGCAGGGTAGTGTAGCCGCAGCCAGCCTGCTTCTGTGTATCTATCTCTTCGGATGCGCAAGCAATGGGGATTCGTCGAGTTTCTCAGATTCTGCCAGGAAGACTCCTGCCAATGCCAGTTCAACCCGCTCGCCTGCCAATGCAGCCGCGACTCCGACCCTCGCTCTGATTGAAGGCCGGGCCGTGACCATCAATGATCTTGCACCTGTCCTTCTGGATATTGCGGGCACCGAAGCGCTTGCGGAAGTGATCCTCGACATGCGACTGGCTGAACGTGCCCGCCTTGCGAATGTGGCTGTGACTGACAACGACATTAAAGCGGAGCGAACACGTCTGCTGGCAACGTTGAGCAATGATCCTGATGAAGCGGTTCGACTGTTGCGCATCCTGCAGCAGCGACAGGGCCTTTCACCACAGCGACTGGAATCGCTGCTCTCTCGCAACGCGCTATTGCGAGCGCTGGTTGCAGATGAGATCGTCGTGAGTGATGCAGTGGTGCGCGATACACACGAGGTGCTGCATGGCGAACGTCGTTTGGCCCGCATCATCACAACTGATTCAATGGAAGCGGCTGAGCGCATCAGGCGGCTGGCAACTGATGACAGCGGGGAATTTGCGTCGCTTGCGCTGGAACATTCAACAGATCGCAGCAGCGCACAAGGTGGATTGTTGCCGCCGATCAGCCGGGCTGATGCAAGTTACCCGCTTGTGATTCGCGAAGCGATCTTTGCGCTCCAGCCAGGTCAAACAAGCGCAGTCATGATGCTGGAGCAGGGCTTTGCGGTTCTTCTGCTTGAATCGAGCATCCCACCCGATGGCACTTTGTTCAATGACAATGATGCTTCGCTGCGCGCCATTGCCAGGCAGAGTATCGAGCGTGTTGAAATGGAACGGCTGGCACGACAACTTGTCGATGATGCGGATGTGCGCGTGTTCGATGCAGCCCTCGAGCGGGTGTGGTCGCAACGCGGTCAGTAGTCAGCTCAGGGCCGCGCGTGTGAGAAAGCGTCTTCTGTGCAACAGCGCACAACTGCGCTTTATAATAAATTCGCTGCAAGACTGGCGAGTTCGCTGCGCTCAGACTTGTGCAGGGAAATATGTCCTGCCAGCCGCTGACCTTTCATATGCTCCGCAACATACACCAGCCCATTGCTGGACGAATCGAGATACGGATTGTCAATCTGCAGCACATCACCTGTGAGAACGATTTTGGTCCCATCCCCCACGCGCGAAACGATCGTCTTCACTTCATGAGGCGAAAGATTCTGCACTTCATCAACAATCATGAACTGCTTGGGAATCGAACGCCCGCGAATGTATGTCAGCGGCTCGATCACCAACTGGCCACCATCAAGCAGCATTTCGATGCGCTGTTCGGTTGATCGACTGTCTGCTTCCTGAAAATGCGAACCGCGTGTTGCAAGCAGGTAGGCAAGATTGTCGAAAATCGGCTGCATCCACAATGACAGCTTCGCGTCTTTGTCGCCCGGAAGGTAGCCGATGTCGCGCCCGAGCGGCATGATCGGCCGTGCAGCTAGGAGCTTGTCAAAGTGTTGTTCCTGATAGACTTTGGTCATCCCCGCAGCGACTGCAAGCAGTGTCTTGCCTGTCCCGGCTGAACCGGTCATCGTGACGAGTTTCACTTCATCATCCAGCAAAAGATCAAGGGCCATGGTCTGCTGCACATTGCGTGGCATGATGCCAAAGACCGGGCGACGCGGCCCTGCGATGGGAATAAGATGATCCGTATCACCGAGCACGCGCGCAAGGCCCGTGTGCGTGCTGTCATCTGCGTCGTTGAGAATCAGGTAATGATTTGGCGGCGTTTCGAGCGGCTGAGCCTCGCCGTCTTCGTGTGCAATGCTGAGAAACTCGCTGATCCGCGCCAATGGCAACTGACGCTCATCATACAGCTCATCAATCAGTTGGCCTGGCAGCGTGACTTCATCCCAGCCGCGATACTGACGGGCAGTATCAATCTTCTCATGCAGAAACTCTTCAGCAATGATACCCAGCGTGTCGCATTTGACCCGCGAGTTCATGTCGTTCGAGACGAACACGGTGCGACGACCCGATTCGTGTAGCGCATTGGCGACAGCAATAATGTGGTTGGCTGGCTTATTCTGATCGAAGTTGGCAGGCACCGCTGCGCCATTCACAGCCACACGAATCGTTCCGCCCGAAGTATTCCAGACCACTCCCTCAGCCAGGTGCCCCTGACTGCGCAGGCGATCGATGTTGCGGATCACGTCGCGTGCACTTCTGCCTCGTTCATCATTGATGTGCTTGAGCGAATCAAGCTCTTCAATGACAGCGAGCGGAATGACCACCTCGTGTTCCTGGAACTTGAAAATGCTGTCGGGATTGTGCAGCAGCACGTTGGTGTCAAGAACGAAAGATTTGCTGTCGCGCGAGCCGTTGCGCTGAGGCTTTTGAGGTGATGATGGCATTCGTTCTGTGTTGTCCTCTCGTCCCTTCTACACAACTCTTCACCGGTTC
This sequence comes from Phycisphaerales bacterium, assembly GCA_051004555.1. Taxonomy (GTDB): domain Bacteria; phylum Planctomycetota; class Phycisphaerae; order Phycisphaerales; family SM1A02; genus JBPCKF01. The sequence continues at coordinate 33,381 of JBPCKF010000030.1, read as the reverse complement.
GCGATTATACGCCATCAGCGACCAGGACGCGCTGCAATCCCTCATGATCTGCATGGACCCGGGCATTCTTCAGGCCAGCCCGGGCTGCCCGCGCAACTGCTTCTTTCGCCTGACAGTGAGCAATCTCGACGCACAAGCGTCCACCCATCCCGAGAAACTGCGGCGCCTGTTCAATCAGAGGGCCGATGACGTTCAAGCCATCGGGGCCGCCACGCAACGCGCTTGCTGGCTCATAGTCGCGCACGTTGCGCGGCACATCGTTCCATTCATGATCGGGAATGTAAGGCGGGTTGGCAACGATCAGATCAAAGCCCGGATCGCGATATGCGTCCATCTCATCAAAGATGCGACTCACGATGAAACTGATTCGATTTTCAACCCGATGGCGGAGCGCGTTCCGTTGCGCAAGTTCAATGATCGCAGCATCGATATCACTTGCAACGATCTCACATGTCTTCTCCTTCGCTTCAAGAGCAAGTGTGATCGCGATACAACCGGTCCCCGTGCCGATGTCGAGAATGCGAAGCGGCTGATCTCGTTCGCGCTCGTTCATGAATGACAGCGCGACATCAATAAGCGTCTCAGTTGATGGCCGCGGGATCAATGTCACCTGTGACACTGAGAATGGCCGTCCATACAGCCAGCCTTCAGCAATCACATATTGCAGCGGCTCGTGTTTGCCGATGCGCTCGACCAGTGGCCGAAGCGTGTCCCGGTCTGTTTGCGATGCAGGGCGGTCAATCTCCATATACAGGCGCATCCGTTCGCAGCCAAGGACATGTGCAAGCAGCAACTCAGCTGTCAGCCGCGGCGAGTCGACACCCTTCCGCTTGAAATAGTCACCCGACCACTCCAGCAGGCTGCGCGTCGTCCATGACTTCGTATCAGCTGCGGGCATTTGTTGTCAATGGTAGCATCACTCGTCAATGTTGCTCGACGCATCGGCCGCAGTTGCATGATCCGGCAGCAGCGCTCGAATCTCATCGACCGGGACACACATGCGAATGACGAGCTGCGGGTTGTCATGATCCTCTTCATCTGCATACAACGTGCGTGTCGCCAGGGCCATGCCGATGACGTTGCCGTGTGCATCGACGACCGGCGCGCCGCTGGAGCCGGTTGCGAACTCCGCGGTGATCTGCAATCGCTCATCTGCATCCGCTTCGCCGCCCATGACGCGCGCGATCACGCCCTGAGTCAGCAGGTAAAAGTGACCCTGTGGATGACTCACAACACTCACCGCTGCTCCAGTCCGTGAAGGCGCATGCGCAAGTGGCAACGCAGGAAGATCATGTGCATCGATTTTCACAATGGCTGTGTCACGGTCATCATCAACTGCGTAGACGCCCGTGACTGGATACACAACCTCGTCGCACAGCATCACTGCGCAGAAGTCGGTGTCCTTGAGATCATTCACGACATGCGCAGCTGTGACAATCCAGCCGTCCGGATGAATGACAAAGCCGGTCGCCACCCCGCCATGCCACTTCGAGCACTTCGAGCATTGATAGCTGGTGTGAAACATGACCGTGGCGCTGCACACGCGCTCGTACAGATCGGGCCCGCTCAATGCATCAGCCGAAGCAACGGGCAGATCATCCGGAAACAGATCGGGCGGCACATGCGGCAATGTTGGAAATGACTGCAACGCTCCCGCCTGCTCGAGGGCTGTCATGCGTCGATTCAGCTCTTCGCGGAGATTCGGATCGCCCCGCCGATGGTCGTCATCAGATGATTGAGCAGCTGCGATCGTGGTTGCAGCAGCCAGCGCGAGAGCGCCCAGGGTCGCGAGCGCAATCTGGCTCGAACGGTTCCGCCATTGCATGTTCATGAACAAAGCTCCTTCTGTGAGATTCTACGGCCAAAGCCGAGCGCGGTGGCAGGAGGCCGCGCAAGGTCAACACCTGGGGAGCGAGCGCGATTCAATCTGTCGCATGGCTTCATAGACAGCTGCACACACCGCAGTCGCAACATTGAGGCTGCGGGCGGCGGGATCGTCCACCATCGGGAGTGTGATGCGATGGTCCTCACCGTGCTGGGTCCGCACCCACTGATGCACCGCATCATCGACCCCGCTGGTCTCGCGCCCGAAGAGCAGATAGTCGCCACGCTGAAAAGCTGCTGACCAGTGCGGGATATCAGAATGTGTGGTGTACAGCCACGCAGGGGGTCTGCCACTGTTTTCTGCAAACTCGCGCTGGCGGAAGGCTTCCCAGGACTCGTGCTCGACGCAATCGACCAGATGCCAATAGTCCAGGCCCGCCCGCCGGACTGCCTTCTCGCTCAAGTCAAATCCGACCGGCCGCACGATGTGCAGGCGGCAGCCAGTCGCGGCACATGTCCTGCCGATGTTGCCCGTGTTGTTGGGAATCTCAGGATTCACCAAAACGATGTTCAGAAGTGGTTCAGTCAGACGAGCCATGCCCAAAGGGTAGCTTCCGGGGGATGCGTGGTGCGTAGCGGGAAGTGCGAGCGGAATCCGCTGTTGGGGTTGGGCGCAACCGGGGCCGACACAGCCCGACTCACAGCAAATGGCTCGCACACAATCTACACTTTCGCGAAAATTCCGTTTGCTCGGACGCTGATAAGAAGATACTCTATAGAACAGCCGATATCTCCCTCTGGGGGATACGGTTCCTATGGAGCCTCTTGCTTGCTGATTCATTTCTCATCTGTGTGCAGCCGAACCGCGAACTTCGCATGAGGGTTGCGCGCACGCCACTTCAACCTGCCTTTCGAGGTCTCATGTTCAACCGCCCCGGTGCAGCGGTGACATGCTGATTGTCTGCGATTGCTGGAACACACACCGGGGCGGCGTTCGCCTGCAGGTGTTCAGCATCACTGTGACTCTGTCTCGCGCTTAATGTAAAGGATACTGACCATCGCCCGACCACCTTACGTCCGTAGCAACGATCCCCGCCGTCAGCGCGGGCCGCGCATGAATGAGCAGATTCGGTTGAGTCCGATCCTGCTGATTGATGAGAATGACAATCGTGTGGGGGAAATCGCCACGCACGATGCGCTTCGCCGTGCACGCGATCTCGGCCTTGATCTTGTCGAAGTCGCAGCAGATGCGCGCCCGCCTGTTTGTCGTATCATGGACTACGGCAAGTGGAAGTACGAACAGGCCAAAAAGGACAAAGCCAACAAGGCCAAGTCCAAGCAGCAGGAACTCAAGGAAGTGCGGCTGGGGCGATCGATGAAAATCGACCCTCACGACATTGCCATCCGTCTGCGCAAGGCTCGAGAGTTTCTCATGGAGGGCCACAAGGTGCAGATCGTGCAGAACTTCCGCGGTCGTGAAATGCAGCACATCGATCGTGGCTACAAGCGCATGCGCGAGATCGTCGAGGACTTGGCGGATGTGAGCAAGGTGGAAGTTCCGCCGCGCCAGTCCGGCCGTCGCATGTCGCTCATCCTCGGTCCCGACAAGCAGAAGATTGACCAGATCAAGCGACGTGAAGCCAAAGAGAAGAAAGCTGCTGAGGCCGCCACCAGCGAGGGTGAAACCCCATCCGTGGCTGATGACGCAGTCGCGAAATCTCCCGACCCCAGCGTCGAGCCCAAGGACGCTCCCATCAGCGAAACGGTCGAAGCTTCTTCAAATTGATTGGTTCAACTTCAACTTTGAACAGCCACAACTGCGAAACCACGGAACGGTTTTCCGATAAAGCTTCGAGAGGTCTGCCCGTGCGGCGGATGATTCATGGAGGACACATCGCCGCTGATGCAGCAACAGGTCGCCATCATCTCGGACATCCACGGCAATCTGCCAGCTCTCGTTGCGGTACTGGGCGAGGTGCGTGCATATGGCATTCGCGATGTCGTCTGCCTGGGTGACATCGTGGGATACGGCCCCGAGCCGGGAGCCTGTCTGGACCTGGTCATGCAGCATTGCCGCTCGACGGTGCAGGGCAATCACGATCGTGCTGCCGTCGAGCCCCCCGCTGCTGCTCTTTTCAATGGCTACGCACGCCAGGCAATCGACTGGACGCGGGAGACGCTTCTGCCACGCCATGTTGAACTTCTGCAATTGCTTCCGCAGACAGCGATGATTGGCGATGTTGCGCTCTGCGTGCATGCTTCGCCAGGCGTCAATCGCAATGAGTACATTCACGATCAGCGCATGGCCAGTCGAGCCTTCCAGAATTTCCATCAACAGGCGTGCCTCATCGGACACACTCATGTGCCGATCGTGTTTGAAGCGCCAAGTGAACGCATGCAGGATACCTACGCACCCGCTGACATTGCTGTGTATCAACTCGGCGACGGCCAGGGCGTGCGGCTGAAGGACGACAAACGCTACATCTGCAACCCCGGAGCAGTCGGCCAGCCGCGCGATCACGACCCCCGCGCCAGCTTCGGCATTCTCGATGTTGCTCAGTCGATCTTCAGCGTACATCGTGTTGAATACGATGTGCATGAAGCCCAGCGCGCCGCCAATCAGGCTGGCCTGCCCCGCATCCTCGCTGATCGCCTCGCAATCGGTGCGTGAGAAGCGAGATCGGAGCAGGCACGACGCAACAACAGCGTTGTGCCTGCTGTCGTTGCTGCTATCATTGCAGACGATCACCCCTCATCCCGCATCCGCCAGGGAAGGCTACTGATGCACACCATCAACGACGACGACACGGTTTCAACTCTGCTGGAAGTCAAGGAAGTCATGCCTGCACGGAAGAGAACCTCAGCCGGAACGCGCTCGCGCAAGACAGCCACCGCCGAAAGCATGGCAGCCCAGCAGCGCGAGATTTCGGTTTCCGAATTCTTTGCCAAGAACCGCCATCTGCTGGGTTTCGACAATCCTCGCAAGGCGATGCTCACCACTGTCAAAGAGGCAGTCGACAACGCGCTCGATGCGTGCGAAGAAGCGGATATTCTGCCTGACATTCATATCGAACTGCTGCAGGTGAATGAAACGCGCTTCAAAATCACCGTGCGCGACAATGGACCGGGAATCGTCCGCAAACAGATCGAGAACATCTTTGGCAAACTGCTCTACGGGTCCAAGTTTCATCGCCTGAAAATGAGCCGGGGCCAACAGGGCATCGGCATCTCAGCGGCGGGAATGTATGGCCTGATGACCACAGGCAAGCCTGTCCTCATCATTTCCAAAACCGCAAAGAAAAAGCCGTCGCACGAAGTGCTGCTGAAAATGGACACTTCGAAAAACCGGGCCGACGTCGTCAGCGAAACCGAACATCCCGAAGACGATCACCTCTTCCCTGAAGGGCATGGCACGCAGGTGACCATCGAGCTGGAGGGGAAGTCTCTCAAAGGTCGGCAATCGATCGATGAATATCTTGAACAGACAGCGATTGCCAATCCGCATGCGCGTATTTCGTATGTCACGCCTGGCAATGAGCGCATCATCTTCGAGCGCACCGTACAGGAGCTGCCGCCCGAAGTTCAGGAAATCAAACCGCATCCCAATGGCATTGAACTGGGCACACTGATTCAAATGCTCGAGCGCACCGAAAGTAAGCAGCTCGGCGCATTTCTGCAAAGTGATTTCTGTCGTATCGGACCAGGCAAAGCAAAAGAGATCTGCACCGCAGCAGACCGCATTGCCGGCAAGAAATCAACAATCACCAATCGATCGTGGGTCACGCAGATTGGCCATGCTGAAGCTGAAGCGATTTACAACGCGATTCAGGAAGTGCGCATCACTGCGCCCCCCACCGACTGCGTGCAACCCATCGGCACGCGCACATTGCTCGCAGGTCTGCTCAAGGAAGTGAAGGCTGAGTTCTACGCAGCCAGCACACGGCCACCTGCTGTCTATCGAGGCCGCCCTTTTGTCATCGAAGCAGCAATCGCATATGGCGGCGACCTTCCCGCTGATGAAACCGCCCGCGTGATTCGCTTTGCCAATCGCGTGCCGCTTCTCTATCAACAGTCTGCCTGCAGTTCATTCAAGGCTGTGCTTGAAAACAACTGGCGCAACTACGGCCTCACGCAGCCGAAGAACGCAGCGCCACAGGCGCCTCTGGTGATCATGTTGCACATGGCTTCGGTGTGGGTGCCATTCACAAGTGAATCCAAGGAAGCCATTGCAGATTACGATGAAATCCGCAAGGAAATGCGACTTGGTTTGCAGGAATGCGGCCGCAAGCTTGGCGCATATCTCAATCGGCGTCGCCGCATGAAGCGCGAAGGCGATCGACGGAATGCGTTTTTGCGGTACATTGGCGAAATCGCAACTGCATGTCAAACCATTGCCGGAACCGATCGCGCAAAGCTGTACGATGCACTCATGGCTCAGGCACAGCTTCGCACCGCAGAGTTTGATTATGTGCTTGACGACGAAGGCAATGTTGTCGACGATGGCGGCCGCCTTGCAGATGATGATCAGGTTGTGATCCGCGAAGAACTGCAACAGAACATTAATCTGAATATCGAACGCGATGATCGTGATGATGACAACGATAATGACGCAGATGGTCTGCTGTTTCCCGACAGCACATCCCAGCCTGCCAGAAAAATGAGAAAGAAGACGCAGAAGAAATCTGCATCAACTTCATCAAAGAAATCGAAGAAGAAAAAATCTGGCAGCAGCGCCAAACGCCCACGCTCCATACGCGTCGGCAAACGGAAGTGACGCGGGACGGCACTCGCATGCGCGTCGTTCCTTACGCAGCTTCTTCGATCTCGTCGCTGCCTGATGAGGATACTTTGAATACACCTGCGGGGGCGTCGTGACGTTCCTGCCAATCCTGAGCGCGGCCGCCGAGGTTGAGTTCCGATGGCATGGTCTTGCGGTAACCGAGTTTGCGGATCACTTCCAGCACATCAGTCCAGCTGGGGAAGGTTTTGTTGTTGACGCGTTTGAAGGTGTCGATGGCAATCAGAAACAGAAACTGCTCATCAGTCATCTCGCCTTCGTCAGCTGCCTTGAGGAAATCAGTACGGCGGCGGCCGGGACCACGGCGACGTTCGAGATTGGTGCCTTCAACTGGTTTGGGACTCTGCGCTTCGAGGTCGCGTCGATCAAGTCCGGTGCGGCGATCAACCACCCACCCTTCACCAAAGCTGGCCTCACTGAAGCCGCGCTGAGCGTCGCTCTCATCGAGGCCGCGTGGCCCCTTCGCGGAAGTTGAAGATGAGGATGCTGATGATGAGCGGGCTGTCTTGCGTTTGCTGGCCATAATAACTGCTATCTCCACGATTCGCTTCTACACTGGCGAGTCGTCATGCGTTGGCGACCCCGGGGCTTGTATGTGCGTGCCGAAAGGGTGTTGTGTTGTTCCGACCTCTTGTTCAGGATGCCAACTGCGTTGCCGACTCCCACCGTTCATGATCGATTCGACCCGATGTGCCTGGTACTGGGCTGGCTGTTGCCTGGCTTGGGACACTGGCGAATCGGACAGAAACGGCGGGGCAGCCTCATTGCGACAGGCATCCTGCTCATGTTCGGTATCGGCATTCTGGTGGGTGGAGTTGATGTGGTTGACCGCCGCGAAGACTGGTTATGGTTTCTGCCTCAGGCTCTGCTCGGCCCGATCACCCTGGTCGCGGACGCGATGAACCAGGCCTACGTCAAAACTGGCCGCCTTGGCCAGCCCAGCCTCGCAGCTGTAAACGATTATGGGACGCTCTTCGTCGGACTTGGCGGGCTGATGAATCTCGCAGCCATGATTGATGCAGCCACGCGCAAACTGGATTCCAAGATGATCCGTAGCGAGCGGCGCGAGAGAGTCTCCCCGCGAGTCACGCCAGCGATCAACTCATCCGGTGAGGAGCAGCCATGATGGCGAACATGACGTTCCTTGGCGGGTGGGTGCCGTTCTTTGATCCGCTCAACTTTTTTCTTGAGTGGGGGTTTCTCCTGGCACTGCCACTGGCGGTGTGTGTCTCAATGGTGTACAAGGCCATGCGCGTGAACGATGTCCGCGTGTATTGGAGGCAGGTTGCGGTGATGACAGTCCAGTTCCTGCTGGGGCTGATTGCGTTGTGGGCCATCCTGTTTTTTGTTGTTGAGTGGGTGGTGCGGTGGTGAATGAATCGGCGGAGACGCCTCACTCGACGTCGCACAGCAACGCTTCAGCTTCTTTGCGCGTGATTGCAGCAGACATCAAACTGGCGCACAGCATCTTTGCATTACCCTTTGCATTGCTGGCTGGTGTGATGGCTGGGCGCGAACTTCTGTCTGGGCCGTTGTGGCTGCGGCTGGTGCTGGTTGCGTGCGCCATGATTGCTGCGAGGACGGTTGCGATGCTGTCCAATCGCGTGATTGACCGTGAGATTGATGCATCCAATCCGCGCACGAGTGCTCGTGCGCTGCCTTCGGGAGAAATCACGCTTGCTGCTGCGCGTGGGTGGCTGCTCATTGCCGGGCTGATCTTCATGCTTATCTGCGGCGGGTTCTATATCTTGTGTGACAACATCTGGCCACTCATTCTGGGTCTGCCGGTGCTGGCGTGGATCAGCCTGTATGGCTATCTCAAACGTTTCACATGGCTGTGTCATATCTACCTGGGATCGAGCCTCGCCATTTCGCCACTGGCTGCTGCTCTTGCTGTTGAACCTTTATCGCTGGCTCAACCTGCTCTGTGGCTGCTGGCTGCGATGGTGTTGCTGTGGGTGGCTGGGTTTGATGTGATCTATGCGCTGCAGGATGTCGATGTTGATCGCGCGCAACAACTCTACAGCCTGCCAGCGCGTCTGGGCAGCCGTGCAGCACTCAGGATCAGTCGCGGACTGCATAGCGGCGCGTTTGCGTGTCTTCTGGGAGTTGCCTGGCTGGATGTTGATCTTCAGTTTGTGTTCGCAGTCGGTGTTGCGATTGTTGGCTTCCTGCTCATTCTCGAACATGCTACAGTGCATCGCTGGGGTACGCAGAAGATTGCCCTTTCATTTTTCACACTCAACGGCATCATCAGTTGCGTGCTGGGGGCAATGGGCGTAATTGATGTGCTGTGGGTGTAGCGCAGCGACGAACGCAGAGGGATGAAATCTCTTCGCGTCGCTACAATCCTCGCGATGAAGAAGCTTATCAAAATCGGCATCGTACTTGTGTTCCTCGTTATTGCAGGACTCGTCGCGGGCTATATCTACATTGACCAGATTGCGACGGCTGCCATCCGCAAGGGCGGGGCATATGCACTCGGCGTCGAGACTGATGTCCGCAGTGTCAACGTCGATCTGATCGCAGGCAGTCTGAACGTGAATGGCCTGACAGTTGCCAATCCTGGGGGATTTGGTGATGAGAAGTTCCTCGCAGTCGATGAAAGCGCGTTGGAAGTGAAGTTGACTTCGTTGCGTGATGATGTGGTGAGAGTGCCGCGCTTCACACTGGATGATGTTGAAGTGCAACTTATCAAGCGCGATGGCAAGAGCAACTACGAACCCATTCTCGAAAGCCTAAAGCGATTTGAGGCGAAGGACCCCGAAGATGCCAAACGGTTCATTGTCAACGAAGTTGCAATCCGCAACGTAGTCGTTCATCTCGATCTCATGCCCGAACTTGGAAGCGCCGCAAAGATCGATCTCCCTATTGATGAGATTCTCCTCAAGGATATCGGTTCTGAGAGTGACCGCGGCGTCGTCCTGGCAGAACTCACCGACATCATTGTGAAGGCGATTCTTCAGGTCGTTGTCGATAAGGCTGGCAACCTTCTGCCCGCCAGCGTGCTGGGCGAACTGCAGGGGCAACTTGCTCAGTTGGAAGATCTCTCGTCGCTTGGCATTGAGATGACATCCAACGTGACTGCTGAAATTGACAAACTGCGCGAAGGACTTGATGAAGCGATCAAAGAAGGCCTGGGCGGGGCGCTCGAAGGCGCGGGCGATGAGATCCGCGACATTGGCGAAGGCCTGGGTGATGGACTTGGTGATGGGTTGGGCCGACTGCTCAATCGCGACAAGAAGAAAGATGATGAGTAGCGCGAACGGGCAGCCGGAGGTGCTGCGGACCATTTGTTTCGATCTGGGCGGTGTCATCCTGCGCATCTGCAGATCGTGGGAAGAAGGCTGCAAAGCAGCGGGCATCGAAGTGCGCGGCCTGGCTGATCGGGACCGCACGGCAGCAGCGCGGCGAGAAGCGATCGTGGCATATCAATGCGGCCAGATCGAATGTACTGCGTTCGCCCACCGCATCGCAGAACTGCTCGATCATCTTTATTCACCGCAAGAGATCATGGCTGTACACACCGCGTGGGTGCTGGGCGAATATCCGGGCGTTGCTGGATTGATTGAAGAAGTGCACGCTGCGGGACTGCATACGGCTTGCCTTTCCAATACCAATCACGCGCACTGGGTTCAGCTGCATGTGTCGCCAGCGGTCATGTTGCTGCACACCCGCCTTGCATCACACGAACTTGGCCTGCACAAACCCGATCCAGCGATTTATCGCGCGGCTGAGAGACGGCTCAACGCGCAGCCGAGTGAGATCATCTTCTTTGATGATCTTCCAGAGAATGTGGAGGCAGCCCGCGAGTGCAGTTGGGATGCGGTGCAGGTTGATCACGCAGGCGATCCAGCGGCGCAAATGCGGGCTGCGCTGATCGAGCGCGGTGTGTTGCGTGCGTGAGCGGATGTGAGCATGGACCCACGCCATCAGCGTGCAAACAACTCCAGCACTGCATCGGCGAGGCGCTCGTACTCAGCTGGAGTGTTGTAGACCTGGCAGGATGGCCTCACCATTCGCCTTCCATTGACTTCCATGAATGGAACTTCAATGCGGGCGTGGGCGTAGAGCGCAGCCTGAGCCGCGGGCACATCAGGAAAGCGATCGACCCCTGCAGGCAGCGGGATTGTGGCGATTGATCCGATATCACGGCCATCGGCTGCGCTGATCGGCTCAACCCCCCAACGATCACACAAAAGCGATTGCGCCCAAACAGCCAGCGCGTGGTTGTGCGTGCGAATGCGTTCCCAACCCAGGTCACTCAGAGCATCAATCGCAACGGGCACACACAGCCAGGGCGTGATGTCGCGCGTTCCCTGCCAGGCAAACTCGCGCTCGAATCCTGCTCCGAAGAAGTTGCTGATAATGCTGGGATGGATCTGCGACTGATGTTCGCGGTCAACCCACAGAAACGCAGCGCCTTTGGGAGCGCACATCCATTTGTGGCAGTTGCCCGTGTAATACGTCGTGCCGATGGATGGCACCTCAAGATCAAGCATGCCCGGCGCATGAGCGCCATCGATGAGCAGATCAACGCCACTCGCTCTGCAGCGTGATGCAATCTCCTGGACCGGCAATATCAATGCGCTGGTTGATGTGATGTGATCGATCACGACCAGCCGCGTGCGGCTGGAGATCGCGCGCGTGACTGCACCAGCGAAGTCACTCGCATCAAATGGCAGATCGATTGCAATCTGCGTGAGCGTTGCGCCACTGCGGCTGGCAATATGCGCGAGCGTGTTGCCCACAGCCTGATAGCGGTGGGTGGTTGTGATGATCTCATCGCCTGGCTGGAACGTCATGGACCGCACGACAGCGCTCACGCCTTCGGTGGCGTTGGTCACGAATCCAATATCTTCCATGCGTGCGTGAATGAAGTCGGCCAGACGGGTGCGGGCTGCTCGGATCATTTCAAGACCGCGTCGATCAAGAAACTCGACAGGTTGTCGCTCGAGCTCAGCCCGCAGTTGTGACTGGTGATCGAGGACCACTCTGGGCGTGGCCCCGAAAGAACCATGATTGAGGAATGTGACTGATTCATCTAGCAGCCAGCGGGATCGAAGGTCTGATGCCAACGGCTGCGGCTGAACGAGTGCTTTGATCATCAGCTGTGATGGTAGAACCGTTCGGATCAGTGGATCGGTTGTCTGATCAAGGCGTTCAGTGCGGGGCCAGGGCGATCAGCCCAGTGACCAGAACAACAGCAGCGATGGCGACACAGAGTATCCGTTTGTGGAAAGCTGGCATCAGGTTGCTTCCTTGCAATAGAGGTTTTGATTCGCGGAGCTGATATGTCTCGGTCGATAGCTCGAGTTTCCATCAGAAATCAGGTTGCCTGTGATAGCCGTGTCAGCGCGCGCCTCCCCCCCCCTAGAATCCACCCGAACGGATCGTGAACAGTTCGCCGTGAGGCCCACCTCGCTCGCCCTTTCGAAATCGTTGGCTGCCTTTCCGGGTTGCCCATTTTCCCTTTTTATCCGGTTTGCAGTATTTTTGCCTCCGTGACTGGCCTCGAACCGAATCGGTGCTAAACTTTGTGCTCAGGGAAGGTTATTTTCAAACTCCCGACCGGTGGTCACCAACATGTGCAAGCCGGTTCGTGGTTCCGGGCGGTATCTCGACATAAGACAGGAGTCTTTCGTTGCTCAATCGTTGTACATCTATCATTGCAGTTGTGGCCCTTGCCGCTGCTGCCGCTTCCCCCGCTTTTGCAGGCGGTGGAAACAGTCTTTTCTATTCCACTGATACTGGATCGGGCATGTTCAATGCCTACTCCTGGGACGGCGGTGACGCTGGCGGCTTCGGAACCGCCGGAACACTGCTCGCAGCGATGCGCTACGCAGCCGCTGAGCAGGGTGGTTCCTCATTCGACAATGCAGGTTTCCGCAGCAATGCGATGAACATGTTTGCGGTCGACTTCCGTGGCCACAACATCTATGGCGATGCAGGGATCACACTCTTCATGATGTGGGGCAATGGTGCAAACGTCGGCCGCTTTGTCGCAGCTGCTTCAGTCAGCCCGACAGTGACACTCGGCCAGGACGGCACGTATTCAAACTCGCCACAGGCATTCATGCTCGGCAATGGCGTCGTTGCACAGTCGCTCGGCCCGCTCACCATTGACATCAATGTCGATGCAGCGTCCACGCCCGTCGGCTATGCACTGACGAACCTCCAGGACTACCCAACCGACAAGGTGAATCAGCAGTTCACACTCGCACTCGCCATTCGCGAGGTTGGCCTGCACAGCGCTGGCATAGGCTTGCTGTACGAATTGGTGGACGACGATGGCAATGGCAACATCTTCACCGACGGCATCGTGACTGGTGTGCCCGCGCCGGGCGCTGCCCTGATTCTTTGTGCCGGACTCGGCTTGGGTGTTACCCGCCGCCGCCGCTCGGTTGCATGATGCACCATCCATCCGGATCGAACTGAAACAAAACGCAACGCCCTGTCATTCCCGGCAGGGCGTTGTTCATTTTTGCGATGAGTTTCGCTGCGGTCTACGGTGGAGCGTTCGCGAAAATGCACGCGTGCATCGTTCCGCAGCATGACTGAAGTTGCTGGAGGGCTCGCAGACAGTCGATATGATTCGTGCGATGCTGCGCGAGAACGCCGGGGTACGCTGTGATTTGCTCGATTGAAATGCAAGTTTCCGCCTTAATCCTCCCTAGGAGTCGTCAGTGAAAACCTTCCCTGCTCAGCTCAGCCGCTTCCTTCGGGAGCGTGGAACTCAGCGAAACATGAAGGTGCTGCTGCGCTTCTTCATCGTGCTGATTGCGATGGTTGTCGCCTACAGCGTGCTCTTTCATTACGTCATGATGTGGGAAGGCAAGCGATTCAGTTGGATCACCGGCTTTTACTGGACGCTTACCGTGATGTCAACGCTGGGGTTCGGCGACATCACATTCCAAACCGATCTGGGCAAGATGTTTTCAATTCTCGTGCTGCTCTCGGGCGTGGTCTTTCTGCTGATTCTGCTGCCGTTCACACTCATCCAGTTCTTCTATGCTCCCTGGGTCGAGTCGGTCGCAGCAGCGCGAACGCCGCGTTCCCTCAGCACAGAGATGCAAGGTCACGTCATCCTGACGCACCATGACGCGGTCTCAGCTGCGCTCATCCGCAAGCTCAAGCAGTTTCAGATGCAGTATGTCCTCATTGTTGAAGGCAACGAGGAAGCAATCCAGTTGCACGATGCCGGCTTACAGGTGTTGTGCGGATACCTCGATGATCCGGAGACCTACGTTGCAGCCCGTGTTCAACACGCAGCCATCGTTGCCTCCACGCATGATGATGTCACCAACACGACGGTCGCCTTTACCGTTCGCCACGTAGCGCCGGATGTGCCGGTCGTGGCATCGGTGTCACGACCCGAATCTTCGGATGTGCTGCGGCGGGCTGGTGTGCGTCATGTCATTCATCTGGGCGAAATGGTGGGCAAGGCACTGGCGCGCAGCATGGTGGGTGGTGATGCGCTGGCGCACACGATCAGTCATGTTGATGAACTCCTGATCGCAGAAGCCAATGCCCAGCGAACGCCTCTGGTCGGGAAGACGTTGCGCGAAAGCAATGTGGCTGAACTCGGTGTCAATGTCATCGGAGTGTGGGATCGGGGACGGTTTCAGAATGCAACGCCAGACACACTGGTCAGCGAAACCACGATTCTGCTCCTGGCAGGTTCACACGCACAACTGGCTGCCTATAACGAGTTCTTCGCGCCGTATAACGTGTCTGTCAAACCTGTCGTGATTCTCGGAGCAGGACGGGTCGGCCGCGCTGCAGCACACGCACTGGCAGCCCGCGGCATCCAGAGCCGCATCGTCGATCTGCTCGAATCGAGACTGCACGAGAGTCAAAACGCAGTCGTGGGTGACGCTCGTGACCCGCAGGTCCTTCGTCAGGCGGGGATTCTCGATGCGCCTGCCGTCCTCATCACCACGCACGACGACAACCTCAATACATATCTCACCATCTACTGCCGCTCAATGCGCCCGGATATCCAGATCATCAGTCGGGCAACATTGGAACGCAACACCAGCACGCTTCACCGCGCGGGGGCGGATTTCGTCCTTTCATACGCATCCATGGGCGCAACCACAATCTTCAATCTCATCAGACGTGGCAGCATCGTGATGATCACCGAGGGGCTCGACCTCTTTCGCGTACCCACTCCCGAACGCCTGCGCGGCAAAAGTATCATCGAGTCGCACGTGCGCGAAGAATCCGGATGTACGATTGTCGCATTGCGCAGCGACGCAGGCGAGATGCTGATCAATCCCGGCCCCCAGACCATGCTCGAAGCTGGACAGGAAATGATTATCGTCGGCAGCGCCGAAGCCGAGGCTGCGTTCATGAAACGCTTCGCTACTCCGCAGCCCAAGACCCGCTGACTTGCATCATTACCCATTTCCAAATCCCGGCGCAATTGTCGAAGAGTACAGAGAAGAGTGTGATATCATGGCAGGATGCAGGGCTTTCTTGCGAAGTGGTTTATAATTGCAGTTGTGGCTGGCATGATGCTCTCGTTTGGATCTGCCATGGCATGTGCGTGGCTGGTGTCGCAGCAACCGCGGGGAAGTCTCGCGGTTCCTGCAGGCGGACTGCTGCCCGGTGGAGTTCGTCCAGTGAGAGATATGCTGATCGCAGAGGGCTTTGGTGTCGAGCGATATGTTGTGTCGCAATCGGGCTCCACGTTGCCTCGTTGGGCTGCCATCGATTTCCAAACGGCACGACGAACCCCTCAGTCGCACCAGGTCGTGGGGGGCGGCTGGCCCTTTATCACGCTCGTTGCGCGCACGTCGTCCAAAATGTCAACCGCCAATCCACCGCAAAGGCTCTGGCAGGATGGCTGGTTGGTGAAGAATGCCAGCGCGCTCGATCCGTTCACATCGAGAATTGTTCCCTATCGGCCGTACCTGCCCGGCCTGATTGCGAATACTGCATTCTGGGGGGTAGTGATTCTGCTGGTTATGATGGTGCTTCGACAGGCGACGGCTGAACGGAGGAGGCGGGAAGGTCGGTGCTGTGCCTGCGGCTACGACTTGCGTGGGAATGCAACCACGCGCCGCTGTCCTGAATGCGGAGAGGTGACTGAGCCTGTCTGAGGGTAATGCCCCGTCGCCAGAATGGGCATACGCTTGTGCAGAGACTTTGCAACTGCGGAAGGAGCCGCAACGGACATGTCCTCATCAGCACCAGCGCAAACACCGTTGCATCACACAGCCCTTGCTGGCGCACGCATTGCCTTCACAGGCCGCCTTGCATCAATGCCTCGCGCTGAGGCTGAGTCTCGCATCACCCATGCTGGCGGCACGATCACAACCTCACTTTCACGAAAGACAACGCACCTTGTCATCGGCATGCACGGCTGGCCGTTGCGACCCGATGGCAGCCTCAGCCCGCGCCTCAAACAGGCTGAGCGACTGCGCCAGAAGCATGGGCACCTTGCGATTATCTCCGAGATCCGATTGCTCGAACTGCTCGGCTGCATCGAACAGACCAGTTCTGTCAGCAAGAGTTACTCACTTGCTCATGTCGCAGAGGTCATCGGGGTCGAGCCCGAAACCATCGAACGTTGGGAATATCTCGGCCTGCTCCGTTCGCATCATGGCTGTTACGACTTTCAGGACATCATCTCACTGCAGACCATTGCTGCGCTTGTGAAAGATGGTGTGCATCCCCAGACGATTCGGTCGAGTCTCGATTCACTGGCCGCATTTGTGTCCGGCACCGAGCGGCCGCTGGCGCAGCTGTGTGTTGTGGCTGCCGAGTCGGGCGAGCTGCTAGCCCAGGTGAATGGGTCGCTGGTCGCGCCCGACGGGCAACAGTTTCTTGATTTTGAATGTCATGCTCCAACAAGCGATACGCTGACGAGCCGCGACCGTCCGGGAGCGGAAAGCGCACCAACCGACACTGGTGTGCCCAGAGGCATGGCGATCATCGAACCCAAGCCGGTCAATCAGCTCGAACGCGCCATCGCGTTTGAGCGTGATGAGCAGTATGAAGCCGCGGCAGCGTGCTATCGCCAGGCAATTGTTGATGAGCCGCGCAGTGTCGAAGCCATGTTCAACCTCGGCAACGTGCTTCGCATGATGGGCAACGATGGCGGAGCCCAGGCGATGTACGAGTTGGCACTCGCGTTTGACCCCAGCAACGAGCTGGTGTGGTACAACCTCGCAGATGTGCAGGAAGAAGCAGAAGATTTTGCCCAGGCCATCGCCAGCCTGCGGAACGCGATTGCAATCGATCCGTCCTTTGCAGATGCACACTTCAACCTTGCATCATGTCTGGAATCGACCGGTGATCACGCGGGTGCAAAGCAACACTGGCAGACATACCTCAGCCTCGACCCAGCATCCACCTGGGCTGATATCGCGCGTCGGAACTGCGGGCGAGGATGACCTTCCGCAGCGCGCAATCACACGTTCCATGCATGTCCAGTGCGATGCGCCCCCGCAACCGCAGTGGCGATGTCACGCCATGCGTCATATGAGCGCAGGCCACGATGGTGATAGAACACCGTCCGCGCGATCGCGCAAAAGAGCGGACTCGACACTGCACGATCAAACATCCAGTCGGGCGGCGGAGCAACATCAAACGCGGTCCGCAACAGTTTCTTGAAGCGGAAGCGAGGCGATCGACGCTGCATGACCATAACCGGATCGGGTCCATCATCAAATAGCCGATCGGAGATCGCGATGCCCGCGGTACGCCCAAGCTCAATGGCCGTGTGAATGCCTCCGGCAGTCAACGGCGAAACTGCACCAGCCGCATCGCCGATCAATAGAACATTGCTCTGTCCCATCGGCGTGACCAGTCCACCAGCGGGGATCTTGCCTGCACGGCGGGCAACCACGCGCGCGTTCGAGAAATCGAACACACATCCAAGCTTTGCAACGAACCCGTCAAGATCGAGCCGCCTGCCACGCGTCGCAGCCAGACCAACCTGCGTGATGCCATCGACACCCGGCACTGCCCAGCCGATGTACCCCGGCGCATGCGAGGAATCGAGAAAGACGTGAAGATGATCTGCATCAATCGCGCTGACGCCCCGCAACTCGATTTCACATCCACTCAGCCAGCGTCGATTGCATCCCAGTCCGAACGAACGAGCCACGCGCGAACTTGCGCCATCGGCGCCGACAAGAAAGCGGCAGGTGATGTCCGCAGTATCGAGTTGTATTCTGCCGTCACTCAGTCGCGCCGCTGAGCGGAAGGGACTATTCGTGCGGATCATCGCACCAGCATGGCGGGCCTGATCAGCCCACCAGCGCATCAGACCCGGCATATCCGTGGCGAGAAAAAAGTAGCCCGGCCGCTCAAGGTCGACATGTCGCATACTCGGGCTGTACAGCCGAACCGCATGAATCTTGCGGGTGAGCCATCTGGGCACATCCCAGATGTCTGCGACTTCCTTGACGAGGATGCCGGTGGTGCGTGGCGAATCGCCAACATCGGCCTTCCGTTCGAGCACCACAGCCCGAACGCCGCGCGAGGCTGCAGCGTGAGCGGTGGCCAGCCCTGCGAACGATGCTCCCACCACTGCAAGATCAACATGCATTCACCAGGTACGCACGGCAATCATGCCAGTTCGCGGGAACAACGCGGAAAAGCACGCCAGCGCGAAGCAATACCTGCATGCAGCCTTTCGGCCTACGGCATTGCCTCGATCTTCACCTGATCGAAGTAGGAATCGAATCCAACCACAGAAAAGGTCGCGACCACGACCTGCTTGATGCGCAGGTCGATGCTGCCATCACCCGCAATGTACGCCGCAGCCGGAACGTCCTCAATGACTTCCGTCGTCTCAGTCGTACCCTGGGTGTATTGACGAATGAGATTGAACGCGTTGGTGTTGATGTTGCGCAGCGACACCCGCACGTTGCCATTGGGATTGTTCAAACGTGACTCGACCGTGACATCCAGCGTCGAAACCGACTGCTCGGCATTTTCGAACCCGAATGTAATCACCAGCACGTTGGGCTCGCTGGAGAGGAAGCCATATTGCGAACGCGTGCGAAGGAACTGATCATCAGATTCGCGCGCCTCAACCAGCCCGCCTGAGCGCAGCGAACCGAAGCTGATATCGAACGACTCCAGCGTGATCGAATCACAGAAGAAGCGTTCGATCGCAACTGCGTCGATTGCAGCTTCGGTCACGGAGTTGTTGGGGTTGTCGGTGGCGCTGAAACGCAGGCGCATCTGGCTGGTGGGCGCGATCACACTCGAGACGGTAAAGCTGTATGTGCTCCACCCGCCGGTGTTGCCGACGCTCTCGACGAGTGTCCACGAGCTGCCATTGTCATTGGAGATGTGTACATCAAGGCGGTCAGCATCATTATCATCGTTGGCAAACCAGCGCGCGTAGCTGATTTCAGCATCGCCTGCGGAAAGATCAAACACGGGGGAAATGAGCCTGGTTGGTCCACCATCAACATCGCTGTCGCCATCGACGTTGTCGGTCAGGTAGCATTGGCCCGTCCCATCGTAATCGGCTGGCGGATCGAAGCGATCGCCGCCCCCTACGGGCACGCCGCGTTCCCATGCTCCATCAGTCAGGTTGATGCTCTCGACGGTCCAGCCGGTGTCAGTCTCGAAATCGTCTGCAAACAGAGTCGTCACGCCGATCGAGATTGCCTGGTACACCTCTGCGGGCGCGGTTTCGGGTGAGGTCGCATCATCGCCATCGGTGGTGGATGCAGCAAAGTAGTACTGAACAACACTGTTACAGGGCGCAGCTGGCAGACTGGCCTGGAAGATGTTGCCACCCACGAGGCTCATGGGAATGTCGCTGAAACTGCCGGAGTCGCCAACGCGTGCGTAGAGCGTGACACTATTCTGGTCGAGCGTCTTGCCATTGATTCCGACGACCTCGACGGAGACGGGAGCTTGCTGGCCCGGATCAATGCGTGTGGGCAACGGCTCTGGAAATGCGAAGGCAAGAACGTGGGTGAGATGATCAGCCAGCAGCAGAAATGCAGGGACCACTTCTTCGCCATTGGGAATGATCTGATCGGGCGGCAGGATAAAGCCATTCTGGCCGGTGTCGCGCAGCTCGAATGTAAAGCCGATTGCATCGAGTTCGCCATAGCCCCAATCGGGCGCGATGCCTGATGCAAGATAGAGCGTGGTTGATGCAGGGCCATGCACATATGTTCTGCCATGCACGGATCGAATCACATCCTGCAATCCCTGGCCGAGTTCCTGATAGAGATCGTGATCGGGTGGCAGGTCTTCGGTGTATCCCCACGGCGCAAGCAACCATTGGCCATAGCTGTGCACA
This sequence comes from Phycisphaerales bacterium, assembly GCA_051004555.1. Classification (GTDB taxonomy): domain Bacteria; phylum Planctomycetota; class Phycisphaerae; order Phycisphaerales; family SM1A02; genus JBPCKF01. Next base: position 13,474 of record JBPCKF010000030.1, on the reverse strand, counting down.
TCAATATGCACCGCGGTCTGCGGATTTGCAAGAATGAAGTTGCTCATTACAGTCGTTTCGGGTTCTGAGAATGGCGCAGTGCCGCGATAGGTGTCGCTGTTCGAGTTGCCACTCGAGCCCGAGTCGAGTCCCCAGCCGAATGCCCAGTTGCGATTGAGATCGACACCAAATGTTCCGTTGCCATTGTTGCGTCGGTTCTTGCGCCACATGCGGTTGGGGCCGCGCGTATATTCGTAGCCATCTGCATTAATAAGTGGCACAATGATCCACTCGACATTGTCAACAAGTCGCGTGACCTCATCATCCGAGCCATATCTGCGGATGAGGTGATCTGCCAGGTAGGTGACCACAGCCGGGCCGATCCACTCGCGGGCATGCTGGCCACCCTGGACGACCATGGCCGGATTGCCATTGCCGCCGCCGATGCGAATGCCTTTGATGTCGCGACCTTCGAGTGTCTGTCCCGCGATGAAGGTTTCGGTGATGTCTGGGTTGACGCCATCGAGGACATCGAGATAGCCGTGAATCTCATCGGTTGAGTGATAGCTGGTAAACCATCCGCCGTTCAGCGGATCTGCCGGCTGGCGTTCGTTGTCGATAAGGACTCCAAGATCATCGATGAGAACTTCGTAGCCGATGCCGGAGCGCTTGAGCGCGTTCATGCGGTCGGGCGGGATGCGGAAGTCCATAATGCCCAGGCCAATACCCTCGCTCCAGACATCGGGGCTGATTGTGAGCATGGTTTCGAGCTGTTTGCGATTGGTGAGAACAACCCGCACCACCTTGTGTCCATCGAAACTGATGGTGGCCTGACCATCATCATCATCTGCTGATGTGACAGCCGAAGTCACCTGAGCAGGCGCGAGGAACAGGCACAAACCCGTCAGAACAAGACAGCAGCGGAGGGGAATCGACATGAGGGGGCCTTCCTGGGGGGGTCGAAGGGGCCGATCGTGAAAAGATCAGGAGTATTGATGTACGCACAGACAGAGCGTGCGTTTCATCTTTCGCGACAACCGCCTCTCTCAGTATGCAGGGGACGATTGGAGGGGCACATTGAGGGAGGAAAATCACAGAATTTCTGGTAAAGTCAGGAATCCAGCGCACTCTGGTAACAGAGCCCCACGACCGGGCGTATCCAGATATCGAGCGCGATCGCAGCGCCCTGCTTACAGGCCTTGTGGTTCAGTCATAGGTTCTCAGACTCTCTTGGAGGAACAGAAATGCTCAGTCGTCGTCACCTCACGATCCTCGGCTCACTCTGTCTCACAGCCAGCCTTGCGCTGTCAGCGTGGGGTGGTGGTGAGCTTACCCCAGGCATAGGTGCCGAGAATGTCAACGCCTTCCTCTCCCAGAATCCCGAATCCCGGGTCTGGTACGATGGTGCTGGCCGCCCTGTCATGCTGTACGGCAAATCGTTCGCACATGGCGAGACGCCAGAACGCACCGCCGAGAACTTCTTCCGACAGTATCGGGGAGTCTTCGGCAACGTGGGTCAGTTCACCCCCGCGCCACGTCACGCTGATCCCGGCATCGTCGAAGGCGTGATGTGGAATCGCGACACCCAAGAGTTCAAGTTCTCGCTGATCAACTACCAGCAGGAGCTTGGCGGCGTGCCGGTTTTCCGAGGCACGATGCAACTGCTGATGCGGAATGATCCGGGCTTCCCGCTCGTGAAGGCTGGCGGCGACCCGCGCGATCTCACTGGGCTCAACATGCCGATGGATGTCAACGATGATGGCATCGGTGGGGCGCTTCCCAAGAGTCGTGTCCTTCCCAAGATGATCCGCAAGGCTCAGCGCCAGATTGGCGGCGTGGGCGAGCAGCAGGGCGATGGTCGACTGGTGATCTGGGCAGGCATTGATGACATGGTGGTTGAACCTCGCCTGGCTATTGAGTTCATCCTCGAAACCGACATCCTGCAGCCCAATTATCAGAAGGTGCTTTTCCTGGCTGATGCAGAGACGGGCGAGATCCTTTTCCAGGAGAGCCAGGTTTACCATGCCGATGTCGTTGGCAACGTGAGCGGCAATGCAACCGATGGCATCGGTGCGGACATCTGCCACGATGAAGTACCAATGGGCCTTCCCTATGCACGCGTCCGCATCAATGGGGGCAACACATCTTTCACAGATGTCAATGGCGACTTCGTCATCCCCCATGGCGGCAACAGCCAGGTGACAGTGGTCTCCGAAATCGCAGGCACATGGTTCCGCGTGCTGGATCAGGCAGCTGGCGGCGCAACGCCCGAGCTTCAGCTCAACGTCACACCACCCGGGCCTGCCAACTTCCTGCATAACGCAGCCAACACCAGTGAGACGGTTCGGGCCAACGTGAACTGCTACCTGCATGCCAACGTTGTTCGCGACACGGTCCTCTTCTATGTGCCGAACTTCCCGACCATCGAAACCCAGCAGAACTTCACGGTCAACACCAACATCGCGAATAACTGCAACGCATTCTACAACGGCAGTTCAATCAACTTCTACACTTCGGGCGGCGGCTGCACCAACACCGGCGCTTCAACCGTTGTGTATCACGAATACGGCCATCACCTGGTCGCTACGGGCAGCAGCGGCGGTCAGGGCGCCTATGGCGAAGGCATGAGCGATACCGTATCCGTGGTCATCACCGATGATTCCCGCCTCGCACCCGCGTTTCAGGGGAACTGCAGCGTATCGCTGCGCAACGCGGACAACACTGTGCAGTATCCCTGCTCAGGACCCATTCACGATTGCGGGCGTCTGCTCTCCGGCTGTGTCTGGAGTACACGCAACGAACTCATTGTGACTGAGCCAGCAGATTACCTCGAGATTCTTCGCCAGCTCACGTTCGAGAGCATCCGTCTCCACAACTACAGTCCGATCGATCCCCGCATCACCATTGACTTCCTCACGCTTGATGATGATGACGACAACCTCAGCAACGGCACGCCGCACTACGCAGAAATCGATGCTGGCTTCAGCGCTCACAACATGGATGCACCCCCGTTGCAGCCAATCTCGTTTGAGTTCCCCAGCGGCATGCCCGAACTCATCAACCCCGCTGGCGGCACCACCATGCTTGTCCGCGTCGTTGCAGTGGCTGATGATCCCCAGCCCGATACCGGCATCCTGCATGTCAACACCGGCGGCGGATTCCAGGAAATCCCCATGAACGAGGTCTCCAGCAATCTCTACGAAGCAACGTTCCCCGCTTCAGACTGTGGCAGCGAAGTTCGCTACTTTGTCAGCGCTGAATCACAGGGCGGCATCGAAGTCACCGCACCTCTGGACGCACCCACCGTCACCTTCAGTGCCATTTCCGGCACAGGACAGTCGGTCGCCTTCGAAGACGACTTCGAAACCGACAATGGCTGGACCGTGCAGAACATCAATCTGCAGGACGGCCAGTGGGAACGTGGCATCCCCAGCAACAACAACCGCCAGGATCCGCCTGCGGACTTCGATGGTTCCGGCCGCTGCTTCGTCACAGACAACGCACCCGGCAACAGCGATGTTGATGGTGGACCCACCATCCTCATCTCACCCATCATCGATGTCTCCGATGGTGCTGAATATCAGGTCAGCTACGCAACCTGGTTCGGCAACTCCAGCAACGGTCAGCGCGATCAGATGACGGTTGAAGTCTCCAGCAATGGCGGCAGCAGCTGGACACTGGTGGAAACGTTCACCAATGGCGGCTCCAACATCGTCTGGCAGGAAGGTGGCTTCCTCGTCAGCGACTTTGTGCCGCTCACATCACAGCTTCGAGTGCGATTCGTCACGGCTGATCAGCCCAACGATTCGGTCGTCGAAGCTGGTGTCGATGCCTTCCGCGTTGCAGCCAACGAGTGTGGTGGTGAAACCGCAACGCTTTCGTCGATCGCAACTGTCTTCGGCACCGAACTCGGTGGCGGTCTGGCAGAGGTCGCAGCATCTGATGATCAATACTACCGCACCAACTCAGCTTTCGGGTTCCAGTCCAGCCAGCCCAATCTGACCGACATTGTGATCTCAGGCAACGTTGCCAATGAGACACCCACGCAGGTCACTCTCACTGCTGAGCTTCGACTGAACAATCCCGACGGAAGCATGCGGATGCGTCTTCGCAACTGGCTCGATTCCGGCAGTTTCCTGACCGTGCATCAATATCCGATCGGTACGGCCGAGACTATCGAGACGGTGAATGTTCCGAATCAGGGTCGCTTCGTGCAGGGCGGGACAGGTCGCATTGACCTGAGTCTGCGACACTTTGTGGTCGCGACGTTCTCCACCAACGGCTTCGTCACCCGGCTCGACTGGGTCGCGATCGAAGTGGAGTAAGTCTGCTGTCCGAATGCTTGAGCGGCTCTTCGCTCCAAGAGAAGGCGTTCACGGGTTACCACTCGTGAACGCCTTTTTCAATTGAACCGCACGCAACAGAGCCGCGCACGCAGTAAGCGGGGCATCAGGACCGCGACCGCTGGTCGCGGCTTTGTGAAACTCGATCGCGACCGCTGCGCGCAGCATCGGCGATCCGGGATGAGCGTGGGGTGGGCGCGCGCGCGCTACCATCGCCCGCATGCACCACGATGTTGTCATCATCGGCGGCGGACCAGCCGGGACCACAGCAGGCACGCTGCTTCGGCGGTATCGCCCCGACCTTAACGTTCTGATCATCGAAAAAGAGCGCTTCCCGCGCCAGCACATCGGCGAGAGTCAACTCCCACTCATTGGCCCTGTGCTCGACGAAATGGGCTGTTGGGACAAGGTTGAAGCAGCTGGCTTCCCCATCAAAATCGGCGCTGTCTATCGCTGGGGGCGCGACCCACAGCCGTGGGAGTTCAACTTTATCTCGCCTGAAGATGTGCGCGATGTGCCACGCCCCGGCCGCTTTGAAGCTCAGCGCAGATACACCGCGTTTCAAGTTGACCGCGCTCGCTACGACGAGATTCTGCTGCGTCATGCACAAGCCTGCGGCTGCGCAGTGCGTGAAGCGTGTCTTGTCAGTGATGTGGTGTATGACGATGAACATGATCGCATCGTCGAGCTTCGCACACGCGAAGGTGAGTCGATCACGGCCAGCTGGTACATTGATGCCAGCGGCGCTGCGGGAGTGATCCGCCGCGGCGCGAATGTACCCGTCACGCAGCCGTCGCAACTGCGCAATGTCGCATTCTGGGCCTACTTTGACAATGCACGCTGGGCGGAAACCATCGGCACGGGCGGCACCCGCATCCGCATTATGACGCTGCCTTACGCATGGCTGTGGTTCATTCCCATCGCAGAATCCCGAGCGAGTGTGGGCGTTGTGTGTCACGCTGATCATTACAAGACCATGGATCTTTCTCCTGATGCGATGCTCAGCAAGGCGATTGCAGATGAGCCGCATATCAGCAATCTCCTCAGCGACGCAACCATGCAGGGCAGCAACGTGCAATCGACACGCGACTGGTCGTTCCTGGCTGATCGCGTCATCGGCAGCAACTGGCTCCTGGCAGGTGAAGCTGCTGGCTTTGCGGACCCGATCCTCTCAGCAGGTATGACGCTCGCGCACGTCAGCGCACGCGATGCAGCGTACACCATTCTCGAACTTGAACGCGGCGAACACGATGACCACTGGCTGCGCGATCGCTACAACCAGCGCACCCGCGGCAGCATCGAGCATCACATCCGCTTCGCATTGTATTGGTATGCTGCCAACGGCCAACAGACCGACCTCAAGGAATACTGCGCTGAACTTGCCCGCTCCGCTGGTTTGCGCCTCAACGCCCGCGATGCGTTTCGCTGGATCAGTCAAGGGGCCTTCTCGACCGAAGTTGTCGGCAGTCCTTCACTCAGCTTTTTCGATATCACCTCGCTGCATGATCTCACCAACCGCTTCCGCATCACTGGCAGCGAGCAGCGATGGATGATCGACGGCTGCAGCGTGCTCAAGCTGAACACGCACAACGCAACCGAGTCATGTGTGGGCGACCTGCGCGATGGACGTATCGTGAAAATACCCTGCCTGATCAAGGGGAAACAGCGGCTGCCACTGCACGAGTTCTACGGCCTGGCAGTTGATGTGCTTCGGCAATCGAGCGATGCAGAAACCGTCATGCAACTGGCATCGCACGCAATCGCAATGCTTTTTCCATCTGAACATCGCGCCTTTGCCCAGAGTCGTTTCCTGGAATCGCTCGAAGCCATGACGATTGAAGGATGGATCATGCCCAGTCGCAACCCAAAACGCCCGCCCCTCCGCATGGATCGCAGCCCATCGACGATCCGAACAGCGCCCGACTGATCGCGGCACGTCACACCCGCAACACCGCAGCTTTGCGGAAGGTCGCGCCAAGAATTGCCTCGTGGCGGGTGCCCAGCCAGTCTTCCAGCATTGATGCATAGACCTGCCTGAAATCGAGCGTGAATGGCACATCACCAGTCGCTTCATCGCTGAGGTCGGGCCGCCCGCCGATGATCCCTGCCCGGACATTGTTCCCAATGATGAACATCGGAGCAGCTGCGCCGTGATCGGTGCCGCGGCTGCCATTTTCCTTGACGCGCCGCCCGAACTCGCTGAATGTCATGACGACGACACGGTCTGCCAGGCCGCGCGCTTCAATATCACGCTGAAATGCTACGACGGAATCCGAGAGCTCCTGCAGCAATCGCCCGTGACTCAGAATCTGGCGTGCATGCGTATCGAAGCCGCCGTAAGACGTGTAGTAGATACGCGAGCCGAAGTCAGCGCCAATGAGCTGCGCGATCTGGCGCAATCGATTGGCAAGATTGAACTGCGGATATCCCGCTGCGCTGCCACCGTTGTCATTGGCGACATCGTTGAGCCGCCTGGCATTGGCAACGCTCGAGACTGCAATCCGTTGCACGTAGAGCAGATCATCGGTCGCAGCCTGCCGGGCAGCCTGCAGCGTTGTGTCGAAGGCAGGATCACGCTGCGCCAGCGAGAACGAGTCGATGCTTGCAATCGATGGGACTGATTGAGTCTGCGTCTTGAGTGCAAGTGGCAGCACGCTGTCATCAAGATGCAGTGCCAGTGGCGTCTGACGTTCACCTGCGCGATCAACCACACGGCCCAGCCATCCATCCTCAGCCTTTTCGGGTTGCGTGAGCGCGGTGTGCCAGATGTCCATCGAGCGGAAGTGCGAGCGGTCGGGATTTGGGTAGCCGACGTTTGTAATTACGCTGAGCTTGCCATCGTCGAACAGCCCCTTGAATGCGCTCATGTCCGGATGCAGGCCGAGGTCGTTGCCGAGGTCGTGCACGCGATCACGGGCAATGGCAAGGGTGGGGCGAGCACGGTGATAACGATCATCGCGAAACGGAATGACGGTATTGAGGCCATCGTTGCCACCCGTCATCTGAATAATGACAAGAATGCGCTTGTCGATAGAACCGTCAGCAGCGCTCGCCAGGGCTGTGCGGCCGAGGAAGCCGGGCAATGTCAGTCCGGTCGCGAGCAGTGATGTTGCACCGGCGGTCTGCTTCAGAAAGAGCCTGCGCGAGAAGTGTTGGGCTGGTGACATGGGGTTCATCTTTCGTGCGTGATCGTTTGTGTGGTGCGACGTTCAGGCCATCTGGTACTCGGGACTGGCCAGGGCAAGTTCAACAGCAGCCCGCAGACCTTCGTGATCACCGGAAGTGGCATTGATGGCAGTTGCGAGGACTGGTGGCGCATTGCCATCGAGAAGGATTTCGATGCAGGTCTGTTTCGGATCATCACTGCCTCCGAGTCGATCGAGAAATCCATCAGCCCGCTTGCTAGCTGCGATGGCTGCATTGAGCCGCACCAGCATGGTTGTGGAGTTGAGCCAGGTTCGATGGCCATCCCAACCCTTGACGCTGGGCGGTTCAAAGAGTCGCTGGCCCATGTTGGATGTCGTCGTTGCAAGTTCATCCGCTGGCACGCTGAGGCCCAGCGATCGGACGATGCCTACTGCAAGTTCAACTGGCGACTTGATGCGGGCCCGGTAGTGTTCTTCTGCAAACATTGCTTCGCTTCTGAGCATCACATTCAGGACTGCATTGATGTTAAACGCATGGGCGCGAATGATGTCCGCCAGCTCAGCGGTCATGGCATCACTCGTGAGAGGCGTGACGAACTCGCGCAGAAGCAACCGAGCAATGAAGACAGCGCACGCAGGATGTTTGATCACTGCGTGAACAACATCATCGCCATTAAGGTTGCCATGCACAGCGTTGTTGAAGAGGCGCTTGTCGCCATCATCGTGTTCATGAGCAACAAAGTGGAATGCCCCACTCTTTTCGTGCCAGCCGGTAAACGCGCGTGCTGCCTCTTTGATATCCGCTTCGGTGTAGTTGCCAACGCCCAGGCTGAACAGCTCGAAGAGCTCGCGTGCATAGTTCTCATTGGGTCGACCCTTGGCGTTGTCGTTGCCATCCAGCCAGATGATCATGGCCGGATCGCGCGAGACTTCGAGCAGAAGCGTCTGAACGCTCCCCATGCCGTGCTGCTCGAAGAGTCGCAGTTGTTTGAGCATGAGTAACGCGCTCTGCACTTTGGCATGACTGGTTGCGAAGTGATCGTGCCACATCATGCTGATGCGCATGCGCAGCGGTTGTTGCGAGAAGCACATGCGATGCAGCCACCAGCCGCGCAACGCTGCGATGTCGTTGCGACTTGCCAGACGTTCACCCAACACATCAAGCTCGTCGTGGCGCGTGCCGGCTGGTGCGTCACCATCCAGCCAGTTGTCGACAAGCGTTGCGGGGTCTGATGCAAGTGCGCGCTGAATCTCTTCTTCGCTGGCTGCAAACCCCGCCCGCCGCAACAGGTGTGCAGCACGCTTCCGGTTCCAGGGACGTGCGGCATTGGGCGTGTATTGAGCAAAGTGTTTCATCATCACACTTTCCATTCTGTAACTCACTGCCGCCCATCAACGCAAATCGCGAAGGCCAAGCTCAACGCGACCCTTCAGGCCAGTCTCGCTGACATCCGAGGTCATGCTCAGCGAATCTGCATGCTCCATCGCGGTGAACACCATCTCGAAGAACGCTTCAGCCTCAGCCCGACTCACGCTTTCCTGCAACATGCGGTTGACGACAAGCTCATCGAGATTGTCACGCAGAACAGCCGCGAGCGTGTCCGCGTGAATGGCTGCGCTGTCGTGCGTGACAGCAACGGATTCGCCTGCATGCTTCCTGCTGGCATCGATGATTGCATGCAGCAGTTCGCGCGTGGTTGCGATGACAAACTCATCGCCCACCATTGCGATGGCTGGCGTAAAGTTGTATTGAATCGCTACCACATCGCCTGCCATCATCCGTCCATCACCTTCGCGCGGCGTGCGGTATGAACCATACACCAGATCGATCCCACTGTAGTTCTCCAGCCGTGGAAGCAGCGATGGCTGTTGCTTCTGCGCCTGATCCAGCCCGATGACAGTAATCGCGCCCAGCGCTGCTGAACGAATGAGGTCTGCAAACTCTGGATCATCTGCATGATTGAGCGGAACCGCCAGGGCAAAGCCCGGCAGCTTGGGTGTCGGCTGATATTGCATCGCTGCAAAATCCTGCTGTGCCATGACCAGCCGCGTCGGACCATTCACCCTGGCAAGCACATCATCCATGAAGTCGACTTGCCCCATGATGGCTGAGAGTGTGGTCGCAAAGTTCACGACATCGCCTGCTGCTTTGACCTCCAGGAGCGCTTCGCGATCTGCGAAGAGCGCATGCCAGTCGCGCTGCACGGTGATCTCGCCCAGCGAACCCTTGATATCAGCAGAGCGCCATCCGGGGACAGTGTTGGAGCGATTGAGGAAACTGCCAACCGGTCCATCCCATGCATCGGGCGTCGTCGGTGCTGCAAAGTCGATGGCCAGACGATTGTCACGAAGGGTAATCGCTGCATGCAGAACATCGCTGTTGCGCAGCGATGCAGCCCAGCCGCCAAAGAGGTATCCACTCATTGCGTTGACGAGCTTCTCTCGAAAGAGGCCGTTGTCCGGGTCAAGGGCGCGGAACGTCACCAGATCCAATAGCGCAAAACCAGCTACGCCGCGAGGAGCCGCAGTTGCTGCTGCAATGTAGCGCGACTGTTGGGCCAGCGTCTCGCCCTTGCCCTGAGCAGTGGCGATCGTCCTCCGCATGAGATCTTCATCGTTGCAAAGAATGAGGGCGTTGCTGATGCGACAATGAAACGCCTCGCCGAGTTTAAAGATGCGAACGCCATCAATCTCAGTCGAGAGCTGCGGGTTGGGACGGTTGCCACGCATGGCTCCGGTCGCGATGTTCACCTGCCTGATAAACCGATCCATCGCTTCTTCATCGCGCGCAATGGAGACAGCCACCACGGCAGCATCTCCGCCATTGGGTCGCGGCAGCAGGCCGATTGTGGTCTCGCGGCCGAGCAACGAGGCCATGGCTGTCCACGAATCCATCTCAGCACTCGCAGCCAGACCAGCAAGGCCAATCCGGGCAGCTGCCAGGCCCGGATTACTCAGAAGCTCATCGAGCAGAGGCGAGTTCGCAAGCTTCCACTCAGCCAGGAATCCACGCAGATCGCCAAGACGCATGTCCGGCTCGATCAGCGTCATCGCAATCGGCGTATCAGCTGGCAAGAGCGCCGCTGCATCAGAATAGAGCCCGGCCTCGGTTCGAGATGCAGCGTATTCGCTGACCACGGATTGAACCGGGCGCCACACAACGGGCGTCCGGGAAGTGTCATTCCCTTCGCTGCCCGACCGCTCAGCAGCAGCCAGCGTGATCGCAAGAATCGCCAATGGAGGCACGGTGAAGGACAGCAGAAGCGGAGTCGTTCGCATAAGTAATCTACCTCTCTGCGTTGGTAGTGCGGATCAGCCGCCGCTGGTTTAGGAAGCCATCCGTGGCAATGCGACCATCATCACGCGCGATCCAGAGCGAACCGTCGAGTTCATTCAGATGCACGATTTGATGGACCCGCAGATGATTCAGCAAACCAGGCAGGTGAAGCCGAAGCGATCACAATGCTCGCAGCAGCGTGGAAGGGCAGATAGATGCGACGCGGAACCTAAACGTGTCGGGAACCGCGACGACCACGGCTCTCCAGACCCGCCCCGTTTACTCGCCGTACTGATCCAGACAATGCAGGAGCAGATCGAGTTGCGACGGCAGTGGTCGTACGGCTGGCAGCGTTTCGGCCAGTGCCTGCAATTGTCGCAGCATCATCTTCTCCAGTGCGAGCAATCTGACAGTATTTTCGTGGAAAGCAACGGCATCACGGTCGTCCTTCGACTCGCGGAGGGTGTTGACATCGTTGACCAGTGCTCGCCGAATTGCGCGGCGTCGCTGCAAGTATGACTCATAGTGGGCGTTGAAAGACTCTCTATTCGATTCATCCACGAGAGCCTCGAGAAGTGTCATGCAGCGGTCAACGGGCGATTCCGTAAACAGGTCCGGAAATCGTGAGCGCAGGTCAACGTTGAGAAAGGAATCACGATCGCGCAACGGAAGCACCGGGGCAATGCGGTCAGCAAACTCCTTTGTCACTTCAACAAACCTGTTGACAAGGTCCTTCCATTGCTGACGCGCGCTCTCATTGCGGCCATCGCCGGCGATGGCGAGCTCGATCTCGCTGATGTGCGCCTCATAACTCCTTGCTGCCGCGTCGAACGCATCACCATACCCGGCTGCGAGCGCCGCTGCTTCTGTGAGAACATTCGGTTGCAACTCCATCGTCGCGATCACTGCTTCAATGTCGAAGAGTGGCGAGAGACCCGCAGCTTGTAGTTCGCTGATGATGCGCGTCCGTCGCTGCTGCTTCTCAAAGATGTTCCATAGGTCAAAGGCAGGACCTGCCTGCGCCAGGATTGCCCGCGCGTTGATCTCGAACTCCGCAAGAAGTCTGCGCTCGGCTGCGCGCTGCTCCGCAATGTCAACCGGCGATGGATTCTCTGTCTGTGCTGCCTCATGGCGACACTGACTCAGTGTTGCACGGTACGACTGAAATTCTGCATCCACCAACGTCGCCATTTCGGGAGTGGTCTCTTCAAGTGTCGCGCGCAGCCTCAAAAACTCGCGTGTGCTGATCTCCGGCGAGAATACACGACTGCCGCGGCCCTGCTGAAATGACGTTGCGCCTGCACCGTATGCAAGGGTGATGAGCAGAACCGCGAGCAAGAATCGGATTGCGTTTCTCATGGTGCATTCTGCTCTGGAAGTCGCTGCATGATGGACTGCTCCCACCTCTCTTGCATCTCATTGAACCGTACCATTTTCTCCGTGACAGGCAGTGCATAGTCACGATCAAGAATCCCTTTGCCCTGCAGCATGAAATACTCGCGGACGGCGTCATCTTCGAGCAGCGATTGAAGATGCGCGAGCAGCACCTCGGCCAGTTGCGCTCGTTCATCGAAGAATGCCTGCTGGACGTGCATGATTCGCTCGACATCTTCATCCGCGAGTGTCTCATCTGAAAGTGCTGTGCGAATCGCTTGAATGACCGGCGACTGATCGGATGTCACTTCAAACATCCGGGGCACAACCGTGCGGTCAATCACCAAGTGCGCTGTATCTGGAGTCAGCATGTCGCGCGCCTGTGCCAGCGTCTGTCGGTTGAGCGTCAGCAATGATCGAATCGGTTGGAAGCGCTTCGCCTCGCGAATTGCATAGGCATCAACATCATGATCTGCCATGAGTTGCTCGCGGCTGAAGCCCACAACTGTGCGTTCTGCCATGAAGTCATCAAGCTTCCGGACATTCGCGTAGGTATGTTGCGCGTATTGCGACAAGAGTTCATCGAGCGCTGGTACACTCGCAGTATCGGTGTCGCTCATCGCCATCTGCAGTTGATGTGCAACATTGAATCGCACAGGATGAGAGGGCGGATAGTGCGGCCAGGGCGCATCAGTTCCCGGCACGAGATACCATTCCAGCCACATGCGGCGCTGCACTGCGCGGAGCGCATCCGCTGCAATCGGCGCAATCTTTGCAGCATCATCAACAAACGCATCCTGGTCAGTCCGCAATCGCGTGGCACAACGAATCTGAAATCGCAAACTGTTCTGCGCGCGGGCGCGATCCCATTCGCGCGGCACGCGCAGACGAACCATCGTCACTGCGAGACCGCCGCCCCAGCGACCGAAGACGCTATGGGCGGAGACAATCCCTTCGCGATCCTGTTCATAGCGGTCGATGCGCTCGTTCAGTGCAGCGAGTGGTCTCATCGACGCCTCCTTCGACTGCTGCTTCTCTGATGTTTCTGGTTGAGATGATCGGCCCGGATTGCGCAGCCGCGTACAACGTCGAAGATGCAGCCAATGCAACACTGAGAAGGTTCACATACTGAGCATTCGTCATGGTCGGCGTCCGGTGCGGATCGTAGCGGCAGGTGGTGCCGTGGCGGTCGGTTCAATACTTATCACTTCGCTGTCTTCGATCCATCGCTGGAGATTCTCGCCTACGCTACCAGAGAGAGGTCGCCTGACCCGATAGAGCCGCCCTGCAACGTTCAACACATCGCCACCAATCTCGTAGCCAATTTGATACCTTCCGTCAACGACCTGTAGGCC
>JBPCKF010000029.1:0-82338 GCA_051004555.1 Phycisphaerales bacterium | reverse complement strand
GAACCGGCACATACGCGATGGATACAATCTGAACGAGATGGCATGATCTACGAGAAACCCATTGTTCCTTCTCTCGCAGAGAAGTTGCAGCATGCGTTGAGCGCGGAGAATCTGCTGACGCGCGACTTTGCGAGCCTCGCAATTGCCGACATCCAAGACCAAGTACAGAATGAAAGAGTGCACGCCGAACCACCTCCCTTTGCACGCCTGTTGCTTTCTGAGGGTATCGAGCTACCAAATGTGACGAGAAGTCTCCTTCAGTTTCCCTTGGGAGCGACAACTGATTACTTGATCGATACAATGGGGCCTTATAGCAGCCGGACGACAACGACGAACGAGACTTCCGTTTACATCTATGATCCGGAAGTTACTGATGATTGCTATGTTGCCTTCTGGAGAATCCCGCCCAAGAACCCCCCTTCGGCCCGCCGATAATACATGTTATGTTAAATCAAGTGGCTTGGAGTGTGGCCTGGGGCGATCAGAGCCGGGTTGCATGAATCTGCATGCTTTCAATTCTTCCCCCCTCGGCGCCTTCTGCGCCTCGGCGGTCAATCTCCGCCGCAATCAACACCGGGCTCCGCGCGAGTCAACCGCCGAGGCGCCGAGACGCCGAGACGTCAGTGACTTGAGGGGCTTCGGGCCTTGTCTGGTTCCCGCCTGCCACTCGCACGGCTTGCCCTACGGGCGAAGCCGTGGCACCCGGCCGCAGCGCGTCCACTGGGTCCCCGCCTGCTGCGCGGGGACGATCAACCATTTGTGACAATCCAGTCGCCATGGCATTATGTTAAATCGTGGGCTTGACTTCCCTACTGGCCTGTCAACGATCGAGCCACGCATCATGAGTCGTCCTCGAACACTGCAACCTGCGATCACCGCCTTCAACTTTCCGCCTGGAAGAGTGCTGGGCGGCAAGTATCGCGTTGAGCGCAAACTGGGTGGCGGCTGGGAGGGTGAAGTGTACGAAGTGATTGAAGAGCGCACCGGCATTCGTCGCGCAGCCAAGGCGTTTTACCCGCAGCGAAACGAGCGCGACCGGGCTGTTCGCATCTATGCCCGCAAACTCGAAGCGCTGCGATCGTGTTCCATGGTGATTCATTATCATCACTCAGAAACAATCACATTCCGCAAGACCCGCGTCACCCTTCTCTTGAGTGAGTTTGTTGAGGGTGAACTGTTGAGCACGTTTGTACGGCGGCAGCCAGGCAGGCGGCTGCCTGTCTTTCCTGCGTTGTGTCTGATTCACGCACTGATTCGCGGCGTTGAAGAGATTCATGCAGCCAAGGAGTATCACGGCGATCTGCATGCAGGCAACGTGCTGCTCAAACTGCATGGCGTGTGTTTTGATTTGAAAGTGGTTGACTTCTACAACTGGGGCCGCCCGACAGCTGCGCATCTGCGCGACGATGTCATCGATGTGATTCGCCTGCTGTATGATGCAGTTGGTGGCAAAGCGAAGTACGCATCGCATCCCCCTGCCATCAAAGCGATCTGTTGCGGACTGCGGCGCGACCTCATTGCACGCAAGTTCCCCACTGCCCGTGCCCTGCGCGAACATCTTGAGACGTTTGAGTGGACGGATTGATTTCCATGACCGTCGTCCCCGTGCAGGCGGGGACCCAGGGGACCCGCGGCGTTGTTTTGCAATCTCCGGATTCCCGCCTGCGCAGGAATGACGGAGGGTTGCGCGGGAAGGACGGAATGGCGAGAGACGCGGCTCATCGCTTTCTGGTACAATGGATGCAGTCGACGTCACAGATTCACGGAGGATGGAACCAATGACAGACACGCACCGCAGCAATGGACGTATTCCTCGAACGACGGGTGTTGTACTCGCGATGGCCAGCGCGATCGTGCTGGCTTCATCATGCACCCGGCCGATGAAAGATGGCAGCAAGGCGGAGCGGCGGATTCTCAATCAATACAGCGTGGCTGCAAGTCCTGGCGCGATCGGAGCAGAGAGCCAGATTGACGCGGCATTGCCTCCTTCGTCAGATGAGAATATGGTCCCGGGAGCAGTCCTTGTCGCGGAGAGTAATAATGGAAGCGCAACCACCCCTACCCCCCCCGCTCCTCCCCTTCCGGCTGCTGACATCAAACCTGGCGATGAGATTGTTGCGGACAGTCTTGTGGGGCAGATCAATGGCAGGCCGATCTTTGCCAACTCGTTCTTCGCGCCGATTGATGCACGGCTGCGCACGTTCCGCGAGCAGTTGACGTCGCTCGAGTTTGATCAGGCGCTGATGGAAGCGATTGGTGTGCGTCTGCAGGAACTGGTGCAGAGTGAACTTCTGCTTTCAACAGCACAGTCACGACTCACAGACGAACAGCAGCAGGGACTTTTTCGATGGCTGCAGGAACAGCAGGACCGCATCGAGGCCAGCGGCGGCGGCACGCGTGAATCAGCCCAGGCGCAGCTGCGCGACGAGTTTGGCGGTGATGTGACCATTGAAGATCTGGTGGACGATCGCAAGAAGCGCATGTTGGTGCAGATGATTTACGAACAGGAGATTGCGCCGCGCATCAGCGTGTCATGGCGGGACATTGAACGGCGCTATCAACAGAAATATGCAGAGTTCAATCCGCCCGGCCGCGCTCGTATCGAACGCATCTGGATCGATCGCGATCAATCACCGCAACAGGTCGACGCGATTCAACAGCGCATCGACAATGGCGAATCGTTCTCAGCCCTTGTCGAAGAGTTGGGAACACTGGCAAGCAGCAACTGGTACAACGTACCAGCTGGCGGATTAGGCGCAAGCGAAGACTTCATCGAGCTCTTTCGCACGCAACTGGCTGAACTTGAACTGGGGCAGACCACACAGCCCTTCGAGCTCACGATGTCCAATGGATCGACGCGCATTGTTTGGCTGCACATCGCAGAGCTTGACAGTCCGCCCGGGCGCAGCATCTATGAACCGGAAGTGCAACTGGCGTTGCGGGCTGAACTGGAGCGCGAACAACGGCGAGTTGAAGAGAGTCGCTATTTCCGCGAGCACCTTGCGGAGGACATTCTCACCGATGTCAACGCTCTGGGTGAGCGCCTGTTTGCGATCGGCCAGAAGCGCTATCGTCGCTGATGCTGCGACGCGTGCTGGCCAACTTGCTGGCGAAGTTGAGAGGATCAGCCGGATCATCGAGCCTGCCTGGGCCGGACTCCGCGGTCGAACCGGCACCGTCGTTGGGCGAGCGTGGCGAGGAGTTCGCAGCCACATGGCTCAAAGAGCGCGGGTACGTCATTCTCGAACGCAACTTCCAGGCTGGGCGCGATGAAGCGGACATCGTTGCGACTGATCCCGATGGTCACACCATTGTCATCATTGAAGTGAAGACGCGGAAGGATGATCACATCATGCCTGAGGAGCATGTCAACCGAACCAAACAGCACAACCTTTCGCGTGCCGCTGCCCGGCTGAAACAGCGGCCAGGGTGGTATGAGCGGCCCATGCGGTTTGATGTGATTGCGATTGTCTGGCCGGAGGGCTGCCAGCCGATCGTGCGGCATCACCAGGCTGCGTTCAGTTCCACTTTGTGAAAATCTGCAGATTTTTTGGGGAAGCTGAGCCTGCGGGGCTGGACAAACACCCTGCGATCGGTTCCAATACACACAGCGGCATCTTCACGGAGGGATGCCGAGGACATTTTACCTCCCGCACACGGTTTGAAAGGATGCACACCATGCGAAGAATAGGCACGACCCTGATGGGTCTCATGCTGGCCGGGGCAGTTCTGCTCGGCAGCGGATGCAACAAATCTGGCAAGATGAATGATGAAGCGCTGCTGCGCGAAGAGGCTGCCAATCTGAGGACACAGCTGGCGGACCGCAACGCAGCGCTCGAAGCTGCCAATGCTGACCGTCGCGATCTTGCATTGCAGAACGCTGAGCTTCGGCGTCAGTTGGATGAACAGGTTGCAGCCGGCGTCACCCCCACCACTGGCTTTGAAGGCATCTCGGGTGTCACCAGCGCCTATGACAACGGCGAAGTGACCGTTTCGATTGCCAGCGATGTCCTCTTTGACTCTGGCAAGGCAGAACTGAAGTCGGCAGCCAAGAGCTCACTCTCACAGGTTGCAGGCGTACTCAACTCGCAGTACGGCGGCTTCAAGGTTCGCATCGCTGGCCACACTGATTCGGATCCCATTAAGAAGAGCGGATGGAAGAGCAACTTCCATCTCGGCTCCGAGCGCGCGTTTGCAGTGATGGACTTCCTCAAAGCCAACGGGATCGGCGACAATCGCATGCACATTGCCAGCTACGGCCCCAACGACCCGGCTGCGACCAAAGCAGGCAGTCGTCGCGTCGAGATTGTCGTTCTGCTTGATCGTTAATCGTACCTTGCGTTGAGGTACAGTTTTGTAGAGAAGTCCGCGGGCGGTCCGCGGACTTCTCTTTTGCGCTGTTCACGGCGAGAGGCGTTGCACTTGCCATTGATTCGTCTGCGCGTTGACGCGGCTGAAGCAGATGCGGTCGTGCAGGCGGTTGGGCTGGCCCTGCCAGAATTCAATCAAAGCCGGCGTGACGCGGTAGCCGCCCCAGAAGTCCGGACGCGGCACATTCTGGCCTTCAAATCGCGCGGTGATCGCTGCCTCTTTCTGTTGCATGACGCTGCGATCTGCGATCACGGCGCTCTGGTGTGATGCCCACGCTCCGATCTGCGCCCCGCGCGGCCTCGCTGCGAAGTATGCATCTGATTCGGCTGCACTCACGCGCGCAACTCTTCCTTCAATGCGAATCTGGCGATACATGCGGTCCAAGTAAAGCATCAGAGTCACGCGGGGATTGTGATCGATATCGCTCGCCTTGCGACTTTCGTAGTTGGTACAGAACACAAAGCCATCCGCATCAATCGTCTTCATCAGGACGACCCGCGCAGATGGTTGGTTGTGTTCATCGACGGTCGCAAGCGTCATGGCTGTCGGCTCGTGGATGAGTTGCGATTCGATTGCCTCGCGCAACCAATTGCTGACTGCAGTAATGGGATCATTTCCCAGATCCTGCTCATGCAAGGCAGGCGCGTGATATTCGCGGCGAATGCTGCTGAAGTCTTCCATAGTGGGCGATCATTGTAGATACTCAACCGTGCTGTTGCGCCGTTCCGCTACAACGCGGCGGGCACCTCAACATAGGACGCATTGAGAAACCGCGCCAGGCTGTGCAGCGATTCTTCAAGCGCAGCATTGCGGGCACCGGGAGGCGAAACCCCCTGCTCCCACCATACGCCTTTGCACAAGAGCGTCGAACGCTTGCGGTCGAACGCGCAATCGGTCCTGCCAACGAAACGGTCGCGTTCCAGCAGAGGCAGGACGTAATAGCCATACGTTCGCTTAGGTGCGGGAGTGAACGCTTCAAATCGATAGCGAAAACCAGTCAGGCGTTCCAGACGGGCCCGTTCGCGGATGACCGGGTCGAACGGGGCAAGGATGCGGACTCGGTCATCCATCTGGTTGCAGGCCCGCTGCGCTGCAGCAATGCGCTTCTCGACATCTGCCAGGGCATAGCAAGCGCGCTCTGCGCCATCATGCAGTGTCGTCTTCACTTCAATCACGTCGCCACGGCTGACCGCCCGCTTCAGCCAGGCTGCTGCTTCCTGAACGGTGATGCCCGCAAAGAATGCAGCCAGTTCTGCAGCTGTCGCAATGACCAGCCTGTTCATGCTCTCTGCACACATCCACTCGATGTATTCGCGCTCATCAAGCATGCGAGCATCGTGATGATCCGGATACAGCCGCTCAGTCAGGTCATAGACTTTCTGAAAGCTCGGACGTCCTGCAACGCCGAGTTCGCCTTTCCACCAGAGATACTCAAGAGCAGCCTTGGCGGGCTTCCACCCCCACCATGATGATGTTCGCGTTCCCTGCGGCTTCTCGAAATCGCGCGACTGCAACGGGCCGTCCTGCATGATGCGGTCGTGCACGGATTGCAACACACGATCCGAATCAGCCCCCATGCTTTTGCGGATCCATTTCTGCAGGCGCGGCCGATTCACAAAGCGCTCACGCCGATGATGCCAGGCTGAGTAGAACTCCAGCGGGAGAATCGACGCGTCATGTGTCCAGTGTTCAAAGAGGGTTCGCTTCTCTTCCTGCAGAATGCGCAGGTGGTCTGGCTGGTACGATTCCAGACGAGTGCGCAGCGTGAGATGATGGGCCCGCTCCAGAGCGTTGATTGAGTCGAGTTGAACGAATCCAAGACGCTTGATCTCGCGGGCAACGACGGCTGGTGTCACCCGCCGATCCGGATTGTCGAGCAGCCCCTGCGCGTGCAGCAGGACCAGCCAGGCATCGGCTGCGCTGATATTGAGTGGTGTCTGATGCTTGTTGACGGCCATGACAATGAGGGTAGGCGGGGCCGCTTGGCGTGCTTCGGCCAGCGTTGGTGGGGCCGCAACAGCGACTTTTGTGAGTCCCGTATGGGTTCTGGCTTTTTGCGGCTGAGGGTACCTACAATCGAATGAAAGCAAGAGTCTTGGATCGTCAACAACTCTTCTCGGTGCAGCTATGCTCGGCTGATCGAATTTCCTGACGAAAGGGAAAGGCCAACACATGGCTACAGGTACAGTTTCAAAGTTTATGGATGAAAAGGGCTTCGGCTTCATCGCTCCTGCCAATGGCGGCAAAGAGGTTTTCGTCCACCACAGCGACATCAAGATGGATGGCCACAAGAGTCTCCGTGAGGGTCAGAAAGTCGAGTTCGACGTGACCCAGGAAGAACGTGGGCCCAAGGCCTCGAACGTTCGCATCGTCGATTGATTCCATCATATCTGACGTACTTTGCAAAGCCCGCTTCCACACGGAGGCGGGCTTTGTTTGTTCATGGGTCGGGGCACTGAAGTGCCTTGGCTTCGCGTATACTTTTACACGAATGTCGTGGACACATAAGAGTCATGGCTGGGACCGCAAGCGCTTGCCCGGTCCCGATCCTTTTCAGCACTGGTATCGTGACAACCAGGTGTATTTCATCACCGCGCGGTGCAGGGACGGGTATGCGGTGTTTGCGACCTTCCTGTGTGGCGTGCCGTACAAACGGTATGACGAGCGCGATAAAAAAGGCCAAGGCACTTAAGTGCCTTGGCCTCTCCAACAACAACCCGTCGCGCTGATCACTGGAGCCGGTTCTGGAATCGGGCGCGAGGTTGCGTTTGAGTTGGCTGGGCGTGGGTATGCAGTGTGTCTGGTCGGCCGGACAGAATCGAAGCTCAACCAAACCGCAGAGCGTGTTTCCTCGAATGCGGAGCATGCCTTGCAGCCGCTGGTTCTTGCGGTTGATATCGCATTGCCCGAGTCTGCTTCGGTCATCATCGACAGGATCAGCGCGTGGGCGGGACGGCTGGATGCGTTGATCAACAACGCGGGCATTGCGCCGTTGTACCCAATCGCAGCGACCAGCTTCGAGACTTTGCAGGAAGTATTTCTGATCAACACCATCGGACCAGCACGGCTGATCGCGGAAGCCTGGCCGCTGCTGATTGCTGGGGAGTTTGCTGATCGACAACCATCAGCATGTGTTGTCAATGTCTCGACGATTGGAACGATTGATCCCTTCCCGGGCTTTTTTGCGTATGCAGCCTCAAAGAGTGCCCTGGAAAGTTTCACGCGATCAATCGTGGTGGAAGGAGCGGAACATAACGTTCGCGCGTTCTCGGTCGCGCCGGGAGCGGTGGAAACTCCCCTGCTGCGCAGCCTCTTTGATGAAGCGATGCTTCCCCGGGAACTGGCCATGTCGCCCGGGCATGTCGCCAACGTGATTGCTGCGTGTGTTATGGGCGAGCGCGATCAGGACAGTGGCAGAGTGATCACGATGACGCAGAGCAGCTGATGCGGCTGGCGTGAGGTTCATTCATTCCGGTTGCGATGGCTGTGACGCCAATTTGTGCAACTTGATCCATCACTCCCTTGCCTCTTGAGCATCGAGATTCGATATTTCGAATGAGCGATTCTTTGCGGTCTGCACCAGTATCTGGAGCGAGTTGAGCAGTGTCCATGAACACAACCACCACGAA
The DNA here is from genome assembly GCA_051004555.1 of Phycisphaerales bacterium. Lineage (GTDB taxonomy): Bacteria > Planctomycetota > Phycisphaerae > Phycisphaerales > SM1A02 > JBPCKF01. Next base: position 74,338 of record JBPCKF010000029.1, on the reverse strand, counting down.
TCAGCAGCGATCACATCGAGCAAGCCTGCTGCTCATCTGTACTGACCCCGGTCGGGCCGCTGCTGTGGGAACCGAAATTGCGAGTTGTGGCGTTGCTGTGAATGTCATCGCTTCCCTGCAGGACCTGGCCGCAACTGATCTGACGTCACTCGATCTGGCAATCTCTGATATGGAACTTCCCGACGGGACCGGGATTGATGCCCTGGCCTACATTCAGGCTGCCCGCCAGTCCTTGCCTGTCGTACTCACGATGCAAAAGGCCGAGAACGCGCTGATCGAAGAAGCCATTCATGCTGGCGCTTTGGATTGCGTTGTCCGCGATGACGGCTGGCGGCAGCGCATTCCACTTCTGGTTTCCAAGTGGTTGGCCCAGCGACAGCAGCACACTCAGATCGAGCGAATGCATCTGCGGCTGAACACAGCGCTCACCGAACTCGTCGATGAGATCTCCGAGTTGCAGTCAATGATCGGCAAGCTCGAGGCCATTGCAGTGACGGACGAACTGACCGGCCTCAACAATCGCAGGCGCCTGAGTCATGCCCTTGATCATCAATGGGCGGAACGATCCCGCATTGGCGAGAGCGTCGCGTTTCTGATGATTGATGTCGATCGCTTCAAGTTGCTGAACGATCGCTTCGGGCATCAGCGTGGCGATGCACTCTTGTGTCTGCTGGGACGCGTGCTGCACGAGAACTGCCGCAACGGCGACATCATCGCGCGCTACGGGGGCGACGAGTTCTGTGTGCTCATGCCTTCTGTCTCAGTCGAGGATGCCACCGCCACCGCCCAGCGCATTTCGGCTGCGTTCCGGGAAGCGACTCTCGATTTCGCGCGCGATGGGATCGACCTCAGCCTTTCCATCGGCGTGGCGCACACCGACCTCAGCCGCCCGTCGCATCCGATGCAACTGATCGAGCACGCTGATGAAGCCATGTACATTGCCAAGCGTTGCGGCGATGCGGTGATGACCCGCAACCACACCGGCGTCCTCCCAGCAGTGGCTTGACGCAGCGACCCCACTGCGGTATCATTCGCCGCAATGGACAGCTTCCAGACTCATCACGCCCATCAGCATCATCATCATCTCCTGCATGGGAGCTGGCTGTAAGCGTGGTCTGAGAACAATCGATTTTCCACCACAACGCCGGTTTCCAGCCGGCGTTGTTTGCTTCAGGTGACAACCCTGGAGCGGCGCTCCAGCTGGGAAACCGATCACCATGAGGAGCGCCGGGCAAATGACGTCAACGAATAATCATCAACGGGACACGATTCAGTTCGCCATTCCCAAGGGCCGCATGTACGAGGGAATCACGCGGCTGCTTGCAGATACAGGCGTGGCTGTGACCGTCACCGCGCGGGGGTACCGGCCAGCCATCTCGCTCGCGGGGTTTGAGGTCAAGATTCTCAAGCCGCAGAACATTGTTGAGATGCTGCAAGCCGGAACCCGCGATGTCGGCTTTGCGGGGGCTGACTGGGTGGCTGAACTTGAAGCGGATGTCGTCGAAGTACTCGACACCAAGCTCGACCCGGTTCGTCTGGTGGCTGCAGCGCCCAGGTGCATTCTGGAAGACGGCAGGCTCCCCGATCGGGCGCTGGTGATCGCAGCTGAGTTTGAGCGGCTCACGCAACTGTGGATCAAACGATCAAAGCTGAATGCAACCTACCTGCGTTCCTTTGGCGCGACCGAAGTGTTCCCGCCCGAGGACGCTGACTGCATCATCGACGTCGCAGCAACCGGCGCAACCCTGCGCGCCAACGATCTTGTCATCATCGACGAAGTCATGCAGTCTTCGACACGACTCTACGCGAGTCGCAATGCCTGGAACGACGATCGCAAACGCAGCGCAATTCAGGATATGGCCCTGCTGCTCGAATCGGTCCTGAGTGCGCGAACCCGAGTGATGCTGGAAGTGAATGTTCCAGCCGCTCAACTTGAGATGGTCGTCGAAGTGCTCCCCTGCATGCGTGAGCCGACGATTGCGCCGCTGTATGGCGACGGCGCGTTTGCTGTGAAGGCAGTGGTTCCGCGTGCATCGCTTGCCACGCTGATCCCGGAGATCAAAAGTCGCGGCGGAACAGATCTGGTCATCTCTCCAATCGCGCAGGTGGTCGCATGAGTGGTCCAGCACAGAAACCCGACGCTGTACGCCCGGCTAGCCGCATGCAACACGTCAATGCCTATTGCCCGCCAAGAGGTGTTCGTGAGCAACGTCTTGACGCGCTCAGACTTGACGCCAACGAAGGCCAGCCGCAGGATGAACTTTTCGCGCAAGCGATTAAGCAGATGAGTCGCGAAATGGTGCGACGTTATCCATCAACCGCAGCACTCGAATCGCAGTTGGCAGCTGAGTTCGGGATCGACACATCGCGCGTCATCGTGACTGCGGGTGCGGACGATGCCCTCGACCGCATCTGCCGCGCTGTGCTTGAGCCTGGGCAGACTGCCATCGTGATGGATCCGACATTTGAGATGATCCCGCGCTACATCCAACTGGCGGGCGCAGAAGTGATTCGCATCCCCTGGCTGGATCGAGCGTTCCTGGCTGAGGAACTCATGACATGCAGCAGCGGCGCCACTGCGATCTTTGTCGATTCGCCCAACAACCCGACCGGCGCGATCGCGGATGCCGAGGCCCTGGTCGCCATCGCGCAGCAGTTTCCTTCGACGCTGCTGGTTGCTGACCTTGCCTATGTCGATTTCGCAGACACAGATCCGACATCGCTGCTGCTCAGCCTGCCGAATGTCGTGGTCACGCGCACGTTCAGCAAGGCTTGCGGTCTTGCCGGCCTGCGCGTCGGATATGCGCTGGGGCCTGCGGAGATCATCGGCTGGCTGCGCGCGACGGGTCATCCTTACCCCGTATCCTCCATCTCACTTGCAATAGCAGGCGCAGCAATGAATGCTGATCACACAATCACCGCTGCATATCTGCAACGGGTACGCACGGAACGCCAGCAACTCGATGGATGGCTGCGCGAACGTGACATACTGACATCGCGCTCGCAGGGAAACTTCGTCTTCGCAAAGTTCCCCAATGCCTGGGCAATCGCGGACAGCCTGGCTGCGAGTGGAATCCTCGTTCGACGATTCGAGCGAAACACTGCGCTGGGGGATCGTCTGCGTATCACCTGCCCCGGCTGCGCCGAAGAGTTTGATCGCCTGATTGCAGGGCTGGAACAGGCAATCGCCACCACACAGGGAGACAATCAATGACGCGCGCCGCTCACATCACCCGCCGTACCCGCGAAACCGAAATCGTCCTCGCACTGAGGCTGGATGGCACCGCCCAGGTGAATATCAGCACCGGCATTGGGTTCCTCGATCATCTGCTCACAGCGCTGGCGACGCATGCTGGGTTCGATCTGGAACTGCAATGCACGGGCGATCTTGAAGTTGATGATCATCACACAGCCGAAGACTGCGCCATTGCCCTGGGCCAGGCACTGGATGAGGCGCTCGGCGATCGACATGGCATTGTGCGATTCGGAACCGCGTATGCGCCGCTTGACGAGGCACTGTCCCGGGCTGTGGTTGATCTGGTGAAACGGCCGTATGCCCACATCGATCTGCCACTCAACTACGATCGCATCGGCGAACTCGCCTGCGAAAACATTCCGCACGTTCTGCAGTCGCTGGCCAATGCAGGGAGTTTCTGCCTGCACGCAGACCTGATCCGGGGCAGTAACGATCATCACAAGGCCGAGTCGATGTTCAAAGCTGTCGCCCTGTCGCTGCGGCAGGCGGTGCAGCGCACCGGTCGAGCCGATGCGCCCAGCACCAAGGGAGTGATGTGATGAGCAACGTCACAGTTGTGCGGACGGGGACCGCAAACCTCGCATCAGTACTGGCGGCGCTTCATCGCTGCGGCGCTACGGTCGAGGTGACGCAGTCGCCAGACGATGTGCGGGATGCTGAGGGACTCGTGTTGCCGGGCGTCGGGACATTCGGTGCTGTGATGGACAGCCTGGTGAGTCACGGACTAATCGAGCCACTGCGCGAGCGCTTCGCAAGCGGTCGCCAGACGTTGGCGATCTGCCTGGGGCTTCAGATCCTTGCTCAGACCAGTTGCGAATCGCCGGGCGTGTGCGGCCTCGGCCTCGTGCCCACCAGCGTGGAGAGGTTCTCGGCTGATGTGCGGGTTCCGCAGTTGGGATGGAACCGCGTCGAGCCTGCAAGTGCCGCGTCACTGATCGAACCCGGCTACGCGTACTACGCCAACTCCTACCGCATTGTCGATGCGTCGCCTGACTGGTTGCCGTCGTACTCGCATCATGGGGGAAAGTTCGTAGCAGCCCTTGAGCGTCGAGGTGTGCTTGCGTGTCAGTTCCACCCCGAACTCTCGGGCGCGTGGGGACAGCGTCTTCTTATGCGTTGGCTGAGCTCGACGCGAAATGAGGTGACCTCATGCTGACATCGCGAGTGATTCCATGTCTTGATGTGCGCGATGGGAGGATCGTCAAGGGCGTGCGCTTTGCCAACCTGCGCGATGCAGGCGATCCTGCTGAGCGTGCAGCAATGTACGAAGCCCAGGGTGCCGACGAGATTGTCATCCTCGATGTGTCTGCGACGGCTGATGGCAGAGCAACGGCTCTCGAGACCATCCGCAGCGTCCGCGCAGCTGTATCGATTCCGCTGACTGTTGGGGGCGGCATCCGCAGTGCCGAAGATGCTGGGGCGCTGCTTGATGCTGGGGCTGACAAGGTCAGCGTGAACTCCGCAGCTGTTCGCGACCCGGCGCTGCTTGCACGCCTGGCGCAGCGGTTTGGTGTGCAATGCACCGTTCTTGCGATTGATGCAGCGCAGGCTGCGACCGCACATCAATGGGATGTCGTCGTTCGCGGCGGCAGCGAACGCACAACGCGGGACGTCTCGGCGTGGGCGGTTGAGGGGACCGAGTTGGGGGCTGGCGAAATCCTGCTGACGAGCTGGGATCGTGACGGCACGCACCTCGGCTACGACCTTGATCTCATCACGCAGGTTCGTTCTCTGGTGCCCGTGCCCATCATTGCGTCGGGCGGGGCATCAACAGCCGAGCACATGATCGATGCGCTGCGGGCCGGGGCTGATGCAGTGCTCGCAGCATCTATTTTTCACGACGCCCAGACCACCGTCAGCACGCTCAAGCAACAACTCGCCCAGGCTGGCATTGAGGTGCGCCCATGATTATTCCATCGATTGATCTGATGAACGGACACGCGGTGCAACTTGTCGAAGGCAAGACCAAAGTGCTTGATGCTGGCGACCCGCGCCCGCTGGCGATGTCGTTCGGAATGGTTGGCGAGGTTGCGGTGATCGATCTGGATGCTGCGCTTGGACAAGGCGACAACGGCGATGTGATTCGCGAGTTGCTGAAGCTTGCCCCGTGCCGGGTTGGTGGCGGCATTCGTGACGTGGAGACCGCGATCGCATGGCTGGATGCAGGCGCTCGCAAGGTGATCCTCGGCACCGCAGCCATCGCCGATGTGCTTCGAGAACTCCCGCGCGAGCGCGTGATTGCTGCTCTTGATGCCCGGCACAATGACGTCGTCGTCGAAGGCTGGACCAGAGCGACCGGCATGACGATTGAACAGCGCATTGATGAGCTGCGCGAGTACGTTAGCGGATTTCTGGTGACATTCGTCGAGCGCGAAGGTCGAATGGGCGGACTGCCGCATGATCGAATTGCAGCGCTTGTGCAGCGGGCAGCGCCAGCCCGGCTGACTGTCGCAGGTGGTGTTCGAGCCGCTGATGAGATCGCGCGTGTCGATGGCCTGGGGGCTGATGCGCAGGTGGGCATGGCGCTGTACACGAATGCGTTTGACCTCGCTGAAGGATTCTGCGCGCCGCTGCAGACAGATCGGCCAGATGGATTGTGGCCAACGATCGTCAGCGATGTGCGGGGTGGCGTACTTGGCCTTGTGTATTCCAATCTCGACAGCGTTCGTGCTGCGCTGCGGGTGAAGCGCGGCGTGTACTATTCTCGTTCGCGCAAGAGTCTCTGGACCAAAGGCGAAACATCGGGCGACATTCAGGACCTTGTGAGGATCGACGTCGACTGTGATCGAGATGCCCTGCGCTTTATTGTGAAACAGCACGGCAACGGATTCTGCCACACTGGCTCGCAAACGTGCTTCGGAGATGTTGATGGTCTGGCGGCCCTCGAACAGACGATTATTGCACGTCTTGAAAACGCTCCAACAGGTTCGTATACAAGGCGGCTTCTTGATGATGCTGAACTTCTGCGCAGCAAGTTGCTCGAAGAAGTCGTGGAACTTCTCGATGCACATACGTCAGCGGACGCAGCGCACGAAGCAGCGGATGTGTTGTACTTTGCGCTGGTTGCAGCTGCAAAGCGTGGAGCAACGCTGACTGACATTCAGCAGGAACTCGACACCCGCGCCTTGCGCATCTCTCGCCGCGCGGGAAACGCCAAGCCAGCCGGACCGGAGGCCTCATCATGAAGACAGCGCCGCTTTTACGACGAGTCACGGCGGCCGAGATCACTCGGCTGGGAACAGCGCTGAGTGATCGCGAAACACATGATGCTGCGGACGCGATCGTCGCAGCGGTGCAGAACGAGGGCGAAACAGCAGTTCGCAGATACGCTGAGAAGTTTGAGGAGAGGCGGCCGGGGGAGCCACTCGTTCTTGGACGTGCCGAGATGCAGCGCGCTCTGGATGCGCTTGATGTTGATGACCGCAGCGCACTCGAGCGTGCTGCCTTGCGCATTGAACACTTTACACAGGCGCAGCGGAGCGCGATCAGCGAGCTCACCATTCGCATTCCCGGTGGCGAGGCAGGTCACACCATTGAACCAGTCGAATCGGCTGGATGCTATGCGCCTGCAGGACGGTACCCGTTGCCATCTTCGGTGTTGATGACTGCGATCACGGCCCGCGTGGCTGGATGTGCACGAGTCGTTGTCGCATCGCCCGGCGCGCATCCGGTGGCGCTGGCTGCTGCCGCGATCGCAGATGCTGATGAGTTCCTTGCTGTTGGCGGCCCGCATGCAATCGCAGCGATGGCTTACGGCTTTGCAGGATTCCCGCGCTGTGATGTCATTGCTGGGCCCGGCAACAAATGGGTCACAGCTGCCAAGCACATTGTGTCAAGCGTCGTCGGGATTGACATGCTCGCAGGCCCATCCGAGTTGCTGGTGCTGGCGGATGAAACGGCTGATGCTGCGTGTGTCGCTGCGGATCTGTTGGCACAGGCTGAGCACGATGTCGATGCTGTTCCCATGCTGATCACGACATCACAGAGAATTGCTGATGCTGTCGAAGCGGAACTTTGCAGGCAGCTCGAAGTGCTTGCAACTGAAAGCACAGCGCGGCAGGCGCTGGCGCGCGGGTTCGTGCACATCAACGCACACCTTGAAGCCTGCATCAAACTGGTTGACGCGCTCGCACCTGAACATCTGGAAGTGATGACGGAGAATGCAACCGAAGTGGCTGGCCGCATTCGCAATGCAGGCGCGATGTTCATCGGCCCGCTCTCTGCAGAAGTCGTCGGCGATTACGGGGCGGGGCCGAACCACACGCTCCCCACCGGCGGCAGCGCCCGCTTCCGGGCTGGCCTGTCGGTGATGCATTTCATCCGTCTGCGAACATGGATGCGCATCGATGACGCAACCGCTGCGCAGGAACTCTTCGAAGATACACACCGCCTCGCAACCATCGAAGGCCTGGCCGGCCACGCGGTGTCAGTGCAGCAAAGGATTGGGCCCCGGGATTGATGGGCTTCGAGCCGTTCGTAGGCGACCGCAGGTTATCGCGCGACTACTCAATCAGCGCGTAGCGCACAATCCATCCGCACGCGACGACCCATGCGGTTGTCGTGAGCATGAACCGGAAATGGGCGCTGGCATTCTGAGGATCGGCACCTCTGAGAATCATTTCCGTGCAATAGATGACCAGCGCCGCTGCAATCGCGCCCATGACGATCAGGATCGGACTGGTGAAACCCGCCCGCTCAACCAGGCCGCGACTCAGAATCACGCCGATGATGGTGCCCATGATGGCTGCGGTCGCGATGATGAAAAGGGCTGGAACGTGTGCTGTGCCAGTTTCATCTGCGAACAAAGTCGCAAATTCGTTGAAGCCCAGGAGCGCCGCCACCCATACACCAGCAGCGACAATGCTGCGAAGCAACAGCGAAACTGCTGCGTTGCGAAGGCCGATGACGGGCGTCCAATCACTGCGCTCTGGCATTGCCAACTCCTCTCAATCGCGAGATTCGAGGTCCCGCAGACGGAGTATCCCCGACTTGGCCAAAGTTTGCAAGCGCGATGCTACAGCCGCACCCACGCGGAAGGCCTTGAGGGACATGCAGCTTCAGCACGACAACGCATGCAACAGGATTGATTGAGATTCCACGCGCTGTCAATGGGCAACACGAACCAACCCGATTCCATCGCCAACGACTGGCGGCGACGACTCTGCTTCCAGCGCGAGCGAGGGGCTGCAGAGTCTATTTCAAACGAGGCGGACGGGACTCGAACCCGCAACCACCGGATCGACAGTCCGGAACTCTAACCAATTGAGCTACCGCCCCTGCGTTCAGGGTTCTGCACCACAAGTGAGTGGCGCAGAAGAACAATCTAGCCTGCCAATCGCAACTGTCAAGTCGGTTGCCCTGAAAGCCAGCAAACGGTTTCAGTCGCCAGGGCCAGCCATGCGGCCATTCTCAACGTTTGGGGCTTCTGCGGGCTGGAGGCTGATGAGCCAGGTGGAGTGAATGCGACCCCGGGCTGGCATCTCCAGCGAAACAGCGATCTCCCCCGCCGCCCGCAGCAGCCCGGCAGCCATGCTCATGAGGCTGGCTGCATCGCTTGCCTCGTCTTCAGCATCGTTGAGTTTCTCAGCCAGCAGCGACGCAATCGCGGCAGCTTGTGGGGCATCAATCGACGCTGCCAACCCGCTCACCTGCACACTGTGCTCAGCGCCATCCAGTGCACGGCGTAGGACATCCGCGCTGCCGTTCACATGTTCCACTGATGTCCCGATCAGCATCCATCCGCGTGAGACATCATCCCCGAACGTCTCTGTCTCGACGATACGCCAACACAGTGGCATGCGCGCGAGACTCGCATGATCGGGAAAAATGATCGCGAGGGATTTGCCAACATCCATACTCCGGCAAGCGTCCTGAGCAAGCTTCTCGAAGCGGTGCACGTCGGCGGCTGGCGCTGGCTGTCGTGCCAATGTGTGCAGCATGCTGACCACGCCCGTCATGAAGCGATCGAGATCTTCAGCAGCGCCATCGAGTGACGTTGCTTCGATCGACAGTGTGACCTGCAGAGGGTCGCCCGCAGCAGCAGGAGCGCTCACTCGCCAGACCATTCGCTCGCCAGTGCGGGCAGTCAATGAACGCGGCAACGAATCAGCCGGCATCTGTGCTCGAAAGAACGTTGCAAGCTGGCCACTGGGCGTGGTTCGTGGGTGAACGATGGCAGCGATGCCATCGCCACGAATCTGCGGGAGTCGATCGCAGGCAAAGGTGATGGGACGGGGCGGATCGCCAACTGCAGTGCGTGACAATCGCGAGCGATGCTCGATGCGCAAGCCCGATTCGTCGAACGTGACAGCAGCCACGCTGAAGCCTTCGGTTGGCGGCTGATGGCGAATCAACACATGCACATCTGCGTCGCGCAGGCGGGCAAGATCACGCCAACCGGGCGAATCTGTGAGTGACTCTGCATGCTTACTCCGCAGCATTGCAAGTGAATCGCCGAAGAGCGAAATGGTGTCATCTGCATCAAGGGGCGCAAAGAGCAGCCGATCATTGACATGGGCAAAGCGCAACTGTTGATCGGGAAGGGCCCGCACGGGCACCGAGTGCAGCGGCCGATGCACGCGGAAGCGGGCGTGATGTGCCAGCTCGCTCCAACTGTTGTCTGTCATGTGCGTCATGACCAACCAGTCGTGTGCTGCATCGGCGTCCTGCTCCTGAGGGCGCATTGCAAGTGTGCAACTGCCACTGAACATCAGTTGGATGAGCTCAGCATCATCCATCCGTACAGTGCGCGCGAACGATTCCCAGCTCTTTCCAATTTCGGAGCCGGCGATGGTGTTCCGCAGCGCATCTCCCAAAGTGGAACCACCCAGTCTCCGCTCAAGCGCAGAAACATCGCGAATGTTGATGAACACCGAGACATCGCGCGGCAGTCTATCCGCGTCATGATCATCATTATCATGTGTAACGCAGTCGCGCGAGCCAGCGCTGCCGACCCCAGCAAGCGCAAGCAACAGGATGAACGCTGCAGCCCCGGCGGCCATGATCAGAGCAATCCCGACCAGCGCACGCGTGAGCAGCCGGTCGAAGGCGCCACACTGTCGAGTGGCGAGCGGGACGCTGGGTCGCTGGCAGCACCATTCTCGTCGCTGGCGGATGACGGATCCCACCCCTGCCAATCGGCGGGTGTAATCAACGTGCGGACCGCGCGCGAGAAGTCGTTCACTGCATTGGCACCGGATCGGGCGACATCGGGGATGGCGCGATTGATCGATGGCTGCGATGCCCGCTGCACGCGAATGCTGTGCATCTGCACACTCAATGCTCCAACCATTGTCAAAATGCAGGTGAGCGCTGCAACAGTCCGCAGAGCAGTACGGCGGCGGGATCGGCTGCGCTCGCTGGCAACATCACTGCGCACGAATCCCAACTGCGTCATAATCGGTTCAGTCAGATCAGGTGCCATCTCGCGCACGCGCAGCTCAGGCAGCGCAAGTCGATCACGAACCTCATCGGCCCCAACATGGTCCGATGCAGATTTGCTCTTGAAGCAGGATCGAAACCATGCCTTCATCGTGACCACACCTCTTCAATGCGACTCTCGCCCTGTTCGGTTTCGATCATGGCACGCTTCATCCGCTTGCGGGCGCGATGCAGGTGACTCTTGATCGTCCCCTCGGGCATGTTCAGATGGACCGCGATGTCTGCGATGGGCCAGTTCTGCTGATGGAACAGAAGCACAATCTCGCGCTGCTGTTCGTTAAGTGAAAGCAAAGCCGACTCGATGGCGCGGCGAGCGTTGCCCATCACTTCAATATCAATCACAGGATGCTCAGGCTGTTCGCCTTTGCCCTGCCAGATTTCGACAATCTCTGATTCGAAGCTGGGCGCATGCTTCTGCAGCTGATTCATGTAGAGTCGCTTGGCAATCGTGAACAGCCAGGTGCTGAAACGGAAACGCGTGTCGAAGCGGTCGAGATTCTTGAGGACGCGTACAAACGCTTCCTGCACAACATCTTCAGCCACATCGGGCTTGCCCGACATGCGCAACATGAAGGCATAGAGCGACGCCTGATGAGCGCGAATCAGACATTCAATGGCATCGCCATCGCCCTTCTTGGCCTTGCGGATCAGTGTTCGTTCAGTCGATCTGGTCATGCTTCATTATAGTGTAGCACCAGATTGGGGCGTGGTTGCGGGTTTTTGCTTGCCAAACCTGTCTGAGAGGCCGCGATCTGAGCACAACAACGGGTACCATGATAGCCCTTGACCTGCATCTCCCCCACTGTCCCAGAGTCTCCCCTCTCATCCATGCTTCAGCATTACGACGAGCGCAATCGCGACATTGTTTACAACATCAATGGCAGGCTCATCGCCCGCGATGAGCCGGGCATCAGTCCATTTGACTCTGCGGTGCAGGGTGGCGATGCGGTGTGGGAAGGTTTGCGACTCTACAACCGCCGCATCTTCAAACTCATCGAGCATCTGGATCGTCTTCGCTCAAGCGCGCTGGCCCTGGCGTTCGAAGCCATCCCCAGCCATGATGCGATCATCGATGAAATCCGCAAGACGCTCGAAGCCAACAGCATGACTGATGGTGTGCATGTCCGCCTCACACTCAGCCGCGGCATCAAAGTCACCAGCGGCATGGACCCGCGCCTGAATCAGGACGGCCCGACATTGATCGTGCTGGCTGAACACAAGCCGCCGGTGTATGGCCGCACCGGGCTTTCGCTTGTGACAAGTTCCATCCGCCGCTTTCCGCCCGATTGCATGGATCCGAAGATTCATCATTGCAATCTCATTCAATCGATCCTTGCCAAGATCGAGGCCAACTGCGCCGGCGCGGATGATGCACTCATGCTTGATCGTCAGGGCTTCGTTGCAGAAACCAATGCCACCCATGTCTTCATTGTGCACAACAATATTATTTATACATCGAATGACGATGCATGCCCGGAAGGAATCACGCGCGCCACCGTCATCGAACTCTGCCGCGAACACAACCTGGAACTGATTCAGAAGAACATCTCAACGACAGAAGTTTACCGGGCTGATGAGATGTTCTGCACGGGGACGATGGGCGAACTTGCAGGCGTGAGCGTGGTCGATGGGCGAACGATTGGCAGCGGCGCGATCGGCCCCATGACGCAGCGTCTCAGCGGGTTGTTTGCAGATCTCACCGCCCGTGAAGGAGTGCAGGTGGTGTGATGAGCAAGTCGCAACGGCCACCGCCGACATCATCTGTCAAACGTTCACGGCCAACGCTGCGCTATTCATTCATCCGCATTCTCACAGGATCGGACCTCTCGCGCAGGCGCCTGCCGCTGATGCACGCGGTGGGCGGGCTCGAGGGGCCGAACGTGTGGATCACTGCCTGCGCTCACGGCGATGAAGTAGGCGGCATGGCTGTGATTCACGAAGTCTTCAAACAACTCAAGCGCGGCCCGCAGTTTCACGGCGAGGTGCGCGCGTTTCCGCTCTTGAATCCGCTCGGATTTGATGCAAGTTCGCGTCATGTCTCATTCAGCGAGGAAGATCTCAATCGCGCGTTTCCCGGAAATGCAGAAGGTTCACTTGCGCAGCGTCTGGCACAGCGGATTTTTTCTGCAATCACCGAAACACAACCTGCCTTTGTACTGGACCTGCACAACGACTGGATACGCTCGATCCCTTATGTCGTTCTCGATATGCAGCCGAAAGATGGCACACCAGCCAGTGGGCCATTCCGCAAGGCATGTGAGATTGCAAAGGTGCTTTCACTTCCGATTGTGCAGGAACACGAGGTAATTGCAGGCGCTCTTTCCCACCATCTTCTGGAAGCTGGCGTGGCTGCCCTCACCATCGAACTCGGCGAGGCGCATGTCGTCAACGAACGCAATGTCGCCTTGGGCGTGGCGCTGGTGCTGGATGTGCTCAGCGCTCTCAACATGATTGATCGCAACGCCTATTCGCCGATCAGCGAAGCGGCTGATATAGCGGATGAAACCATGTTGATGTACAACGATCAACCCGTCAGCTCGACCAGTGGGATTATCCGCTTTCTGGTTCACCCCGGCATGCGGGTCCGCAAAGATCAACCCGTGGCGCGGATCGTCAATGCTTTCGGGAAAGTCCAGCAGACATTACGCGCGCCTGCTGATGCACTTGTGCTCGGCTACACCGATTCAGCAGTCGCGTATCCCGGCGCACCGGTGATGGCGTTCGGCACGTATGGCGAGTGAAGATGTGCGTGGGTGAGCGTGGTGTCGCGCACGCGTGCGGCTTCCTTACGATCGCGGGTCGTCAGCGTGCTTCGGCTGTTGCATGAAACGCGGCGAGCACTTCTGCTTCACGTTCGGGAGTAATCCCGGCCCGCAACTCAGCCTGGCGTTCGGGTGGAAGCGAGCGGTACCAGTCAAGGGTATCGCGGACCGTTGCTGCCAGTGGTCGGAACGTCAAGCCGCGCGCCACCGCTTTGCTGTTGCTGGCGGTACACAGCCCTGCTGCTGGTGAACCGGGTGGCAGCCAGACGGGCATCTCTGACCAAGGCTGGACATTGTGTTCACTGAGAAACGCAGCGCCGGGCCAGGTGAAACGGACATCGCCACCCGTGACTGCTTTGCAGCCATGCACAAGCTCTGCGATGGTCATGACGCCACGCGGGCCGGTTGCGTTGTAGCTTCCGGTCGTTCGTTCTTCAGCAGCGTGGATGCAGAATGCAGCGAGGTCGCGAACATCAATGTACTGGATCGGATCATCACGATCGCCCGGCGCCAGCACTTCGCCGCCCCGCTCGACACGGACCGGCCAGTATGTAAAGCGATCGGTTGCATCTTCCGGCCCGACGATGAGGCCGGGGCGAACGATGGTCGTCTTGCCAGCCATCTCTTCTTCAATCGCCTGTTCACACAGCGCTTTGAGTGGTCCGTAGGTTTCAGCTGAGACTTCTTCCTGTGTTGCAACATCGGCTGGCAGCACAGCCAGTGCATCGCTTTCGACGAGGCCGGTTTTGGATTGATCTGCGTACACCGACAATGTCGAGATGAAAATGTATTGTTTGATCGCAGGAGCAAGCAGACGCGCAGATGCGCGTGCATGCCGGGGAATGTAGCCGGAGGTATCGATGATGATGTCGAATGATCTGTCCTGAAGTGCGTTCAGTCCTTCGCCCACGTCGGGATCGCGGTCGCCGATGAGCTTTTCGAGGTCGGGAAAGAGTCGCGGATTAGATTTGCCACGGTTGAAGAGGACAACAGTGTGCCCACGCATGACAGCGTTCTGCACCAGAGCCGGGCCGAGGAAGCGTGTGCCGCCCAGGATGAGCATCGTCAGGGGCTCGCGTGCCTGGGGTCGCGGCGCGTGTGCTGACCAGGCGGTCGTTGATGATGATGAGAATGTTGCAGTCATCGCAGCAAGAGAGGACGCAGTCAGGAGAAAGTGTCGGCGGGAAACGTCTGAGGGTGTTGTCATAGTAACTCCATAGTAAACGCCGAGTCGTGCAAGAGGCAATGGAACGCAGCATGGACGTCCGTCTGTGTCACCGCCTGCGCGGGGACGACGCGCGCTGTATTGTCATTCCCGCGCAGGCGGGAATCCATTGGGCGCGCGGCGTGCTGCGAGAATGCCCTGGTGCTTCCGTTGCCGCATGGACGTCCGTCGCCCCCTGCGCGGGGACGACATGAGAGGAATGACACAGCACGACCGCGCCGCAATCCGCAATCATTGATTATCTCGCACGCCTGCACCTCAGACCTGGCGAGCGCGGTATACACTTTGTGAACGCCCCTTTCACGGAGGATTTCCCGCAATGCAGCAGCGCACCCGATTCGGAACACTTCTTCTGGCTGTCATCGTTGGCTTTGTGCTCGTGCAGCAGGCCCTGGCGATTGCTGGGCGTTCATCGGATTATGAATGGTTTGATCCGATCATTGTGGTTCGCACAGTGCTGCTCGATCACTTCGTCCGCGAGCCGGATGAAGCGGAACTGGTAAAGATGCAGGAAGCAATGATTGCTGCGATGGTCGAGTCGCTGGGCGATCCCTATACCGAATACGTTCCGGCTCGCGCACAGGGCGATTTTGACAAGCGTCTGCGCGGCACGTATGTCGGCATCGGGGCGGAGATCAACATTGTGGATGGCTGGCTGACGATTGTGTCGCCAATGGATGATTCACCTGCGCTCGAAGCAGGTGTGCGGGCTGGCGACACGGTGTTGGACATTGAAGGGCAGACGACATTTGAGATGACGACCGAAGAAGCGATTTCTCTGTTGACGGGCGAGCCGGGCACACGCGTAAACATCAAGGTTCGCCATCGTGATGGAACAGAGGAGGCGCTCACTGTTACACGCCGCAGAATTGTGACGCGCACTGTGAAGGGCGTCATGCGCGATGGGCAGGATTGGGAGTATCGCATTGATCCTGACCTCGGCATCGGGTACGTGCGGATCACGCAGTTCACCAGCACCACCGCAGCGGATGTGCGTAACGCAATCGCGCATGTGCAGGATACTTACGGCCTGCGCGGGCTGATTGTTGATGTGCGTTTTGATCCGGGTGGCGAGCTGCCCAGCGCCATTGAGATTTCCGACCTCTTCCTGCAGCAGGGCACGATTGTGTCTGTGAAGGGACGCAGTGATCGCGATGAGGTGTATAAGGCCCATGCAGCTGGGACGCTGCCGGAGTTTCCCATGGTTGTGCTGGTGAATGAGTCCTCAGCGTCGGCCAGCGAGATTGTGGCAGGCGCGCTGCAGGAGAACGGCCGCGCCAAAGTTGTGGGCGAGCGAAGCTTCGGCAAGGGGTCGGTGCAGGAAGTACGCGTGCTGCCCGGCAACTTCGGCACGCTCAAGGTGACAGCTGCGGGATACTACCTGCCCAGTGGTCGCAGTCTTCATCGCGAGAGTGACAGCGTGGTATGGGGCGTTGACCCTGATGATGGCTATCACATTGATATGGACTTCGAGCAGTATCAGCACATGGTTGATGCACGCCGGCGTTTTGAGATCATCGATGAGGTGGGCAACGATGAAGCGACTGCGCGCTGGAGTGAGCCAACCTGGATTCGTGATGAGATTGGCGATCTGCAACTTGCTGGTGCGCTGGAAGCACTGCAGGCAAGGCTGCGCGATGGCGTATGGAAGGAGACGGGCGGACCGGCAGGCGACCGTGTGGCACTGACTGATGAACTGCGCGAAGCCATGCAGAGTCGTACCATCGCTGCGGAAACGTTGCAGAACGCACACCGGCGCGTGCTGGAACTGCGTGATGTTGCATCTGAAGCACAGCCTGCGTCACTGCTGCCTGAGGCGGCTGATCTTGAAGATGGCTTCGTGACGGTGACCAATGCAGCGGGCGAAGTGATCGGCCGTTTCCAGATTCGTGATCGCAAGAGCCTGGAGTTGGCGCTCGAGTTCGCCGATGTAACGCCTGCACCAACTGAAGAGCCGTGATCGATGAGTGTGATTCTCGGCATCGAGTCGAGTTGCGACGAAACCGCAGCTGCAGTTGTTGAAGATCAGCATGTTCGCTCATCAGTTGTTGCAACGCAACATGAACTGCACGAGCGCTTCGGTGGGGTTGTGCCTGAGATTGCCAGCCGCGCTCACATTGAGCGCATCACGCCAGTCGTGCGGGCGGCTTTGCAGGAGGCAGACGTTTCACTTGATGATATTGATGCAGTTGCGGTTGCGCATCGGCCGGGGTTGATCGGATCGCTGCTGGTGGGCGTGAGCGCAGCCAAGGCGCTGGCGTGGTCGCGCAATCTGCCACTCTTTGGCATTGATCATGTTGTGGCGCATCTCTTTGCAGTTGAGCTTGATGCAGAAGCAATTGCGTATCCCGCGCTGGGGCTGGTGGTGTCGGGCGGGCACACCAATCTCTTTCTCATGCAGGATGCAGGGACAATCGGGCTGATGGGCAGGACGATTGATGATGCTGCGGGCGAAGCGTTTGACAAGACAGCTGCGATGCTTGCACTTGAGTATCCGGGCGGGCCTGCGATTGAACGGCTGGCGAGACTGGGCGATGCGCAAGCGGTCGACTTTCCCATTGCGCGGCTGGAGCGTGAGAGTCTCGATTTTTCCTTCAGTGGCGTAAAGACCGCGATGTTGTACGCAGTGCGGGGAACGCCCCAGGGACGAGGGGCAAAGGCCCGGTTTCCACGCACGATCGAAGATGTGAGCGAGCAGCGCAAAGCGGATCTGGCTGCGTCATTTCAACGGGCGGTTGTTGATGCAATCATCCTGAAACTGGAACGGGCAATCGAAGGGCGCGAAGGTGATGGCGTCACGGTCCGTTCGCTGGTCGTGGGCGGCGGTGTGGCTTCGAACGGGCATCTGCGTGAACGACTTGCAGAGGTGGCATCGAGGCACAATGTTGCGCTGCGTATTGCGGAGAAGCAGTATTGTGTTGACAATGCAGCCATGATCGCAGCAGCAGCGCTGCATCGACTCGCGAGCGGCGCGTGTGATGATCTGAATCTTGCGGCAGCTGTGAGTGGAGCGTGGGCGCAACTTTGAGATCTCAGATTAATCTAAAATCAATCTCAAATCTCAGATGGTCGCATCTGATTACCGCTTGCCGTTTGCGTGTGTTCGGCCAAGCGCTCGTCTGGCGGCGGGTGGCGCTTCGTCGAGGAGCTTTTTGAGTTCACTCGAGTTCAGGCGATTCTCATTCATGAGTTTGTCGAGGTGTTGGTCGCGGGCCCTGCTCCAGCGCTCGAAGAACTTCTCAAGCTCATGGCGGGTGAAGCGGCTGAGCGGATCATCCAGACCCGAGCGCGCGACTGCCCAATCCATGAGACTGGTACCCTGGTCGGAAAAGCGGTAAAGTCCGAGCGTTGTCTTGAGGCGGGCAGCGGCGGGCCGAAAGGGATCGGTAGCCTCAAGAGGGAGTTGCGCCATTGCATCTTCGGGATTACTGTTGCTGATCTCGCCCAGCCAGCCGGTTTCGTGAGCAGCTTCCTTCTCGATCAGCGTGCCGCCCTCATCAACATCTGCGCCGGGAGCCACTTCGACAACGCTGAGGCGAGCGCCAACACTCGAAAGCGTCTTGGTGCCTGCGTTGGGAAATTGCACTGTCAGGCGCTGAGCTGGGTTTCCAGCAACGCGGATGTTCTCGATTCGCTTGATACGGCCGATGCCCCACTCGGGGCGATCTTCGTGGCGCACTCGTACACCCACGACAAACGGCGTAGTTTCGGGCATCGTTTTCTCCATGGAGTTCAGGTCTCTCTTCGCTCTCTGTACTGGTCGCCTCTGCGGATGCTGCCGCGCGAGGGACGCGCCGCGATCCCGCACGGTGTATTCCGTGACAAGACTCATACTGACACAACTTCGGTGCAGATCATCAGCACCTTGCGGGCCGGGCGGCCGGAGAGGACACGCGCCCTGCCTCGCTCACATAGTATATCGGCAATCGTCGAGAATGTCACCACCTGCTTCCAGAAAGTTCTGCGACGCCAAGGAGCGGTTCTTCACCACCATGCCTGTCCGATCCATAGCATTTCTCGGCGATATTGTCGGCAAACCGGGCCGCCGGGCTGTTGAACAGCAACTGCCGCGAATCGTTGCAGATCATCGTGTTGACGTCGTGATCGTCAACGCGGAAAACGCTCGCTCAGGATCGGGCCTTTCACCTTCCATCTACGCCCGGTTGCGAGCGGCTGGCGTGCACGCTGTCACGCTGGGCGATCACGCGCTGCGCGATTCCAGTCTCTTCGATATCCTGTTTGATGCTGATGAGCCCGTCGCGCGACCAGCCAATCTTTCAGAGCGGGCGCCCGGCAAGGGTTTCATTCTGCTCGAACCGCTGGGCTTTCCGAGGCCGATTCTGATTGTCACCGTGCTCGGTCGCATCCTCATGAACCTGCCAGCCGACGATCCATTTGCCTGCGTCGATGACCTCTTGGCAAAACATGCTTCGAGACGGCCGATCGTGATTGTCGAGGTGCACGCAGAAACCACCAGCGAAAAGATCGCCATCGCGCATCATCTCAGCGGGCGCGTGGCTGCAGTCATCGGCACGCATACTCATGTACCCACCGCTGATGCCCGCGTGCTCAAAGGCGGCACTGCGTTCATCACCGACGCGGGCATGTGCGGACCATATGACTCAGTCATCGGTCGCGACAAGGATGCAGTGGTGAGACACATGACCACACATCAGCACGTGCCCTACCCGGTCGCCAGCGATGATGCACGTGTGTGTGGCGTTATTGTGCGGGTTGATGATGGCAGCGGCCGCGCGCTCTCAATCGAGCGCATCGAGTACGCGGCAGATCATAATGCGGCGCCTTTTGTTTACTGAACCCACGCCAGTCTCCTGCATTGAGGCGGCGTTTATGGGGCTCTAAGCTGTGAGAAACTCGCCCTGCTGTTCTCCGAACAAGCTGAGAGAAGGAACTATGAACATGAGCTTTCGAGAACTTGTCATCGGCGTCGTCGCAGGAGCATTGCTCATTGGCGCAAGTCAGATTATTCCATTATCGCTGCATTCGTCCGTGATGGCGAACCCGCCTGTCCATGAGCAGGATGCACCACCATCAGGTGAACATCGCGGGCAGGACCTCGGCATGATGCTTGTTCGCAGCCTGGAGGCTTCGCCGGGGTGTCTGGGTGTCGAAACCGCTCACACGGATTCCGGCAAGGATGTCATCTTCGCGTGGTTCAAGGATAAACAGGCAGCTGTGACATGGTACAACAGTGGCATGCATCAGGGGATTGCCAAGCGGTTTTTCCCAGACCGGGAGCCACATATTCCTCTTGAACACGTTGCTGATGACAGCGGTCCTGTGCTGACGATTGCATCGATCACGCAGGCTGCCACGCCTCCGCCGAGCGGCGCAACGACCCTGCCGGTATCGCAGATCGCGATCGAACTCTACACAACGCTGCCGGGCGGATTTGCTGTGGGCGGCCGCTTCGCACCCGTAGATGTTCAGGTCGAACATCTGATCAGCGAAGCGTTTGATGGCCAGTGAGGTGAATCGTTTCGCGGCGCAACAACCTACGAGCTTCGCTGCTGCGCGATCGGCGTGGCGGCTGAAGCAGGCGGAATCGGTGTGGGTGAAACAGATGCAGCAGAAGCCTTTGGCGTGATGCGCTGCATAGCCTTTCGCAACTCGCGCTTGCGGGCCGATTTAAATGCGACCGCTCCGATCGAGCCGAACAGCACGATTGCAATCGCGTAGATGACGCGCACACGCAGGCCCGTCAGCGTCACCAGCGCCGCCAGCGACACACCCACAACTGCGAACATCATGGAGATGCCGTAAAGAATCAGCACGGCTTTCTTCACGCCCCCACCAACCGAGCGCATGACCTGATGATGAATGTGATGATCATCCGCCTCTGAGAGGGATCGTCCTGCCAGCTTGCGGCGAACAATGGCGAGCACAGTATCCATAATCGGCAACGCGAAGATGATCAGGCCAGCCGCGACCAGATGTGTCTGGCCACCATCACCCAGCATGAGGATGATGACGATGCTGATGTATCCCAGCAGCAGCGAACCGCAATCGCCCAGGAAGATCGCAGCTGGATTGAAGTTGTGAGGCAGGAAGCCCAACACCGCCCCCAGCAACGCGAAGCATAAGGCAATGCGGGCGCCATCAAGCTCCTGTCCTTCGACCGTTTGCGCGCCAGCAACTGCAACGATCAAGCAGATGCACAGCAGGCCTGTTGCGACAATGGCAATTGTCCCGGAAAGTAGCCCATCAAGACCATCGATGAGATTGGCTGCATTGCAACCGCCCAGGACAAAGATCGCGATGAGCGCGGTGCCAACCCAGTAGATCAGATCGATTCCAGACCCGTCGCCGAGGAATGGCAATGGAATGATGAGGTCGGGATTGCCGAGGATGCCCTCGAACCAGTGTCCGAACGGGCGCAGGATTCCGCTTGCGACTTTCACGCCGACATCTTCGATGGCCAGAGCAGCTGCTGCAACAAGTTGACCTGCAATCTTCAGACGCGGATCCCAGCCCCAGATGTCATCTGCCAGGCCGGTGAATGTAATGGCGATCGCGCCTAGAACGATCGAAAACGGGATGGGGTGATAATGCTCGCGGGCCCCGCCGATGGGCAGGTAACTGATCGCAATCGCGATGATGATCCCCAGAAAGACAGCGATGCCACCCAGGTATGGAATCGGCTCGCGATGCACTTTGCGCTCTTCGGAAGGGTGATCGACGATGCCAGCTGCGATCGCTGCTTTGCGCACCAGCGGCGTTGCCAGAAGGGTCACAACAAACGCAACCACAACCAGCATGGAATACGAGTTCAGCAAGCCCATGACGGTTGCGACAAAAGGCTCGCCGATCGGATTGCCCGCCGGGTCGAGCGTGGGCATGGCTTCTTCAGGGCTGATCTGCGCGAGCAGCGACATCATCATCATGTCGATGTCTCCACACGGGCTGCGTGCGGCGGGGTCGGCGCGTCGTGCTGCATATCGGCTGCAATATCGCGAATCGTCTGGTGCAACGAAATGGCTGGCTGAAAGTTGATCACAGAGCGCAATCGCGTGAGGTCAGGCTGTCGGTGACGCAAGTCATCAAACCCCTCACCCAGAGCATCAGCATAAGGCACGAGGCGGATATCGCCCTTTCGATCAAGTGTTGTGCAGATGAGTTTCGCGAGTTCGACAATGCTGATGGGTTCATCGCGGCCCAGATTGAAGACGCGGCCATGACACTCTGTGTTCTGCAGGAGTTCCGGCAGAACCGCAACCACATCGCGCACATCACAGAAGCAGCGTGACTGCTCACCATCGCCGTGCACTTCCAGAGGCTTCCCGTTCAGCGCAGCCTTCACAAAGCGCGGCACGACCATGCCATATCGTCCAACCTGCCGCGGCCCGATCGTGTTGAAGAAACGCACAATGACGGTGGGCAACTCGTGCTCGCGGGTGTAGGCAAGAGCGAGATATTCATCAATGGCTTTGGAACAGGCGTATGACCAACGGCTGTAGATGGTCGGCCCATAGACGACATCATCGTCTTCTGCAAACGGAGTTGCTGTTGACTTGCCATAGACTTCGCTGGTTGATGCAATGAGCGTCGGGACGCGGGCCCGCTTTGCGAAGTCGAGCACTGTCAGCGTGTCGAGCACGTTGGTGGTGATGGTGTGAATCGGCTGACTGATGACCAGTTGCACGCCCACCGCGGCTGCGAGGTGATAGATGGAACTGAACGTGCGGGCATCCAGCTCGGGGACGACATCTGCCACATCGCCTTCGATGAAATGCAGACGCCCGTGGGCAATGTGCATGGCATGATCGAGGTTGCTGCGCCTGCCGGTCGAGAGATTGTCAACAACCGTGACAGCACAGCCGGGATCCTCGAGCAAGCGCTCGATCAGATGGGAACCGATGAAGCCCGCCCCGCCAGTCACGAGCGTGTGATGCAGCGCGTGCGTGGTGTTCATACATGCCTTTCCGACAGCGTCAGTTCTGCGGACCTCCGTGTGGTTCAGCCGCCGGATGCCTTGGATGCGTATCCAGCCATGGTTGCGTAGTTCTTCTTGAAGTAGCCGCCTGCAGTCCAGCGCGGGCGGTTGAGGATGACGCCAAGCAGTTCACTTTGTGCGTGGCTGAACTGATTGATGAGCCTGGCCACCAGCCCCTTCTGTTCCTGATTGGCGCGGACAACCAGCACTGATGCGTCCGCCTTGTTGGCAAGCACCAGGGCATCGCCAGCAACAATCGCGGGGGGCGCATCAATGATGATGAAATCATAGCGGGAGCGCAGTTCAGCCATGAGCGTTTCAAAGCGACAGTTGTTGAGCCGCTCGAACACACGATTGGCAGGCGTGCCTGCGGGGATGATGTCAATCCCATCACCACACGAATGAATGGCCTGGCTGAGTTCCGATTTGTTGACCAGCGCATCGCCCAGGCCAGATGCCTCGTTGAGCGCAAGTCCCATGGCTTCAGCGAGACGGGGACGACGGAAGTTTGCATCAATCACGACAACCCGCCTCCCACCCGCAGCAAGGAACGCAGCGAGGTTGGTGACGACTGTCGTCCCGCCCGATGATGGCAAGCCGCCCACAATCACCAGGCTCTGATGTCCAGCGCGTTCCAGGCTCTTGAGGATCGGGGTGCAACTCTGACGGTATGACTCTGCAATGACCGAGCGTGGTTCATCGCGAACTGCCAGCTCAGCCTTGGCGATGCGCGTGGGATCTTCAGGCAGATCGGGGATGACACCCAACACCCGCGCGCCCGGCACCACCGTGAGATCGCTGGCGCTCTTGACGCGCTTGTCGGTGAGTTCGCGGATGAAGATGATGCCGACGGTGAGACCCGTGACCAGCAGGAAGCAGAGCGGAATGATGACCTGCGGCAAGGGGAAGGACTTTTCGCGAGGTGTTTCTGCACGAGTGAGCAGTCGCACACGATCAGCCGCGCTGCGCTGACGAAGACGCTTCAGATCGCCCACCAGATCGCGAGTGCGGGCCCGTTCCTCCTGCAGGAAGTCGCGGCGGTTGTTGAGCGACTGGTAGTTGGAAACCTTGCCTGCCACCGCCCGCAATGCTGCGTCCTTGGTGACGAGTTCAGCTTCACGCTGCTGGATCATCTCAATCTGCCCTTCCAACTGATTCCGGAAGTATTTGAGATCACCATTGAGGTTGCGGGCCATGACCTCATCCATACGAGCGGCCTTTTCCTGCTCAGCGGCCCGCAACGCAATCTCGTTGTCCTTGACGCTCTTGTGATCGGGGCTGAGACGCTCAAGAAGTCCGCGGCGCTGGGTGCTGAGATCAACGATGAGGAAGGAGGTTCGCTGGATCATCGGATCCAGGTTGGCGCGTGAGATATCTTCGGGAGTGGGTTCGATTTCGCCACCAAGCTTGCGCGCGATCTGCTGTTCCTGAGTCTGCAGAAGCACTACCGCAGACCGCGCCTGAGCGATGGTTTCATTGAGGCTGTTGACTTCGTGTGCGATGGGGTGATCGCGAATCTGCTCAAGTGTGAAGATATCGTGCTGCCTCACAAAATCTTCAATCTGCGCGTCGAGGTTCTCGAGTTCGCGGTTGATGGTGTCTTCTTCAGTGGTGAAGAGCGACAGATCGCCAGCAAACTGCAGATCTGAGACTTCGTTGCGCTTGCGCAGGTAGGATCGCTGCAACTGATTGAGAAGTTTGGGGACATCGTCGCGATTGGTTGCGGACCAGAGAACCTCAAAGAGGTTGGTATCGGGCACATAGCGAACGACCAGAGCATCAATCAGTTCATCGACGGCATCGGGAATGTTGATGTTGCCGCCCGAATCGGTAAACCCCTTGATCCATTCGGTCGTGCGGATATCTGGGTCTGAGAGCGTGTGTTCGAGCACGGGGCGGCTGAGCAGGAATGCCATTTCCGTCCGGGCAAATCGAATGACGACCTCATCGCGCTCCAGATCGCCAGTCGTGGTCTGGTCAGAGGCAGCAAGCGCCGGAGTGATCTCGAACTTGACAGAGCTCTGATAGAGCGGGTACACCATGGTCAGCACGAGCCAGACCGCGATGCCGAGAATCACGCCAAACACAGCCGACGCCAGGATGGCGGTGAGGTGTTTGCGGACGACGCGGAAGGGATCAATGCTGGCAGCGCCCGTGCGGACCTGTGGCCTGACTGCGCCTTGGGGTGAAGGTGGCATGGATCGAGTGGGTGGCGTAGCGGTTGTCATGGGAAATGTCCTGTAACCTCAATGGTCTCTTGGTGTCCGCGTGTCAGTTGATATCGTCCAGAAGGCGAGTGATCTCCGCACTCGTTACTGGATCGGGATTCAATCGTTGTGCTGTCTCCAGCAGTCGCCGGGCTTCGGGGATGCGGTCCTGGGCAATCCGGAGTTCAGCCATGTGGAGATGATTGCCTGCAAGTGCCTTCATATCAATGCTTTTCTCGATGTTGGCTGCAGCCTCCTCAAGGCGACCAAGCCGGAGATATGCGACGCCCAGCGTGTCGAGGAAGTTTACGTTCAGTGGGTCAATTGCCAAAGCTCGCTTCACATAGGGAATCCCCTTCTCAGGCTCATCCAACTCATCAATGTAAATGTACGCAAGGTCGTTGAGGGCTGCTGCGTTTTCCGGATCAAGCGCAATGGCCTTTTCGTACGCAGCTGCGGCTGCAGGGATCTGCCCGAGGCGATAGTTGGCCTGCCCGAGCCGGAGATACAATTCGACGAGCACAACCGGTTGCTGATCGCCCGCCCGATCGATCGCCTGCTGGAAGAGGTCGACAGCGCGACTGCTGCCATCGGGATCGCGGTACATCCAGGCTTTGCCCACCCAGTACAGGTCGACAAAGGAGGGTGACTGATTGGTGACGTCGAAGACGAACCGCTCCATCTCTGCGACAGGTCGTCCTTCGAAGAGTTGGTAGAGGTTGCGATGCCAAGTCTCCATGATATCGGGCTGATTCCGCTCGACCGCGTATTTCTGGTAGGCTGCGAACGACTGGCGCGCGTACTGCAGCGCCTCGTCCCAACGACCAACGGTTTTGAACGTGAGCGCCTGAACATCCTGCAGACCGGGATTAGCCTGGACCATCGCCTGGCGTGCGCTGAGCTCACGCACAACGGCCTGCAAAGCCGCCTGGTCGGGGTTGCCACTCAGTTTTTCGACCCCCCACATGGCCAGGTCAAAGGCCTGTTGGCTCTGTTCGAAGGCTGTCCAGTATGCAGCGGCTGCCTCTTCGTGGCGTTTGGCCTGCGAATAAAGTTCGCCCTTGCGCAACAGCCACGTGCGTGAGTCGGGCCTCAGTGCTGCAGCTTCATCCACCAGTTCGATCGCGCGGTTCAACTGATTCGCGCGAACGTAGAGATCGATGATTCCGCTGCGAAGCATATCGTCGCGTGGATTGAGTGCCAGCGATCGCCTGAGCTCTGCCAGGGCGCCTGCAAAATCGGGACTCTTGCGTGAGAGCAGAAGTTCAGCCCGAAGGCGGAGGGCAGGATCAAAATCGGCGTTGAGTTCGGTGGCTTTGCTCACAGACAGCAACGCATCATCGAGCAGCCCATAGCGTGGCGGGGTGGTGGTGTTGAATTCCTTCAAAATGGATCGGGCCTTGGCAACATGCGGCCAGGGATCGGTTGGAGCCATCGCCGTGGCGCGATCAATGGCACGGCGTTCAGCCGCGCGGGCTTCCGCGGCCTCAGCACTCTTGCCAGCCTCTGCCAGCGCGACCGCCTCAGCCCCCAGAGCGGCAGCTTCGAGAAGTTCCAGCTCGTGAGAGTTCCCGTACTCTGCGCGCATGGCCTTGAGCCTGCGACGAGCATCAGCAGAACGACCAAGATTCACTTCCGCCTGCAACATCTGGATCTGCAGGTTGCGGTTGTTGATCGCTTCTTCGACACGCTTGAAGTGCTCGAGTGCTTTGGCGTGGTCACCCTCTTCGATGGCCAGAGCCGCGAGCGCGAGATCAATTTCGCGTTCAGTGTCGGACTGCGATTCCCTGCCCCGCTCCAGCCATTCGCGGGCAGTGTCGCGATCCTGCATGCTATTGAGCAGGTTTGCCAACGCGACGTACATCAATGAAGTTGCTTTGCCCTCGCCAACCCTGGCATTCAGAAACGCCTCCATGTGCGCTCGAGCAGCTGCAGGCTGACCGATATCGCGAAGGTAGGCAGCCCGGGCGTATGCAACGCCGATATCTGAATCATTCCCCTTCTCTTCCATCGCAGAGAAGATTCCCTCGGCTTCTGCGCGCCACGATGCCTGCACAGTATCCAACATGGATTTCTTGGTTTCAGCAGGAAGGGTGGCAAAGGCTCGTTCTGTGTAGCGTGCAGCTCCATTGTCATCCACGATTGCCTGGCGTCCAGGCATGGTCGATCCCAGAAGACTGGCCAGTCGGATGGCGTTGAGCCGATCTTTGGGATCGATGGCGTAGAGCCGGCGGCGCTCGATGATGGCTCTGTATGGATCACCTGCCTCCGCTTCAAGCTTCAGCCAGCGCTCGCGAAAAGCAGGCTCCGCACTGAAGCGCGACGAGGCCGCCCGCATCATGACAAGGCTCTTGCGCAACTGGCCTGTCGTATTCAGGAAGTCACAGAATGAAACCAGGGTGAGCAGATCGTTGGGTCTCAGGTCCAGGGCCTTCTGATACGACCGTTCGGCATCGACCATGTTCCCGAGGCGTTGATAGACCGCACCGAGTGTGCGCCACACCCAGGGATCGTATGGCTTGGCTTTCGCGGCATCATTGAGAGTCACCACTGCTGCTTCAATGTTTTTCTCATGCAGTCGCAACCGCGCTTCGAAGGTCAACCCACGGGCCTGATCTGCGTTGGAGGTTCGCGCCTGCTCGGCGATCTTTCGGGCCGCCGCCATATCGTCAGCGTTCAGCGCATCCAGGAATTGCTGATCAAGAAACTCGAGCGATGAGGCGTTGAGTTGTTTGGCGGTTGCAGCCCTTTGATCTGCGGCTGCATCAAGCTCTGCTGCAATCGCCAGGGCCTTTTCCGCATCTGATTGCATGCTGCTCGTTTTGAATCGCTCAGCTGCGTCACGCTGTGCCTCGGCGTTGGCGCGCATGGCGACATACGACGCGACCACCTGCCGTGTTTCATCGCCGGGGTATCGCAGTTGCATCACGCGGTCGATCCGCTCGACCGGATTATCCCCGCGGGCAAACATCAACAGGCTGAGCACTTCGGGATTGTCGGGGAACCGTCCTGCCAGATCTTCCAGGCGGGCAACAGCAGCATCTGTCTCGCCGCGCAGCATGTCAACTTCAGTGAGTGCGTTGACGAGTGGCCAGTTGTCCGGATTCTCTTCATATGCTTTGATGAGAATCGCTCGCGCCCCGTCGAGATTTCCTGTTCGTGCAATACGCCTTGACTCTTCAATCAGAGCCACTGTTGGATCCTGAATATCCGTCGCGCCTTCGGAAAGCCGGACCTGTCCCATGAGATATGCAGCGTCCTGGTTTTGCGGCTCGACCTCGAGCGCGCGCGTGAGATGCCCCATGGCTTCTGTGTTGCGTCCCACTGCCAACTCGAGGCGAGCGGTGTCGAGCAGAATGGGCAGCGAGTTGCCCGCCAGCTCGAGGGCTCGCTGCATCGTCTCGAGTGCCTTTCCAGTTGAACCAGTCTCGCGCATGCAGATGGCAGACCCCCACAACACGCGCACGCCGGGAGCAGGCTTCTGCACGAGCACTTCGTTAAACTTGGCAGCAGCTTCGTGATAATCGCGTCGCGCAAAGGCCAGCCATGCATCACACTCTATGACACGGATGTCATCGTCCGCACACAGGGCAGCCAGACGATCCCGCGCGGCCTGGGCCCCCGCGAGTGTGTCTGTGATGTCGGTCACTTTCGCGTCGGTCAGCTTCTCACTTTCGACATGAAACAAAGCCATGGCAGCCTGCCTCTGAAGGTCGAAGCGATGTGTCGCAAGAAAGCTCACGGGCAGTTCCTTGGAAGCCAGGATCACTTCAGCATGAGTCGCAGCTTCGGGAATCCTGCCGGTATCCATCAGCAACGATGTCAGCAGCCAACGGGAAAACAGGTCATTCGGACGTCGGGCGACAGTCTTTTCGAGCATTTCAGCGGTCATGCGGGCACCCTCCGGGCCAGCCATGCGTGGCAAAAGCCCTGCGACTTCGGCGACCAGGTGCGGTTCTTCATCGTCAGACATGGCTGCAATCAACTTTGTCGCAGCATCGATCCGATCTTCCGGGGTGACGGAGGCGGGGTTGACAAGTGCGCGCGTGAGCAAGCGCCGGCAGTTTGCCAGCGCCGTCTCGGGATGGTCGGGTGCTGCGGTATTGATCATCTCAAGAACGCTGTCTGCCTTGAGCAGTTTTTCGGTCGTCTCTGATGCGAGGCGGTCGCGATGTGCAGTTTCGGCTTGAATCAGGAGCATCAGGACCAGGGCGTTGCCTGCTCGCGCATCCTCGGGATGACTGCGTACATATTCGATGAAGTCGCGCTCGGTTTCTGCAATCTCATCACGCGTAAGAAAGGTGAGCAGGCTCGACTTGGCAACAAGTTCGTAGAACTTCAGTTGCGGTACATCTTCACTGCTGAGCGTTTCACTGGCCCGCTCGCCAGCATCACGAAGCTGATCCCACCAGCCACGAGACTGTGTGATGCGTGCGTTGCGATATGCCTCGTTGAGAAGATCGAGATGGAAGTCGACATCGTTTGGCCGCGCAACGATTCGCTGGGTTTTGATCAGCAGGTACTGCTGGTAATATTCATTGGCAAGGTCGGCGGTGATGGGTGTGACATTGTTAAGAACATCCTCGAATCGTTCCATGATGTCGAGGTCGGTTGGCTGCTTGCCCCAGGCCCGCTCGAATTGCAGTTTGGCAGCCTTATAATCGCCCCGCGCGATCGCGTCCTCGGCCCGGGCGATATTCCGGCTGGGATCATCGCGCAATGCAAAATATGCAATCGCGCCGACAGTAATGGCGATGGCACCCACGATCGTGACAAGCAGAAGCAGAAACTTGGTATTCAACTTGGCAGCCATATTCAGTGTCCTTCAGATTTGTGTTCGGGTGCAGCAGCGACATTGCCACGCTCAACTTCGGCCCAATCAGGCAGACAGCGCATGATTTCGGGAAGTGCCGAATTGAGCAGTTCGGGCAGGCTGGCCAGAAAGTCAGCTTTTACAGTTGCCGCCGGTCCACCCGTGGAAAACTCGACCTTACAGTAATATGCATACTCGTCGGTCTGATCGAACGCCAGCTTGCGAATATCCTCGCGGGCAGCCGTGGCGCAGCCGTTGGCAATGAAGAAATATGCCACCACGACCCGCATGTCCGGGGCCTCGGGCGTCATGAACTCGATGAGTCTGAGCGTAACCTCGCCATGCACGTCCAGCACCGGCATCCTGACCTCATATGGCCGGCGCGTGTATTGATCCAGCGCTGTCATCACCTGATACGGCACGCCTCGGCGGCTGTTCAATCGATCCGATTCTTCTCGCCACATCGTGGTATCAAGCGCCACCGGGATGTATTCGGCCGGTCCCTGCTGCACCATGCCCCCCGCCAGAAAACAGCGTTCTGCAACATGCGGGACGGCATCAATGGAGTCTGTGTAATACGCGATATGCAGGCGGATGAACGCTTTCAATTCCTCATTCTGGTAGCCGCGCGTCAGGTACTTCCGGGTTCCCAACGCCTGTTCGGTGGCTTCATCGAGAACCTCATCGCTGCCAACCCGCGACCAGGAACCCAACTCGCGCGGGATTGAAAGACCCAGTTCCGCCCGCAGGGGTATCGGCTTCTTGGCAAGATGCACGTTCAACGCGTGAACCGCGCCTTGAAATCCGAAGCCGCAGATCAGCACCACAACAAAGCACACAAAAGCAGCCGTCGCTGTCCGCCGATCACGCAGCCATGAACCCTTTTGATGCATGACAGGAGCAGTCGATATGGTGGGCCGTTCTTCGATGACCATCTTGTGCAGCAGCCAGATAATCGCGAGGTACAAGCCCAGTGCAGGCAGCAACCAGACGAGCCCGACGAATGAGTGAAAATCGCCCGCTGCAAACCCTGAATTCACAGTACTCAACAGGCCCAGCGTCACCACTCGCAGCATGTTCACGAAGATTGCAACCGGCACTGCAAGTACGACCAGCGCGACTCGCTGCCAGGTCAGGTTCAGTCGCGTCACCGCCAGAAATGTTCCCAACGCAACAAACGCAACAAGCATCCGCATCCCCGAGCATGCTTCAGCGACGTTCAGCGGATATTCCTGGGCCCCATGGATCAGCGTGATTGTGTTGCCGCTGAGGTCGGCATCAAATCCCAGTACACGCAACATCACCCACGATCCACGTGCCGCGATGTCCTGCATTCGGTAGGTCACAACATTCATGAGCGTGTCGGAGATCGTGATGCCGAACGCCAGGAGATAGATCAGCGGAAAGAGCAGATACCGCATCGCTCGCCATCCAGCCAGCAGTAACACAACGCCAAACAGGGCAACGCCGAATCCCAGTGCCATGGTGTTGTGGTGCCTGACCGCAGGCGGTCCCAGCCAGCAGAAGACATACCAACCGATCCCGAGGATCACAAAGATCAATCCCGACCATGTCGTCCGCAGTCCGACACGAGCGATATGAACCCGGTTCAGCCAGACAAGGTAGCCAGCAATCAGCGGAATGATCAGCGTGTGTCCCCAATCAGATGGGAGGTTGATCGCAAAGCGAACCTGGTTGCGCAGAAAGTGAAAGAAGACAAAGCCGAATGCGATGGCAAGCAAGGCGATACCCACTCCAACCAGACCGGCCCGTGAGCGCGCATCGCTCCCGGCAGCCTGTGTCTGGACGAATGGAGTTGCCACGTCGCTCAAGAACTTCTCCCTCTCGCGCCTTTTCTCGGAACCAAACGGGGCTTGCACCATCCCTCGGCGCAGCCTCCCTTTGAGCCGCAGGCAAGTTCTACGCTACGAACCCATCCTTTGGTTCGGTCAGATCAGCATTCTCGTCCACCCCAATGCCGAGAAATTGCTGGCAGCGAGGCGAGCAGGCGTCAGCGACTGTTAATGTTGGTCGGCGGAGCCCCGAAAACGTCGTTGCCGAAGTTGCGATCCAGAAGGAATCCGAAGCCATAGGTGGACCTGAACCCGTTCCGAATCACAGCCAGTGGCTGTGCCCAGAAGCTGGTGCCCACAATGATATGATCGTCGGGCTTCAGGAAAACATCCGGCTCATTCTTTTTGCGGATGGCTGAGAGATTCAGGCGAACCGTTGCCTCCTTATCATCACCCAGCCTGCGTGTGAGGCTGATCCGCGAAGGAACTGCAAGCGAGTTGAATCCACCTGATGCTGCAATCAGTCGGCTCAGGGTGATGCGTCCGTGGACAGGCAGCTGAAAGACGCCTGGCCGATCCACTTCGCCCTCGATGTAGACAAAACCAGCGAGTGGCGGGTCCACATAGATGCGATCGTTGGGACGAATAATGACGTTGTATGACGAATCGGAGATGAGCTTGGCATAGGGAATGTGAATGATGCGCTCAATCATGAGTTCATCGTCCGAACCGCCCGGCATGACGTCGCCCGTCAGATCGTCCCCATCCTGCACAGCCACCCATTGATCGCGTTCAATGATGTATCTGAACGTGCTGCTGCGAGCGGGCATCGTCACAGCTTTGGGTCGCCGCATATGTGCAGGCAGGTTGCTGGGATGATCGGCAACGCGCACTGGTTGCGTCGGGCCGAGATCGTCAATATCAATGAGCAGCATGCCGTCACGACTCACGTTGCCGCCACCGGCTGGGGGTTCATTGAGGTTTTCAAGAATGTCTTCAAGATTGCGCTGCTCGCCGCCGCCGGGAGTCGTGTTGGGCATTTCGCGATCAGGATTGAATGGCTCACTGACATCAGGCGAGAGTGAGACCGGACGCACAATGTAAATGTGCTCTGTATTCGACGGCACACCCTGGGCCCGCGCCAGCGCCTGATCCAGCCGCAGGTCAGGACGCACCAGCGGATAGACATTCGGTGCGCGCACCTGACCCATAATGGTGTAACTCAACCCCGAACCTTGTGTGAGGTTCACAGTCACAAACGGATCGAGCAGGGTATTACTTTCGACGAGGAACTTGACAATGTTGTCCTCGAACTCTCCCAGCGTCAGACCTGCTGCGGGAACGTCCCTGAGCGGCTGAGGCAAGCGCACGTTGCCCGACTGGTCGACCTGCCTGGCAAATGTGCCCCAGGTTCTATCGGTGACGAGTTCGAAGATCTCGATGTTGATAATGTCGCCCGGGGCAATGCGGTATTCAAGTTCACTCGGGACAAGGTCAGCCCGGTTCGGTCGCGTGGCACCCGACCACTTGTCATCGTTGCTGTTTTCGATCGCGTCGATGCGGGTCAGGATGGGCGTTTCTGTTGCCGTGTGTTGAAAGTACCCGGTCTTCGACTTATCGCCGAGAAAACCATCGACTTCGCATCCACCCATGAATCCCACCAGGGCGGAGAACGCGAGAACAGGCAGAGCAGAGTGAGAGAGACGTCGGAGGCGCGAGCAATGCATGAAATCTACCTCTGGGAGAGTCGTGAAACTTGAACAGCGAGTGCTACAGGGTACGCGATTCCGGAGATTTGTCCATTCTGCCCTACCTGCGCCATCGCCAAACTTACCGTCATCCGTTGAGTTGATCGACCGCAGCACGCCTGGCGCTCAGCAAAGGGTCAAACTTTTGGTCCTTCGTCGTTCCTCAAAGACATCCCGCAACGACTCCCAAAGCGTCCGGTAACTGGGCTTTTCCCTTAGCGTGCATTGGGATGGACAAAGCCAATGAACACCGTTCGAACCAGAATCCGCAGATCAAATGCCAACGACCAGTGCCTTATATAGAAGAGATCGTACTGCAGCCGTTTTCTCAGACTGGTCTGCCCACGCAAACCGTTCACCTGGGCCCAGCCGGTGATCCCGGCCTTCACATGCTGCCTGAGCATGTAGCCGCGCCAGTCTTCACGGAAACGCGCGATCAACTCAGGTCGCTCCGGTCGAGGCCCCACCAATGACATCTCACCAAGCAGCACGTTGAGCAGTTGCGGCAACTCATCCAGACTGGTCCGCCGCAGAAGCTTGCCGACGCGCGTGATACGCGGATCCGCTTCATCGGTCCAGGCATCCGTCCCGCGCCCGGCATCGCGAATGGCCTGTTGTTCGTGGCTGACATGATCCATGGTGCGAAACTTGTACATCATGAACGAACGTCCGCCCAGACTGGCGCGGGGTTGGCGGAAAATCACCGGCCCGGGCCCACTCAGGCGAACCGCAATCGCAGCACTCACCATGACAGGCAGAAAAAGCAGGAGCGCGACCGAGGCTCCCACAATGTCGATGCTGCGTTTGGTGATCGCGTTCCAGCCCACAAGCGGATTCTGCCGCACTGCAAGCACAGGCATGCCATCGAGCTCAGTTGTCGTCATATCAAACGGCGTGTGTCTGGGATTGACATCCGGAACGATGCGGACATCAATCGCGAATCGTTCGAGCCTGCTCAACAGGCGCGGCACGCGCGATGCCATCCGTTGGGGAACTGCAACAAACACGCCTGAGACCGGGTGTTCATCCAGCAACGCTTCAATGTCATCAACGCTCCCCCGTACGGGGAGTCCACACAGTTCACCGACGCTGGGCGTAGGGCGGTGACTGATGAAGTACGTCGGTTTGATGCCTGTCCAGCTGTTGCGTTCGAGCGTGTGAAACACAACCTGCGCCAAGCGGCCGGTCCCGACGATCGCGACATGCCGCAGGTTCCAACCTTGGCGGCGCAAGGCCCGCAGCATTGAGCGGAAACTCGATCGCCAGCAAAGCAGCCCAAATACACTGATAGCCGCGAAACACCCCCACTGCAGACGGCTGAGATCGCGGCCGCCTGCCAGTTCCTTCTGGAAAACATAAAACGCAGTCACCATCAACACGCAGCCAACCGCGACCGAGCGAATGATCACCCACGCCTCACGCCAGAACCGCTGATCCCTGCGCGGCTGATACAGCCCGCCATGAAACAGCGCCAGCAGAACAAGTGGCGTGAGAATCATGGGAATCGCGTGTTCCTGATAGGTGTAGTTCACGCCATCATCCGGGCGCAACACTTCGAAGCGCACCATGTATGCAAGCACCTGAGCAGCCATGATGATCAGCCCATCAGCCAGAATCAGGACAGTGCGGAAGAATTGGTGTCGCTCTCGAACCACTACGTTTGAATCCGAATGAAGGTGAGACTGATGTCAACCACTGCGGCTCCAGCATGTTATCGGCGGAGTGGCCGTTTTTCCTCAGGAATCGGCGGTTTTATCAGCGTTGCCCGAGCCCGGGACCATTCGCGTCTTCTGTCTTCCCCGGGCAGTCGGGGACCCAATCTGTCGCCCCCGCGAAGGCGAGGCCCCACAGGGCGCGTCGCAGAGTCGCGCCAACCAGACTGGATTCCCGCCTGCGCAGGAATGACAGCGATCCTCCCCATCATCCGCCCCGCGGCGCATACTATCACACAGCATGGTTGCGGCTGCAGTTTCCAATCTGGTTGTACGCAGCGCTTTTCTGCTCCTTGTTGCAGTGCATGCGTTTGTTTGCTATTCGATAGCCCGCGTGTTCTGTGGCAACGTTGGGTTTCAACTGACAGCACTGATCAGCGGACTTGCGTTTGCAGGGGCGATGATTCTGCCACTGGTATGGATGTTCGGCCTGGTCGACTTGCCCCGCTGGTTTTATTCCTTTCATCGCCCAGCGAAGAGATGGGAACGTGGCGAATGTCCAACGTGTGGGTTATGACATGCGCAGTGCCCGCGACAACGTGTGCAGCGAATGCGGCAACGTTGCGACGCAGCCCGATGCATACTGCTTTTCCGCATCAGTTGCAGCACACGCGCTGCTGCTTGCAACGGTATCGTGGATGACGGGTTCACTTGTTGCAGAGGGCGCGATTCTCTATGATGAGCGGGCGTTTGTCGATTGGGCTGCCGACCAGCCAACCAGCGCATTTGGCAGAAAGAATGGCGTGCATCGGCCCCGCATCTGGCCCAACCAGCATGTGTCCTTGTATCTCACAGGTGAAGGGCACGCACTGAGCGGTGAGTGGTGGTAATGACATGAAGATGAAACGCATGTTGCAGACGTGGAGACGATGGTGTGCATTAGCCATGTGCGCGAGCATGTGCATGAATATCGTTGTGCATGCAGTCGCACAAGCGCCACCTTCGCGTGAAGGAGCGAGTGTAAGTGAGCGTGCCAATGCGATTCTCGATGCGTTGCAAGCTGGCGGATCAATCGAAACTGCCCAGAACGATGTGCAGGCATTGTGCGACAGCGTGATTGGCTACGCGCCGCTGCGGGCATCAGATGCATTTGTCGAAGCAGCGTATACGCAACGGCTGCTGTCATTCGTGTCGCGGCTGGAGGAAAGGGATTGCGTCGAGACGCTGCAATTCCTGCGAAACAATGATGCATTTGCAAAGACACTGATGTTTGTGTTCGACGCAAAGCAGGAGCAGCCACGGGACGTTCTGGATGTTCTTCATCAACTGCGTCCAGCCCATCGTGAACGCTTGAACGAGTATGCCAATCTCGCGGTTGCGGTGTGTGTGGTGCATGACAAGCCACTTGCGCGCAACTTCAACGAAAACCGTGCACAGGCGCCGGGCCCGCTGGAAATATTCGAGTATTTTCTCCGGCACGAGCAGGCCATGCAGTTTGGCCTGACGAATGTTCCCCCGGAGTTGCTGATCTATGTTGTTGATGTGACCGCGAGTATTCCTGAGTTGGAATGGGCAGTGTCGCGATATACCGGAGACCAGTTAGTGGGCGCGCGGTTCTTTGATATCGCGTATGACTTCGATCATTATCGAACTGGTGCGCCCAAGAAGGTGACGCTGGCCGGGTGGAATCTTCCCAACATTCTGCAGTACGGCGGCGTGTGCGCTGACCAGGCGTATTTCGCGACAACAGTGGGCAAAGCGATTGGCGTGCCGACTGCGTATACCGTCGGCCGCAGTGCGGATACAAGTCATGCATGGGTCGGGTTTCTGCAGGCTGATCGCCGAAGTGCGTGGTGGAACTTTGATGCTGGCCGCTATGAAGCGTACATGGGAACGCGTGGAATCGTGCTCGACCCGCAAACGCGACGGATGGTGGATGACAGTCGGATTTCGCTGCTTGCGGATTTTGCGATGAGCGATCAGAACAATCGCTTTGTTGCAGCGTCACTGACAGACGCTGCAGAACGGCTCGACACTCTGCGCAGGGATGGGAACGCATTTGAGCCAGCCGAACTGATTGCATCGCGAAATCGCGCACCAGCAAGGCTGTTGCGATCGCCCGATTCGGTGAACGATCAACTGGAGCTGCTCGAGGCGGGGCTGACAGCGTCGCCGGGATATGCACGCGGGTGGTTTCAGATGGGCGCTCTTGCAGCAGATGGTGTACTCAGTTTGCCTCAGAAGAAGCGTTGGGCGGGTGTGCTGGATCGACTGTGTGGCAGCCGCTATCCCGAGTTCAGCCTGGACGTGCTGATGCCCATGATCCAGAGCGTTGACGATGTCGAAGAACAGAACGCGCTGTGGAACGCAGCGTTTGCCAAGTTTCAGCGTCGGCTGGATCTTGCAGCGGAAATCCGCATGGCCCAGGGGGAGATGTGGGAGAAGGCTGGCCAGCCTGACAATGCTGGCGATTGTTATCTTGATGTCATCAATCGCTACGCCAACGCTGGACCGATGGTGCATGATGCGCTGGCCCAGGCCGAGGCGCTTCTTCGCAAGAATGGTGAGGCTCAGCGCGTGCCGGAGTTGTACATCCAGACGTGGAACCGAGTGCAGCCGCCTGCGGAGATGGCTGGGATGTTCGTCGTGCAGAGCAACTGGTATCGGATCGGGGCTGCGACCGCAGATCGACTGCAGGAGGCTGGGTATGCGGAAGATGCAGCCCGCATTCGCGTCCGAATTTCAGGACGGTAAGCATCCTGCCTCAACCGAATGAGTATGAGACGCATTCACTCTGAGGAGGATTCTGATTTCATGCTGCTTCATTGTGTTTCCTGTGCAGGCATTCGCACGCTCTTGCTGGCGGCAGGGTGTGCTGTGGTTTCAACGACAACGACGCTGGCCAATGGTGT
The DNA here is from genome assembly GCA_051004555.1 of Phycisphaerales bacterium. GTDB lineage: Bacteria > Planctomycetota > Phycisphaerae > Phycisphaerales > SM1A02 > JBPCKF01. The sequence goes on along the minus strand of JBPCKF010000029.1, from coordinate 36,576 downwards.
CGATGACACGCCCGCAGGCCCCTTTCGCGAAAGTGCTCAGTCGGGTGTCGATCCGCGTCCATTCCACATTGGCGAGCGCGTGCCGAATGTTGAACTGACGACGCTGAGCGGCCGAGCCACGACGCTCCACAAAGAAGCGCGGGACGCTGCGGTGCTGGTGGTCGCCCTGCGTGATACCGGCTGCCCGCTGTGTCAGAAGTATCTGCCGCGCCTGGAAGAGATTCGTGATCGTTATCGCGATCATGCTGTGCAACTCCTGTTTGTGAATGTCAGCGCCGTCAATTCAGTCGAAGATGTTGTTGCCGATGCGAATCGGCTGGGCGGCGAGGGCTGGTATGTGCACAGTGTGCAGGGTGAACTCGCCGGAGCGCTTGGAGCGCAGCGGACGACAGATGTCTTTGTGCTCGACAAGGCTGCAACCCTGGTCTACCGCGGCGCGATTGATGATCAGCATGGCATCGGATTTTCAACTGATTCGCCACGCAATACGTTTCTGATCGATGCGATTGATGCAACGCTGCAGGGAGAACGCCCTGCGGTCGAAGTGACGTTTGCGCCCGGGTGTGAGTTGGAAGCCGACGTTGCACAAGAAGAAGCACCGGACTTTGACAGCCACATCACCTATCACAATCGCATCAGCCGCATCGTGCAGCGCAACTGCACCGATTGTCATCGGGCTGAGGGTGCAGCCCCATTTCCGCTGGAAACCTATGAACACGTCTTTGGCAGGCGAAAGATGATTGGCTACGCAATTGCCAACGACATCATGCCGCCCTGGCATGCAGGTCCCGGCTCACGTGCATTTGCAAATGATCGCAGCCTTTCACAGCGTGATCGATCTGCAGTTGAAGCATGGATCGCAGCGGGCGGCCCGGCTGGTGAGGCAGCCGATGCACCACTTCCGCGCAACTACACAACAGCCTGGCAGATCGGCGAACCGGATGCGGTCGTGACGATTGACACGCCACTCAGCGTGCCCGCACAAGGCACAGTCCGATATCGTTACCATTATGTAAAGACGGACTTTCCCGAAGACCGCTGGATCAGCCGCATGGAAATCCGGCCGACGCATCCGGAAGTTGTGCATCACATTCTGGTGTTCCTCGAAGATCCGCAGCAGGAAGGCGAGGATCGTCGTGATGTGCAGCGGCGCTGGCAGGGTGGCCTGCAGGGATACTTTGCGGGCCTTGTGCCGGGACAGGCGACCACTGTCTATCCCGAGGGGATGGCCAAGCGACTGCCAGCCGGTGCGTGGCTGAAGTTTCAGATTCACTACACGCCCAATGGCACCGCTGTTGAAGATCAGCCGGAGCTTGGATTTGTGTTCGCAGATGGTCCACCCGCGCGGGAACTTCGCACCGCATCAGCCATGACCACCGAGTTTCAGATTCCACCTGATGCTGCAAACTACAAGGTAGTCGCGGAACAGCGCTTCAGTCGTGATGTGATGTTGTATTCGTTTGCGCCGCACATGCATGTGCGTGGCAAGGCGTTTCGCTATGAACTCATCAAACCCGATGGCGATGTCGAGCTGTTGCTGGACATTCCCGGCTACGACTTCAACTGGCAGACGCGCTACAAGCTGCGCGATCCCATTGCGGTCGCGGCTGGCAGTCGCCTGCGGGCCACAGCGTGGTATGACAACAGCGAAAACAACCCAGCCAACCCCGATCACACCCAGCGCGTCCGCTTTGGTGAACAGACCTGGGAAGAAATGATGATCGGCTACTTTGAATATTGGCGCGTGGTCGAATGAGTGATGGGCGGCTTTGATTCGCAAGGCGACGCCTCCACCCCTCGCAGCAACTTTCGACTACGCGACCGGCAGTAACTCATTGCGGTCATTCGCCAGGGTCGAGAAGTCGACGCCAGCCCACCGGTTGGGTCCACGCCTTTTTAAGCGGACTGTCCGCGGTTGGATGCGTGGGCGGTGCATCTGAGGTAACAACAGCCCGGACGTAAAGTTCATTGCCAGCCAGGGTGTATTCAGCGCTCGTGCCTTCCACACGCAACAGCACCTCGCCGATTTCGGCCGAGTATCGACGCGTGGTGCGAACCTCTTTGCCCTCAGCGTCGCGGACCTCTTCGGAAGTGAGGTCGGGGTCCTCACGGGTGCCGACGAACTCGATGGTGTACTTTTCGCCGGGCTGGGGATCGATCTGGACAAACAAGGTGTTCGACGCGGCGTCGAATCGGACATCGCGCAACACGACGCCCGTCGATGCATAGAAATCGCCTTGCTCCATGGCGCGCAGCAGCGACTCGGGCGTGAGATGGCGGGCGCGGACCATGATCCATCCACGGCCGGGGATCGAAACATCGCTTCGCCCGTGATAACTGTGGCTGTCGTCGGTCGCGAGCCCGAACAGTGGCGGCGCGCTGTGTTGCACGAGCCGGATGGTATTGGCGACATCCCAGATGCGCTCCGTGTCCGCGCGGAGTGCATCGCCAGCATTGTGCACACCCGTGTGGCCGTTGAAGACCTCGAAGAAGTGCTCTTCGGTCACCGCTGCGATGTCCTCGGCGGTGAGCGCCCAGCCAAAGTTGGGATGGTTCAGATGCGGCAGGATCGGCCGTCCGATTCGAGCGGCCTGCTCAGCGACGGCGATCAGGTTGTTGCGCATGGTGGCCTGAAAATCCTCGCCGTGCTGAGGCTGTATCAGCTCCGCCAGATTGGTGGCATTGATGTGAATCGGCACCCGGCCGACACTGTCAGTGATCTCCTGGCCCTGCATCAGGATGAACACGCCCCGATCCTCGAGCAACGCGCGGAACTCATTCAGCGGCTTGAGTCGCACATGTCGCTCGCCATTCTCCACGGCCTTCATCTCGACCCAGTGTTCTCCGAAGCGATCGATGTAGCCGTCAAGTGCATCTTCGCCAGCCCGTCGCTCGATTTCAGTCAGCGGCATCCATCGCATTCCCTGGCTGAGAACGTTGTGATCGGAAAGGGCGAGAAAGTTGTAGCCGTTCACGCGGTACCACTCAGCGACCATCTCGGGGAAGCCGTTGCCATCGCTCCACAACGTGTGCGTGTGCAGATTGCCTTTCCACCAGCGCGGCTCGGGGTTCGCGGGCACCGCATCATCGACCTCAGCCACCCCGGGGAGAAGGCATGAAAATGTCAGAACCGCAATTGTGCAGAAGATCTTCATTGGTGCAGTTTATCACAGTTTCGCGCGAAGCTGGGGCCGCGACTGTTGCGGCTTCGCGACGCTTACTCACCGATGGTGAGCGCGTTCTTGCCTTTGCGCTTGGATTCAAGCGCGAGTTGGTCGGCCAGCGCCAGCAGAACCGCAGGATCGTGTCCGTCCCAGGGGAAGGTCGCGAGGCCAGCAGAGACGCTGAGCCTGCCGGGCGCATCGGGGCCGAGTTTGGGAAAGCGCAACTCAGCGATCGCAGCCTGGAAGCGGCGGGCGATCAGTTCGACTGATTCCACAGGCGATGATCCTTCCCGCCTGGGCGGTCCTTCGTGCGCGAAGATCACAACAAACTCATCGCCACCAATGCGGCAGACGCGATCTCCCTGACGCACAAGACTCTGCAACAGGCGCACCGTCTCGCAAAGCACAATGTCCCCCGCCTCGTGGCCGAAGGTGTCGTTATAGACTTTCAGATCGTCGACATCGAAGACCATGATGGAAAGCGGACGGCGATTGATGCGGGCCCGTTCGAGCGCAGCGGGGAGAAATGAATCGAAGAAGCGGCGGTTCCACGCGCCGGTCAACGGATCAAGCGTGGCTGCCTGTTCGAGTTCCTGCGTCCGGTTTGCCAGGGCCAGCCATGATGCCAGCCATGATGCCCAGCCTGCGAGCGCTGCATCATCAAGCGCGTCGCTGACCAGTCGGCCGAACATTTCGCCGTCGCGTGATACCGGGACGCCGCGATCCGCGCTGGCTGGAAGCAGGTGGATGTCATCCTTATTGCATTCCTGCCTGAGGAGCTTGAGCGCAAGCGCTTCGACATCACCCGGCTGGGTCAGCACGCACTCGACGAGATCAATGTCGCCCAGTCTGGTTGCGGAGGCGGACGTGTCACGTGGTTTGGCTGGCGCGTCAACTGAAGAGGCGACCACTGGGCTGGCAGATTCCTGCGCAACAGGTTTTGATGGTGGAGAAGCCGCGGGGCCGTTCGCAGGCGCTGCGGCGAATGCACCAGCATCTTCGCCCAGCAGTTGCAGGACATGCTCAGCTGCGAGCGGCTGTGTGACAACGCTTTCGTAGCCAAGATCAGTTGCGTTGCGATGATCCGGACTGCCATTGGCTGACACAAGGTGCACAGCGACAGATGGATCGACGCGATGCACAGATTGAATCACAACTGCAAGCGGCGACTGGATTGCCCGTGCATCGACGATCAGCCCCTCAATCGGCCTGGCTGTTTGCGCGTTGGCGATCTCGCCAAGTGCGTGATAGATGTTGGCGCATCCATCAATCGAGCGCGCTGTTGAACGTCTGCATTCTTCAGCCAGGCGCTCCGCATCGGGACCCACGAGAATCCATCGTCCTCGTCTGGCCCGCGCTGGAGTGTTGCTGGCACCATTCATGGCTGGCCGTCCATATCGTCATCGTTGACATTGATATCGCCGAGCAACATCGCCAGCTCGGCCGCAGAGACCGAAGGCGACTCATCATCTGTTTCTGCATCGAAGTCGACATCGCTCAGGGTATCGACCGTGCCGCGGCGCTCTGGCTCTGATGTTGCAGCAGGGCTGGATGACGCTTCAAAAGGAGATTCAACCAGGCGGAGTTGGCCGGGCCCGCGCGGAGGACGATTTCTGGCTGATGGCTGCGGAGGTGCTGGCTGGAAATGCATCGCTGGTTGTGATGTTTCAGTTCCTACCGGCTGGCCCGACGCGTCGCGAAAAGGCGAGATCGAATCGCGAGGGTCGTAATGCAACTGCACAACATCGTGCAGGCATGTATCAATCGCGCTTCGGAGTTGATCGATTTCGCTGCTGTTCTTGATCTGGTCGACAAGGAGGCAGGTCAGGCCGATCGGCCGCAGTCCCCAGGCCCGTCTGATGTTGTTGAGGCGATCCTGGAGGGCAAGTTCAGCAAAGGCAGCGAGCGGATCATCCACGCAGATGTCGTCGCCGATAACAGCCTTCGCCACCCGCCGCAGCGTCGGGGAGGCTGCTGCGCCGCGAGCGGTGAGGACAACACAGTGTGCCACATCGCCCCGGCACATCACGGTCAGGTTGTGACTGTCTTCGTGGAGCATCTTTCTGTAGTTCAAGTGTAGCACAAGCAAGAGAGCATGCGCGAAGAAAGCGGCCATTTGGGCCTGCGACGAGGCGTTTCCCCCCGCCCGCCCCTACGTCCACCCGATCTTTAGTGTCACGGCTAGACCGTGTGCCCCAGCGCAATCTCCGCGATCACCTCCGCTCCATTCACCGGCAACTCGGCCAGCAGAGCAGCCTGCATCGCAAGACGACGATGATCAGCCTGCAGCAACTGGCAGATACTCGATGCATGAGCATTCAGGTTGGATTGAACCTGAACAAGGTCATCGAGAATCACCGCACCGCCGCATGCAGCCAGCGGAGCAGCATTGTCAAACTGATGACGGTCGCGATGAAATGGATACGGCAGAAAGATCGTCGGCACGCAGTTGATCGCAATCTCCGCGACTGAGTTAGCCCCAGCACGACTGATGGCAAGATCAGCTGCGGACCATGCACGCCCCATCTCATGCTGAAATGGCTCGACAACTGCATTGATCCCCGCTGCTTGGTACGCGTCGCTGATCGGCTCCGGTGCATCGCTGCCACACAGGTGATACACCTGCCAGTGTGTGAATGCCTCCGGATGCGCTTTGCCCAACGCAGGGACAAGTTCGTTCAAGCTCCGCGAACCTTGTGATGCACCTGTCACCAGCAACGTATTGCGATCAGGATTCAGCCCCAGACTCAGGCAGCAGTCATCGCGCGAACCAAAGGTGGTAGCCAATGTGGAACTTCGCAGGGGGAATGGCACCAGCATCTCAGCAAACCTCGGCAAGCGCGGCGTTTCACACACGGACACAATCTGCGTCGCCCAGCGCGCCGCCAGACGGTTGGCCTTGCCGGGATGTGCATCAAGGTTGAGCAGCAGCACGGGAATCTTCCGCTTGGCTGCTGCCCGTGCAACTGGTGCTGCCACGAAGCCGCCACACGCAATGACAATATCGACCTTTCGCTCCAACAGAATGTCATCCGCAGCCGCTCGAGTTCTCCGCCAGCCGCGCACGAACCTGATCGCTCCTCGTGGCGATGTGCTGAAGGGAGCAGCAGCCGTCGAGATGAATGAGATTCCTGTCGGCTTGAGCATGAGCGCATCGATCGCCCGGTCCGAACAGGCAACGATCTGCCTCGCATCGGGCCGAAGGCGTGCAACAGCCTCTGCGATCGCAATCGCCGGGCTGATGTGACCGCCACTTCCGCCGCCTGCATACAGAATGGATGGAGCCTGCTGATGAGCCATTGCCGCTCAAGCGTATCCCACATGAGTGAACATGAGTGCCCGTGAGGCAGGATGATGCCGCTTTTGACACAACCGCGCTGGACGTCTTGCAACAATCGAGTACCATGAGACCACATCCGCACACTCAATGAGGCGACATCGCCGCCGGAGCTCACGTGACGACAAAACCATCTCGGCCTGCGCCACCCGCATCACGCACACTCGGACCCGTCGATGACCTCGAACGTCATCTGCCCTCGGACTGGTGGCGAACACTCTTCAACGCTGTCTATCTCAAGACCGATGGCGATGTGGTTGAAAACGCTGAGAACACCGCCCGCGATGTTGATGTCCTTCTCTCTGCAACCGGAATCACGACCGAGACGAGCATCCTCGACCTCTGCTGCGGACAGGGTCGACACGCACTGGAACTGGCTGGCCGCGGCTACACCAACGTCACTGGCGTTGATCGCTCACGCTATCTTGTGCGTCTGGCACGCAAACGGGCTGCAGCGCTCAACCTGGATGTCAACTTTCATGAAGGCGATGCACGCCGCTTCCGCATTCCGCCCGAGCGCTTTGAATGCGTTGCCATCATGGGCAACAGTTTCGGCTACTTCGAACGCGAACACGAAGATCAACAAATCCTCGACCGCGTTCGCAACGCCCTTGTGCCAGGCGGCGTGCTCGCTCTTGACCTCGTCGATGGCGAATGGCTGTCGCAACACTTCGAGCCGCGCAGTTGGGAGTGGATCGATCAGAATCACTTCGTCTGCCGCGAACGCAGTCTGGCCCGCGATGGCAGGCGGCTGGTCTGTCGTGAAGTTGTCGTCCATGCAGAGCGGGGCGTGATTGCAGATCAGTTCTACGCAGAGCGACTCTTCTCTCGCGAAGGCATCGAGCGCAGCCTGACCAACGCGGGATTCATCGACGTCGTGCACCATGGCATCCTGCGCTCAGGGTCCGATCGCAACCAGGACCTGGGCATGATGGGACGGCGAATGTTCGTCACCGCACGCACATCGATCACCTCGCCCGTCGCAGCAGCTCGAACCCAGCCCATCACTGTCACTGTCCTCCTGGGCGATCCGTCACTGCCCGACACCGTCAAACTCGGCGGCCAGTTCAACCCCGAAGACCTCGACACCGTGCAGCGACTCAAGGATGCGCTCGCTCCACTGAGCCGCTACACCTTCACCTACTTCGATCATCACCAGGGCCTGATCGATCATCTGCGCAGCAACAAGCCCGACATGGTGTTCAACCTCTGCGATGAAGGATTCCGCAACGACGCATTTCTTGAACTGCATGTGCCTGCGCTTCTGGAAATGCTCGAGATTCCCTACACCGGCGCGGGGCCCGGCTGTCTTGCATCGTGTTATGACAAAGCCATGGTGCGGGCAGTCGCAGCGTCGCTTGAGATTTCCGTTCCGCTGGAAACATATGTCGCAGCAGATGACAAAGCAGCAACGCTGCCTTCAGTCTTCCCCGCACTGCTCAAGCCCAACTTCGGCGACAGTTCCATCGGCATCACACAACACGCAGTCGTTCGCACACCCGAAGAACTCATCACATATCTTGTGCAACTGCATGGCCAGATGCCCGGCCAACCTGTGCTTGTGCAGGAGTTTCTCCCGGGTGCGGAATATTCCGTCAGCCTCATCGGCAATCCCGGCATCAGCATGCAGGTCCTGCCAGTGCTCGAAGTCGACTATTCCGGCCTCGATCCAGCCCTTCCCAGAATCCTGGGATATGAATCCAAGTGGGACCCCAAGTCGCCCTACTGGACCAAGGTGAAATATCACAAAGCCACGAAGCTTGATGCAGATCTCAAACGAATGATGGTCGACAGTTCGATCACACTCTTCGAACGCCTGCGCTGCCGCGACTATGCACGCTTTGACTTCCGCTGCGGCGCAGATGGTCAGCCGCGCATGCTGGAAGTGAATCCCAATCCCGGCTGGTGCTGGGACGGCAAGTTCAACCTCATGGCCGAGATGGACGGCTTCACCTACACAGACACACTGCGCATGATCCTCGACGCAGCAGTCGATCGCCTCGGCCTGGGAAGACAACGGACGGCGAAAACGGCGAGCAAGGGCCGCCTCGTCAAGACACAATGACGCCAATATGGCCGATGGCCTTCAACCCGATTCCAATCATCTGATGGACCCCGCCATGCAGTACATATGGACCATTCTGGCGCTCGCAGGCATCTCGATGTGCGCCTCGTGCGAACCATCGCCACCTCCTCCACAACAACAGCAAACGAGTCAGCCGGATACGATCGACTGGAATCAGGTCTCGTTGGGCGATCTCCGGAGCGACGGCTTTCCGTTGCTTCAAAAGATGCTTCGACATGCCGACCATTGGTATCACGGCAGCGAACCTGCGATTGCGTTCGAGATCAGTGCGAATGGAACGGTCACCGACAGCCTTGGTCGTTCGATTCAAGCAACTCTCGTTCGAGCTCTTTGAGTCGTTTCGCTTCGTTGGCCTTCATCCCGCCGTACTGATTCCGCCAGCGATGGAAGGTCTGCTCACTGATCTCGAGTCGCTGAACGATCTGCGCGATCGTGGCGCCGGTCGCCAGCATCGCATCAGCTTCGCGCAGCTTGGCGATGATCTGTTCGGGTGTGTGTCGTTTGCGTTTCATCTTCGAGAGCCTCCTTGCCCGTAAAAAGGGCAGTAGAAACTCTCACAGCGATTGGGTCAAGTTTTGGGGAGCAGGTCACTGAGATCATTGCAGGATCAACATCGACGAGTTGGCCGTCCAGTATCTGCAGGAGATCAAATCGAACGCCGGGCACATCCGCCAACCGTGGCACATATGCCTCGCGACTCAAGAATCTCGATCTTCGGTGAGCCTGCTGAAGAAATGTTATCTGTTCCTGTTGTGCAGGAAAGAGGGTATTCAGATGCTCAAAATAGGCACGTTCGTTATCCCGGATCCACTCGAGTTGACGTCGTTCGAGGTTTCGCCTTCTCGAAACAAGGGCCTGCGTCAGTTCATCATCTGAAGCTCCGAGCTTGTGCGGGAAACATGCATTGTTGTAGGCAAACATGAGCGCGGTCGCTTGGTCGATCGCATCTGCCACAATAACATACTTCTCATAAATCGGAGCAATGCGATCCATCTCCACGCCCAAAACGTCCGCATGCATTGCGGCATCTTCGACCGTCATTCGGCTGGAAGAAGCGACCCCGGCGAGCGTCGCCGCCCAAACGTTGGCTGGCCCTGCCAGCTGGAAGAGTGACACGATCGCGAGAACAACGCGCGCGACGGCAGAGCGGCGACCGAGATAGCGACAAGATACACCCATATCATTCCAGAATTGCCCGATGCATGCGCACCGTACAAATCGCATCTCCTACACCAATTGTAGCCCAGCCCGATTCAGCCGGATGTTGCGTTTCGTTGTCGTCGCCTTCGGGAGCCGGGCAGCTGTGCGTGCTGTTCCGCCAGCGTATCAATATCGATAATGCTCCGGCTTGAACGGCCCTTCGTGTGATACGCCGATGTATTCTGCCTGTTCATCGCTCAGCTTCGTGAGATTGGCACCGAGTTTACCGAGGTGCAGTCGCGCCACCTCTTCATCAAGCTGCTTGGGCAGCGTGAAGACTTCGTTGGCATATTGAGCGTGATTGGCGTGCAGTTCGATCTGGGCCAGCACCTGATTACTGAAGGAGTTACTCATCACAAAGCTGGGATGACCCGTCGCGCAGCCGAGGTTCAGCAGGCGGCCTTCAGCGAGTACGATAATGGAATGGCCATCAGGAAAGACCCACAGATCAGTCTGCGGCTTGATGGTGATGCGCTTGATGCCTTTGGTCTTTGCAAGGCCAGCCATATCGATTTCATTATCGAAGTGGCCAATGTTGCCAACGATGGCTTTATCCTTCATTCTGGCCATGTGATCCGCGGTGATGACGTTGAAGTTGCCTGTTGCAGTGATGAAGATGTCAGCCTTGTCGACGACATCTTCGACCGTCACCACTTCGTAGCCATCCATGTATGCCTGCAATGCGCAGATGGGATCGATCTCGGTCACAACGACCCGGCATTTCTGTCCCGCAAGTGACTGGGCGCAGCCCTTGCCGACGTCGCCATAGCCGCAGATGACTGCAAGTTTGCCAGCCAGCATCACATCGGTCGCGCGCATGATGCCATCGACGAGGGAGTGGCGACAGCCATAGAGATTATCAAACTTGCTCTTGGTGACGGAGTCATTGACGTTGATTGCTGGAAAGAGCAGTTCGCCTTTCTTCTGCATCTGATAGAGACGATGGACGCCGGTCGTGGTTTCTTCCGTGGCGCCATTGATATCAGCAGCAACACGTGTCCAGAACTGTGGGTTGTGATTGTTCACATCGCGCAACAGTGTGAGGATGCACTGAAACTCTTCGTTTTCGGTCGATGAAGGATCTGCGATCTTGCCCGTGCGGTTGCCTTCAACACCCTTGTGGACAAGCAGGGTTGCGTCGCCACCATCATCAAGAATGAGATTGGGTCCATTGCCGTCCGGCCAGTTGAGTGCCTGGAAAGTGCACCACCAGTATTCAGGCAGCGTTTCGCCTTTCCAGGCAAACACCGCAGGACCCTGGGGATCATTCTCGCTGCCGTTTGGTCCCGCGACCACAGCTGCAGCTGCGTGATCCTGTGTCGAGAAGATGTTGCAACTCACCCAGCGGACTTCTGCGCCAAGATCAATGAGCGTTTCGATGAGCACCGCGGTCTGAATCGTCATATGCAGCGAGCCGACGATGCGGGCACCTTTGAGCGGCTGACTGGCGCGATACTTTTCGCGAATCGACATCAGCCCGGGCATCTCGTGCTCAGCCAGCATGATCTCCTTGCGGCCGTAGTCGATGGTGTTCTGCGAGAAGTCAGCAACCTTGTAGGTGAGGTCGGAGAACAGTGGCAGATTGGTGTTCATGAAATGGGCAGAAGAAGATGAAACGGCGGTATTGGTGGCTGCTGGCATCGGAATCACTCCTGAGTGGTCGTGGGTGCATTCATCCATTCATCCGGATGAACGGGTGAAGTATAGCCCGGAAGTGCTGCAAGGAGAAACTGCGAAGTTGCCCGGCAAGGGCGAACTATTAAAAATCCAAGAGTTTTTTTCTTGACAAAGAAGGGGGGGGGGGGGGGGTAGCCTGAGAGTGGTCGCTTGGACGCTACCGGCCAGGAACTCTCGGAGATCTCGCGATGGGCTTCATGAAACGTGTTGACAGCGATGGTGTGACGAATACGAGTGGAACGATCGACGCCGAGCAGATTCTGGAGAACTGTCACGGGCTCGTCTTCGGTGCGTACATCCACGGGCTTAATGGTATCAGTCCCGATATCAACCTGGCAGTCACCGACGCCGACGGTCGCGATGTTCTGAACGGCCTTGGACAGGGTCTCGCCGCGAATCGCATCATCACGTTCGATCAACTCGGCGGCGGCGGCGCGCAGCCCGCGATCGCACACTGGGCGCCTATAAGGTGCAGCGCGTGCTTGCCATGATTCGCGATGAAACCGAGGCGGAAGGCGTGATCATGTGGGCGAACCTCGCACAACCCAACTCACAGGATATCGCCCAGGCTGACTGGGCCAGGCACTGGCAGCGCATGCAGTTGCGAACACTTATTCCGGAACCTGCGAAACTGATTGGATCACTGTAATGTGCTTGAAACGTTCCACTATCCTTGTGCTTCTTATCCTACTTGCACTCGCGCCGAGCGCGATGGCGCAGTGTTTGCCAGGCGAACTGCAGAAGATCCTTGCGGATGATGGGGAAGCGATTGACCATTTTGGAGGTGCTGTTGCTTTGCGCGGCGATGTCGGTGTTGCGGGAGCGGCTGGCGATGATGACAACGGTACGGTCGCGGGAGCGGCCTATGTTCTGCGCCATGTCAAATCGCAGTGGCTCGTGACACAGAAACTGTTGGCATCGGACGGCGAGGCAGGCGACAACTTCGGGCATGCCGTCGCCTGTGACAGCGACACCATCTTTGTCGGGGCGCTGCGAGATGATGATCTCGGCGAGAACTCAGGAGCAGTTTACGTGTTCGAGCGCGACAAGAATGATGAGTTTCAGCAGGTTGCCAAGCTGAGAGCACCCGATGGTGAAGAGGGTGATGAGTTTGGCAACGCTGTTGCGTTCGATGGAGATGTCGCAGCCATCGCAGCCTGGCATGACAACACGGGTGGAAACAACTATCAGGCAGGATCAGTCTATGTCTTTCGGAAGAACCTCAGTGGCAACTGGCGCTTTGAAGCGAAGCTCATAGCGCCGGATGGAGATGTTGAAGACTTCTTCGGATCATCCGTTGACATCGAAGGTGGCCGAATCGTTGTGGGCGCACCCGGCCGAAGTCCGCGCGAGGCTGTGTATATCTTCGAGCGAGTTGGCGACAGCTGGAACTACCGACGAACACTCACGGCCGAGACCGACTACATCGACTTTGGTTGGGCGCTCGACCTGCAGGGCGATCGGCTTCTTGTTGGAGCCATTGGTGTTCGCGTAAACGGCGAGGGGGGCGGGGGCGCGTACATGTTCGAACGTCAGATGAATGACACCTGGATTCCCGTTGCGCTGATGGTTCCCAACGATCCGCATAACGCTGCATTGTTTGGTGACGCTGTGGCGCTCGCTGGCGATGCAGCGATCATTGGCTCCATGTTTGATAATGAGAACGGCGAGTCGTCAGGCTCTTGTTATATCTACGCCGCTCCAGACTGGGTGCAGGTCGCGAAGTTTGTCGCGGCGGACACTCAACCGGGTGACACTTTCGGGAGTTCGGTCGCTGTAGATGGTTCGCGAGGCCTCATCGGCGCACCCGGCGATGATGACAATGGCAGAAGCGCTGGGGCTGCCTACATTTTCGACATCCGCTGCTTTGCAGGCACAACCGCGGATTTGACAGGGTTTAGCTTCGCACGCGGAAGTCAGAACAGTGGCGACCTCGACTCGATTCACGTGGGCGATGGCGATTATCTCATCGGGACATCCGCCATCGGCTTCCTGTCATCCGAGCCGAATGTCCTTGATCTTCGCATCAGAGGCCGCACCGATCTCAATGAATCAGCACAGCAGTTCCATATAGCCGTCGAATCGCGCTGCAACAATCCCGGCTGCGCTGTCACATGGCGGCTGATCAACTTTGACAATGGCGAAACACTCGATCAGGTGCACAGTTACACATTGGGAACGGTCGACAAAGTCGAACTCGCAACCATCAACTCTGCAGCTGATTACATCCGCAACACTGATGGCAGAATCATCCTGTCTATCAAGAAGGTTGTCATTGCAACCTTTTCAGTGACCGGCTTCCGGGCCCACTTCGACCACATTCGCATCGGGATTCAGTAGAGGTCCACTATCTTCAGGAGAACTGCAGCGTGGGATTTGTCAAACGTATCGATACCAGCGTGACGACGACAGGCACCGGCCTTGCAAGCATTGCAACCGGCCAGGAACTGGCAAACTGTCATGGCATTGTCTATGGGACGTATGTGTACAACGTGCCCACCAGCGGTACGCCGGAAGTGAATGTCGAACTGCTGGACGCAGATGGTCGCGATGTTCTTAACGGTCAGGGACAGGGGTTGGTGGAGGACACGGTTATCTCGTTCGGTGACATCGGCGGGACGATGGTGATCGACGAGACGATCACAATCTCCGGATCTGCTACAGGTTCATTCGGCCTGATTCTGTACCTGATGTGTTAGATGGATGGATGGATGCGAGGCGAGGCTGTTGCATCTCGTGACGTGCATCACTCAATGATGTCGCACTGCCAGGTCAGCGGGCCGAGCGCGTATGATTCCAGCCGCTCCAGCGCGATATCGCGAATCTCATCGCGGGGCGGCGTACGGAGAATCACCACACTTTCGAGCAGAATCGTCACGGTGTTCGCCGCAGCATCGACCTCGAACGTTGCGGTGCGGGCTCCGACCACCAGATCATCCGTCGAAGCGTTCACATTGCGAAGCACGCCCGCGACCACGTCATACTCATCAGCCCTGAATTTGAACGGGCCAAGATAGCCACCCTCGCGACTGGCCGCGATGATTGCAAAGCGGACCTCAGCAGTTGACATTGTCGCACGATTGCTGCGGTGCACTACAACTCCTGCTGCGATGGCAACGATCACCACTGCGAGTAGTGGCAGCGCAATTCGAACTGTCATCAGGCGTTGTGCATCAGTCACACTTGGGCTATCGGACAGTCCCAGCCGCTGCTTGAGCCAAACCCGCTACCATTCTCCGAATACGAATGTCACGGCCACCTGTCCCATTCTGCATTGCCTGGCTCTTCAGCATGATCGCGGCTGGGTGTGTGGTGGTGTCACCAATGGTACAGGCTCAAAGTGTTGATGAGCGGCTGGATGAGGCCAGCTTTCTGCGCGGTCTTTCGCAACACGAGTTGCCGGAGATTCTCGAGCATTACATGGCTCAGCATCCGCCTGCAGATCAGATCGAGGCAATGACCTATCAACTGACAGCGCTCAGCATGCGCCTCAACAACCCTGCGTTGTCCCTGGCTGACCGCATCGATGCGATTCATGCAGTGTTGGATGCCCGCACTGCTCTGATCGAGCAACATCCATTCGATCCCAGGCACGCGTTGTGGCTGGCTGATCAGGCTGGCGACTACTACTTAAATCTGTATCCCCTGGAAGCTGGCGACATCACAGCCGAGTTTGGTGTTGCGACGCATGAACAGATCGAACGCTCGCGGCTTGTGGCTCGCAACATGCACGAAGCAGCAGCTGATGCAGAGATCGAAATCGCAGAGACGATTCTCAATCTGGAATCCGAGCCGGGTTTCGCGGACGACATTGCACTGCAACTGCAGCGGCGACGGCTGGCCCGCGATGAGCGCGATCGCCGCATCCCATTTCTGCGTGGGATCGGCGCTTTTCTGCATGCAGAGTTCAATGTGCAGGATGCTTCGGAGCGCAAAGCGCTGTATGAACTCGCAGCTGAGTTGCTGCCGCCACTGACGCGCGAGTTGGATGGGTTTCTGCAGAATCGCGCGCGGTTGTATGCAGGCCTCGCCATGGCTCGGCTGGGAGACTTCGACACTGCTGAAACATACTTTCGCGAAGTTGCGACGGATCCTGATGCAGGTTCCGTCGATGTATTCCGGGCACGGATGGGCGGCGTTCTCAATCGTGCAGTGAGCAATGGGCCGCAGGCAGGCCTGGAAGCCATCGAATCGATCGAAGAAAAATACACAGCTGATGAAGATGTATTCTTCCGCATCATTCTGACGGATCGTCGATTTCTGCTCATGCGTCAGATGGCTGGTGACGTTCCCCAGCCGCAGCGGCATGAACAACTTAAGGCTGCATACAACGCCTATTTTGGTCTGCTTGATGCACTCAGCAGCGAGATGCGCGAGCGCATTCGTCCCATCATCTTCCAGAAGCTTGCGATGGTGGCTGACGAGTCGGTCCCGCTTGCAGAGCTGCCTTCGATTGTGGCCATCGCGCGGGCGGTGAATCTCAGTCAGGATGCAGCCACGCGGGCCGATGCCATCGCGATGTTGCAGGCTGCACTTCAGCGCGAAGACATTGATGAGCGGGCACAGGCTGAAGCGCTCTTCGGGCTGGCGCGGGCGCTGTACGACAATGAACAGCAACTGGCTGCAGCTGAGCAATACGAGACGTTTGCTCGGACCTTCCCACTCGATCTGCGGGCTGAACGCGCGATTCAGATTGCTGCTGCGCTGCTGCTGGATGTCCGCAGTCGTGGCAACCATACGCCCGAAATCGACGCGCGCTTGCGGAGCGTGCTTGATCATCTGCTCGAACGCTTTGCGAATCTTCCCACAATCGAACAATGGCGCTACGAAGCAGGTCAACTGGCATTCGAGATGGGCGATGTTGCAGCTGCGCAAGCGCTCTTTGAACGCACTCCTCCCACAGCTGCAACCTGGCTGGACAGCCGATACATGCTGAGCCGTTGTGAGTTTCAACAGGCGATGGAGACGCGCGACACTTCCCGACTGCAGACTGTGATGGCCAACGCGCGCAAGACGCGCGAGTTGATCGAGCGCACGCCCACGGCGGATGCTGACCGCGCGCAACTGCTTCACATGTATCAAACATCGATCCGGGCCATCGAGGCTGAAGCAGCGATCGACCTGGGTCTGTACAACCAGGCCCTGGCCGCGATTGAGCCGATCACGATCGAGAGTAATGTTGATGGCGGGCTGCTGGGCCGCGTGCTGGGGCTGCGGGTTCGGGCGTTGCAGGCTGCAGGTCGTGGCAACGACGCAAGCGTTGAAATCCAGCGGTTTGCAACGGCCCGTCCGGGTGATGTGGGGCGCATTGTTCCTCCCATGCTGGTTGCGCTGCGCAACGATGTCGAAACCCTCATTCGCACCAGTCAACAGGACGCAGCAACTCGGAAGGCGCAGGAAGAACTCCTGCCACTTGCCGTTGCGCTTGAAACCTGGCTGGCAGGTGCAGGGTCGCTGGACGAGCAGGCCCGCACTGCAATCCGCGTAGGCATTGCCGATTCGTATCGCCTGGCGGGTGAGTACGCATCAGCAGCTGCACTCTATGAAGATGTCATCCGGGCAGCACCGCAACTGCTTGAAGCGCAGTTTGGCCTGGCGGAATGCCGTTACGCAACCGGGTCATACGAAGCTGCAATGACAACCTACAAGCGCATCGCAGCCACGCAGAGTGAGCGCGATCGTTACTACTGGACCAGCGAGCTGCGCATGTTGCAGATTCTCGAGAAGGTTCAGAAGAACGTGCATCAGATTCGGCCGCGCGTTGAAATGTTGGCTCAACAGGATGCGGAACTGGGTGGCGACGACCTTCGCCGCGAGTTCGATGCACTTCGCATCAGACACAGCGCGGGCGGGGGATAAGCGCGTGCCTGGCAGATTCATTCTTGCAATCGAAACGTCACAGCGCCAAGGCAGCGTGGCAACTCTTGATGAAGCGGGCGTTGTCACGCAGCGCATCTTGCACAGCCGCACTCGTCATGATAATGCACTGATGCCCACCGTTGATGAGCTCATGCATGCGCTCAACGCACAGCCGCGCGATCTCAAAGCCGTTGCGATCTCCGTCGGGCCGGGCAGCTTCAGTGGGATTCGCATCGGGATTGCCACAGCGATGATGCTGTGTGAATCGCTGGAGATTCCCGCGATTGCAATTCCCAGCGCAATGGTGGCTGCCCAGGCAACGATTGGTGAAGGTCGCAACGTGAATCAGGCTGCTGTCGTGTTGGCCTGCAAGGGAGAGACGGCATGGATGACCCACGTTTTCCGTGATGAATCCAGTGGGCGGTGGACCATTCGCGGCAATGCGGGTTTGATGGCAGCCACCGCTTTGGCTGAGACCGATGTCGCAACAGTGTTGGCGGATGAGCACTTGCCTGCGGACTATCGGAAGTGGTGCACGTCGCATGAAGTTCCCATCATTCCCATGACGTTCGATGCTGCAGCGTGCGCGACTTTGGCTGGGTTCGAGTGGCAGGACGGGACTGTGATTGCGGATCCGGCGCAACTCCATCCGCTTTATCCACGAGGCCCCGAAGCTGTAGCGCTCTTTGAAAAGCGTCAACAGAAGATGTGATAACCCACAGCGCTCCTGAGGGGAGTTGCACACTTATGTCAGCTGCGCAATCTGCGGCGGCTGCGGGATATGCAGCATGCAGGCAAGTGTGAAGTTTCGGATAAGGCACGCCGATGTTGCTGCTGTTGATCGCAGTTTGCACTCGTAGGCAGGTCTGCATTGACACGGGAGAGAGAGCGATGTCAAAAGCAAAGGGCTCCAACGGACTGGCACGCAAGCAGGTCTTCACCACAGGTGAAGCAGCGGAAGTGTGCAAAGTATCACAGCAGACCATCATCCGCTGTTTCGATGCGGGAAGGTTGACGGGCTTTCGCGTGCCGGGCTCGCGGTTCAGGCGGATTCCCCGTGCTGATCTCTTGCGGTTCATGCACAACAACGACATTCCGACAGATCTTCTGGAAGATCCCCGCAAGCGCATTCTGGTCGTTGATGATGATCCCAACATTCTCGACATTTTCCACGATGCACTCAGTGACGATGAACGATTCGATGTCCGCACCGCAGCCAACGGCTACGACGCTGGCCTGCTCACGGAACAGTTCAAGCCCGACCTCATTCTGCTCGACTACATGTTGCCCGACATCAATGGCAACGTGGTCTGCGAGCGAATCCGGCAACAGAAGAAGCTCGAACACACAAAGATCATTATCGTCTCAGGCGTTGTCAACAAGAGCGAGATCGATGCGATGCTCAAAAAGGGTGCGGATGATTTCATCAAGAAGCCGTTCGACATCGTCAAGCTGCTGGACCGCATCGGTGAACTGCTGAGCGTATGACAGTCATGAAAGGGCAAGGGGTGAACGGGAATGCCAGCACACGTGCATGAGCCTGACGTCAAGCGTCGCATTCAACTGCTCATGCAACAGCTGGAGCAACTGCCAACGCTGAGCTCGATTGCTGTGCGACTGCTGGAGGTCACATCATCGGATGATTCCGATGCAAGGGATGTGGTCGCGCTGATCTCAGCTGATCCAGCCCTCAGCGCCAAGGTGATCGGCTTGTGTCGTCGGGCCAGTCGGGGCGTGAATCTCAAGGATGGCGATCTCTCGCGCGCTGTCGTTCTTCTGGGCTTTGATGAAGTCCGGGCAGCTGCGCTCTCGGTGGAAGTCTTCGAACTGATGCAGGGCATGATCACCAGCGGGGGTGAGCAGCATTCCAGCGAAGATGCCATGTTCGATGCAACAGCATATTGGCGACATTGTCTTGCAACCGCTGTCGCTGCGGAGATGCTGGTTCGCGAGACACCGTTGCGAAAATCAATCAAACCGGGTGAAGCGTTTCTGGGCGGTCTCTTGCATGACCTGGGCCAGTTGGCGTTGCACACTGTTCTGCCACGAACGTTTGCCCGTATCTGCACCGTGGCAGAGACGCATGCAGTTGATATCAACCGCGTCTGCCGCAAGATTCTCGGGCAGGGGGCAGGCCTCTTTGGCAAGCATCTCTCCGAACATTGGCAGCTGCCCGATGCTCTGACATCTGTGATATGGCTGTGCGGTGAATCGCCTGAGACGCTGCCGAGTTGCGTGCAGCGCGATATGGTGAATCTCATCTCGCTGGCAGATCAGGTTGCAAGGCGCCAGTTGTTGACACATCCCGGGCACGGCCCAGCAGATGCGGTCCTCGAAGAACGCCTGTGCAACGCCCTGAAACTCTCACGCAAGGAAGTTGACAGAGTCCTCGATCCACTGCTTGAGGAAGTAGCCACGCGGGCTGCGTCCATCGGCATTCAAGGCGCAACCAGCGTTGAGGTGATGCGCGAGTCACTTGAGCATGCCAGTCGAACGCTGGAACGACTGCAGGCCTCGCGCAAGGCCCACTCCGCAGCTGCCAAAGTCGGATCGCGACTGGCGATTGCAGCCGAGCGGTTTTATCGCGATGCTGGACCGGGCGCATCATTGACCACCATGCTGAGCGCGATCGCAGCCTCGTTTCGCGCTTTGATGCAGGCCATGCCGCAGGAGGCCGAAGATCAGCCGCGCGCACTCAGCGGTGACGTGTGCATGTACCTCTCGATGCATGATCGCGCAGCTGAACTCTTCCGTTTCGATGCCGATTCAAGAGTCGTCGCAACATCACAGATCGACATGCGCGGCGAAGCGATCGAGCCTTGGCGGCATGAAGAGAGTGTGATGCTCGATGGCCGCGACGTGGTCCGCGATGACATTCAGCCATTGCTTGCATCGGTGCTGCAGGCGACAGCGCTGGAACATCCTCGTCTGCTGCCGCTCGGATGTGGACCGGATACCACAGCCGGGATTATCTTCGAAGGTGAGTTTGCAGGCGCGGTGAATGATGCATCGCTTGATGTTCTCCGCCGCATGTGGGGATTTGCACTGGCTGCATCGGTCTCGCGCGAACGCACTGCTGCCCTCAGCGAGCGACTTGTCGATGCCAATCGCACGTTGATCGAAGCCCAGATGAGTCTGGCTGAACGCAGGGCCATGTCTGCCCTGGGCGAACTTGCCAGCGGGGCTGCACATGAGATGAACAACCCGCTGACGGTGATTTCCGGTCGTGCACAGCTGCTGGCCCGCAAGCTCAGCAGTCATGTCATGCAGAACGCTGCAGAAGAAATCGTGCAGCAGGTGAGTGTGTTGAGCAATCTCATTACCGGCCTGCGCATGTCAGCCGACTTGACGCTCCCGACTCCCAAGACGATAACGGTGGAGGAATACCGGACGTCGTTGGCAGATGCGATTGAGGAATCGCTGGGAAGCAATATCAACACCAGAATCATCATCGAACCCGGCATTGAGCCGCTGCATGTTGATAATGCACAGATCAATGCAGCGATCATTGAACTTGTCCGCAACGCCAACGAGGCAGCACCCGGCCTTGAGATACGCATCGAGATGCAGGTTGACCGTCTGGATGAGTGTCTGATGATTCGGGTCGTTGATCGGGGGCCAGGGCTGGACGAAAACACACTGATGCACGCATTTGATCCATTCTTCAGCCGCAAGTCTGCTGGACGTCAGACCGGCCTTGGCCTGCCTCGGGCACGCAAACTGGTGGAACTGAATCACGGCACCATTGATCTTGTCAATGCCGCTGCCAGTGCACGCGAAGGACGGCGGGGAGCGATTGCGACCATCATCCTTCACAACTGGCAGGCGCCTGCAGCGCCATTACGGCAAGTTGCGTGAATGAAAGAATGAAGACGCGGTCGCATCCAGCCGAATCACAGATTGAACCGCAACCCGGCAGGGGCAAGAGCCATGACGATTGATCCACACAACCCGAACCTTGGCCACCACAACGCAGATGATGCGCCAGCGACAATCGTCCTGGCCCTTTCATCAGAGCGGCTGGCAGGCACATGGAGCCGTATCCTCCGTAAGAGTGGATGTTCGGTGTGTGTGACCGCAACAGCTGATGATCTTGCAGCAGTTCTTGCGCAGGGCGGTGTGGATGTATTGATGATTGATGATGAGTTTGATTCTGAAGCGCTCATTGATCCAGCCTGGCAGGGATCGTTGGTCGCAGTGCTCTCGACATTGTCGGTCGAGCATGTGATCGCAGCCATGCAGCGCGGGGCAGTTGATGCACTGGCAGTTGATGCAGAAGAGCAGCGGCTGACGCAGGCAGTTGCCCATGCCCTGGCCCGCAGCAGTGAACAGCAGGCACGGGCTGATCGCATGCACGCACTCGATGCAACCTGTCAACGATTGGATGCAGCCTGCACAGATTCCCATAGGCAGGTTGAAGTTCTTTGTCGCGATCTGGCAGCTGCATATGAGGACATTGCAGAGCAGCTCACTGAGACTGCGATGGCTGCAGAGTTCCGTACGCTGCTCTCGCAGGAGCTTGACATCGAGAATCTGCTGCGAACCTCGCTTGAATATCTGCTCTCGCGCATCGGGCCGACCAATGCTGCGGTGTTTCTGCCCGATCAGGATCGACACTATTCGCTGGGCGCGTATGTGAACTACAGCTGCCCGCGCGAAGAGATCGAAGTGGTGCTTGAGTATCTCTCGCAGTCGCTCTGTCCATTGCTCGAGTCTCAGCCGGAGATCGTCGCGTTTGATTGTGCCAGCAACTTTGCCCAATATATTGATGCAGATGTGTCGTTTCTGGAAGGGTCGGAAGTGATTGCGTTCCGCTGTTCCGATGGCAAGGAGACCCTGGCGACGATGATCCTCTTCCGCGATCAGGACGAGCCGTTCGGGCTGGACGTGGTTCCTGTCATCGACACGCTGCGATTCATTTTCGCAAGCCAGGTGGCCCGCGTCATCCGCATTCATCATCGTGCCACGCCCCAGTGGCCACACGAAGCCGCGGAAGATACTTTCGACGCCGATGAAGATTATGGCTTCGGCCTGGCTGCGTGAGCGAGCGGCCGGTGGACCCACACGCCTTCGCGTCAAATCCCGGCTTGAACACGTTCTCAGCAATTCGCAACAGACTGATCGCGGCCGAAGTTTTCTCGTATAATGCGGCAGAGCACTCTGTCACATGTTCGAGAACTTCTTCATTCAGTTTGAACAGCCGATGTGGCTGTGGCTCGCGCTGCTCATCCTGCCGGCGTACCTCATTGCCAGGCGGAGCATTGGCGGGCTTTCGCCACTCAAGACGCATGTCACCTTTGCTGTTCGCGCGATTGTAATTGTACTTCTCACCATGGCCCTTGCGAGGCCGAGCTGGATTCAGAAGGGTGAAGGGCTGTCTGTCATCGCGATGATTGATCGCAGCCGCTCGATCCCCACCGAGTTGCAGCGACAGGCGCAGGAGTACATGCTTGCTGCCACCACGCCTGAACTCGGCCGCCAGCCGGAAGATCGCCTCGGCATCATCACGATTGGGGAAGGCGCCGCCATCTCCGCATTGCCAAACCGTCTCACATCGTTTGCGGACAACTTCATCGACAACCTGCCTGGCTACGAAGGCACTAACCTCGCAGAGGGTGTTCGCCTGGCCATGGCCACAACACCCGAAGACACCGCCATTCGTTTCGTCATCATTTCCGATGGGAACGAGACCGAAGGCGACTTGCTGGAAGCAGTGAAGATTGCCAAGGCCAACAACATTCCCATCGATGTGTTGCCCATGCAGTATGAACTGGCCCGGGAAGTTGTGTTCGATCGCATCATCGCGCCGGCGCGGGCGCGGGAGGGACAGGTGACTTCATTGCGCATGGTGCTGCGAGCACAGGGTGAGACCAGCGGCATGCTCACGTTGCGGCAGAATGGTGTTCCGGTTGACCTTGATCCAGGTGCGCCAGGCGAAGCGATTCATGTCTCGCTGGCGCCGGGGCTGAATCCGTTGAGTGTGCCGATCCTGTTCGATCAGGCCGGGCCGCAGAGTTTCGATGCGCGCTTCGAGCCGGATGATCCTGCAACTGATCTTGTGCCCGAAAACAACAACGCCGTGGCCGTCACATTCGTGGGCGGCGAGGGCCGGGTGTTGATTCTCAACGATGCTGTCAGCGAAGCTGAAGCACTCGGCCGTGCGCTCGAAGCCAGCGATCTTTCAGTCATCATCCAGCCCGCATCGTACATCGACAGTCCCGTCACACTCAGTGGCTTTGATGCAGTCATCATGATGAATCAGCATCGCGGTTCCTACACCGATGATCTGGACCGCTGGCTGCACGACTATGTCCACGATCTGGGCGGCGGGTTGATTGTGACAGGCGGACCGCAGGCACTCGGGGCAGGCGGGTGGATCAACAGCAAAGTTGAAGATGCCCTGCCACTCAAGCTCGATCCGCCCCAAAATATGCAGCGGCAGAAGGGGGCACTGGCCCTCATCATGCACTCCTGCGAAATGGCCCAGGCCAACTATTGGGGACAGAAGGTGGCCATCGATGCCATCAATGCGCTGAGCAGTCTCGATGTCGTCGGCATCCTCGATTACAACTGGAACAATGGCGGCTGTGTGTGGGAGTTTGGTCCTGCACCTGCTGGCGACAAGACTGCTGCGATCGCAGCGGCCCAGAAGATGCCGGTTGGCGACATGCCCGACTTCGATGCAGCAATGCAACTGGCGCACGATGGCCTGGTGCAGCAGAATGCTAAGCGCCATTCCATTATTATCTCCGATGGTGACCCCTCTCCGCCATCGCCCATGCTGCTGCAGAAGTTTGTTGATGCGCAGATCACAGTGACAACAGTGCTGATCGCGGGCCATGGCGGACCGCAGACGATGCAGAACATTGCCAACACAACACGTGGCAACTTCTATAACGTCACGAATCCAACCAACCTCCCGGAGATTTTCATCTCTGAAGCTCGCCTGGTCGCGCGGTCACTCACCCTCGAAGGTGATGAGTTCATCCCCATGCTGCAGAACTCCATGGCGGAGCCGATCAGAGGCTTTCGCGATCTGCCTTCAGTTGATGGCTATGTGCTCACAGCCCCCAAGCCGGGGCTCGCAGAGATCCCCTTTGTCTCTGACAAGCATGGCGATCCCCTGTACGCGAACTGGAACTATGGCATCGGCAAGGCCATCGTCTTCACGCCCGACCTCTCCGGCCTCTGGGGAAGCCGATGGGTTGCATGGGACAGCTTCAAGGGTTTTTGGGATCAGTCGGTTCGCTGGGCCATGCGGCCAGTGAGTCCAGCCAACATGACAGTGAATACGCGGCTGGATGGCGATCGCGCCATCGTTGAAGTCGAAGCGTATGGCAGCAACGCGGAGTTCCTCAACAATCTCAACTCCAGCGCTGCAATCCTCGGACCCGGGGGCACAACCGCGCTGCCCATGCAGCAGGTCGGGCCGGGCAAATATCGCGGCGAGTTTATGACATCAGAAGCCGGGCCCTACCTCATCAACATGCACTTCACCCGCAGCGGCGAACCCATTGGCAACATTCAGGCTGCGGTCAACGTGCCGTACGCTCGTGAGTATCGCACGGTGCGCGACAATCAGACACTGCTGGTGCGGGTGGCAGAAGAAACTGGCGGTCGCCTGCTGCCAGGCTCGCCTGAGTTGGCAGACCTGTGGGATCGCACCGGCCTCGAGGCCCGCAAGAGTCACAAGCCCATCTGGGATCTGCTCGCGATTCTCGCAGCCACGATTTTTATTCTCGATGTTGCAGGACGCAGACTTTCGATCGGCGCTTCGGAAGTTCGCAAAGCAGCGCAGCGGCTGTTTGGCAAGCGCGATGACGTTGCATCTGATGACACCATGGCTGCCTGGAAAAAGGCGCGTTCAAATGTTGCTCATCGGCGCACTGCCAAACCCGGATCAGTGCAATCGTTGCGCAATGTGCCTGTCGATGATGATGCAGATAAGCGTGTGAAGTTCGAGGCTGATGAAGCGAACGCGCAGCAGACGATCGATGTTGCAGGTGAATCTTCATCTGCTGGTGATGCCGCGGATGCAACTGCTCGTGCCCGCGCCCGGCAACAGGCCGATCGCGCCGCTGCGAAAGAGCAGGAGCAGGCTGCTGATGCAGGCGATTACACATCGCGCCTTCTCGCAGCACGACGCCGCGCCCGTGAACAGCAAAACAAGCCCCCCCACGACCCGGACGGTGGATCATGATGGGAAGTGAGTTCCGCCCATGACATCCATCACCTCAACACTGCCCTCGATCGAGCGCGGGTTTGATGATGTCGAATCTGTTCGCCGCAGTTGTGAAGCGTTCCGAACCACATATTCCGCCCTTGCGTCAGAGATCGGCAAGGTCCTGGTCGGCCAAACCGAGATCGTCGACCTGATGCTCACCGCGCTCTTTGCCAATGGACACGTGTTGCTCGAAGGTGTGCCCGGCCTGGGCAAGACGCTGCTGGTCCGCACGCTGGGCCAAGTGCTCACGTTGCCCTTCAGTCGCATTCAGTTCACGCCCGATCTCATGCCTGCGGACATCACCGGAACGAGCGTCTTCCTCGAAAATCCTGTCACTGGCGTTCGCGAGTTTCAGTTTCACAAAGGTCCCATTTTCGCGCAGCTGGTACTGGCAGATGAGATCAACCGGGCTACTCCCAAGAGTCAGGCTGCACTTCTTGAAGCGATGCAGGAAAAGTCCGTCACCATCGGCGGGCGCACGCATCAGCTTGATCAGCCCTTCTATGTCATGGCAACGCAGAACCCGATCGAACAGGAAGGGACATACTGCCTGCCCGAAGCGCAGCTGGATCGCTTTCTGCTGAAGGTGGTGGTGCCGTATGCCACGCAGGCAGAACTCAATGAGATTCTCAAACGCACGACTGCAACCGCAACTGCGCAACCACAGCCCGTGCTTGACGCAGCCCGCATCATCAGCGCCCAGCGGCTTGCCCGCGAAGTGATCGTTGCGCCGCATGTGCGCGACTATGCCATTCGACTTGTGCTGGCCACACATCCCGGCAGCGAGTATGGGCATCGCGATGTTGACCGCTACATTCATGTCGGCGTTTCGCCACGCGGGGCTCAGGCCCTCATCTCAGCTGGGAAGGTCAGAGCCATCGTCGATGGTCGCGTCGCGCTTGCGTTCCGTGACATTCAATCTGTTGCGCGCCCTGCCCTGCGCCATCGCATCATGCGCAGCTTCGAAGCAGAAGCAGATGGCGTCACCACAGATGACATTGTTGACCGGCTCATCGACATCACGCCTTATGACCCCGACGAGGAGACCTGACACACGCATCACGCTCGCGCAACACTGACCGCGTACATCACTGTTCCTATTGTCTGCATGACTTTCATCCTGTTGCCTGCTGCAAAGCAGTGCGGCCGCTGCCCGCGAACCATTCACATGTCCCGATACGGCACTCCAACTCCTGCATCCGCCCGTCCCCGTCGCGTCGATGATCTCATCGACAGTCGCCTCATGACCAGGCTCGATCAGTTGGATGTCATCTCGCGCAAGATCTTTGCAGGCAAGATTCAGGGTGAACGCCGCAGCAAACGCAAAGGTGTGAGCGTCGAGTTTGCAGACTACCGTCATTACACACATGGCGACGATCTCCGCTTTGTCGACTGGAACATCTACGCGCGGCTGGATCGACTCTTCCTCAAAATCTTTCTGGAAGAGGAAGATCTCTCGCTGATTCTGGTGATGGATGCAAGCTCATCAATGGACTGGGGCGATCCCAACAAGTTCATCTTCTGCCAGCGTCTGGCGATGGCGCTGGGGTACATCGGACTGTCCAATCAGAATCGCGTGACAATATGCTCCTTTGCAGACGGCGAACTCAAACGCCTGCCGAGCCTGCGGGGGCGACGGCGAGTGAAGGAAATGGGCACATGGATTCTCGATCAGCAACCCGGTGGCCCCAGCCGTTTCAACGATGCAATGCGTTCGCTTGCGCTCTCGCGCCAGGGTAAGGGCGTGATGGTGATCATGAGCGACTTCCTCTTCAAGGAAGGCTACGACAAGGGACTTCGTTATCTCAGCGGCGGCGGTTTCGATACATTTCTTTTGCAGACGTTGAGTCCCGAAGAAATTGATCCGGGCAAACACGGCCTCGCGGGCGACCTGCGTTTGACTGACATTGAAGATGAAGATGTCGCGGAGGTCACAATCTCAGCGCCGCTCCTCAAGCGCTACAAGGAGAATCTCGACGCCTACTGCGGAACGTTGCGCGAGTTTGCGGTTCGCCGCAACATCATGCATCTGACTATCGACACCAGCATGGACATGGACACATTGCTGCTGGACTATCTGCGGCGACGCGGGATGCTGCGATAATGAGCTGGCTGAACTGGATTGATCCCTGGGCTGGAGGCATCCTCGCTGCAAGCGTCATACCGCCGCTGGTGCTGCTGTACTTTCTCAAGCTCAGGCGGCGCACGCAGCCGATCGGGTCGACTCTTCTTTGGAAGAAGAGCATCGAAGATCTGCGGGCCAACGCACCGTTTCAGAAACTCCGTCGCAACATTCTGCTCTTGCTGCAGCTGATTGCGCTGCTGTTTCTGATCCTTGCAATCATGCAGCCACAGCTCAAAGGTGGCGGACGAGAAGGTGGCAGAGTCATCATTCTCATCGACAACTCAGCTTCGATGAACGCGACCGATGTTGATGAAGGTGAGACTCGTCTTGGCTATGCGAAGATCAGAGCCCGCTCACTGGTCGATGAGCTGCGTGGGAGTGGCATCTTCGGTACCTCAGGCGATGAAGTGATGGTGATCGGTTTCAATGAGCGGGCTGAGGTGTATTGCAACTTCACAGATTCGCGCGCAGCCATCATCCGGGCCATTGATGCCATCGCGCCCACAGATGCAGGCACTTCCATCGATGAAGCCCTCAAACTGGCGCGAGCCCACACCACCATCACCGACCCGGAAAATCCCGAAGCAAATGCTGCCGGCGACCCGGGCGTGATCGAACTCTTTTCCGATGGTCGCATCAGTGATATGGCCAAGCAGGTCGGCAAAGGTGAGAAGCTCAACTATCACGACATGGGCAAAGCCACAGCAGACAACGTGGCCTTTGCCAATGTCTCAGCAGAGCGGCCATTTGATGATCCCGGCTCGCTCGAAGTCTTTGCATCGCTCATCAACTTCAACGCCAGCGAAGTCACCTGCACCGTGCAGTTGACCATCGATGGCAACGCGCCACTCAGTGGCATACGCGATATCACCATTCCGTCAGCCACAGTCAACAACGCATCTGGTGAACTCTCACCAGGACGCAGCCAGATTATCTTCGGACCGTTCCCGCAGCCCCAAGGCGCTGTGCTTGAGGTTGTGAATCTGCGCGACGATGCCCAGCCGGGTGACAACATAGCATATCTCATCACGCCGCCGCCTCGCACGTTGCGGGTTGCGATTGTCGAGCCGGAGTTACCATTGACGGTCAACGCCTTCCGTGGCATGCGCCTGCGCGAACTCAAGGAGATGAGCGCCGCTGAGTTTGAGACATTGGCAAGTGCAGGCTCGGTCGCGCCGTACGATCTGGTGGTGCTGGATGACTGTGCGCCATCCGCCTTGCCGCCCGGACGATATCTGAGTCTTGGCGCGACACTGCCTGTGGAACCATTGCAGTCTGAATCAAATGTGGAAGGCATGACCATCGGCGACTGGGACCGCGAGCACTCGCTATTGCGATATGTGAATCTTGATCCATTAATTGTTCAGTCGATGGTGCGTCTGCCTGCGCACGCTTCGTTTCGAACCCTGGCTGAGGCAGCATCGGGAACGGTGGTCGCGCCTGCGATTCTCGAATACAGCGATCCCGACCGCAGCATTGTGCACACGACATTCAAACCTTCGAACACCAACTGGATCTGGCATCCCAGTTTCGTGGTGTTTCTCGTCAACGCAGTCGAGTATCTGGGCACGCTGGGTGAGGCCTCGGCTGAAAAGTCGATTCGGCCAGGCGAACCCATTGCCACGCGCATGCCAGGGGCGGCCCAGGCAACCATCACGCGGCCCGACGGCAGTATTGACGTCGCCCCGATGAATGATGGCAGTCTCATCTGGTCGGGTGCGCTGCGCAGCGGGCTGTACCGCTTTGATTTCTCCGGGCCGCAGACTGAAGTTGAAGGTGGTGATCGTGGATCCACCGTGTCGCGCACGTTCGCAGTCAACATGTTTGATGAGGATGAGGCTTACATCGTCCCGATGAGCTCGGTCACGTGGGACGCCAAGGAAGTGCAGGCAGCAGCGAGTGATGGCATTCTGCAGACACCACTCTGGCCGTGGGCGGTGGGATTCTGCCTGTTTGTGATCCTTCTGGAGTGGTGGGTGTATCACAGGCGGAACTGGGTGTGAACAGCTGCAGGGGAGTGCCTTTCGGATTGTTGGTCGCACTCGTGTGTGTGGTCGCGCACTGCGCAAGTGCGCAACAACCACTCGAAGCGACATGGAGCACATCGCGCGAGTATTGGTATACCCTGGAACTCAACAACCAGCGAGCGGGCTACAGCCACCACACCATCGAATCTGAAGAGGCAACAGGCAACATTCGCACAACTGTGCTGCAGGTTCTGCATAGTCAGCGCGGCGAAGGCGTTGTTGCTGGTGTGTCGATCGAAACCGTGTGGACTGAAACCAGCGATGGCTCGCCCATCAGCATGTCGATGGCGCGGCGGCTCTCGCAACAGCCACAGATCATCGAGTGCAGATTCCTGCGCGATGGCAGCATCGAACGGCGTACTCGCATCGGCAACGGCACATGGCAGATCGCGACGCATCCAACGTTTACGCAACCCTGGCTGCCACCAGATGCGCAGCGGCGATTCATTCAGCAAAGGCGAGCAGCCGATGCGCGGTCGATCTCGTTTCATACGCTCGATCTCTCAGCCGATCCTGTGATCGCGACCGTCACAATGACGCGCAGTGAGAATGCAGTGTTCGAACATGATGGTGTGATGCATGATGTCGAAGTCTGGCAGATCAACGCTGGCCGCGACGAACGGGCCTCGCGGTCACTCGTGCATGTTTCAGAAGATGGCGTGATCGTTCTTGCACAAGAGATCGCGGGTGGACTCACACTCATCGAACGGCTTGCCACCCGCGCCCTGGCACTGCAGCCGATCACCCACCTGCCCGACATCATTGCTGCAACCACGGTCAAGCCAGACACGCCCATCCGCAGCGCTGCCCGCGTTCGCAGAGCGCTGTACGAACTCCGTATCACGAACGAAGATGACCAGGATGAAGGCGTCTTTGACATTCCTTCTGCTGCATCGCAGATGGTGCTTACGGATGCAGAGTCTGGGCCGATCCGAATTCTGGTTGACCCTGCAGCGCCCTTCAAAGCTGCTGCAGGTGATACTGACGAGCCGTTGTACCGCGCATCATCACTCATGATCAATTACGATGAGCCGAGCGTGCGTGCTTTTTCAGCCCGAGCCCTCAACAGGCGCAGCCTGACAGACGTTCGGGCCCGCGCGGAGCGCCTGCGCACCGTTGTGTTCCAGCACATCCGCAACAAGAACCTGGCATCGACATTCGCATCTGCAAGTGAAACGCTCGCGACGAGGTCAGGCGACTGTACCGAACATGCGGTGCTGTTGTGTGCCCTGCTGCGGGCCGATGGCATCCCAGCCCGAGTTGCCTGCGGACTTGTGTATGCTGAAGAGTTCGCAGGACAGAACAGCATCTTTGCCTGGCATATGTGGACGCAGGCGTTGATCGATGGATACTGGATCGACCTGGACGCGACAGCGCTTGGGCCATTCAGCGCAGCTCACATCCTTTTCGGCACGACCGCACTTGCAGATGGCGCTGTCGAGCGGGAGATCGTTCCCATGACAGCCATTGTCGGGCGGATCGAGATTCGTGTCGTCGATCTTGAATATTGAAGCGGGTCGCTGGTGCTTCCGCTCCGCGGCCGATAACCATTCCTGGCATCTTCCATGTGTTGTCGCGCTCGGGTCTGGCCGATGATCTCAGAGCACGATGTCTGCTACTCCCGACAACAATTCTGACTTCATTGCCTCGCTCGACCCATCGGAGCTGCTGGCTCGCATTGATGGGCTTGAGCGCAGTCTGCATTCGTTGCAGGATGAGGCCGATCGCACGTCCCAACTGGCCACAATGGGCCTGGCGGCTGCGACGCTGGCCCATGAGCTTGGCAATCTGCTCACACCAGTCCTGAGTTACGCGCAACTGGCCCAGCAACGCCCAAATGATGCAGCGTTCACGCAGCGGGCATTTGAAAGAGTCGTGTCGGGCCTGAAGTCGGCAACGGAACTTATTGAGCACACACTCGACTTCGCGCAGCCTCAGCGCGGCTCGCATCAGCACAACGAAACGTCTCTTGCGACAGCGATTGATGCGACGCTGCGGCTCATCGACCTCGAGGCAGCGCAACAGGGCGTGCTCATTCAGGTGGACGTTGCTGTGGCCCATCGTGCCCGAATCGCAGCGTTGCCGATGCAGCAGGTGATCATGAACCTGCTCCTGAACGCCATGCATGCACTGCGTGAGCATGGCCCATGCGACGGGAGACGGCCGACGATTCGCTTTGAATGCACACGCTCGCGCGACGGGCGCGAGCTTGAACTGTCTATTTCGGACAATGGTCCAGGCATTCCCAAGAGCGTGGCTGCAACACTGTTTCAGCCCTTTACGGATGTCGAGAATGATTTGCCTGACGCCACCACCAGCAACGCTGCGGGAGACAAGCCGCGGCATCATGGCCTGGGCCTTGCAATTTGCCGCAACCTCGTTGAAACTGCGGGCGGCAACATCAATGTGCGTTCATCGCCAGAGACGGGCACAACGTTCAAGATTCTGCTTCCAGCTGCTCCGGTCTCTCTCAAGCGGGCCGGGTGAATAGACTGTTTTCATGCAACCAGATGATCATGTCTGTCTGTGTTTCCGCGTGTCGCTGCGCAAGCTGACACATTACATGAATCGTATCGAGCCGCGCGTGCCTTCCCAACTGGCTGATTGTCTTGGTGCAGGGACCGGCTGTCACTGGTGCGTCCCATTTCTCTGCAAGCTGCACGCGCAATGGGAGCGTGGCGAAACGCCCGACCTTCCTGTTGCCCCGGAGGTTTACGCAGCCAGGCGCAAGCAGTACCACAAATCCGGTGAGCATGACGAAACACAGCCAGACCTGAACTGGCCAACGGAGTGGAGCGGCAAGGCTGAAGCCGATGACGTGGAATGAAGTTCCGCAACGCCGCAGCCCGCGCGGTCAATCGGCCCGATGACGAGTCATCGTTGCCAGCTGCAGCCAGACGTCGTCAACTTGTGCGACTTGCAGGGCTGAGTGTCAGTCTCGTGCTGCTGGTCGGCGCGGCGTGGTTTGTCATCAGTCAGCGGGAAGAAATGGGAACCGCGCTCTCGCATCTGCGCGATCCGAATCTTTGCACGCTCAGTCTCTTTGTCGCAGCAGTGCTTGGCAATCTTGTCCTGACGGGACTGCTCTTCTCGCTGCTGATGGCTCGCTCCGGGCGCGTCGGCTTGCTGGAAATGCAGGCCCTCATGGCGACTTCCACGCTGCTCAATTATCTGCCACTGCGTCCCGGCCTCTTCGGACGCGTTGCCTATCACAAACTTGTGAACAATATCGAAGTGCGGCACACGGCTCGCGTCATTGTGACAGCGATCGCGCTGAGCATTTTGGCTGCGGGCGTAACGTGCTTAACCGTCGCATTTGTTGCGATCACAGGCGCTGGCCCATTGATTGTGCTGGGAGCAGTTGCAGTGGTGGGAGTGGCAGGGTGCGTGCTGCCCGCGCTGCGAACGCTTTCACTTGCATTCTTGCTCCGCATGTGTGATGTGATGGTGTGGAGCGTTCGCTACCTGCTGGTGTTCAGCCTTGTGGGTCATCCCATCGGCTTCGAGACAGCGGTTGCACTTGCGGCTGTGAGCATGGTGAGCACGATGGTTCCATTTCTATCGAATGGTCTGGGTCTGCGCGAGTGGGCCATTGGCCTGGCTGCGCCGCTGCTGGCTCGTGAGTTTTCCAGCGCTGCTGATGCTGGATCGTTCGTGGATACGCCAATCGCGATTGCGGCTGATCTTGTCAATCGCGGGCTGGAGTTGGTGGTGATCGCGATCACAGGAAGCGTGGGAGCGCTCGCACTGGGGCCGCGCGTGCGGGCTGTGCGACATGCGCAGCAATCAGAGATGCAGGTGTGAACGCGACGAACCTGCATTCGCTGTGAAACCGTTCCCGCAGCGGAGGTTATTCGTCTTTATCCTCCTCCTCTTCATCTGCTTCATCGACTTCTGCATCTTCGTCCACTTCTTCAGCGTCATTCACTTCTTCCGCTTCGTCTTCGTCTCCTTCTACTTCTTCGGCTGCGCCATCAGGAGTCGAGGTATGAGGCGCGAAGGTTTCGCCGAACGGGATTGCTGGGGCCGGCATGGGGGCAAGCGTGCCGGGCACGAGTCCTGGGCGCCAGATTTCTGAGTAATCCTGTTCATCAACAGTCTTGCGCATGAGCAGGTAAATCACTGTCGCGGCGCTGAAGAGATATGACACAACATATGAAGCAACGAGCAGAATGAGGATGCCCTGCCAGACCGCGATCAGGCCGCCCGCCCATTCGCTGTGCCAACTGCTATGGAACTCACCTTTGGGCGCTGTGAGTTCACCCATACTAACGCCACCAGTCATTGAAAGCGCGCTGTTGGAGGAGAATGTGCCCGTCAGTCCGCCCGTGACGTTGAGCGTGGTGACGACAATCAGTGAGATGACAAAGTATCCCACCGCAAGGCCG
Organism: Phycisphaerales bacterium; assembly: GCA_051004555.1. Lineage (GTDB taxonomy): Bacteria > Planctomycetota > Phycisphaerae > Phycisphaerales > SM1A02 > JBPCKF01. Next base: position 2,489 of record JBPCKF010000029.1, on the reverse strand, counting down.
ACGAGGGCCACGATGACATATCCAGCCAGGTGGAAAGGGCGACTCAGGAGATAGGCGTAGGCCCGCTGCAATGCATCCGCAGGGTCGCAGTTTTCGGTTGCGACCGCTGGAAGCAGCAGCATAAAGCTGAACGCGAGCGCCAGCAGCAGAAATGCGATGAGGAATCCGAAGAGCAGGTTGATGCCGTACAGCATTCCCCCCACGACATCAATCAGAGGAATGTTGAAGAGGACGAACCCCGCAGCCATGAGCAGAAGCGCGAGTGTTCCGGCGATCAGCAATGGCAACACCAGCGCCAACACAAGTTTCACCCACATGCGAAAGGCAAAGAGATACGCATCCGTGGACCGCAAGCGCTCGCGCCCCGCGACTTCGCACGCAGACATTCTGCAAAGAGCGCCGCCGCCGATTGCGATCACGATCAGCGCGAAGGTTCCATAGAACACCGTGAACCAGGGCTTGGCTTTCCACAATGCAACCGGCATTCGCACAAACAGATCCGCCCCTGCGTCGAACACCGTGATCGGGCTGATGGCCGCGACACCTCCGACAACCTGCACAATACTTTTGCTGGCCTGCTTTGAGACTGCTTTGAATGGCCCGTCGGGTGTGTATTGTTCGATGAGGGCAAGGCGAGCCCGCTGCCGACGGTCGTTGTTCGCAATCTCTTCAGGATTGATGCCGTTCTCGATGTCGCGGCGTCGGGCTGAGCGATAGCCAGCGTTTGCTGCCTTTGCCACGACTCGTGCATCAAGATTGGCAGGAAGCGGGTGGTCCTTTTCAACTCCCGGCAGCCAATCTTTATAGACCGATGCAATCGGACGCAGTGCATCGTTGCGCTCTGCATCGGAGTTGAGGCCATACGGCACGTGGATGCCGCGTGGATTAATTGTGGGTGTGTCGAACCAGGCATCCCACAGTTTGCCCACTGCAATCAGCAGCAGCAGCATGAACAGCGCAACCACCAACCTTGGCGGATGCATGGCATGACCAATGGCTGCCAGAATCTTCTGAAAGCGAAAGACCTGACCGAACGAGATCGAATCGACGATAATGCGCTGCTTCGGCTCGTGCACAACCTGCTCCCTGAAGACGGTGAATGGCGACTCATGACATGCTATCAGATACCTTTCGAATCGGCAAAAGCGCTTCTGTTGCACGAGTTCAGCACCCCGAAGGCCCCCAGGTGGTACCATATCGGGTATGGACGGGCGAACCATTCACGAGCGACAACGTTACCTCTTCGTCAAGCGATGCCTTGCCTGCGGATATGACGGCGTCATGACCCGGGCCATGGACGATTCCCATTGTCCGCAGTGCGGATGTGACTTCACGCAACGGCCGGCGCGCAGTTACGCAGAACTCGAAGGACTGATGGGACATTCGCTGCCCATACTCAATGAAACAGCAGCAGAGTTTGCAGATCACTGGGCGCATAAGACAGCCCCGGAAGACTCGACAAGCGCTCAGACAATCGAACGCTGGCTGCTCTTTATTTTCGTGACGTTTGTGCTGATCTTCGCGGTGGGAGCGTTGACCGCCGCCATGCTGAAGGGGTGAGACTTTTCTGCTCTCAGCTCTTAGCCTGCGAACCCGATGAGAATCAGCACCAGCCACAGGATGAGGATCGCGACAATGCCGCCTGCTGCGCCGATGAGTGCTCCCAGCGCCAGCCAGAGCAGTCCGCCCGCAGTCAGCCCCTGCGTTGCACCGACGAACGCGCCGCCACAGAATCCAATGATCAGGAAAATCGTGAGAATGGGATGTGCTGCAAACAGCTCAGCCAAGAAACCGCCAGCCCACCACGAAGCCTTGGTTTCATTCTCTTCGTCGTAAAGATTTGTCATTTCCACCTCAAGCATAGACGCCCCTCCCCAGGAGATTATTGGGAGAGTCGATCCATCATTTGCGACCCTCTTCCGGCCGCGGCTGTTGCCGATTTCTTTTTGAGATTTGTCTTGACAAGGGGGGGGTTACGATAGAGAATCGAACAGCCTTCAGTATGCACTGTGGAGGGTTTGCAATGGGCTTCATGAAGCGTGTCGACAGCGATGGTGTGACGACGACGACCGCGACGGATATCGGAACATGATTTTGGCGACGCGTGAAGAACAGCCCGCGGCAACGATCGCGATAGGCGGTGTCCCTGAGCGTGGGGTCCCTGATGTCAATACGCGCGACTTCCTAGAGGATGGCATGGACGTTGGGTGTCCGTTCATTTATCTCCGTGAATGGAATGGTCGGACTACTCTCAATGAGATTCGCGACCGGATTCGGCACTGCACTGAGACAAAGGGGCGGCGCTGCATTCCCTTCTTTGCAGGCAAGAACAGTGGGGTGGACGCTGTCCCAGTCGCAGCCCGCGATCGCACACTGGGCGCCTATAAGGTGCAGCGCGTGCTTGCCATGATCCGCGATGAAACCGAGGCGGAAGGCGTGATCATGTGGGCGAACCTCGCACAACCCAACTCACAGGATATCGCCCAGGC
>JBPCKF010000028.1:0-17048 GCA_051004555.1 Phycisphaerales bacterium | reverse complement strand
GGCAGACTGTGGGTCGCGTACGTCTTGAACTCGACACCTTTCTTGAAGTCGACAAGATAAAACTCGAGTTGATCGGGGTGATAGCGTAAGGCAAGATTGGTGACAAGCACATGCAGCAAGGTTGACTTGCCCGAGCCGGTGCGGCCTGCAATCAGTGCATGTTGCGTAATGCCACGCCCCAGTTCAAGGTGCTGCAGCTTGGTTGCGCCAGCCCGGCCCAGTGGAACGACAATCTCGCGGCTGCTGTCGCTTGTCCAATACTCATCTGGCGGCGGCGTGACATGCTCGAACGGCACTTCGACACGAGTCGAATCCTTGGCAGCTTCACCAACCACCTTCAGCGTCTCAGTAATGAAATCGGCAGCGGGGGCGGGGTCGAGCGCAAGCGGCCATTGCTTGAGCACTTCATCGGTATTCACCCAGCGACCTTTATCACGCACCAGCACAACGCCACCCTTGCGCAGGTCCTGCGGCTGAAAGCCCTGGGGCATGGCCTGACGTGTGTCCATTGTCATCAACGTGTAGACGCCACAGCGGGGGCCGGAATCGACAATGCTCACGAGTCGCCTCGCAGCGGTGTCGCTGAAGTTGACGGGGAAGTTGGCAATCACAAGAAAGCGGAAGGGTTCTGCGATCTCGCCTGCGTGCAGGTTGTATTGCGTGATGGTCTCAAAGTCGTTGCGCAGATATTTCTGAATCACGTCTTCCATGTGTTCAGTGAGATCGGTGAGCCGTTGTTCGATATGCCGTGTTTCTGTCCAGATGCGATCAGCCACGAAGGCTTCTTCGTAATCAGCCAGGTGCATGAATCCTGCGAAGTTCTGCCCCAGGCCGACCGGATCGATAATGGTGAAGCGCACCTGACCAGCCGGAAGCGTGGTGAGCAGCCGCATCATCACATTGCGCAGTGCATCAGCTGCTTCTTCGCGTGCATCATCGCCAGTTTCAAGCAGCAGTGATGTTCGCGTGGGAAAATCGAGGACAGCAGGCATGGTGATCTCGAAAGGTCCTGCGTTCAGCAGCCGCGGGTCGCGCGGGATTCCGCCCGGCAAGGCCTGCAGATTGACAGTGAACTCACCGTATCGAATCGCGCGGGCAAACTCGCGGGGCGGTTTGAAACTGGTCCACCACGAATCTGTCCACGGCCGCGACACTGTTGCCACATCATCGCGCACGCTCTTCACCGTGTTGTGAAGCGATGCCATACCCGATGTCCAGCGCGATTCGAGTTCGTTCCATTCCTGCGCGTAGGTTTCATCAAGCGAACTGCGCGTGCTGGTATGACTGGCGCGAAGCTGCGCCTGCTCACGCTCGAAGTTTGATTCAAGGCCGCTCATGCGGGCTGCGTGACGATCTTCAATCTCCTGACTTGCTGCAGCGCGACGTTCGATGAGACTCTTTTGCAACTGGGTGTACTTTGTTTCGAGCTCAGCCAGCAGTTCCTTGCGAACCTGAGCAATCTTGCGTAAACGCGGTTCGAAGGTCAGCTTCGCTTCGAGAATTTCATCATCGCGCTGCTTCTTGAGCGCTGCTTCTTCACGTTCGCACAGGGCCTGGGCTTCTTCCACTGCTGCATCATGGGCGCGGCTGCCCTTTGCTGTGAGAAGCGTCAACTTTTCAAAATGAGGCGTGACCTGCTTTCGACCCAGCATGTACACGCCAATCAGCACCAGCAGCGAGACAACTCCCGCGCCGATGCCGAACTCCATGAAGAGGCGGTCAAACTTCCATTCGGTCATCCATCCGTTGAGGGCTGCTGCTACTGCTGCGATGAAAAGAATAATCCCGAGCGGGCGGATGCCAATCCACCAGCGTGCAAACCACGCCTTCTGAATCGTGCGCAGTACGCTGCTTGCATCGTTTGAGATCCCCTCAAGCACAGCAGCGGGTGACCCCTCGGGGAGGGCTGCGGTTGCGGGCCCATCAGCATGCTGCGCGAGAATGCGCTTCGCAACACCGCCCTGTCGATACATGCGCAACAGTTCACCTGCGCGCGAATGCATTCCCTGCAATCCGGTCAACCTGCCATGCAGCGCCTTGGTTGTTTTCTTGCAGCGTGCACTCGGCTGCTTCTCTTTCGCTTCGTAAACAGTCTCTGCAGTCCAGCGCGCGTCCTTCCACAGTTTCTTCGTGGCAGCTTCATCATGGTCTGCCTGTTCGCCAACCCTGAACGACTGGCCTTCATATTCGCGGGCTGCTTTCTTCTCTTCCTTGTCGTAATGTTTGGTGGTATCTTCGCGAGTGGCGTCGTACTCGGAGAGAGCGACCTTGCGATCGCGCTCATAGCGGGCCTGCAGTTCGCTGAGGGATTCTTCAAGTTGTCGATCTGTCGACGCGCGCCGGGATTTGTGCGTGCGGTCAATCGATGTTTCTGCCTCATCGCGATAGGCGACCAGTTCGGTAAGTTGTTCGAGCGCGTGCTTCTCGATTCTGGTGATGGTCTGATCGGCCGCTATTCCGGTCTCAGGATGTGACGGTTGCTGCTCAGCCACACTCGTTCTCAGCTGCGACGATCTGTGAGTTCAGCCGGTCCATCGCAGCCAGTGCTGCGCGGACGTGTGGTTCGAGTGGTTCGATGAACTGCCGCTGAAACTGGGCCGCGCGGGGATCGTTCCAGATGGCCCGCGTTTCTTCCCAGTGCACCAGGAGCTCAGTCAGGGCATTTTTCAACTTGGCTCTGCCGACTGTGACGCTCATGGGTGTGCTCTCTCAAGGGATGTTCGGCGTTTCTGTGCTCACACATAAGATAGTCGATAACGCGACGTCCTGCCAGATGTTTTCCGGCGAGTGCGATAGACTGCACGTGATGACGCAGCGCATAGCCATTGTGGGTGACGGACAGATGGGGCTGGTCCTGGCCCGCATCCTTGCGGATTCCGGCTGCGCGGTTGGCCTGTGGGGGCCGTTTCCAGAGCATGTCAGCAGGCTTCAGCGCGAGCGGCATTCGCCTGTGCATCTTCCTGAAATGTCACTTTCAGAATCTGTGGAAGTGAGTGACGACGCAGCTGTTGTTCTGGGAGGGTCGTCGATGGTCATTTCCGCGATTCCCACGCAGTATCTCCGCGCGGTGTGGAGCAGAATCGGCAGCAGCCTGCAGGCTCATGCATGCATTGCATCGGTGTCGAAAGGGATCGAGGAGGAATCGCTCAAAGCGCCGATCGAAGTGATCGCTGAAGCATGTCATGCTGCTGGTGGTGTTGTGGGGCCGATGGTGTGCGTCTCAGGCCCGACGATTGCTGCGGAACTTGCGCAGCAGAAGCCCGCAACGCTCGTCGCAGCCAGCGAAAGTGAAGAGGCAGCGACGCGCGTGCAGCAACTGCTTTCGACGAGTTTCCTGCGCGTTTATACACACGACGATGTCATCGGCGTTGAAGTTGCGGGCGCCACCAAGAATGTAATTGCCCTGGCAGCGGGGATGATCGACGGCTTGCAACTGGGGTACAACGCCAAGTCTGCCTTGCTGGCGCGCGGGCTGGCTGAGATCACGCGACTGGGTGTTGCGATGGGAGCACGGGCTGAAACATTCTTTGGCGTGGCAGGTGTTGGCGATCTTGCGACCACATGCTTCTGCCCGATGGGACGCAATCGCACGTGTGGCGAGCGACTGGGGAAGGGCGAATCACTCGAACATATTCTTGCGTCAACACCATCTGTTGTGGAAGGCGTGCCCACGACGCGCAGTGTGCATGCGCTTGCCAAACGTGACAACATTGAGATGCCCATCACGCGTGCAGTGCATGGCATTCTGTTTGAGAACTGGACGCCCAGCCGCGCGATTGCGTCGCTTATGGAGCGCGAACTCAAAGCAGAACGCGTTGGTGAGTAAAGCATCGCTACGATGCTGCGCGGATCATCTCCGCCAGGCGACCCAGCCCCGCTTCGAGATTATCACGCGGCGGACCGAAACTGAAACGCACGAACTGTTCGTAAGGCGAGCGACCAGCACGGCTGCGGTTGGGATTCACATCAAAGAACGAACCAGGCACGGTGAGCACACGGTGCCCAAACGCGGCCCGCATGAACCCTTCGCCCGTGTTGAGCGGCTTGGGCAGCTTGCTCACGTTCCCCCATGCATAAAACGTCCCTGCATCGCTGCCACGATTGGCGAATGTCACTCCAAGTTTTTCCAGGGCGTCGATTGTGATCTTCTGTTTGATGCGAAACGCGGTGCGCACCGCGCTGGTTTCCTGATCAGCCCGTTTCGGTTCAAGCACGGTGACAGCCGCCCGTTGGATCGGGCGCGAGGGACCGCCATCCAGAAAGCTGCCTGCTGCCGTCATGGTGCGGATGACATCACGCGGGGCCACCATCCAGCCAATGCGCCATCCGGGATAGCGAAAACACTTTGTCAAGCCATCGAAGAGAATAACACGGTCTTCGTTGACATCGCCCACGTGCACCGCAGCGCTCACGGATGTCTGCTTCTCGCCATAGACATAGTGTGAATAGAACTCGTCGAGAAGAAGCGTGATATTCTGGCGACGGGCCATGGTAAGCCAGGCTTCCAGTTCATCGCCAGTGATGATTGCGCCGGTGGGATTGCAGGGGTTGCTGATGAGCAGCGCACCCAGATGCTCACGTGTTGCGATTGACTTGAGACTGTCTGGATCAATGCGAAACTTCTGCGACTCGATGAGTTCGATGCAGAAGGGGTTGAACCGCGAGAAGGTCGTCATGAGATCTTCGTACGCAGTGTAATCGGGCGTGAAGTAACCCAGGCGGATATTCGCAACCGCAGCCCCACAGCGTGAGAGGGCAAGTCTGCCGCCGGAGCTGATCGCGACATTTTCGGCTGTGTATTGTGAGGCGAGACCCTGCCGGTACAGCCGGTTGTAATGGTCTGCGACCGCTTCGCGGAGTTCATCAATGCCTTCGACGGGTCCGTAAGCATGATCCGCAGGATCAATATCCAGCGTGCTGTAGCGTGGCGGAGCGCCCGGCAGTTCGCCCACTTCCGGCTGCCCCTGTCCAAGATTGGACCAGGCTGTGTCGCCCATGCGATAGCCATGTTTGCGCATGGCTTCATCGTTGACACGGATGACGCCCATGAAAGGGAGTGCGCGGAAGACGTCCGGAGCAGGGGTCTCGAGTGATGTCATGGCCGATGGTAGGACGATGCGTCGGCAGTCACCCGTGCGCGGCTGCAGGAGAGAGATCACTTCACGCTTGCAGTCACGCGCGCGTTCCACTACGATCCAGCCTCACACTCACAAGATCAGGAGCAAGTTGTACATGTCATCCATCAAAGAAGCAGCCCTGAAGTTTTTCGATGCCTGCGAAACCGGCAAGGGGTGGTCCGAATGCAGCCAATATTGTCACAATGATGCGACCTTCTCGGGTCAGGCCGATGCGCTCGAAGGTATTGAGACATTGAAGGACTACACCGAATGGTTGAAGGGCATCTTCACGCCTATGCCCGATGCAGACTATGAACTCCGCAGCTTCGCAGCAGATGATGAGCGCAACATCGTCCTGGGCTACGGCGTCTTCCGCGGCACCAACACAGGCGAAGGCGGCCCCGTGCCACCAACCGGCAAGTCGGTCGAAGCGGAGTATGTCTACGCCATGCACTTCGACGGCGACAAAATCCGCCACATGACGAAGGTGTGGAACGACAGTTACAGTTTCGAACAGGTCGGCTGGGGTTGAGGGGGGCGGGGCCGCGCGGAGCGACTCAACGCCCGTGCAACCGACAACCTAATTATCTACCGCGGGCGTCGCCCTTCAAGTGCAGCATGTTTTGGCATAGGACGGCTCAAAGAATATCTGGACTCGCCGGTGTCGTTCGTCAACGGCAGCGGCTGTCTATGCCGACTGGCGTTCAATCGAAGCATTGAGCGCTGCAACCAACCGACGGCAGTTCTCAGCGCTCAACTCATCGTGTTCAGCGACGAACTCAACGATATCGGGAATCGAGGGCATCGGGATTTCGCTGGAACTACGCGGACTAAATCCGCCGGTTGCAGTTGGCCAGCGATCTCGCACGGATCGATGCGATGGATCCCACGTCGCGGCCCCGATTTTCGACGCTGTGGCCGTCGCCCAAATCTCGGGTATGTTCGACTTCGATGGTGTCCCCCTAACATTTATTATTCGAGAATCAGCGGGAGACCGCCTCACGCTTCTCCGCCAGTCTACCGAGCGGCTGGTTCCTGTCAAACCCGGACCACAAATCCCGGACTCCTGAGAGAAATCCTTACTCGGATATTGACGACATCGAGGCGAGTTTCACCGCCATCCCGTCAAACATGCCCGCCATCTCGTCAAACAGACCCACCATCCCGCTCCGCGAAGCGATCATCTTGCTCAATCAGGCGTTGGCTGGGTGTCCTTAAGCCATGGCGGGTTGTGGGCAACACATGCGGCCTTGTCCTCAGCGCGCGGGGGGACGGGCGCAGCACTTCGAGACGTGCGGGCAGCGCAGCGGGACCTTGATGCAACATCTGGCGACATGAGTGCGCACCATCGCGGGGTGCGGGCAACACATCGTGACGCCGCTTCAGCAAATCGTGCTCAACGTCCGTGCATCTGGTCCGAAGAACCGTGGAATGGTTCGCGGGATCAGCGTGCCGGTCCGCAAGATCGGGGTGCACGGCTGCGAGTTCTGCTGTACGGGTCGCAAGAACGGTCATGGCCGGCCTCGTGTTCCCGGCGCCTGGTCGCGAGTTCTGCGGGTTGGTTCTTGAGAACGAAGGACGATATGTGCGTTTTCTCGGACTTTGCATGAAGTTGATGACCGTCTGATTCGATAAGACGATCATCACTCACCGAGCCTCGGTGGTGAGGTTTGTCAAACATTGGAGCCAAGACATGCCTGACTTACGCGCCAATCGTGCTGCCCGTCGCAATCCGCGTCGCAAGAAGGCGAGCAAGTGCAAGCGACGCAACCTTGTGAAGTTCATTCCCCGCGCGGACAGTGACTTCGCATTGACTGCGGGCAAATTCGCTCGCTACATCGAAGACAACGCAGAAGCGTGCGGTGTCCAGGAACACCGCGTGACGTTGCTGCGGCAGGCTGTAGAGGCATACCGGGCAGCATTGAAGACCGTGGCGACTCGCAGTACATGCACGCCAATTGCGATTGCTGTGAAGCAGGCAGCCCGCAAGGAAGCGGAGCAGATCGTTCGTGAAGTCGCGAACATGATTCGCGGCAACGTGCACGTTGAAGCGCGGCACAAGCAGGTCCTGCGCATCAACGAGCGGCGAAAGCGATTGAAGAAGCGCACGTGTCCACAGCGGCCGCCTCTGTTGCGGTTTGTGGGGTCGGGTGATGGTGTGTCTTATGAAGCGGGTGTTGGCAACGGCAGCGGTGTGCACGTGCTCGAAATGTGGGATGTTGATCCGACGAACGACATGTGGCGGAAGTCGAAGCCCGATGGTGCGGTTCGGCTGGAGTTGTTTGTCGATCTCGTGCCGGTGGGTCAGCCGGTGCCAGGGAGTCCGCTGGACCGTTTGCGGGCTGGTCGCGGGTTTCCGTGGTATCTGCGGTCGTTCACGAAGAGTCCGATGGAGGTGGTGTATCCGATCCCATCGCAGCCGATGCTGGTGGTGTACTGGGGCCGCTGGGCGGACAGTGCGGGCGAGGTGAGCATGTGGTCTGCCACGTGTGTCGCGCGGATTGAGGGGTACACCTCTGAGAAGCTGCTGCCTGAGGGTGATCAGGAACGTGTGGCACCACGGTGGTCGATCGCAGAGCCGGCTGCGTTGCCTGCGGGTGCTCGGTCGCACGGGCTGCAAGTCGTCGAGCCGAAGTTGCTGCCTTCAGCAGAGAGTCACGGTGAGGTGATGATTGGTGCGATGCGTCGTGAGGAGTGTGTGATCATGCGTCTGCCGAGCGGTGTCATCACGGGCTCGTAGCAAACGCTTGTCGGATGCATGATGTCGATGCGTTCACACTGCTGTGAGGCTGCGCTGGCGGACGCTGCGCCCAGCGAAATTGGGGATCAAGGATTCGAACCTTGACTAACTGATTCAGAGTCAGTCGTGCTGCCGTTACACCAATCCCCAGTAACAGCAATCATCGTAGGCTATTGAACACCGCCACGTCTTGCCATGCCCGTGATCTTTGGCTCTTCGCCACGCCGGATTCGGGCAAGATTGCCCCTGTGCTTCCACACCACAACAGCAGCCAACACGCCAGTGCTCACGATCATCGGCCAGACGTGCAGTGTCTCATGCAGGTTGCCCGATGCAGGCATGTTCCAGATGATGACAAGTATCGGCAGACTCAGCGCAGCCAGCACGCTGGCCAGCCCGACATAGCGCCACATTCGCAGCGCGGTAAACCACACGACGAACGCCATCACCGCTGGAACGGTCAAGGGCGGCCACATCGCCAGCATGGCACCGAAACCCGTGGCCACTCCCTTCCCACCTGCAAACTTCAGGAACATCGAAAACATGTGGCCAGCAACCGCAGCTGCTGCAACTGCCAGCCACAGCCACATCTCGGCGTGGGTCAGTTGTGTGACAGCTCGATCGACCACATCATTGACAATGCCTGCGACGAGTACTGGCACTGCACCCTTGAGAACATCAAGGGCGAAGCAGAGTCCGCCCAGCCGCTTGCCCAGGACGCGGGCGACATTGGTGGCACCGACGTTGCGCGAGCCGTGTTCACGAATGTTGATCCCTCGCAATCGACCAAGCATCACGCCAAACGGAATCGAGCCTGCGAGGTAGGCTGCGAGGATGCATATGATCCAGGCTAGCAGGGTATCGTTCGCCACCCCGGAAGGGGCAACTGCCCCATCTGGCGCGACTGGAATGAGAAGAGGCAAAAGATGCATGGCAGCGGACTCAAAGGGCGGTTTTTCGGGGCAGATCATAGTTCAGATGAAGGTCTTACGCCGCGCATGTACTATCTGAACCATCTCTGAACATCCGGATGTGATGATTCTGGCGCTTCCCAACGGAAGTCACGGGCGGTGATCGTGTTCACCCCGGTGCAGGTTCGAAACAAGACTCGTCTGGTTCCATGCAAGGAAGAAACTCATGAAGAAAAAGTTCAACGCCTCACTGCTCACCTCGATTGCTGTTCTCGCGGTTACAGGGTCTGCAACTGCTCAGGGCAATCTCAGCCGTCTGCGCGGCCAAATCAGCGTCGATGGCTCATCCACTGTCTATCCCATCACCGAAGCCGTTGCTGAAGAGTTCGGCAAACTGGCGCCCAACGTCCGCGTCACCGTCGGCATCTCAGGAACGGGCGGCGGATTCAAGCGCTTCGCCATCGGCGAGACCGACATCTCCGATGCCTCCCGTCCCATCAAGGACAAGGAACACCAGGCAGCGGTCGAGAATAACGTCAACTACGTCGAAATCCCCGTCGCCTACGACGGTCTTTCAATCGTCGTCCATCCGACCAATTACTGGGTCGACAACCTGACGGTTGATGAACTCAAGAAGATTTTTCAGGATGGGTCAAAAGTTGATTCATGGGATGATGTTCGCGCCGGCTGGCCCAACGTGCCAATGAAGATGTTCGTGCCAGGTGCCGACTCGGGCACCTTCGACTACTTCAAGGAAGTTGTGGCTGAGAGGGACGGCTCGATCCGCGGCGACATGTCGACCTCAGAGGACGACAACCAACTGGTGCGCGGCGTCGCGGGCACCGACGGAGCCATCGGCTTCTTCGGATTCGCCTACTACGAAGGCAACAAGGATCAGGTGAAGATCGTTCCGATCATCAACCCTGCGACTGGAAAGGCCGTCACGCCAACAAATGCGACGATCGAGTCGGGTGAGTATGCCCCATTTAGCCGTCCGCTCTTCATTTATGTAAACGCTGCGTCGCTGCGCAAGCCCGAGATCAGGGCCTTTGTGAACTTCTATCTCGACAAGGGTGCCGAGCTTGCAGAAGAAGTCGGGTACGTCCGTCTCCCACAGACCATCACGGATCGTGCCAAGGCACGCGCCCTGCGCAGCAAGACCGGCTCATCGTTCCTCGATGCAAAGATGAAGCAGGTCCATGGCCCATTGGCTGAGGTGTACAAGTAACAACTCACGCTTGCGGATGATCTGGTAGACTCAGATGAATGTGGGGCAGGTCCGGAATGGCCTGTCCCGACTTTGACCCCATACGTTCAGCCAGTCGCGTTGTGAAACGACTGACCCACGCATGTCCAGCCTCTCTCCACCATCATCAGTCACGCTGCTTGAGCGACCGGGTGTCCGCTCGCGCGCAGGCGCTCTGCGCAACGTCTTCGAGGGAACGGTGCGAGCGTTGCTGCTTGGCTGCGGCATCTTCTCGATTCTCATCACGGTCACAATCATTGCTGTCCTGGGCGCAGAGACGTTCACCTTTTTCACCATGGAAGAAGTTTCAGTGCGGGAGTACCTCACCGGCCTCGAGTGGAAGCCGCTCATGGGAGGCGAGAAACACTTTGGCATCTGGCCCCTGGTCTTGGGAACATTCCTGGTGACAGGTGTGGCGATGCTGTTTGCCATACCGCTGGGGTTGATGACAGCACTCTTTCTCAGCGAGTATTCGCCGAGACTTCTTCGAGCGTTTCTCAAGCCTGTCCTGGAAGTGTTGGCTGGTGTGCCGACTGTCGTGTATGGCTTCTTCGCTTTGACAGTCATCACGCCTGTGCTGCAGGGTATCTACAGCGGGTTTGAAGTATACAACGTGTTCGCGGCTGGTCTTGCCGTGGGCATCATGTGCATTCCCATTGTGTGCTCGATTTCCGAAGATGCTCTGCAGGCAGTGCCACGCAGTCTGCGCGAAGCAGCGTACGGCCTGGGCGGCACGCCATTTGATGTTTCGATCAAGGTGGTCACGCCAGCGGCGCTCTCCGGGATTATCGCTGCATCCCTGCTTGCGATCGCTCGCGCGGTTGGTGAGACCATGATTGTCGCGCTGGCTGCCGGCAACCTCGCGCGCGCTCTCACCTGGGCCAAAGATGATTCGTTCGGTCATTGGGCCAGCGAAAGCTTCAACGTGACGGGTCAAGCGCAGACCATGACCGCGTACATGGTGCAGATTTTCCTCGGTGACGTCAGCAACTACGGGGCAGAGTATTACTCGAGTTACGCGGTTGCAGCAACGCTGTTTGTGATGACGTTCATCCTCACGCTCATCGGCCATCGCATCCGCGCGCGCTTCCGCGAGGAGTACGAATAATGATTCGCCTCGATCAGGCAGCCATGGCTCGCCGCAAAGTGTGGCGGATCGGTGTGAGCAAGACATTCGCGGTCATCTGCTGGATTGTCGCATTTCTCTCCGTGGCTGTCCTTTTGATGCTGCTGTATTCCATCCTTCGACAGGGGCTGTCGCATCTGAGCTGGGACTTCATCAAGGGCGTTCCATCGCGCAAGCCCGAAGAAGCAGGCATGTGGCCAGCCATCGTCGGCTCGGTCATCATCGTCGCCATCTGCGGGATCGTCGCGCTGCCCATCGGCGTGGGGACCGCCATCCTTCTCGAAGAATACCGTCCCAAGTCGAAGTGGGTGCGCAAACTGCACGGCTTCCTGCAACTCAACATCTCCAACCTCGCAGGTGTGCCATCGATCGTGTATGGCATCATCGGATTGACGGTCTTCGTCTCGATGTTCAACATGTTCGGAAACTCCAATGATCCCGCATATCAGGTTGGTCTGCGCTGGTTTGACCAGACCACCGATGAAGCAGGCAACTATGTGAGGCTGCAGGTCGATGGACGCGATGCACCGCAGGTTGGCTTTGCAGACGGCGCGAGTTCAGTCGAGAAGGATGCGATTGTTATCCGCCGCGTCAGTGGGGCTGAACTGGAAGCGCTCTATGCCGAACTTGATGCGAGAACTGCTGATGCAGATGACGAAACGTTCGCAGCCATTCGCGATGAACTCTTTCATGGTGTGATCGGACCCGATCCATACATCGATCGCGTGAGTGAGAAGCGGCCGTGGTATGTGCAGCTGCCGTTCGGGCGCGGCGTGCTGGCGGGCGGGCTCACGCTCATGCTCGTCATCCTGCCGATCGTGATCGTCTCATCGCAGGAAGCGCTGCGCTCCGTCCCACCTTCGTTGCGCGAGGGTGCGTTTGGCCTGGGTGCGACGAAATGGCAGATGGTGCAGAAAACAGTGCTGCCGGCTTCGGTGCCTGGCATTATGACCGGCGCCATTCTGGCAATCAGCCGCGCCATCGGCGAAGCTGCGCCGATTCTCATTCTTGCAGGGATTGTGTATATCACCTTTACCCCCACCAATCTCATGGATGACTTTACAGTCATGCCGCTGCAGATTTATGACTGGGCGGGCCGGCCGCAGAAGGCGTTTCATGAAGTTGCAGCCAGTGGGATCATTGTGCTGCTGATTGTGCTGCTGTCGTTCAACGCCATCGCGGTGTTTGTGCGGCAGAAGTTCCAGAAGCCGCTCTCGTAGTAGAATGAAGGGAAATGTCGAAATGATGTCAGCAGGTTCAGAGACTGGTATTCCCGTTCGTCAGCCGATTGAGATCGCGGCTGGCGCGCGGGCTCACGGAGCACGATTGATGGAAAGTGTGATTCAGGCCCGCCACCGCGACGCAGTTGATGAAAGCCCTTTGACAACGGCTCTGACCGTCGCAGAGTTCAGCGCGTTCTACGGAACGTTCCAGGCGATTCGCAACATCAACATGGAGATTCCAGCCAGACGCGTAACGTCCCTCATCGGACCATCCGGCTGTGGCAAGAGCACGTTCCTCCGCTGGGTGAACCGCATGAATGATCTCATTCCCACCGCGCGGGCAGAGGGAACACTCGACCTGCATGGCATCAACGTCCTGGCGCGGGGTATCGATGTGGTTGAGCTTCGTCGCAAGGTCGGCATGGTGTTCCAAAAGCCCAATCCCTTCCCCAAGTCGATTTACGACAACGTCGCATTCGGCGTGCGGTTGCATGCACGTCTCAGCAGGCGCGAGCTTGATGAGATTATCGAACAGAGCCTGCGTCAGGCTGCCTTGTGGGACGAAGTGAAGGATCGCCTGAAAGATTCAGCCCTGAGTCTTTCGGGCGGACAGCAGCAACGGTTATGTATCGCCCGCGCCATTGCCATCGGTCCTGAGGTTCTCCTTATGGACGAGCCCTGCTCGGCGCTCGATCCCAAATCGACGGCCCGCGTCGAAGAGCTTATTGCTGATCTTCGTCGTGAATACACCATCATTATCGTGACACACAACATGCAGCAGGCAGCCCGGGTATCGGACCAGACAGCCTTCTTCATGGAAGGTCGCATGGTGGAATGCGGCCCGACTGAGCAGATATTCACGAACCCGACATCCTCAGAAACCGAAGATTACATTACAGGGCGCTTCGGCTGAAGCAACCGCTCAAAGCGCTCCCTTCCTGAGGGGAAAGAGGATCCAGCACACCATGCCCATTGATCTGATCAAAGAACTCACCAAACTTCGCAAAGCCATTCTCACAATGGGGGCGAATGTCGAACAGCGGGTGCGCGATGCAGTGACGTCGCTCATCGAACGCGATTTCGAAACGGCCCAGCGGGTGCGGCGTGGCGATGGCGAAATCAATGCCATGGAGATCGACATCGAGGCTGAATGTCTGCGCATCCTGGCGCTTTCACATCCTGTCGCGGGCGACCTGCGCTTCGTGCTGGCGGTGATGCGCATCAACGCCAATCTCGAACGCGTCGGCGACCTGGCCAAGAGCATTGCCAAGCGCGCCCTTGATCTGCAGGAACAGGGATACTACGAGTTGCCTGAATCGCTTCACACCATGGCCAGCGGGGCTCAGCAGATGCTGGCGGATGCACTCTCAGCCCTCTCCAACGAAGACGCGGAAATGGCACGTCGCGTCCGCAGAGCTGATGATCGAATTGATGATCTGCAGAAAGAAGTCTTCGTCTGGGCCCAGCAGGAAATCGCCTCCAACGTTGCCCGAATCGAAGCTGTGATTGACATCCTCTCTACCGCCCGCAAACTCGAGCGCATCGGCGATCAGAGTACCAACATCGCGGAAGATGTGATCTTCCTCAGCGAAGGTTCGATGGTTCGCCATACCCGCGCCTGATTTGTGAGGCGCGCGGCGCCGAAGAGGGCGCGGAGTTTGGCTATCACTCTGCCAGCGCTTGCAGGACGCGCGACTCATTCCAGATTTCCACTCCCAGCGATTCAGCCTTCGCGAGTTTCGAGCCTGCTTTCTCACCAGCGATGAGCACATCTGTCTTGCTCGAAACCGATCCGCTCACTCGCGCCCCACGCGCTTCAAGCTGGGCGCTGAGTTCGTCGCGCGAAAATGACTCTAGAGTGCCGGTGATCACGAAAGACTTTCCTGCAAAGACGGAATCGGCTGCGTTTGTTTTCCGGACAGTTTCTGAAGGCGTGCGATAGACGCTGCTTGTGAAATCAACGCCAGCCTCGCGCAGGCGCTTGATGGTGTCTCTGCCCGCTTCGGTGTGCAACGCATGATGCAGCCCCTGCGCTGTGATCTCGCCGAAGTCAGGCAGCGATGTGAAATCATCGACGCTGGCTGCGAGTATTGCATCGATGTCGGGAAAGTGCTTTGCCAGCGTGCGCGACGCAGTGGCCCCAATCTGTCGAATGCCGAGGCCACCCAGCACGCGTGCCAGGCCGCGCGATTTTGCAGCGTCGATGGCAGCCAGAAGATTGGCAGTTGAGCGTTCGCCCATGCGTTCAAGCCCCACAAGCTCTTCATGCGTGAGCGCAAACACATCTGCGAAATGCGTGAGCAGGCCCGCATCAACAAGTTGATCGACGAGTTTCTCGCCCAGGCCATCAATATCCATCTGCCCGCGGCCCACGAACCATTTCAGGCGCTCGCGGAACTGCGCGGGACATTCAGGATTGATGCAGAAAACCTTGGGGCCATCTTTTTCAGTCTGTGTCTCACACGCGGGGCAAGTCGTGGGCGGCGTGATCACCTGCTCGCTGCCGTCCCTGGCATCGACGATCGGCGCAACCACCTGCGGAATAATCTCGCCTGCTTTTTCGATGATGACATGATCACCAATGCGAATGTCCTTGCGAGTGATCGCATCAATATTGTGCAATGTCGCGTGCGAGACAGTGGTCCCCGCGAGAAAGATCGGCTGCATGGTGGCTCTGGGTGTGAGCGTGCCGTTCTTGCCGACCTGCCAGTCGACGCGCTCGAGTATTGTCTGGCCCTGCTCCGCGGGATACTTGTACGCGATACACCAGCGTGGCGACTTACTGGTTGTGCCCAGCTCTTCCTGCAGGTCGAAGCGGTCGACGCGCACCACCATGCCATCGACGCCGTAATCCAGTTCGCTGCGCTTTGCCTGAAACGTAGTAATCAGCTCAATGACTTCAGACAACGTTGCGCAAATGCTCGCCAGCGGATTGGTGGGGATGCCCCAGCATCGTGCTGCGTGCATGAAACCGCTGGTGCTTGTTGTGATTTCAGCCGAAGCATCGCCAGTGATCTCACCTCGTCCATGTGCAATGAACGCGACGCGGCGGGATGCAGTCACAGCAGGATCGAGATTCTTGAGTGTGCCCGCCGTCGCATTGCGGGCATTGGCGAGCAGTGCTTCGCCCGCCTCTGCACGGGCATGGTTAATCCGAGCGAACTCGGTGTTGGGGATAAACGCTTCGCCGCGCACTTCGACAATGTGCGGGAAATCTGGCGCGGCCTCGTGCGTTGACGTGAGCCGAAGTGGAATCGATCGAATGCTTCGGGCTTGTGCAGTGACATCGTCGCCTTTGCTGCCGTCGCCGCGCGTGAGTGCTTGCACGAGCACGCCATCTTCGTAGCGGAGACTCAGGGCCACGCCATCGACTTTGGGATCGCAGAATAAAGCAGGAGATTCCGTGAACATGGTTGCCTCGTCGGCTGCCTCGCGGATTCCAAGGCTCCTGCAGGTTCGTACGTACCAGTTGCGCAGATCCTCGATCGAGTAGGTGTTATCGATCGAGAGCATGGGCACAGCATGAGCGCGACTGATGAAGCCATCAAGCGGCTGGCCACCCACTCGACGTGTGGGGCTGGCTGGATCATCATGTTCAGGGTGCTGCGTTTCGAGTTCGATGAGTTCCGCGAGCAGCGCATCAAAATCGCGATCGCTCATGATGGGGTCTGCATCGACGTAATAGGCCCGGTTGGCTGCGTGCAGGAGAGCGCGAAGTTCGTTCATGCGCTGGATGTGCGTCTCAACTGAGGGCGTGCTGCGTGCCATGATGCATGATGGTATCGCGCCAGATTGTGTTTGCGGCGTGGCTGCGACCCGCTTGAATCTCAACGCTCAAAGAAACCTGCAAGATTTGGCATTGCCACGATGCTGGCTTTGGTTTCGCCGATGGGGCCGGTGACGTGAATGCCATACAGCTGACCGCTGATACTTGCGATCAGCTCGCTGAGTCCTCCCATGCGTCCGCGGCTGCGTAGACGAAGGTCAACGTCCAGCGTTTCAAAATCGGCTGATCCATACCCTGCAAGTACCAAAGCATCGCCTTCGAGCAGGAAGTGCTCAATCGTAATGTCATTCCCCTGGAGAAAGAACGAGGACTCTGCATAGTCGAGACTTGCATCGAGTGGCAGCATGAGTTGCGAGAGTTGCAACAGCGGGAGCGTCAGCGGATTACTGGCCAGTGTTCCATCAACCACTCGAACACTGCCGCGCCCGCGACGTTCAGCGGCGCTGTCGCGCGTGCCTTCAAGCGCGAGGCTGGCATAGACCGTGCCATCTGTTCCTGTGGGCCCAGCCTGTTCTGGCGGAGCGGTTGCTTGGTCGTCGCTGCGCCCTGCAATGCCGTGCAGACTGGAGCCGACAATGTTTACATCAATGCTGTAGGCACCAGTGCCAGATTGGCCGCCGACCTCAACGCGCCCATTGGCACTGACGGTCCCACCATAAAGTTGCGCGCGGGCGCGATCAATGATGAGCGCAGTACCCGCGTCATCAAGAGCAAGGTGCACATTGATATCCGTGAGCGCTCTGCCGCGGGCCAGGGCGCTCCCGTCGCGGACCTTGACATCAACCACTGGCGAAGCCCCGCTGGGCTCCCGGGTTGTGCCATCCGCCCTGAGCGCAACCCCCGTGCACGCAAGTCCTCCGAGAAACGGTGCACGACTAGATTTCCCCCTTCCTTGGGA
>JBPCKF010000027.1:0-51177 GCA_051004555.1 Phycisphaerales bacterium | reverse complement strand
ATGAGATTGAGCGTGCATATCCCCAGACCGAAGTAAAGCGGCATCTTCAGGATGTTGTGGAAGATCTCATTGATCGCCGCCTCGAGAATCTCGAAGAGATCGCAGGACAGGTTGATCGCTATCGCATGAACGTGGTTCTCGAACACGAACCCGGCACAGCGTGTCCGACAGTCGTCGAAAACACACCAACCCTGGCGAACCTCATTGGCGGAATTGATCAGCGATTTGTCGATGATGAAGTCAAGCCACCCGACCATATGAGCATTCGTGGCGGCTCGATCCTGCAGGCCGATGGTGGGTACCTTGTGCTTGATGCGCGCGACGTTCTCAGCGAACCGGGTGCGTGGAAGGTGCTTGTCCGCACGCTGCGCACAGGCAAGCTTGAGATCACCGATACTGAGGTCGGTCCATTTGTCAGGCTTACACCAATCAAGCCGCAACCGATTGATATTCAAGTCAAGGTCATTTTGATTGGCGATCCCGGCGTGTATTATCTGCTCGATCAGTTCGATCCAGATTTTCCGCAACTGTTCAAAGTGCTGGCAGAGTTCGATACCGTCATCCCGCGCGACAAGACGGGGCTGGATCAGTACGCAGCAGTGATCGCGCGCATCGCGAAGGACGACGATCTGCTGCCTTTTGATCGGACAGCTGTGGCTGCTCTGGCTGAACATGGAGCGAGGATCGCCGCAACCCGCAACAAGCTCAGCGCCCGCTTCAGCCGCCTCGCCGACATCGCGCGCGAGAGCTCCTTTCTTGCCAGACGCAATCAGCAGGCAACCGTCAATGGCGACAACGTCCGCGAGACTGTTCGCAGAACCAAACGCAGAGCGGATCTGACTTCACGCAAGTTCCGCGAGCACCTGGCCAATGGCACCATCCGCGTGGAAACATCGGGCAGCGCAGTCGGGCAGATCAATGGGCTTGCTGTCGTCAGTGCAGGTCCCATCACCTACGGATTTCCTGCGCGTATCACAGCGTCGATCGGACCCGGCTCATCGGGCGTCATCAATATCGAGCGCGAATCTGCGCTTTCAGGCGCGATCCACACCAAGGGATTCTTCATTCTTTCGGGACTTCTGCGCAATCTGCTTAAGACCGATCACCCGCTCACATTCGATGCCTCGATCGCATTCGAACAGTCGTATGGCGGCATTGATGGCGACTCCGCTTCGGGAGCGGAGATCTGCTGTCTGCTCAGCGCGCTGACCGAGATTCCCATTCGACAATCGCTGGCCATGACCGGCGCCATCGATCAGATGGGCAGCATCCTCGCAATCGGCGGCGTAAATGAAAAGATTGAAGGGTTCTTTGATGTCTGCCGTGACATCGGGATGAGCGGGGAGCAGGGTGTGATTATCCCGCGCGCCAATGCAGATGAACTCATGCTGCGACACGATGTCGTCGAAGCATGCTCACGCGGCGAGTTTGCCGTCTATCCCGTCGATAATGTGCTCGAAGCGCTGGACATCCTGCTCGAACGATCCGGCGAAGATTATGCTTCGCTGCTCGACATCGCGCGCACTAGGGCGCGAGAGTACTGGGAAATGACACGTCAGTTTCGTCCGGAGGCTGCAGCAAAGCACGATCTTCCAGCCACCCGCGCAGCCGCAGCCCGCGAGCCAGCGTGACCGACGACCCTGCCTGCTTTCAATCGAACAACTCGACCTGATTGGGAAGATTGCGTGGCCGGGCCAGCAGATCGTTCAATTCGTCTTTGACCTCATCAAGCGTGCGGTATCCGTAATACTCGATGGCATAGCGGATGTAGGCAATCGGATCGATATCGCGCAGCCGGGCCGCGACACGCAGGCCGACATCAGCGCTCTCGATTTCCTGATCAGACTCGCGGTGCACTTCTTCCTCAACATCGCGGGCAATCTGCATTTTGATTGCTTCGGGCACCGGCCGTTTGCCGCACGCAGCCTGAATGCCCTTCAGAATGCTTTCGATATCCCACGCAACGCGGCTGCCGTCCTTCTTGACGACCATCAGCCGCGCAGCCCGTTCGATGCGCTCGTAGGTGGTGAACCTGCGGTTGCACTGGTTGCATTCGCGACGACGCCGAATCGCTTCGCCGGCTTCTGAGGCGCGACTGTCGATCACCTTGTCATCATCAACATTGCAGTAGGGACATATCATTTGTGTTCCGATCATAGCGACGGTCCGGATGAAGCGCCGGAGGCGTTCGCTCGCCGTCATTCGGCCCGGGGGGAGGCCCCATCCCGCCTGTTCGCACGCATATCATCACATACACCACACACACACACGCAAGGAAGAATCATGCAGGTTTCATCCATAATCGTGCTGATGACAGCGATTCTCTTTGCAACAGCGTGTTCTTCTTCCTCACCCGCGCAGCAGGAATCCGACATGAAGCAACAGCAGTCACACGATCGGGATGAGAACGCGCCACCGAACCGCCTCATCAACGAATCCAGTCCGTACCTGCTGCAACATGCCCACAACCCCGTCGACTGGTACCCCTGGGGCGAGGAAGCAATCGAGCGCGCTCGCGCGGAAGACAAACTCATCTTTCTCAGCGTCGGCTACTCCACATGTTACTGGTGTCACGTCATGGAGCGCGAGAGCTTTGAAGATGCTGCGACAGCAGGCATCATGAACGAGCACTTTGTGTGCATCAAAGTCGATCGTGAAGAGCGGCCGGATATCGATGACATTTACATGGCAGCGACGCAGTTGCTCACCGGGCGGGGCGGCTGGCCCATGTCCGTCTTCATCGAACCCACAGCCCTGCGGCCCATTTATGCAGGCACATATTTTCCGCCAGAACCGCGGCACGGCATGCCGAGTTTTACGCAGATTCTCGAAGGTATTGCCAACGCATGGAGCCAGCAGCGCGACGCTGTCATTGCCGATGCTGAACGGATCGCACAGGCAATGCAGCAGCATCTCGTGCGGCCGGGCGCGGTGGCAACGCTCTCGGCTGACATTGTGTTGCGTGCTGCTGCGCAGCTGCTCTCGATTCATGATCCTGATCTGGGCGGCTTCGGCGGCGCTCCCAAGTTTCCCCAGCCGGTCTTTCTGGAGCTGCTCCTCAGCGCACGCCCGCTCGCAGATGAAGCGCTTCAAGCCAGGATCGACATCGCACTCATCACGACACTCGATCATATGGCCATGGGCGGCATGCATGACCATGTGGGCGGCGGCTTTCATCGCTACAGCACCGATGCCAAATGGCTGGTGCCGCACTTTGAAAAGATGCTGTATGACAACGCCCAGTTGACATCGGTCTATGCCCGCGCTGCTGCGGTGTATGACGATGACTGGTATCGCGACATTGTGCGTTCGACGCTCGATTACGTCTTGCGCGAAATGACCAATGACGATGGCAGCTTCCGCAGCGCACAGGATGCAGAGGTGAATGCGCGGGAGGGACAGAACTATCTCTGGACCGCAGCGCAGATTCGCGATGTTCTCGAGGATGCGGGCCTGCATGACGACATCGAGTTTGCCCTGTCGGTCTACGGCGTGGATGAGGGCACCAACTTCCGCGACCCGCATCATCAGGATGAGCCGCCTTCCAATGTGCTTTTTCTTGCGCAGCGGCCAGCGACACTGGCACAGCAACATGGCATGTCGCGCGATGCGTTCATGAAGCGCATGTCGCGGATCAATGCTGCGCTCTACGCAGCAAGAATGCAGCGGGATCAACCCGGCATGGATGACAAGGTCATCGCATCCTGGAACGGCATGATGATCCGGGCGTTCGCGGATGGATACGAACTTCTCGGGGATGATCGCTATCGCGCCGCTGCCGAAGCCGCCGCAACAGCGGTCCTGCAAGAACTCCGGAATGACAGCGGCGAACTGCTTCGTACCGCGCGCAACGGCATCAAGGGTCCGCCAGCGTTTCTGGAAGATTATGCGGCTCTTGCAGGTGGATTGCTTGCCCTCGCTCGTGCAACTGATCAGGCCACATGGCGTGATGAAGCCATCACACTGCTCAGCCAGGCTGATGCGCACTTTGCAGATATAGATCGCGGGGGATGGTTTGATACACGCGCAGATCAGCCTGACCTCTTCATCCACACGCGCAATACGCATGATGGGGCTGTCCCGAGTGGAAACAGCCTCATGCTTGGGAACCTCAGCCAGATTGTGATTAAAGATGATGCGGGCGACAAGGAACTTGCAACCGCCCAACTTCTTCGCGCACTCAAGGGAATCAGCAGCGACGTTGCAGCCAGCCCCGTCAGTGCGGCGCTCGCGGCCAGCATCGTTGCGGACATCGCTGTCGCCCGTCCGGATCTACTTCCACGCGCAACAGCCGCGATCAGCGATGCCGCTGCCACGCATGCTGATGGTCCCGTCGCGCTCTCTCTCATGAACGAGGACGACGGCTTCTTCGTGCTGACAATCGACATCGAGCCTGGCTATCACATCAACGCACATGAACCGGGCGATGCAACACGCGCGGGCACCGTACTCAGCATCGCAGATGCAGAGGGCGTGACGCTCGAAGCGAAGTATCCCATTGGCGAAGTCTACCGGGAAGATATCCGCATCTATACCGAACACATCGAGATTCCCTTCCACCTCATCTACACCGGCCATGTGAAAGGGACACCAGCGCTTGAAATCCGCTGGCAGGTCTGTACCGATCGCGAATGCCTTCTGCCCGTCGTTCACCGCATGCAGCTCGCGAAGTGAAGCGATGTTCACGCAATCTTCTTGCAAAAACCGCTTGCAGATTCCACAACTTTGAGGTACGATTTCGCTTCACGAGCGCTCCGGCCCCATCGGTCGTAGACGGTTCAAATGCTCGAACCTTTACGACCCCGAGGGATCGCAATACCCGCGACGAAGATCAAGCCTCCTTCGAGTGGAAGATCGGGATCGACAGTGAGCGAGCCCACCTTGGCCTCGGGGTTCGAGCATGACCGTCGGCGAGATTTGACACGATCACATCAAGCCACATGCCCGATGGGACCGCAGCGCTCGACACCTGCCAACCCTTCTACCATCATGCATGACGCCACCCCGTCATCTTGATCTTGAGCGAGAGCGCGGCCTCACCATCGAGTGGAACGATGGCACGCGCTCGTTCCTTCCTGTGATCCTCCTTCGCCGCATGTCACCTTCGGCAGATGCAAGGCACCTGCGCGAAGAAATGGCCCGCAATCCCCTCACCGTCCTGCCAGCAAGTGCCTTCTCAGATAAGCCCCTCGCCGCAGAGTCGGCTGAACTTGTGGGCAACTATGCACTTCGCATCATTTTCTCAGATGGTCATGACACCGGGATCTACTCCTGGGCATATCTCAAACAACTCGCAGATGCGCACGACACTGACAGCGAGAACAAACCACAGGAAGACACACAATCATGATGCTGCAAGCCCGCCTCTTCGCTGTCCTCACCATTGTCTTTGCAACCTCAGCGATCGCTTCAGCAATGATGACAACTCGATCTTCCGCACCAGCAACTGAAGTGCCTGCGGTCAATAGCCAGCGCGATACCACGATCATCCTCCTGCGACACGCGGAGAAGCTGAACGATGGCAGCCGCGATCCTGCGCTGTCTGAGTTGGGGACAGCCCGGGCACTGGCGCTTGCGAGCGCTCTGGAGCACGCGCAGGTCGAACATATCTACGCAACGCCGTTTCAACGTACGCGCAGCACCGCTCAGCCGCTCGCAGATGCGCAGAACATCACAGTGCAAACGCTCGACATCGCAGGCGGTCTCGACGCACATTCCCAAAGGGCGAGCGACGCAGTTGCTCAGCACTCGGGCAGCACCATTGTGATCATCGGCCACAGCAACACCATTCCCGCGCTCGTCAAAAACTTCAGCAACATCGACATCGGCGCGATGGACGAAGACGCCTACGGCGACCTGTACATTCTGCAACTGAATAGCAGCGACGCGACAGCGACGCTCCCGCCGCGCCTCATCGTCACCACGTTCGGCACGGACAATCCATCAGAGTCGCGACCGTAAGGAGCAGGTTCCGCGCAACAGCGCACGAGCCGAACGCGTGCGGTTGCGTGCTCTGAGCCTGCGCTCGCTCATTTGCGTGTCAACATTGTCGCGTTGAACGCTTTCTCTTTGAGCGGACGCCACCACCATTCATTCGCGCGATACCACTCGACGGTCTCTTTGAGGGCTGCGGGCCAACTGCTGCGGGTCGGTTTCCAGCCAAGTTCCGTGGCGATCTTGGATGCATCAATTGCATAACGACGATCGTGGCCGGGACGATCCGCAACCGGCTGAATCATGTCGTGGCTGCACTGCATTGCATCCAGAATCTGATGGGTGAGATTGATGTTGCTCTGTTCGTTATTGCCGCCGATGTTGTAGACTTCACCTTCGCGGCCGCGCTCGAAGACAGCCAGGATCGCTTCGCAATGATCGATCACATGCAGCCAGTCGCGCACATTCAATCCATCGCCATACAGCGGCACTTTCTTGCCATCGATGAGGTTGGTAACAAAGAGCGGAATGACCTTTTCGGGAAACTGATAGGGTCCAAAGTTGTTCGAACAGCGCGTCAGACATGCGGGCAGGCCAAACGTTTCGTGATAGGCAAGCACCAGAAGATCGCTGGCCGTCTTCGACGCTGCGTATGGGCTGCGCGGCTGGACCGGGGTATCTTCCGTAAAGAGCAGATCAGGCCGATCGAGCGGCAGCGAGCCGTACACTTCATCAGTGCCAATGTGTACAAAACGCGTGATTCCGCCCACATCGCGGCAAGCATCGCACAACACCTGTGTGCCCAGGACATTCGTTGAGAAAAACGGCCCGGAATCGTGAATCGAGCGATCGACATGACTCTCAGCTGCGAAATGTATGACGCTGTCGCAGCCATTGAGTACATCGAGCACCTGCTCGCGGTCGCGAATGTCGCCGCGAACAAAATGATGCATGGGATCACCTCCCAGATCGCGCAGGTTGTCAAGGTTGCCTGCGTAGGTGAGTGCATCGAAGTTGACAATCCGCCACGTCGGTCGCTGCTCGCGCAGGTAATGCACGAAGTTGCTGCCGATAAAGCCGGCGCCGCCTGTGATAAGAACTGTTCGCTGCGGCTGTGTCATCTGTTCAGCGCTCCTGAAGATGGCTGTTGTGCTCAAGAAGTGGAACGCACTCAGTGAGGGCATCGCGCCAATGGCGGGGCGGACCGATGCGGGCGCTGAGTCGCGAAATGTCAAAGACACTGTAGCGCGGCCGCGCGGCTGGTCTGGGGAACTCTGCTGTCGTACAAGGCTGGATTTCGCAATCGAGCCTGGCGATCTCGATGATTGCCTGCGCGAACGCAAACCAGGTGCATTCGCCGGAATTGGCTGCGTGGTAGACGCCCCGTGCACCAGAATCAAGCAGCGCTGCAGTCATCTGCACAAGGTCGGGCGCGTATGTCGGGCAACCGCGCTGATCGTTGACAACCTTCAGAGAATCGCGCTCACTGGCAAGGCGATAAATCGTGCGGACAAAGTTGTTCCCGTGGGCTGCGTAAAGCCAGCTGGTGCGAATGATGAGGTATTCGCAGCCACTGGCAACAATCGCGTCTTCACCAGCGAGTTTGCTGCGGCCATACTCGTTGATGGGCGCCTTCTCAGCGTCGATGGGGATCGGGCTTGAATGAACATCTTCAAAGATGTAATCGGTTGAATAATGGACGAGTACAGCCGCGCGTTCGTAGCATTGTTTCGCAAGAACTGCAGGGCCAATCGTATTGGCCTTGTGGGCAGCGGCAGCGTCCCTCTCAGCGCCATCAACGTTGGTGTAGGCAGCTGCGTTGATGACAAGTTGCGGCTCAACCGTTGCAAATACACGTTGTACGGAGGCTTGATCTGCAATGTCGAGGTCGTCAGGACCGCTGAACGCAGTTACACCTGCGGGATTGCGAGCGGTGAAGCCAGCGACGAGTTCGCGCCCGAGCATTCCCTTCGCGCCGGTGATGAGAATGCGATGGTTCGCCATCTCCGTCATCAATCTCCCTCATGCGAAAGCGTGAGTGTACGGGCCTGCTGGATTTCGGATCGAATGGCCTCGATCTGGGGCAGCAGGGAACGGTCGAAGTCACTTGCCTGGCGAAGGAGTGCATCAGCCTGATCGAGTTCGCGCTCCGCATCATCAAGACGCTTCTGCGCGAGCAGGACGCGGGCCAATGTGAGACGATACTGTGGAGCATTGCGGGCCTTGGCAATCGCCTGACGGATGACTGCCTCGGCTTCAGGCATGCGCTCAAGCGACAAGAGTACAGCAGCGCGGGTGTCGAGAAAGTCCGGCACTTCGGGATACGCTTCTGCCACCTTGCGCGAGAGCGTGTCAGCTTCGGTGAGGTTGCGGCCCTGCCTTGCAAGTGCGAAGGCAAGGTTATTCATCGCCACTGGATGATTCGGCTGACGTTCGAGGACCGCGCGATAGTTGGCCTCAGCTTCATCGGTTCTGCCGCGCAGATCAGCGATCGCGCCCAGGAGCAGCCGCGCATCTATGGCCATTGCGGGCGATTCGACAGCGGCAACAGCATGCGAGCGGGCACGATCGAAGTGTGCATCGAGGCCTGATCGAGAAGCCAGCGATGTCCAGGCTGCTGCTGCCCCCAGCGCGCCGCTGGCTTCGCTGAGCATGTCGGGTGTGACCGATTCGAGCATGCGCTCCGCGACAGCGACCTTCAACTGACTGGCAATGTTCACCCAGGCATCGCGCCACGCTGGATAGCGGAACTGCGGTTCAGCGGCGTCAATCGCTTCATCGACACGCCCAACTTCGAGCATGCCGCGCATGAGTGCGCGCGAGGCAATCGATGGTCCCTGCGATTCAGCAGGCATCGATTCGCGGATGCTGCGTTCATGCGGCTTGAGGTGTTGCATGGCCTCTTCTGCCCGGTCGGTTGCCAGGAGGATGGCGGCGATGGCGACATCCGGCAGAAGCGGCGCGTAGCGCATGCGATCGCGCCAGTTGCGGGCAGCTTCAAGTGCATCGCTGAAGCGACCCTGTTGTGTCAGCAGACGCGTTAGCCATTCAGGGGGAGCAGCCTCAGCAGGGAAGCGGAACATCGCATTGCGGGCAATCTCGACAGCTGCATCAATGTTTTCAACTCGTGCATGCAGATCAACTGCAAGCCGCCAGGCTGGCAGAAACTCGGGCGAATCCTCAGCCAGCTTGCGGGCCTGCTGCAGTTGGGCAGCGGTGGGCGTGTTGGCTCCGACCGCTCGCACCATCGCAAGTGTCGAGGCCAGAGCGTGATACTCCGGGCCGAGCTCGCGCACCCGTTCGATCGCAAGATCCAGCGTTGCTGCGTCAGCATCGAAACTCGCCAGAGCAAAGTTGCGCAACAAGCCCGGGTGTTTGGGAGCCACCATCAGTCCTGCTTCGGCGTGGGCCCGCGCTTCTTCAAAGCGTCCCAGATTCAACAGCGTCAACACCAGGCCATTGATGGCATCTGCATCCTTGGCGTTGACTTCAAGAGCGCGGCGGTAGGCAATCTCAGCCTCGCGCAGTCGTCCGAACGATCGCAGGAATGTCGCCTGTTGCATGACGTCGTCAAACTCGCTGCCCGAGCGGTGAGCATGCAGCAATGCCAGCCCCTCTTCAAAGCGGCCAGTCAGGGCGTACAACTCGGCCAGGAGGCGCAGTGCCAGTTCGTTTGGTTGATCGCGGTCAACCAGCGGGGTGAGTGTGCTCTCAGCTTCGTCGGTGCGACCTGAGCGAATGAGTAGCGATGCCAGTGCCACCTGTTCGGTTTCATCCATGTCGCCGATGTTGCCTGCTGTCATGCGAACGATGGCCTGGTCGATGCTGTTCTGCTGTTCGAGCAGTCGCACCTCCTCGCGGCGGACTGCTGCAGGAAGATCGCGATATCGGGAAAGGCGATCGAGCATCGCACTTGCCTGCTCGAACTTGCCTCGCTGCTGATACAGCGAAATGAGCCTGGGATACAGGTCGACGCGGGCCGGGTAGAGATTCACTGCGCGCTCCAACTGATCGCTGGCTGCGTTGAGATCAGGGTTGGGGCCGAGTGTCAAAGCCCGCGACATCAAGGCCATCGCTGCAGCAGAGTCGGGTGCGACGTTAAGGGCATTGCCGATGAGCTTCATGGCTTCGGCGCGTTTGCGATCATCTGCAGGATGAAACTCAAGCAGCGCATTTGCCTCTGCCAGCATGATTCGGGGCGAGCCGGCGAGTTCGTTTGTGTGGGCTGCGTCCAAAGCGATCTGGACGAGCGATTCGTTGGTCCACGCAGCCTGGATGCCCAGCACAAAGAGCGGCATGTCCGGTTCACGCACATGCTCTTGCGCAAAGCTGCGAAGCTCAGCAACGATGTCAGAGCCGGGAACATGTTGGGCAAGAAACGCGATGCGGAGCCGATCTATGCCAAACACGCGGGCGCCGTCACGTCCAGCAGCAGAGCGCTGTTGATTCAGAAGTTCGAGCGCTGCATCAATGTTTCCCTGCGATTGCATCTCATTGATGCGGAACGCAAGCATCTCCAGCGACTCGGCTGCATCGTGGTCCTGTAACGTCGGATCAGCATCAATGTTGGCGCGCCTGGCTGCCTGCAGCGCGATCAGGCGAATCTCGGCGCCTGCATCAGCGTTTTCCGCAACATCCTGAACAAGCGCAGCTGTGGCCTGGGTATCGTCGATCAGTGCGTAGGCATCAAAGAGCAGTTGATACATCAGTGGAAGGCTCTGATACGCCGCGCGGGCGCGATACTCTTCAAGCATTGCAATGATCGATGCTGCATCGTGGCCAGTCGTCGTCGCTACAGACTGCTGATCTGTGGCTGAGGTTGCGATGGCCATCCAGGCACGCGCGAATGTGAAATGCACCGGAGCCAGACCCAGTGGCCAACGCCGCTCGACAGCTGCGCACACACTCATCGCGGCTGATGGCTGACCGAGAACAATCAGCGTGTCCGCATAGGCAAGGGCAGCTTGAACCCAGTCTGGTTCTGTGGTCCACGCGTTGCCGAAGTGCTGCATGGCCAGATCAAGCTCACCCATTTCGTAACGGCGCATGCCGAGAATGAACTTGGGCCTTGCATCGAGGGGGTTCAGTTCAACAGCGCGTTCCAGCGCAGTAATGGCAGCTGCGCGTTCCTCAGCGGTTGTGAACTGCCGCTGCTTTTCAAGAGCCTCGGCGGTTGCAGTCAGAGCCACCCCATCGCTGCCCGTGGCGGTTGCAGCAATCTCTTTCATGGATGTGAGGGCTGCAACGAGTGTCGCATCATCAGCGCGCAGCGTAGCGATGTATGCCTTCCATTTGACAAGATTTGCATCCAATCCGCGCGCTGCTTCGCCAGCTTTGACAGCGGCTGCCGCAGCTGGGAGGTCGCGCACCATAAAGGGGCGACGGATTGCCTGTTCCCAGACCCACGCCTCCTGCCCATGCTGCTGACGCGCCTGCATGAGCATGCCATCAGCTGCGTCGCTCTCACCCACCATGTCAAGCAGGCCGATGAGTCGCTGCTGGATCTGCGCTGGTGTTGCGGGGCGCTTCGCGGCAGTGAGCGCGAGCGCAGCAGATTCTTCGAAGCGGCCGATCGAAAAGTACACGCGGGCCTTAAGGTACTCGAACATCGCCTTCTCGGGCGCAGCTGCAATCCAGGAATCGCACAACGCCAGGGCTTCACTCTCAGGAGCAGTCTGAGCGTCGAGGACGGCCAGGTGAAACTCGCGCCATTCCAGGGAATCTGGTTCAGCTGTTTCAAGCTCGGTGATGCGGCTGATGGCTTTGTCATATTCGCGGGCAGTAAAATGAAATCGCGCCATCGCTGCGATCGCATCGAGATTGTCCGGCTGCTGGCGGAGAATGGCATGGGCTGTCTCTGCAAACGCATTCAACTGGCCGATGGCAGGATGTTCATACAACTCAAGCAGATGTTGGAGAGCGGTGAGATTATCCGAGTCGCGGCGGAGGACTTCGTTGAAGAGCTTTACAGCCGAGTGCAGATAACGCGCGTTCTCATTTGGAACCTGAGCGCGGGTGTCTGCGAACGCCAGCAGGAGTTCAACATCGTCCTGATTCTGCTTCAGCGCATCGGAGAGGGGACCCAGGGCTGATGCGTGATCGCCTTTGTTGTAGAAGTCCATCCCGATGATTCGCTGCTCAGCTGCGAACGAACGCAGGCTGGCTTTGCGGAACATGATTCCCGCTCCTGCTACAGCAGCAACGCCGACAATAATCGCAGCGAGAAGAATCAACCGTCGAGTGGTTTTTTCAGGCATAGGCATATCAGTGGACCCTCAGCACCCTTGCTCGGGCCCGTCTGGCCCTGATGCAGTCATGAAACATGCGTTACACTACTGTCCGCTCGCTCCCTGACATTGCAGCCATCAGCGCGTGAGCGCGGTTTTCGCGCGTCGGCGCAGGCGACCCATCGGGGAGATCGGGAACAGCCAGCGACATTTCCGAAACGTAACGATAGCAGTCACTCTGTTCGGCGCAGTTCAGTACCACGCCCAATACCCGTGCTCCGAATGTCTGCAGCGTACGCATGCAGTCATTCATGCGCTCTCGTTGCCTGCCGCGACGAACCGCAAGAATTGTCGCATCTGCAGCCGTGACGATCGGAACACTCTCGAGGCTGCCCAGCACGGGGCCGGTATCGACAAGCACGATATCAAACCTGTCGCGCAACTGCTGAAAGAGTAGTTCAACCTCGTGACGGCGGAGCGACTCAGGACTGACGCGTATGTCGACCCCGACTGGAAGCACATTGAGTTGCTGCGCACCCTGATCGATCGTCACCACCTCGCCGTTGAGGCTTCCTGAGAGAATCGCCTCGCGGACCCCGGCCTGTCCGACCAGACCCAGCTGACGTGAGAGGCCGCGTCCCACCATGTCGCCATCAACCACGACGACATTGTGACCAGCCGCGGCATATGACATCCCCAGCGCAACGGTGATGCTGGTCTTGCCATCGCCCTGAAACGGGCTGGTAATCGCCAGCACACTCGACTTGGCATGACGGCGAGCTTCGATGAAATTGCGGATTTGATGCACACAGTGGGCTGCTGTTTCCGATGCTTCCTTACTCTGGAGCGTTGCATTCAGGTCGGGCAGAACTCCGAGGGTTTCAATGCCGAGCGCCTCGTTGAGTTGATCGACGCGGTAGGCACGGCTGTCGATGGTGCCCAACAGGAAGAAGATCGCAAAGCTGGCACCGAAGCCGCCCAGGAAGCCAGCAATCGCGAAGAGTGGCCTGCGGTCGTTGGCTGGTTCGGGTGGCACCGTCCCCTTTTGAAAGACATTGATGCGGGCGCGGTCGTTACTTTCGCCTTCGATATTCAGGTCGGTGTCCCGATCCTGCACGATTGCAAGTTCTGCTCCGAAGGATTGAAGTTCAGCGTGATACACGTCAGCGATGGCGCGGTCAGCATTGATCATGCGGACATCTTCGCGCACTTCGTCGCGCAGCTTCGTCAGCGCGGCTTTCTTGGCGCGGAGTTGATCAGGTGAGAGTCCGGTGTTTCTCCCGTTCGATTCTGCACCGGTCCCGCCAGTCGCAATAAACTCGTTGCGTGCGAACTGCTCTCGCTCACTCACCAGCCGCTCAGCTGCCTCAAGGTCGCGCTGGGCGCGTTGGTAGATGCCGCTGTTCTCTCCCATCCGTTCGCTGATGTCCTCGAAGTCAATCCGGCGCATATCGCGCAGCCGCCGCAGACCAGAAAGTTGGGGATCGAGTGCATCAAGCTGTGCTGTGGTCAGTTGGATATCCGCTGCCTGAGCTTCGGTCAGCAGATCGCCAGCCATGGCTGGGGAGATCGACTCTGCAATCCGAATCTGGTCGATCTCGCCTTCAATGCGTTCGAGTTCTGCCACCTTGAGGCGTTGCAGGTCAGCGAGATCTGTGGTATCGAATTTGAGAACTGATTTCAGTCCGCGCAGATCGCTCCGCCGGGCGTTGATCTGAGCGGCCAATGCCAGGCGACGATTGTTGAGCGCAGCCTGTTTGCTGTTGACAGATGTGCTGCCGGTCGAACCAACTTCCTTTTCATAGGATGTCAGAATCGCGTTGAGCGCGGTGGCTGCTTCAACCGCATCGCCCGATTCATAGATGACGACGATGTGCTGCAGATTGCGGGGCGCTTCAGTGCGAAGATGTTCCTGAAGCTCAGCGATCGCATCAGCTTCAAGGGCCCAGGGGTACTGCTTGAGCTTCTCATCCTTCAGGGCTTCGATGAGCACGCGCTCAGACGAAATCACAGCCGCCTGTGACTGCACGAACTGCATGTAGAACGGGATGATTTCGGTTTCGGGCGTTTCGCGAACAACGTAGTCCAGCTTGGGAGCAACATGCACAAGTCCGCGACTTTCGAACTTAGGTTCGGTTGACAGAAACCCCAGGGGCGCAAGAACGACTGCGACAATGGCACCAACGATGAGCATGGGCTTCCAGCGATTATGCATGCGATCGCGGATCACTTTGATGATGTTGCCAGCTCCATTTCCATCGTCAACGTTGTTGTGCATGCCCGGACCAGTTGGCGGCGGCATAAATCCCTGCGCGTACCCGGCGTATCCTTGGGGCGGCCCGTAGACAACCATCCCCGTGTGTTGATGAGGCGCGCCGTAGCCGCCAGCGCCTGGATAGGGCGCGTATGGATGCTGATTGTGAGGCGCTGGATAGCCGCCCTGGCTATTGGGGTGCCAATCAGCAGGGTGCTGCGACCCGTCGTGACCATTAAATCCCTGATTGTTCATCTCTGCTCTCTCTCTCTCTTGTCGCGGTTCCACCACTCGCGCCGATGTCGGTCCCCTTGCGTCATCGACTGATTTTTTGTTCTAGGTCGGCGATACCGTTCACCTTCCGCATTTACTCGGGCGACTTGTCCTCTTGCACCTGTTCGGGATGGCATCCCAAGGACCGAAAAAGCTCATCAAGAACGGGCAGGAGTTCCTCACACCACGCTCGCGCCTCGTCCGGAGAGTAGGCACGATCCATCACAAACTGTATCTGAGCTGATCCCTGCATCGAGTCATCCAGCCTCGAGGATTGACGCCGCACATCATCCATGTCGCGCGACATCACTCCATTGGGAAGCACAAAGAAATCGTGGATGCGGAGGCCCGCGACACGCCCGTCTCGATCTTCCCTCGTGAACTCATATACAGCGGTTGGAATCATTGTACCCTGATAGCTCAAGCTGGAATGGGGATTCCCCGAATCTGACCGCATTGCCGTCCATCCAGCGTTGGGATAGCAGACTGGCGGATAGTGCCCATCCAGATCCCGGGCATCACTGACATACACCGCGACGACTGTGATATGGGGTCCGTCCGGCAGTTTGCGATACATGCGCGAGAAGATTGCATTCGTCGACAGCAGCTCCCTGGCTGCCTGAACGACTGGAACATCCTGGCCCACCCACGCCCCGCGCGTGTAGGGCAGTTCCTTCATCACAGCCTCAACTTCGGTACTGCGTTCCTTCATTGATGCAGTGATCCATGTCGAGTTGGCCATCACGCCAGGTAGGATCAGCAGCAGGAGCGCACTTGCCAGCGGCGCCCAGAAACTCAACGCCGTCGAAATGAATCCACGACGAGCGCTCATGTTGTTCTCAGCCTCGGAAGCGGTTCAACAGGAATCTCCAGCCACTCCAGCAGTTTCAGAATGCCAAAGAAAAGCCCGAGCGCGATTGGCAACATGACCCAGCCCGCAAGATCGTGAAATGCTTCAGCTGCTTCGGTGGTGCCGAACCCGAAGAACAGACTCGTCGGGATCAGGCGAATCACATTGCACAAAAGTGCGATGAGCGGGCTGAGGATCAGCAGCGAAAGCCGGACAGCAGGGCGCAGCTGCACGCTGAAGACGAAGGCGTAGGCCACAAGCGTGAGCGCAAAGACCATTCGCATGCCGTTGCATGCTTCACCCACAGCCACCTGTTCGCCATTGATGGTCAGAATGCTGCCATTGCGTTCAACGGCAACACCCATGATGTCGAGCGACCATTCGGTGACTGATGCAGCCATGCGTTGCATGGGCAGGGCGATCCTGTGCCTGATGCTCGCAGGCACGGGCAACATAAAGAAGAGCACACAGAAGGCAGCCGGAAAGCGCATCAGAAGTTGCGGGCCGAGGGTGCTGATGACGACGCCCAGCAACACCATGACAGCCCCGCCATGCCAGGCAATGATCACAGCATCGCGATACCCCCATGCGCTGAGAAACCATCCGCCAATGACGAGGGCTGGCCCCACCCACGAGGCAGAGGTGAACTGCATCCCTGCAAATCGCTCACGCCGCAGAAAAATCAGGACACCCATGACAATTGGCGCGAGAATGATGTGGGACTGTTCTTCGACGTTGAACCCGACATGAACAATGTCACCAAGCGGCCGCCGCAGCGCCCAGGCAGCCAGGCCCAGCAGCCCGGCCAAGGCGCCCAGCCGGAGCGCCAGGGTGGCCATGGGCGATGAGGGGCGATCATGTTGCGTGGTCGGGGTCATGGGTGAAAACGTTCAGAACATCTCTGGAAACTGCAGATACTGTCGGTCAGGTCGACAGGTTCGCAGTCCTGCTGTATTGCAGGCCACCTCGGCATGGCCGAATCCACCCCCCAGATGGCACAGGTGCTACTGTTGGAAAGTCTGGCATCGGCACGTGCATTCTCGGCCCAAGTCGAGTATAACGAGTATAAGTAAATTGTTGATGTCGAGTATGTGTAGAGTGTTGATGCTGTGTGCGATTCCAGCCTTGCCAGCGACACCATGTTTCCTGGAGAGATACCCATGAAGAAGCCAAAGAACCACGCCAATCCCACCCGTCGCCAGTTCCTGGCCCACACTGCAGCGGCTGCTGGGGCTGCAAGCCTCGTCGGATGTGCCTCCACGCGCTCCACCCGTAGCCGGGCCGCCCAGGAAGGGCCGATGCCGGTTGCTCGCGCGCGTGTGCCTCTGGCTGATGGTGAACCAATCCGCATGGCTCTCGTCGGCTGCGGCGGGATGGGGAATGGTCACCTCGATGCGTTCATGGGGTTCAACGAGCGCAAGGAAGAAGCGGTGCACATCGTCGCAGTGGCGGATTGTTGCTCTCTCAAAGTCGATGAAGCAGTGGCAAAGTGTTCCCGGAAGCAGGGCTTCGCAGTTGATGGCGCAGCTGACTATCGCGCGCTGCTCGCACGGGATGACATTCATGCTGTTCTCATTGCATCGCCCGAACATTGGCATGGTGAGATGTGTCGCGATGCCATCGCAGCCGGGAAGGATACGTATCTCGAAAAGCCAATGACGCTGCGCCTGGATGATGGTCTGCATCTTCGCCGCGTGCATATGGCCAATCCGGAAGTGATCGTCCAGATCGGCACGCAGAAGATGACGCTTCCCAAATACAACGAAGCGCAGCGGCTTGTGGCCGAAGGCGCGATCGGTCACCCGACGTTCAGTCAGACCAGCTACTGTCGCAACTCGAAAGATGGTGAGTGGCTGTACTACGGCATCCGACCGGAGATCCAGCCCGGATCAACGATTGACTGGGATGCGTGGTGTGGCCATTTGGGACCACGGCCGTGGGACCCTGCGCTCTATGCACGCTGGCGCCGCTACAAGGATTTTTCCACAGGCATCGTTGGCGATCTGCTTGTGCATGAAGTCACGCCACTCATGATGGCGTTACAGTGTGGCTATCCCACGCGCGTGGTTGCAACCGGCGGACATTACATCGACAAAGCCATGGAGAATCACGACCAGGTCAACCTGCAGGTGCAGTTCGGCAAGAAGGATCACACCATGATCGTCGCGGGTTCGA
Organism: Phycisphaerales bacterium; assembly: GCA_051004555.1. Lineage (GTDB taxonomy): Bacteria > Planctomycetota > Phycisphaerae > Phycisphaerales > SM1A02 > JBPCKF01. The sequence continues at coordinate 33,464 of JBPCKF010000027.1, read as the reverse complement.
CATGCAACGATCAGGGCCTCGAAACCATGATCCGTGGCCACAAGGCGACCATGTATCTCGGATCGAACAACGTCGTCATTCGGCCGCAGCAGCTGTTTATCGAAGAGGTCGAAGAGCAGACGGTCGAGTGTCCCAACATCGGCAACGATCAGGATCAGCTCCGCCTGAACTGGCTGCACTGCATCCGCACCCGCGAAGCACCCAAGAGCCCGGTCGAGTTCGCGACGCAGGTGATCGTCGCTGTTGACCTCGCAACCCGCTCAATGTGGGAAGGCAAGGCATTCGGCTTCGATGAAGACACGATGACAGCACATGCTATGTGATTTGCCAAAGCCGATGCAATGCATCGAATAGAACTGCACGAGAGTCATCACCGCGCCATGGTTGTTCCGCCCATCATTCTCGCGACGCATGCGATGGCGACGCGGTTTGAGCTTGTCATCATTCCATCTGAGAGTGATGATCCGCATCACCTGCAGGCTGCTGGCGAAGAAGCGCTGCAGGAGGTCGAACTCTGGCATCATCGTCTCAACTTCTTTGCACCTGACTCGCTCATCACTCGCATCAACAGGCTGGCAGCAACGCAGTCGGTGCGGGTGGATGACGAGACTTTCGAGCTCCTTGCGCGCTGTCAACAACTGAACCGCGATACCCAGGGCGCATTTGACATCAGCATCGCCCAGCTGTTGCGCGCGTTTGGGTTGCGCGGGACTGATGGAGTCGCGCAGCGCGGCTCCACTTCCGTTCCCAAGCTTGCCACCGGCTTTGAGCTTGATGATGTCGCCCGCACCATTCGCTTTACATCACCCGCGACCGAACTCGACATGGGCGGCGTCGGCAAGGGATGGGCCATCGATTGCGCTGTGGCGATCCTTCGCGAACACAATGTCACCTGCGCACTGCTGCATGGCGGAACGAGTACGGCCTGTGCAATCGGCGCCCCGCCTGGCCAGACCGGGTGGGGGGTGCAGATCAAAGACGGGCCGACTATCACGTTGTGCGATCAGGCCCTTTCGGTTTCGGCTCTCAATAGTCGCATTGTGACACATGATGGCATCGAGATCGCGCACATTATTGATCCGCGTGATGGTGTTCCGCTGCCAGCCACAACCCTGCAGCAACACGTCATCATGCAGAGCGCCGCTGATGCTGATGCGTGGTCGACCGCCAGACTTGTGCTGGCCGCTCGCTGCGGAACCAACCCGGCGTGATGGAAGCGGTAGAATCGGGCATGACTTCACCCAATCATAATCGCCGCACCTTTCTTCAGACAGCCGCAGGCGGAATGACAGCGTTCGCGCTCTCGCCACTGCTCGATCCACTTCTGGCTGCGCCGCTCACCAGCGCGCTCAACGTTGGCGTCATCGGCATCGGCCGCCAGGGTCGATCGATCGTGGCCGAGTTGCAGAAGATTGCTGGCGTTACAGTCTCGGCCATCGCTGATATTGATCAGTCGCGTCTTGACGCAGGACTCCGCCGAGCGCAAGGCGCAAAGGGCCATATCGATCCCAATGCGATGCTGGAAGACGCATCGATCAACGCGGTCTTCATCGCAACACCGACCCACACACACAAGGACATCGCAATCGCAGCTCTGCAGGCTGGCAAGCATGTCTACTGCGAAGCTCCCCTGGCACATACTGTGGAAGACTGCCGCGCAATCGCGCAGGCAGCCCGCGGTGCGAACACCATGCGATTTGCTGCGGGACTGCAGGGACGCACCAATCCCATCTACACGTTGGCGTGGTCGTTTGTGCGATCCGGCTCCATTCGCGACATTGTTTCGATGCGGGGACAGCACTTCAAGAAAACATCCTGGCGAACACCTGCATCTGACCCAGCCCGGGACAAGCTTCTCAACTGGCAGCTTGATCCTGAGTTGTCCATTGGCCTTGCAGGTGAGTTCGGCACTCAGCAGTTTGATGTGTTTCACTACTTCACCAGGAAGTATCCCATCTCGGTGCGCGGCTCTGGCAGCATTCGCCTGCACAACGATGGCAGAAAAGTTGCTGACACCATCGCATGTTCGATGCGGTTCGACGATGACACCGTTCTGCAATATCAGGCGTCACTTGCCAACTCGTACGAAGATACCCACGAAGTGATTGCTGGAACCATGGGCGCGGTGAAACTGACCTGGTCGCACGGCTGGCTCTTCAAAGAAGCAGATGCACCCACGCAGGGCTGGGAGGTGTACGCCAATCGTCAGCAGTTTCATAACGAGGAAGGCATCACACTGATTGCTGATGCAACCCAACTTGCCTCACAGGGCAAACTGAAGGATGGCGTCGGGTTGCCCAACGATTCGCTGTATTACAGCCTGACTGACTTCATCAAGGCGATCGATGAAAGCCGCCCGCCTGCATGCGGTGCAGAGGAAGGCATGCGCGCGACAATCGTCGGCATCCTCGCCAACCAGGCCATCACCACTGGCGAAGAAGTGCTGATTGATGAAGCGCTCCTCAGACTCTGAGCCGACGAGCAACGCAATCGCATCCGCGCTCGCCTCGGCTTGCGATGCATCGTCGTTCATCCAGAACGTTCTGATTGATGCACTCAACTGGCCGATCGATGCTGGCAGCGTTGAAGAAATCTCGTGTGAATGGTCGAGTGATGGACTGCGCATTGCTGATCTGAACGCGCAAAGCACCTGCGGGGTGCTGCGCCAGATCGTTCTGCCGCAGTGCCCGTGGAAAGTCTACCTGCTGCAGTTCGCCAACCCGGATGTGTTCACGACGGGCGGGGGCTCGACAGGCACGCTTCGGCGGGTGTTGCGAAGCCTCGAACTGAAGCTGCGCGAACGTATGGCCAGCCTTGAGGGTCGCGACGCCCTCTTCATCTGTACCCATGACTACGCGCAATACCGCTTCGCGCGTTTTTCGCAACCTCGCGCGCATGCCGCAATGCCGCAACTCGCACTCTTCGGCTGCGATACCAAAGCCACGGCGCGCACCATCTGCGAACATAACCTTCCGCTTCTTGCCTTCGTCAGCGAATGGAGCCCGCGCGAGTGGCGCGATCGTTGGGCTGCTGCATTCGATGCTGAAAAGCTCCGGCGGACGTTCTACGACGACTATCGCGTGACGTTTGCAACGGTCGAAGGCATCATCAAGGTTGCAAATCCTCACATATTTGCACCGCCGCCAAACGCATCGCCAGCCACATTGAAGGAATATAGCGAGCGTCTCCGACTTTACACACAGACACTGTTCAACCGCCTTATGTTCATTCGTTTCATCGAGCGCAAAGAATGGCTCATATTCAATGAGAAGCAGGACGAACGGAACTACCTTGCAGCCATGTGGAGTGCGGGCGGCGATCGCCAGCAATCACTCTATAAAACACGCATCGAGCCGCTTTTCTTTGAGGGTCTGGCTGCTGAAGGCAAACAACACACCGCCGCCTACGGAAGTGTCCGATTGCTGAGCGGCAGCCTTTTCCAGCGGTCTGAATTCGACAATCAGATCATTGATCTTCCCAACACTGTATTTGAACCCATCTTCGGCCCGCGCGGCCTGTTCTATCGTTTCAACTTCACCATCGAAGAATCGACGCCGCTGGATATTGAGGTGGCGGTCGATCCCGAAATGCTCGGCAAGGTGTTCGAAGAGCTCGTCACGGGGCGGCACGAATCAGGCAGTTACTACACGCCCCGGCAAATCGTTTCGTTCATGTGTCGTGAAGCGCTCGCGGGCTATCTCGGTGAAGGATGCAGCAAACTCATTCATAATGACTCGATCGACGGCATTGATGCTCATCGCGCCGGTATGTTGTTACAACGGCTCGAAACAGTGACCGTCTGCGATCCTGCCTGCGGCTCGGGCGCGTATCTCCTGGGCATGTTGCACGAACTTGATCGCCTTGCGCAACAGCTTTCCACACTGGTGCCGGGGACATCAGCCAAGGATCGTTACCAGCGGAAGCTCCGCACCATCAGCAGAAATCTCTACGGCGTCGATCAGGATTCCTTTGCAGCAGAAATTGCAAGGCTGCGGCTCGTACTTACGCTTGTCGTCGATCATGAACCACATCATGGTGAAGTGCTTCCACACGTTGACTTAACGATAAAAGTTGGCGATTCACTTCGCGGGCCCAACCCGCAGCAAATCGGCCTGCCCGAAAGGGATCACGACCCGGACATCTTTGGTTGGCAGGTTCAGTTTGCTGAGGTGTTCGCAGATGGCGGCTTTGATATTGTTCTTGCCAACCCGCCCTATGGCATCAAGTGTCGTGATCCACTCCGCTACGACTATTTTCCGCCTTGCAAGAACACGCCGAAGCAGAGTAAGGATTCCTACGGCCTTTTCATGGCTCGTGGTCTTCAACTTCTCAAGCCCGGGGGGCACTTCTCATACATTGTGTCAAATACCTGGCGCACCATCAAGAGCCACAGGCGGCTGCGCGAGAAGCTCCTGTGCGAAACCACTGTCAGCCATATTCTCGATCTGCCCGCATGGGTGTTTGGAGCCACCGTCAACACCTGCATCCTGTCGCTCACCAAAACGCCAGCACCTGAGCATCACACACTTATCGCAGGGGACTTTACCGGCCTCGAACCGAACGCGTGGGACCAACTCGAACTGAACCTTGCTCAGGTCGCTTCCCGTAGCTGCGATATCCAGACTCCCCGCTCCGCGCGCTACACCTATCGACAGTCAATCATCAGAACATATGACAATCTTTCCTTCTTCATTGCTTCGCCCAGGCTGTATTGCCTGATGAGTGACCCGCGCTGCGTACGGCTGGATGCGATCGCGGATGTGAAAGTCGGATTGCAGACAGGTGATAATCAATATTACATTCGCAAAGAAGCGACAGCCCGCGGGAGTTACGACATTATTGATCGCAGCAAGGTGCTCACCGAAGATGAGATCGCGGGACTGTCAGATGATGAAAAGCAGAACGGCGTGCACCCCGCCAACTACGCGGGCAGGCACTTTGTGCCTCATGACAAGGGTGGCGCCAGTGATGCCCAGAGCGGATGGTTGCCGAACTATTACGTTCCAACAGATTACTATCTCGACTGGTCCGGGGAGAGTGTCGCGCGGCTGCGCCAGGCCACCGTTGCTGATGTCAAACGCCGCAAAGGGTCCAAACATGATGTTCGGCTGGCGGATGAACTCAGACTGGCCTCACGATTTCAGAACGCTGCGTATTATTTTCAGCAGGGCATTACATATTCACAGACTGGATATTACGCACCAACATTTCGAATGGGTTGTGGCAGCGGGTTTAATGTTGAGAGTACGAGCATCTTCCCTCATGCAGAAGAAGAGCAATACCTGTTGCTGGCGATACTCTGCTCGCGGCTGTATCGCTATCAGATAAAGCAATTCATCGATCACACGGTCCATGCGTCGCAGGACAAGGTTGCGTCGACCGTTGTTCCTCGATCCTGCAACGGAGCAATCGTCGAAAAGATCAGAACGCTGGTCCAAGCGATTGGCGAGAAGCAGCGGGCCGAGCGAAACTACGCGTATCATCTGCACGAACAAAAGGAGCTCGACGCATTGATCTATGAACTCTACGGACTGAGTGCGGAGGACATTCGCGAAGTCGAACTCTGGTTCTGTCGCAGGTACGAGCGCCTCGCCAAAGCGCAAGGCCTGTGGGATGAAGTGCACCAAAAGTACGCGTCGCAAATGGTGACATCACCGCCACCAAATCGTCCAGCTACAACGGTCGCACTCTGCGCATATCGTGGCTGACTTCCATTGTGCTTCGTAAGTTACAAAGATACCATCGCCAGGTGTCAACTTCGTTTGCCATTTCGATGAGTGATTCTTCGTTATTCGCGAATGGCCCCTGTCTCAGGCGAACTACAGCGCCTTCTTCGAGTGACGGCTGCACTTCCCAATAGAGCGGTGCGTGGGTGTCGGATTGCTGGGTTTGCCAATCCCAGGTGATGCGGCCAGCGGGGTCATATTCAAGGATCGCAATAGTCGTCTTCCGCGTGGTGTGTTCATCCCAGCCGAGCACGATCAGTCCGCCGGCGCGCAGGTCAATCCTGGCTGCGACAGCCAGCCAGCGTGTCAGGCCGCCCGAAGTTGTGAAGCACGCAAAGACATCTTCGTGATGCAGCGCAATGGTTTCCTCCATTTCGATCCAGACGCCATCCTCTTCAAAGCTGATCATATTGAGGGGCTTTCAGCGACGGCAGAGCGGGGGTCGAACTTCAGTGGTGTTACATTGCGCTCCTGCCGCAGAAGATCAGTAAACGTCTCACGTTGGGAAATGATGGTTGCTGATGAGCGATGCACGAGCACTTCTGCTGGCAGTGGCATTGCGTTGTAACGATTTGCCATCGACATGCCATATGCCCCTGCGGTGAAGACAGCAATGAGATCGCCACGTGCCACGGGCGGCAAGGCGCGGTCCTTTGCAAGAAAGTCGCCTGACTCGCAAATGGGTCCGACCACATCTGCAATCTGAAGCCCGCTCATGTCACTCATATCTTCTGACCTGCGCTCAGGAACGAATGATGTATCAACATCAACCGGCCAGATGAAATGAAATGATCCGTAATGACTGGGACGCAGCAGCACGTTCATGCCGCCGTCACAGATAATGAACGTCTTGCTGCCCGAGGTTTTTACATAGAGCGTGCGCAGCAGAAGAATACCTGCATTGGCAGCGATGGAGCGGCCGGGTTCAAGCACGATTTTCAAACCTGCATTCACGCGCTCCTGCAACAGCGGTATTAATGCTGCTGCATATTCCGCTGCAGTGGGGGATTGCTGTGAGTGATAATCCGCGCCGTAGCCGCCGCCCAGATCAAGCATGCGAATCGTGTGTCCCTGCGTTTCCAGATCATCCATCAGTTGTAAAGCGCGGGTTACGGAAGTGACATATGGCTGAACGTCATACACTGGCGAACCGATATGCAGATGCAGTGCATTGAGATGACAATATGGATCGTTGCCATAGGTTGCAAAGAATGTGCGGGCCCGTTCAAGATCGACACCAAACTTGGTTTCCTTTTTTCCCGTTGTTGTGTAGGTGTGGGTACGGGGATCGACGTCGGGATTAATTCGCAACGCCGCTGAACATGCAATGCGGAGCCTGGCTGCAATGAGACTGATGTTCTCGAACTCGGCTTCGCTTTCGATATTAAACCAGCCGATGCCAGCCTTCAGTGCCTGTTCGATTTCCGCATCAGTTTTGCCCACGCCAGCGTACACGCAGGATGCGGGATTCGCGCCCGCTTCAAGAGCGCGATAGAGTTCGCCGCCACTGACAACATCCATCCCCGCCCCGCGTTCAGCAAGCAGCCGACAGATGGAAAGATTGGGACAGGATTTCACTGCATAGCAGATCAGCGGGTCCAGGGGCGCGAAAGCAGCCTTGAAGCGATCGTAGTGATCGGTGAGTGTCTGTTGTGAATACACGTACGTTGGCGTTCCAGCTGCTTCTGCAATAGCGCGCAGCGGAATGTCTTCGACGTGGAGATGCTCGTTCTTATATTGAAAGAAATCCATATGAAACGTTACAGACCTCGGCGGAAGGGGTTGGAGTCGTCAGACGAGTCGGACCCGCGCGGGGGGCGCGACGCGTGCATCGTGCGGATGGTATGCCGCAACAGCACAGCGCTCTGCAACATGGAATACAGGCACCATACGGAAAGAACGGCAAGCAGGAACCACGGGATACCCGTTGTATATCCCTGCTTGTTCATGACTTCCCATAAGGCTGCGATGCCGAAGACGATCCCCGCTCCGGCACAGACAATCACGTTGATCAGTTGACTGAGTGGCGGAAGGATAAACGCGGACACAACAGCTGCTCCCATGCCAATGGCGCTGATGCGCAGCGTCCACATCAGTACCGCAATCATCGGGATGAGTTGGGGCGGCTGAGCGAGCGTGTATCGATGCACCCACGGCAAGCCCCACCCTGCATACGCAAACAGGCCGGCGCTGATGAGCATGAAGAACAAATCGCCACTATCCCGGCGTGGCGTCGATGTGGCTCCATGCTGATGCGGGAGTTGCGTCATTTGATCTCGCTGATGAGCACGGTCCGCTTCTCGCGGGCAGCGACCGTCGCAGCTTCCAATACACGCTGTGTCTGAAATGCGTCATCAAAGTCGGGAATGGGAATGAGGGGCGTCTTGCCTGCGAGTGATAACACGATATCCGCAGCCTGAGAGATGAACTGATGTTCGTACCCGATGAGGTGACCGGGCGGCCAGTATGCATCGATGTAAGGATGGTCATTGGGGGTGGTGCAGAGAATGGTGCTCCAGCCGCGCAGGCGTGATTCGATGGTGTCGTCCCACCATTGCAGTTCATTCATGCGCTCGAAGTCGAACTTGAGTGAACCATGTTCGCCATTGATTTCGATGGTGTTGCGATTCTTGTTGCCTGTCGCCAGCCGCGAAGCTTCGAAAGAGGCAACCGTGCCTTTGCGAAATCGCGCGAGAAACAGCGAGCAATCATCAACATCGGATTTCCCGGTCGCAGTGTTCTTTGACTTCCTGCGGGCATCGGGCGGCAGCGGGCGCGACTTGATGAACGTCTCCTGAATGGCGCCGTTCACTTCGCGCACTTCATCGCCAGTGATGAAGCGAGCCATGTCGATGATGTGTGCGTTCAAGTCGCCATGCGCGCCCGAGCCTGCTTCACTTGCTTTGAAGCGCCAGGACATGGGAGTCTTCGGCCCCGCCCAATCCTGCAGGTACTGGGCGCGGATGTGATAAATGGTGCCCAGTCGTCCGGATTTCACGATCTGATGAGCCATCGCAACCGCAGGACAGCGGCGATAGTTGAACCAGACGAACGTCCGCAGACCTTTCTTGCGAACGCGCAGAGCAGCATCCCGCATCGCCCGTGCATCAGCCAGCGTTCCTGCCAGCGGCTTCTCGCAGGCAACGTGCTTTCCTGCAGCAAGTGCAGCCATCGCCTGTTCGCGGTGAACATGATTCGGAGTGCCGATGTCGACAAGATTGATCGCGCTGTCGCTCATGACCTCATCGAACGAAGTGCTGGCATGGTCCCAGCCCCAGCGCTTCGCGAAGGCGTGTGTGTCACTTTCATCGCGGCCGCAGATGGTGTGCATTTGGACGGTAAGCGGGAGATCAAAGAAGCGATTGGCACACAGCCAGGCGTTCGAGTGGGCTTTGCCCATGAAGCGGGTTCCGATCAGCGCGATGCGAAGCGCATCCAACTTGTGGGGCATCGGTGAGTCTCCTTTGCTGCAATGTAGCACAACTTGCGATGAGTTGCTGCAGGCATAGTATGGGCGGATGATGAAACGGCTCGATTTTGCGATTTTGCGGGGCCTGCTGCTGACACTGATGGCTGTCGTGTGGATGTCGCCCGCGCATGCACAGTTTGGCGACTCGCGCGACAATGTGAAAGTCACCGTCACACCTTTGAGTACCACGCTTTCGCCGGGCGATGATCTTCCGGTTGCGGTGACGTTCACCATGGCACCCGGCTGGCACATTTATGCAGCTGACTCGCCAATCCCGTCCATGTATTACAAGACGGTGGTCGAGGTGGAACTCGACCCGAGACTTGGCGCGAGCAACGACGGGTTCATCCAATGGCCAGCCAAACACGTGATTGACTTCTTCGGCGACAAACTGGATGTCTATAAAGGAACCGCAACTGCCTTCGTTCCCGTGACGATTCACCCTGATGCGCCAGCCGGCAGGTACACCATCACCATTCGCACGGGGTTTCAGGCATGCGACGATGTTCAGTGTCTGCAGCCGACAGCCATGCCACCAAAGCCGGGCGATCTGCCGAGTGAGGAGTGGATGCTCTCGGGCAACTCGTTCACCGTCACGATTGTTGATGATGCCGGCGCGGCGTCGAACACGGGTGATGCACCACCAGTGTTCGCATCGTTCGACAACTCCGTCTTCGGCAGGATTCACGGCGGCGAGCGAGCGCCTGAAGGTGTCGACTTTGACTTCTTCGGATTGGTGAAGTTCACGCTGAACGTGAATGGCGAGTTCGGGCTGATCCTGTTGCTGCTGATTACGGCTCTGGGCGGGATGATGCTGAACATGACGCCATGCGTCCTGCCCGTGATCCCTCTGAAAATCATGGCTCTCAAGCAGGGTGGCGGCGGGCGGCTGCAAACGTTCATGCTGGGCGTCGCCATGGCGCTTGGCATCCTGGCGTTCTGGCTCGCGTTGGGATGTGCGATTGCGTTCATCAAAAACTTTGGCACCATTAGCCAGCTGTTTCAGAGTCCGACCATCACAATCGCGATTGGCGTGTTCATCGCGGTGCTTGCGATTGGAATGTGCGGCGTGTTCTCGCTGAGACTTCCCGGCGCGGTGTACAGTTTTTCGCCGAAACATGACTCACTGAGCGGGTCATTTGCGTTCGGCATTCTTGCAGCATTACTCTCGACGCCCTGTACAGCGCCGTTTATGGGTGCTGCTGCTGCGTGGGGAGTGAAACAGGAGCCATCCACCGTGCTGCTGACGTTCGGGGCGATCGGCGCTGGCATGGGAATTCCGTATCTCATCCTTGCAGCGTTCCCGGCGCTGGTGAAGTGGCTGCCGAAGTCTGGTCCGATGAGCGAGTTGATCAAGCAACTGATGGGCATCTTCCTGCTGGCTGCTGCTGCGTACTTCATCGGGATCGGCGCCAGCGCCCTATTCGTGATGCCACCCGATCCGCCCAGCCGCGCGTACTGGTGGTTTGTCGCAGGATTTATCGCCATCGCAGGGTTGTGGTTGGCTGTGCGTGGCGGGAAAGACGCGCGAAGCACAGGAGGCAAAGTCAGCAGCGTCGTCATCGGCATCCTCGTGATCGCGCTGGGCGTCGGCCTCGGCATTCGCCTCACTGACAAAGGTCCGATCAAATGGGTCTACTACACAGCCGAGCGGTTCGACCAAGCCAAAGCACAAGGCAATGTCGTCGTGCTGGAGTTTACCGCTGAATGGTGCATCAACTGTCATACGCTCGAACAAACAGTCCTTCGCACGCAGAGTGTTGTTGAAGCGCTCAACAGCGAGGGTGTCACGCCGATCAAAGTTGATATCACAAACTATCCCGCTGCGAGTGAGTTCCTTGCATCGGTCAACCGCGTGACGATTCCGCTCCTGATTGTGATGAAGGATGATGGAACGGAAGTGTTCAAGGGCGATGCCTACACGCCGCAGCAAGTGCTGGACGCGATCGCTGAAGCCCGGCAGTGATGGACGATGTGGTGGAGTCACGTGCCGCTCAACCCTCTCCGGGAGAATGAGCACGACAGAGTTGGACTACACCCGCTGGTCGCGGTTCTACAATCCGCCATGGCAGATGAACACGCCCTCGACAATGCGGCTGTGGGAGAGGCTCTCCCTGAGGCTGACGCCACTCATCGCCGCGCCACGCTGGTGCGGGCTCTTGATGCCGCGAGGCGCGAGCTGCTCGACCTCTCTGGTCGCAATCGTCTGCTCAACACCAGCCGCAGACGCGAACGGTCCAGCAGCATCGAAATCGTTCAGGAGCGTGGCGAAGATATCTACGACCTGCTCGTTCGCAATGGCAAGTCGATGTCCTTCGAGCACGATCCCGAAGCAGAAAAGAAGCAGAAGAGCGCCAGCGCACCTGTTGACGACGAAACCGCTGCTGAGGGTCAACCAACAGCCGACCTCCAACCCGCGGCAAGTGCAGAGGAAGTGACCGACGCGAAAGTGCAGCCGGACGATGCGCCCGATGCGCCAGATGGGATCGACTCGCCCGATGCAGCAGATCGTTCGCAGCCTGAACCCGAAGCCCAGAAGCGCCTTCGCGACAGCAAACTGCAGACACCCCTGACATCCAGCATGCTGCAGAAGCGTCTTCTGCGTCTGTATTATGATGCGCGAACATTTCAGGAAGAGCAGGGTGTCAACATCCTGTTCCTCGCGATTGGATTTTTGAAATGGCGTGATAACGCCCAGCCCGATCGCGATCGCTTTGCGCCGCTGTTGCTGGTGCCAGTCGAACTGCAAAGACAGAGCGCCCGAGGCCGTTTCCGGGTGGCGTGGACTGGCGAAGAAATCACAACCAATCTTTCTCTGCAGGTCAAACTCAAAGCCGATTGCGGCATCGAGTTGCCCGACGTTCCCGATCATGAGGATCTCGCTTTTGCTGCATACTTCGCGGATGTCGAAACAGCAATTGCAGGAGCGGATGAACATTGGGAGGTGCTGCGCGATGACATTGTGCTTTGGTTTTTCTCATTTGCCAAGCTGCTGATGTATCGCGATCTCGATCCAGCCAACTGGCCCGCCGAGAAACAGCTTGATTCCCATCCGCTCATTCAGGGCCTGCTTGTGGATGGGTTCACGCACCAGCCGGGCTTGCGTGAAGAGCATTCACAAAGCGGCGCAAGTGCTGAGATGAATATTGATGCGCTGCTGTCGCCACGCGACATGGTGCATGTGGTCAACGCGGACAGCTCGCAGACACTTGCGATCGAGGAAGCCAGGTTGGGACGCAACCTTGTGATTCAGGGTCCGCCCGGCACTGGCAAGTCGCAGACCATTGCCAACGTGATCGCAGCTTCAGTCGCAGCTGGCAAGCGCGTGTTGTTTGTCGCGGAAAAAGTTGCTGCGCTGGATGTTGTCAAGCGGCGACTGGAAAAGATCGGGCTGGGCGACATGTGTCTGGCCTTGCACAGCCACAACGCCAAGAAGCGCCTGGTGCTTGATGACCTCGGCCGCACCTTGGCGCTTGAGCGCCCCGTCAAGTGTGACGTTGGCCGGGTTGCCGATGATCTTGCCCAGGTCCGCTCGCTCGTGAATGAGCACGCAGCGCGGATGCACACACCCGTTCCCCCCGGCATGGTCACGCCTTTTCGCGCGCTGGGGGAGCTTGTTCGGTTGCGCAATCAGGGTGTGCCTGCTGTTGAGCTTGATCTGCATCAACCGCTGACATGGTCGCCCGATGAGCGCGAGGCCCATCGCCATCGAATCGTGGAACTGCTTCCGTATCTGGAAGATATCGGCACACCTGCGGATCATGCATGGCGGGGGGTGCAGCGGGCGTCCATTCTTCCAACCGATGTGCAGCGGCTGGAGCCCAAAATCCGCGAAGTGCGTGATGCAGTCGCCCGTGCTCAGGACTCCGCGCTGACGCTGGCGCAGATGCTGCACGTCGAGCCTCCGCACTCATGCAGCGCAACTGCTGCAATGGCCCGCACAGCTCAGGCAATCTGCCAACGTCCGCCCATCATGGATCGCAATGCATATCGGGCTCAGGTCTGGGCAACCCAACGCAACATGATTCCAACACTGACTGAAGCGCTGCAACGTCGCGCAGCTGCGCGAGAGCAGTTGGCTGGTGTTGTGAATGAACAGGCGTGGACGACTGATGTTCGAGAAGTTCGAGATGAGCTTGCAACACGAGGCAGATCGCTGCTGCGATTCCTGAGTGGCGCATATCGTCGCGCCAAACGCACACTTGCAGGTGTCCTCGCCGCCAAGCCGCCCAAAGCGCTCGAAGCGCGTCTTGCCATTTGCGATGCCATCATGCAGGCGCAGGAGGCTGAGGATGTCTTGAAACAGCACGACGCGATCGGGCGTGCTGCGTTCGGCTCGATCTGGCAGGGGGCGGAGAGTGATCCCATCGCGATCGGCGCACTTGTTGAATGGGACGCGCGCAGTCAACCTCAAGCTTTTGATCCAGGCACATTTCGGGCCATCGCAGCAGCCATCGAGCCAGAACACCTCGCAAGTCTGCGCGATGCAGCGACCTCAGCAGATGCTGCTCAGCAGGAGGCGCGGGCTGCACTGGCGGATCTGTTCCATGAAGTGAAGCTGGATGTGTCGGTCGCGTTTTGCGAAGAGAATGAAACATTACCAGGCAAGCCGGAAGACGTCCCCCTCGCTCACGCGGAAGACCGCCTGCGTGAATGGCTGGACAATCCTGAAGGGATCTCGAAGTGGATCGCAGCGGCTCGGCAACTCGAGGCTGTGCAGGCTGCTGGGCTGGATGACCTGGCAGCGAGGTTGTGTGACGGGCGTATCTCGCCCGGCAACGTCATTGATCGCTTTGACATGGCGTATTACGAAGCGGTGTTGCGGAACATGATTGCCTTGGACCCGCACCTGGCATCGTTCAACGGCCTGACGCATGAGCAGTTGCTCGATCGCTTTGGAGAACTCGATGAAGAGCGCATCCGCCTGGCTGCTCACGAAGTTGCGCTGGCGCATTATGAACGCATCCCGCGCGGCCTGGCTGACATCGGCGAACTCGGCATCGTTCGCCATGAACTCAATAAGAAACGCAGGCATCTGCCGATTCGTCAGTTGCTGCGGCGAGCGGGCGATGCAATCACCCGCATCAAGCCGGTCTTCATGATGAGCCCGCTTTCAATTGCCCAGTACGTCGAACCCGGCTCACTCGACTTTGACATTCTGCTTATCGATGAGGCATCGCAGATTCGGCCGGTCGATGCACTTGGCGCAATCGCCCGGGCCCGGCAGATTGTTGTGGTTGGCGATGACAAACAGCTTCCACCCACGCGATTTTTCCATGCTGTGCTCAACCAGGAGGGTGTGCCGGAGGAAGATGTCGTTGATGCACTGAGCGCGGGCGATCTTGAAAGCATTCTGGGCTTGTGTGATTCGCGTGGCATCCCCAGTCGAATGCTGCGCTGGCACTATCGCAGCCGGCATCACTCGCTGATCGCTGTCTCCAATCGTGAGTTCTATGACAATCAGCTCTACGTCATTCCCAGTCCCGGAAACGAGCACGGGCGGCTGGGCGTGCGCTGGCGGTTCATCGAAGATGGCATCTTCGATCGCGGAAAGACAGCGACCAACGCGCGTGAAGCGGACGCAATAGCTGAGGCTGTGATGCAGCACGCACGCGAGAATTCGAAACAGACGCTGGGCGTGGGCGCGTTTTCTGTGTCGCAGCGTGATGCAATTCTTGATCGGCTCGAAACGCTGCGGCGCAGTCAGCCCGAGGTTGAGTCGTTCTTTGATACATCCGGAGCAGAGCCGTTCTTTGTGAAGAACCTTGAGAATATTCAAGGCGATGAACGCGATGTGATCTTCATTTCCATCGGCTACGCGCCTGATGAATCGCGCGCGATGAGCATGAACTTTGGCCCGCTTTCCAATGATGGTGGCGAGCGGCGGTTGAACGTACTGATTACTCGGGCCCGCGATCGTTGTGTGGTGTTTTCTTCCATTACGCCCGATCAGATTGACCTCAGCCGCGCAACCGGGCGCGGACCCGCGGCCTTGCGCGCGTTTCTCAGTTATGTCCAGGCGGGAAGTGATGATCGACCAATGCAGCAGGCAGCAGGCATGCTTGAGCAAAGTTCCGTCTTTGAGCGTGCCCTGGCTGCATCGCTCGAAGAAGCGGGGTACATTGTCGATGCACGCATCGGCGTGGCGGGGTCGTTTGTCGATCTCGCGGTGCGTCATCCCGATGATGAAACGACATATGTCCTGGGCATTGAATGTGATGGCCCGTCCTACGCAGCGGCACGCTCGGCCCGTGATCGCGATCGAACATGGTCTGCGGTGTTGCGCTCGCGCGGCTGGGCCCTGCACCGCATCTGGGCCATCGACTGGTTCAACCGTCCCGAGGAACAGTCACAGCAACTGATCGAAGCAATCGAAACAGCGCGAATGAGTGGGGCAGGTCACACGCTGAGCGGATCATCAGCGAATGCAACGACTGGCATCGCGCGCCAGGATAGTGGGGAGAGTCGCGATGATGCAACAGGTTTGGCGTTGATGGCAGTGCCATATGTCGAAGCGAAGATGCGCGTTCCTAAATCGCAGGAGATTCACGAGCTGCCTGTTGCGCGTTTGCTCAGCTACGTCACTCGTGTCGTTGAAGTCGAGCAGCCGATTCATCTGGATGAACTGGTCACGCGCATTCGTACGTTGTGGGACATGTCGCGGGCGGGATCGCGCATGCAACGAGCGGTGCAGGACGCAGTGAACGATGGCCTGGCGCGAGGGGAGCTTGTGCTGAGCGACGCATCATTTCTATCCCTGCCCGATGGTGAAGTGCGCGTGCGTGACCGCAGTGATGTCGAGTCGTCGTCGTTGCGTTCGGTTGCGATGTTGCCACCCGAGGAGATTCGGACGGCAGTTCTTGCGCTGCTCGCCCATCACATTGGCGTGACTCGTGATGAAGTCGCGATTGCCACCGCGCGGGCTTTGGGGTACCGCTCGACCTCGGCTCAACTGCGCGAGGTGATCGACTCGATTGTCGATGAATTGATCAGGTCCGGGAGCGCGATCGAAGCCGATGGCAAGCTCGGTCTGCCGGTGCCGGAGTGACCAGAAATGTGGCGGTTGGGACGCCGGTTTTGGCCGCTGGGGTGCCTGCCGCGCAATCTCTGCGGGATATGCGGAAGTTGGGGCGATTTGGCAGGATTTGGGGAGAATCTTCCACGATATTGGAGGTCCCACTTGTGCGGCTGGGTCCGCATGTCGATGAAAACACGGAACAACCATCAACGCGAGGCGGTCTGCCGTGTATAAGGACTATTGGAACTTCAGGTACGGTGTGTCTCCAGGAGGACGAAACCAGCTATGAAACCATTTTTCCAGCTGCGGTCGGTTGTTCTGACCGCTGCGACACTTGTGCTCACCCTTGCGGCCAGTCACTCCGCCAGTGCCCAGCTTGGCAGGCAATCTCCCGCAGCCATCGAACACGCGCGCGTTGTAACTGGCGATGGCGAAGTGATTGATGACTGCACAATTATCATTCAAGGTGGCCGCATTGTTGCCTTCGGGGCCGGCCTCGAAGCGCCAGCCGGGGCCCGCAAGATTGATGCGACCGGGCAGACAATCACGCCCGGTTTGATTGATGTGTGTGGATCGATTGCAAGTACTGCATCATCCGGCAGCGATGCAACGCACATTGCAGCTGATGCATTTGATCGTTACGCGATTGATGAAATCGAAGAAGCGCTCAGCCAGGGCGTGACGACCACCTACCTTCCCCCGCGGGGTGGTCGTGGTGTGTGTGGCGTTGCGTCGATCATGCGGCTTTCGCCCAATCCCAGCGGGTCGTATGGCGCAGTTCTCGAACAGGACGCGGCGTTGTGCATCAACCTTTCGTCGGGCGATTCAGCACTCGCGCGGCTGAGCATCTTTGATGGTGTTCGCAACGCGTTTAAAGGCGCGCGTGCCTATCGCGAGTCGCTCGAAACATATGAAGAAGAACTCGAAACCTACAAGGAAGAACTCGAGAAAATGAAGAAGGGCGAGGTTGCAAAGCCTGCTGACGGTGAGAAGAAGCCCGCAGAAGCTGACACCAAGGAAGACGATGCAGGCGCCCAACCAGCACCAGCTGAGCAGCCCGGCGATCGACCAGGCCCAGGCAGACGGCGCGGCGGACAGCGTCCCGGCGCAGGTGGCGGGAACAATCAACCAGCCCAGGCAAACCAGCCCGCCAATGGCGAGAAGAAGGATGACGATGGCCCGAAGAAGCCGACACGTCCCCGTCGCGACGCTGGCGCGGAAGTGCTCCTGCGCGTCATCGATCATGAACTTCCGGTACGCATCATGGCATCAGACAGCGCTGACATTTCCAATGCGATTGAACTGGCGCGGGAGTATGGCTTCGATCTCATTCTCGAATCAGCCACCGAAGCGGGTCAACTTGCTGACATTCTCGCACAAGAAGATGCACGCGTTGTTCTGGACTACGCAGCCAATCGCGCTACTGAGCCGGGGCACACGCAGCGCACGCTGAATCGCAATATCAAGGCCATGGAAGATGCTGGCATCCTCTGGGCGATCGGCAGTGGCGCCAGTCGCGATGGTGGGGGCCGCTTCCTCCTGGCACAGGCGGAACTTGCAGCGCAGGCTGGCGATGACATGGTTGCCCTCGAACTGGTGACTGCCCGGGCAGCTGATTTTCTCGCGTTGGGCGATCAGATTGGCCGCATCGCGCGCGGCTGCTCAGCTGATCTGGTCTTCTGGAGCAAAGATCCCTCCGATCCATCAGCGCGAGTTGAGAAGGTTTACATCGAAGGCAAGGTTGCCTGGCAGCGCGAGACGACACAACAGCCCGCAACAGCACGGGCGGAGGATGAACAGGAATGATGAAGACGCTCCTTCTACTTCTCGTTGCGTTCATGGCATCGGCTATGTGCGTTGTCACCGATGCGCAGTCTGCAGCATCCGGCAACAGTCGCACCATCCTGATTGCAGATTACGTGGTCATGCCCGATGGAACCCTCGCGCAGGGCATCGCTGTTGTCATCGAAAATGGCAAGATCGCATCAATCATTCCTGTTGATCAGGTCGCAGATGAAGATGGCTCGGCGCGCATTCATCGCTATGGCAAGAACTCGGTCCTGTCGCCCGGCCTGATTGATGCGGGTTCGTCGCTGGCAGTGCGAGGCGACAACTTTGCAGATCAGGCAGTCATCGATCCTGACACGTCGGTGATTGATGCAGTTGACCGTCAGGCGCCGGAACTGGAGCGGGCTGTCGCACATGGCGTGACAGTAGCGTTCATTGCGCCATCGCCAATCAATGTCATCCCCGGCCGCACCGCGGTCATTCGCACTGCTCAGGTACGGGGCGAATCAATCGCGCTGCGAGCGTTTGGACCATTGTCGGTCGTCCTCTCATCGACGACATGGTCAACCGAGCGGGCGCCCTCTTCCCGCGCAGGCGCGTTGACGGTCTTGCGGGGCGCGCTTGACAAAGCCCGTCGCGATGAGACAGATTCACCCCTCACCGCTCTCGCCAAAGGCGAAGCGAGCGCAGCTGTGATTTGCGAAACATCGCAGGATGTTCTCAGCGCTCTGACGCTGTTTGGCAAACTGAAAGACGGCCTTGTGCTCTTTCACAGTGATCATGTGCTTGAGGTCGCAGATGAGATCGCGCAGAGCGAAGCGCAGTTGGTCCTGGGTCCGTACACGTTTGATGATGACAGCAGTGAACTGCTCGCAGCAGCGGCAATGGAAGCCCGCGGCCGTGAAGTGGCCTTTGCTGGCGGGCTGCCTGCAGCAGACCCTGACGCATTGCGCATTTCGGCCAACCTGGCAGTTCGCTACGGGTTAAGCCCCGAAGCAGCCCGCAGAGCCATGACCATCAACGCGGCGACAGCAGCCGGCGTGGAAAAAAAGGTGGGATCACTCGCAAATGGGAAACTGGCGGATATCGTCATCTTCAGCGGCGACCCCCTTCAGCTCGACGCCTGCGTGCAGGAAGTCTGGATCGCTGGCAACATGGTCTATGCAACACCCCTCTCAGGCAGCCTCTTCGATGAGGTGATTGGAGCTTCTGATGACAACTAAGCGAATCGTTCGTCCAGCATTTGCATTCGCACTTGCATGTGCAGTGGGCGGAATATTCTTCCTGAGCGGACCCGTGCACGCCTCTGCTGATGACTCCGTGACTGCCATCAAGGTGGCCCGCATTCACGTGGGCAATGGCGAGGTCATCGAGCCGGGCATCATCATCATTGAGAATGGCAGGATCACTGCCGTCGGTGCTGATGTAAACATTCCAGGTGGCGCGAAGATCATCGACATGCCCGAGGGTTCAGTCACACCCGGGTTGATCGATGCCAACGCATTGCTCGAACCGGATGACGCGTTCGAGAACAGTTCGTCTGCAAGTGAAACACAGCAGCGCCGCCGTCGTCGTGGTGTGATCGAATACATGATGCACGATGGCCATTCCATTCCAGTTGCTCAGTGTTTCATGTGTGATGGCACCATGGCATGCTCGCTGGCGAACTATCACGATGATCTGGAAGAAGGACAGGTCTGTCCCATCTGCGGCCAGAACGCTGATGGCGAGGCGCTGGTTTCCGGCCTTGTGGATGGTGGCAGTGGCCCATCGCTCACGGAAGGGTCCAGCGAAGTAGTACCCAACACATTCATCATCGATTCTGTCAACTTTGCATCGCCCGACTTTGATCGGCTGGTGCGTGGCGGCGTGACGACGGTCTTTGCATCGCCCGACTCTGCAGCAGTCATCGGCCCGCGCGGCGCAGTGGTCAAAACCGCTGGCCCGCTCAGTGAACGCGTGCTCAACGATGCTGCAGATGTCAAAGCAACCATCGGCAATGAACCGTCGCGCTCAGGTGGCTTCAACCGCACTCCCAATCGTGGCGGCGTGAGTCTTCGCGCTCGCCGGCCCAACTCGCGCATGGGTGTGGTGTGGGTCTTCCGCAAGGCGTTCATTGATGCTGAGAGTACTGAGAATGGCAGGTGGCTTTCCGGTGCCGATCAGGCAACTCCCGAGGCTTTGGACATGGTGAGCGAGATTCGTGCTGGAGCAGTGCCGCTCCGCATTCAGGCTCGCACCCAGCGCGACATCCTCACAGCCATTCGCGTGGCTGATGAGTTCGGTCTCAGCTTCACCCTGCTTGAAGGGACAGAGGCATACGAGTGCCTCAACGAACTTCGGGCAAAGTCCATTCCCGTCGTCTTCGGGCCTGTGTATGAAGATGCGACTGGCATCCGGGCCCGATCTGGCGAAGCTGATGAGTCGCGACTGTCGACCATGAGGCAGCTGCTGGATGCAGGCATCACCACCGCGCTGAGCGCCCAGGACCTTCGCGAAGAAGATGGCCTGGCCCGGCAGGCGATGTATGCCATGCGGGCTGGTCTGACCCGCGAAGAAGCGCTGCGGGCAGTCACGCTCACCCCTGCTGAGATGCTTGGGATTGATGATCAACTTGGTTCGATCGAAACAGGCAAGCAGGCAGATCTGATTCTCTGGAGTGGCGAACCATTCGACGCCACATCGCAGCCGCTCACGGTGTTCGTGAATGGCAAAGTCGCATTCTCACGCAAGTAAACACGTTCACACGTTTTCGTTGATTCGACAGGCTGATAGAGGAACGCGTCTGCGCCCCGTTGCGCGACGCGCCCACACGGAAGGAAAGGGAACCATGAGAGCATCACACGCATGCATGTCTGTGGCCGCCGCTGCGATCTTTACCGGAGTACTCGCCGGTGCAACACTGGCTGCAGAGCCACCCGAGAAGATCGCACTGACTGGCGGGCGCATTGTGCCGGTTGTTGGTGAAGAGATCGAAAAGGGTACGATCGTCATCGAACGCGGCCGCATCGTGGCCATCGGCGCTGATGTCGAGATTCCCTACGACGCGACCGAGATCGATGTCACGGGCCGCGTGCTCATGCCCGGCATGATTGATGTGCACACTGCGCGGGGCATGGATATTCAGAATGAGAATGTTCCTGTCGCGCCGTTTCTCGATGTGTACGACGCGATTGATCCTTCGCAGACCTTCTTCGAAGATGCGCTGCGCATGGGCGTGACGTCGGTGCATGTCATGCCCGGCAACAACACTGTGATCGGCGGCGTGAGTCGCGTGGTGCGGCCCATCGGCTTGACCATCAGCGAGATGACGGTACAGCCCGGTGTCGGCCTCAAACTCTCGGCAACGCCTCGCAACGGCTTCGACCGGATGCAGCAGCTGGCTGTGTTGCGCGAAGCGTTTCTTGAACTCGATGATTACCTCGGCCTGCTTGCAGAAACACGGTACGAAGAGGAACAGAAGAAGGCTGACAAGAAGGTTGATGTCATGCCCGACGAAGCACGCAAGCGAGGCAGAGAACTCGTGCGTGACGAGGACCTTGATGACAAGCATGCCAATCTCGTCCGCCTTCGTCGCGGCGATCTGGCTGCCTGGATTTACGTGGGCGCTCCCACAGACGTCGCACCTGCGATCGACATTGCGCAAGCGCAGGAACTCAAGGACCATTCCGTTCTCGTCCTTGGACCCGAGACGTTCCGCGCGGTGAATGAACTGGCACGCTTTGATCGGCCGGTGGTGCTGGATGAGAATCTCACCTGGCGTGAACGCGACCCCATCACAGGCGAGCTCGAAGAGATTTTTATCCCTTCGCGTATTTATGATGCAGGGTTGACATTTGCACTCCAGTCAAACCCCGGCGCATCCATGGCTGAGGGCTATCTCAACTATCAGGCTGCGATGTGCGTCCGCAACGGCATTCCTCGTCAGACCGCACTCGAAGCGATCACCCTCACGCCCGCCAACATGCTTGGCCTGAGCGATCGTCTCGGCTCGCTCGAAGTTGGCAAGACAGCCAACATCGTCGTGATGAGTGGCGATCCGCTCGATTTCAGCACGTGGGTCGAACAGGTGTATATCGATGGCATTCTTGCATATGACAGAAGCAAGGATCGTCGACTTGCCAAGCTGGTCGCCCTCGAAGAATCCAATCGTGCACAGCTCGAAAAGGCAGCGGCTGAAGAGACCGCTGCAGCTGAGCCTGAGGTTGAAGCGGATGCAGAAGCCGACGCGGAATCGAACGAGAGCGAGGCAAAGCCAGCTGATGAATCTGCTCCCAATGCTGAAGAAGCTGTCACGCCGCAGCGTCGTCGACGTGGCGGTCAGCGTGACGGTCAGCCGGGTGGCAACTCATCCGTCAGTGACAACGCCAACGATGATGGAAGGACCAGCGAATGAGACGCATCCTTTCCTCGCTCGCAGCAGCAACTGCGCTCCTGACAGCGACTGCCCTGCAGACACAAGGTGCAGCCGGCGCGAGAGCAGACAGCCGCAATGACTCATTTGTCATTCGCGCTGGCCATATCGTGACTGCTGATGCTGAAGCAGGTGTGATCAACGATGGCATCATCATCGTCCGCAATGGCATCATCGAAGCCGTCGGCAGCGGCAGCGACATCGACATTCCACGCGATCTGCCTTTGCTCGACCTGCCCGATGCAACCATCATGCCCGGCATCGTGGCTGCTCAGAGCGGCTTTGCAGGCGCGCATTCCGGTGACGAGTCCATCTCTGCAGCCTACCGCGCAATCGACAGCTTTGATCGCTATGGCGACTTCCGCTCGTTCCTTCGCAGTGGCGTGACCACGGTCCACCTCAACCCCGGATGGCACCGCCTGGTTGCTGGTCAGGGCGCGATCGTCAAACTTGGTGGCGACCACAATGCACGCATCATCAGCGATGCAGCTGATCTCACCATCAACTTCGGGCCAGCAGCCTTCAATCCGCCTGATCTTATGACGCTTCTCATTCCGCCCAGTGGCGATCAGCCCATCGAACCCTCCAAGCCGCAGCGGCCTTCATCGCGCATCGATCAGTATCTTGCGCTCACAGAAGCAGTCGCAGCACAGCCGGACGGATACAACATGCACATGCGTTCCTTTCAGGATGCATGGACCAACGGCACTCGGCTGCGCGTCCAGGCTCAGCATGTGGAAGACCTGCAAGGCGCGATTGCATTCATCAAAGAACACAAACGCGATGCATATCTCGTTGGTGGTATTGAAGCCGTCGATCTTGCAGAGCAGCTGCGCGAAAGTGGATTACCACTTGTCTACACCATTGATGCACCTATCGGCACCATCGGGCGCGACCTCGGCAATGATCCTGAAGCCATCGAAGGTGATACTCGTGATCTCGCGCAGTTGAACGGCATTCCGCTGGCGCTTGCGCTCACGAACGATCAGTCCGTTTCCGATCTGCGCCTGGCAGCTGCGACTGCACGGGCAGGTGGGCTTGATGATGCGACTGTCATCGCAGCCATCACGCGCGTTCCGGCTGAGATTCTCGGCATTGCAGATCGCGTGGGCTCGCTTGCGCCCGGCAAAGCAGCGGACCTGCTTGTGATTTCGGGAAATGATCCCCTTGCAGCGTCTGCCCATGTCGAGCGCGTGTTTGTTGATGGTCGTCAGGTGTTCCTCGCGCCCGAACTTGCTGAAGGCAATACGACGACACGCAATCGCAATGATGCCTCACGCCGCGCATTGGTTGTTCGTGCTGGTTCGATCTGGCTGGGACCTGATGATGTGCTTGTGAATGGTTCGATTCTGATTGAAGATGGCCGCATCGCCGCAGTCGGCAGAAGCATTCCCCATCCGCCCGGCGCGCGTGTCATTGATGCTGGTCCCAATGCGTTCATCACGCCAGGTTTTATTGATGCATATGGCCATCTTGGGCTGGAAGGTGATCGCGGGGCGCCCGGACCCAATATTTCATTGTCGCGACTGATTGGCGTGCCCGATCTCGCGGATCTGCGAGTGGCCCGACGTGGTGTGACCAGCGTCATGCTCGCGCCGTATTCAATCGGTGGCAGCGGGGCACAGGTGTCGGCTGTGAAAACAGCTGGCAACTCGCGCGATGATCGTGTGGTTGCAGCGACCGCAGCATACGCGCTCAGTGTGCGTGGAGTTGATCCCAAGGACATTCCCGGCCGTCTCGAATCGCGTCTGGAAGCAGGTCGCAAGTATCTCGAAAAATGGCAGAAGTACGAAAAGGACCTTGCTGAGTGGGAGAAGAAGCGGGCTGAAGGCAAGCTCGACGAAGCGGCTCGCAAGCCCCAGGTCGAAGCTGTTGAGGCTCAGGCTCGTAGCGAAGATCCGCTCACTGGAACCTGGCAGATTCGAATCTTTGGCGGTCCGCTTCCGGTAGATTTCGAAGGCACTGTGCAGTTCAAGTTGACCGGTTCGGCATTCGAGGCCCGTATCACCGATCCGGTACCACCCGTCGAAGTTCGTATCACCGGCACGCTTGATGGCAAGAAGTTGACCGGCACCATTGATGTCGACACTGGCGGCATGGGCTCACCGACGTTTACCGGTGAGCTGACTGATGCAGATGTCATGAGCGGGACGGTGGGCGTGCAGGCGTTCTCTGCCAACTTCTCGGGCCGTCGTACCGACAAGTCGGATGTTGAGTTCAAGGTCGAACGCGGCCGTCGTCGGACCACTGGCAAGGATGGTCGCCCGCTGCCACCGCCCATTGATGATGCGCTTGAGCCTGTGAAGGCAGCCCTCCTCAAGGAGATTCCGATTGTTGTTGATGTGTCGACGTGGATGGAAGTGGATGCCGTGCTCACGACCCTCGTTGACAAGAACGAACTTAATGTTGTATTGCTGAACGCGGAAGATGCAGACATGCACGCTGCACGATTGATCGAGAAGAACATCGGCGTGGTCACACCCACGCGCGTGATGCGTGAGCGTGACCAAGAGCCCTACAACCAGGCTGATGATCTCAGCCGCTCAGGCGTGCGAATCGCCTTTCAAAGCGATGCAGAAGATGCTGCCCGGACACTGCCGCGACTGGGGCTTTATGCTGTTGAGCGAGGTCTGTCGCCCGAAGCTGCCCTGGCCGCGATGACCGTTGATGCAGCCCGCATGTATCAGGTTGAAGATCGCATCGGCTGTATCGCAAAGGGCTGTGATGGCGACCTCGTCATCTTCAGCGGCCATCCATTTCAAGCATCCAGCGCTGTGTTACGCGTGATCGTAAACGGTGAAGAGGTACCCGGAGAATGATGATGACGACGACAAAGAAGGTTTCAACCCTCAAGTTACGTCTGCTTGCTTCAGGATGTGCACTGCTTCTCTGTTTCGGCGCAGTGGCTCAACCTGTCGGTTTGCCAGACGATGCTCTGGAGCCCCGCGACGATGGTGAAGTGCTCCAGCCACAGGATGAAGCAGTCGAGCCAGCCATCACCGCCTACCGGGTTGGCAAGGTCATCACCATGAATGACGCCGATGCGGTGATCAACAACGCAGTCGTGCTGGTTGCAGATGGCAAGATTCTCAAAGTCGGCAGAGCTTCAGAGATCGAGATTCCAGCGCGCGCAACCATCATCGATATGCCAGATTGCTGGCTGGCGCCCGGCCTGGTTGAAGGACACAATCACATCAACGCCGACTCGGGCGATCTGCACGACTATGTCTACCTGACCAATCCTGGACTGCGCACGCTGGACTCGGTGGATACCGAAAATGAGAGCATCGAACGCGCCCGCGCAGGTGGCGTGACTAGCGCGCTTCTCATCTCAGGTTCCGGTACCAACATGTCCGGCCTTGGCACCATGGTGAAGATGAGTGGCGGCTCGACCGACGACTCTGTCTTCAAGTTTCCAGCATCAATCAAAATCGCGCAGGCCGGCAATCCGGAACGCTACTGGTATGGGGTCGGCCGCTCCATGATGAACTACAACACCCGCCATACGCTCATGCAGGCGTTGGAGTATCACCAGCGCTGGGAAGCGTACGAAGGTGGCCAGAGCAGCGAACAGCCAGCGTTCGATCCCACCTACGACGACTTTCGCGGGCTTTTCCGTGGCGAGTTTGTTGCATCGGTGCATACGCAGCAGTATCAGGTCGTGATGACCACGCTCGACATGCTTGCAAGTGGCAAGAACGGATTCAAACTGCGGACCGTGCTTGATCACTCAACGTTCGATGGTTTCAAGACAGCTCCGCTCGTTCGCGAGATGAGTGACAACGTCGTCACCATCAACGGTCCGCGACAGTTCTGGTTTGACCGCTCGCAACGGCGCGTCTATGGCAACGCAGCACGCTGGTGGCAGGGCAACGTCGGTCTGCTCGGCGTCAACACCGATTCGCCCGTCGTGCCACAGGAAGAACTCAGCTATCAGGCGGCCATGGGGTGCTGGTATGGATGGTCGCCCTATCAGGCACTCAAGGGCGTGACACGCGCGCCCGCTGAGGCGCTCATGGTGGATGACCGTGTGGGCTCGATTCAGCCCGGCAAAGATGCAGATTTCGGAATCTGGAGTGGCGATCCCATCGACCCTCGCTCGACCTGCTGGATCACCGTCGTCAACGGAAAGATCGTTCACGATTCACGCACAGGCATTCGCCGCTTCTGAACGACGAGGAAAGGAACTGAGATGAAACGCACAGGCACGTTCATGACAGCAGCTATTGCATGTTCGATCAGTATGACACTGGCTGCAACCATCGCTGCGCAGCCAGGGAGTGATGATGAAGTTTTCGTGGTCGTGCGGGCTGGGACAATCATTACAGGTGATGGCAAAGAGCTCGCGGGTGGCGAAATCGTCATCGTCGATGGCAAGGTTCGGCTTGTCGGACGCGATCTGGATTATCCCCGCTCTGCAACCATCATTGATGCACGCGACCAGGTTGTGATGCCGGGTATGATTCACGCATACTCCCGCGCGGGGTTGCCGACCTACACCCGCAACGGTGTGCATGCCAACTATTCAGTTCGTGATGATGTGAATCTCGATGTGCTGGATCTGAACGATCTTGTCGAAGCAGGATTCACCGCGGTCTGTCTGCAACCCAATGGCAACGGCATTCCAGGCACGGCAGCCATGTATCGCACCGCTGGACCAGATGAGGAACGCCTGCTCGTAAACGAAGTCTGGCTGCGCACCAGCATGACCAATCCTGGCAGCGACAAGGCAGCACTGCGCGGCGCGATCAGCAAGGCCCACGCTGAGATTGCAAAGATCGAAAAGGCCCGTAAGGAATGGGAAGAGAAGCAGAAAAAAGCTGCCGAAGCCAAGGCCAACGAAGCCAAGCCTGCTGAAGGCGGAAAGAAGGATGAAGGCGGAAGCGGGGGCGATGAGCCCAAGAAGGAAGAACCCGCGCAAGAGAAGAAGCCTGAAGAAGAGAAGTTCGAGCCACCCGCGACTGACCCGGCTGTGAAGCCGTTCATGGAAATCATCCAGAAGGAAT
This sequence comes from Phycisphaerales bacterium, assembly GCA_051004555.1. GTDB lineage: Bacteria > Planctomycetota > Phycisphaerae > Phycisphaerales > SM1A02 > JBPCKF01. The sequence continues at coordinate 6,043 of JBPCKF010000027.1, read as the reverse complement.
CAACGCTGCCATTGCTGATGGAGGTGAATGATTCGTCGGATATCCTGCACGCAATCGATCTTCTGGCTGAGGATGACAAGGTCGATTTGGATGTTCGGCTGCTGCTCGAAGATGCTTCTGGCTTCCGTTTAGCTGACTACGCCTACATCGTTGACACGCTGATCGAACACAAAGATGATTTCGATTACATCCTCATGCCGGGCGTCAGCCAACTTCCCGATACCAATGTCGCGTTCAACCTTGCTGGCGAACTGGCAGCACGCGGCATCAAACCTGCATTCGTCCCGCGTGGCGACAACCGTGGCATCTTGCAGCAGTATCGCGCGGATGTTGCAGTGCTCGTCCGTTGTGGCATGACACGCGCTCAAGCACTCGACGCACTGCTGGCCCAACCTGCCCGCATCACCGGCGTCAGCGAACGCATGGGCACAATCGCAAAGGACAAAGACGCTGACCTTGTCTTCCTTGATGGTGATCCGCTCGATCCTTTCTCGAAGGTGACGCGCGTCATGATCCTGGGCGAGACTGTTTACGAAGCTGAAGATGCAACCGCATCATCCTCGAAGGAGAGCCGCTGAAATGGCCGAATCGAACGTGTTGCGAAAACTTGCCTGTGTGTTGATCGCGTGCCTCGCAGTATGCACAATGAGTTTCACCACGGTCGCTCAGGACGATCCGCCCGCCGAGAGCGATGCTGCAGAAAAGCCCGCAGATGATGCGGATGAAAAGGCCGAGGAAAAGGACGACGCAACGAAGCCCGAGGCAGATCGCTATCTTGCAATCACAGGCGGCACTGTGCACACCATCTCTGGCGGCAGGCTTGATGGCGCAACCATCCTGTGCAAGAACGGCAGGATTCTTGAAATCGGCGCGCGTGTGACGATCCCCAGCGGCGCTGAAGTCATCGATGCCACGGGGTACGAAGTCTACCCCGGCCTGATCGCGTTGCGCTCAGCTGGCATTGTTGGCGGTGGGTCGCCCGACGATTCAACAGATGTCTATGCACTGAACATGTCAGTCGCGCTGGCAGCGGGAATCACCACCGCGGTCACCGGCAACGATGCAGCCAAACTCACATGGGGCACGCTTGATGACATGATGGTTGGACGCGGCCTCTTTGAGGACATCTCCTATCCGACGTCGAATCCCGCTGCCCGACGTGAACTTCGTGCTGATCTTGATCGCGTTCGCCAACATCTTCGCGATGTTGCAGCCTATGAAGAAGCCAAGCGCACCGACTCCAGTGCAGCTGCGCCCGACGACAAATGGCTGCGCGGCAAGTACGAAAAGTATCTTCGGCTCATGAAGCGCCAAAGCACCGCAATCGTCGATGCGGATCTTGCTGCGGAAATGCTCGACATCACCCAACTGACCGATGAATACGGCATTCGCCTGGTCATTCGCGGCGCAATCGAAGCCTGGACCATCGCGCCACAACTCGCTCGCGCTGGTGTTTCTGCAATCGTCACGCCCCGCGTCCGTGTGGATGAAGATGATCGCATCAACCGCCCCAACGGCTCATCCATCGAGAACGCAGCCATCCTTGCAAGGCATGGCATCAAGGTGGGTTTCATTCCCGTCGGCGGCATGTTCGGTCCTGGCTATCAGATCAGCTTTGGAGGCCTGGCTGGTCGCGATCTGCTGCACCTGCCGATGGCTGCTGCATTTGCAGTGCGTGGCGGCATGTCCAACGACGATGCCATCCGCGCACTCACACTCGATGCTGCACGTATCCTCGGGCTTGATGCCCGCATCGGTTCCATCGACATTGGCAAGGACGCGGACTTCGTGATTACTGATGGCCATCTGCTGCATTACATGACACATGCCCGCTGGACCATTGTCAATGGCCGCGTTTCGTATGACAAGTCAACCGACTCCCTCTTCGGCCACATTCGCCCTGATGGTGAAGTGACACAGGAAGGCCCGGTCGATGATTGGCCCCGCCGCCTCGGCGCCCCGTGGTGATTGCCTGAACCACCGGGCTCACGTTGACTGCCGTTGCGTAGCAGCGGTTCCTCGCAAGTGTGCGGCAGGAGACGCTGACCAGTCGGCGCCCGTGACGATCGCGGTACTGATCCCCTCATGCTCCTGATCCGCTACAGTGTCGCATCCTATGCGCTGCAAGACCTGCGACTATCCGTTGTGGAACCTGCCGACACGTCAGTGTCCGGAATGTGGCAATGCGTTTCTGCCCAGTGAGTTTGCGTTTCGGCCATCGACGGTTGAGTTCTGCTGTCCGCATTGTCAACAGTCGTACTACGGCACGGACGTGTCGGGGCATCTTGTGCCGCGCGCGTTTTCATGTGTGAAGTGTTCGGCGGCGATTGAGATGGATGCAATGCTGCTGCGCCCGGCGGGTGGAGCATCCGATGCCACGACCGAAGCGGATTTCATGCCGTGGTTGGAGCGGCATCGACGTGGTCGCATTCGCTCGTGGTTTCGAATGGTTGGGCGCGGCCTTGTGTCGCCTGGCAAACTGATGGATGTCACGCCAGTCTCCAGTTCAACTGGCGATGCAGTGTGGTTTGCGGTGATTAATGCGGTTGTGATTGCGGGTGCGTTCTTTCTGCCATTCGGGTTGTGTGTGTTTCTGCCGATGCTGTTCGGCGGACCGGGCGGCGGTGGGGGCGGGGGCATGATTACCGGGCCACTGATTTTGATGGCGTGCTCCGCGGGGTTCATATTGTTCGGGCTGCTGATATGGGGCATTACGGCACACGGCCTGTTGCGTTTGACGGGCGCAACGCAACACACAGTTGGGCGAACCTATCAGGCCGTGTGTTACACATCCGGGGCGATGGTGACATCTGCAACGCCTTGCGTTGGCTTTTATTTTGGGTGGATCTGGTGGACAGTAAGCGCGATCATCGGCGTGCAGAAGGCGCAGAACGTGTCAGGTGGCCGCGCGACGTTCGCGGTGCTCACGCCGCCACTCCTTGCGGTGGCTGGTGGGTTTGTCTGGTTGCTTTTCGCAATCGCTTCGGTCAACCAGAACCTTGCCACACTTCCAAGGGGAGCAGGGGCCCGTGGTGTCGCTGTTGCGCAGGCGAATCTTGCAGCGGCATACTCCGCATATGAATGGGAGATGGGGACATACCCAACGCATCCGCTGGAACTCGTTTTGAGTGGCAGGGTTGTGCCACCGAGTCTGGTGACAACGAGCGGGTTAGACACGGTCGCGATTTCCGGCGGCACATTGGCGGATTGGTGGTCGATGTCGCTGCCGCAACGACAGGGCGCGGTGCGAACAGCGGTGAACAATGTGAATGCAAGTGTTGTTGCGTTCCGCTTTGGTGATTACGTCTACATGACGCCGGGACTGGCACCATCATCATTGGGCGACTTGTGGGTGTTCGTCGGCACGCCGGATGGAGCTGTGTACGGAGTGGTCGAAGCGCTGCGTGTCGATGGCTCGTCTGAGCGGATGAACGTCTTCTCGCTTCCGTCGAACGTGGAGGTGCAGAATGAACTGCGCGCAGGTGCTGGTCTTTCGCCCCTGCCGGTTGATCTTTCGACGATCACGCCAGAGCAGCCATGGTTGAAGCAGGATGGTGATGCGGATTGATGATTTGTGGCGGGTTGAAGCTGCGCTGTTCCAGCGAGATTCGCACGCGCATCATCGTGAAGGTCACGGGCCACGAGAGGGTACAATGCAGCTATGAAGGTGCGGCTGAGTACGCTTTTATTGTGGGTGTTTGTGGCTGCCTTGTCGGGCGCGACTGTGTTGTCGATGATGGATGCGTTCTCGATGCTGCCATACCAGTCGCGGCAGTTGCTGATCACGCTCGGCCCGGCACTGTGGATCGCGACAGTATGTGCATTGCTTGCAGCCCTGTGCGCTTTGGCGCGTGAGCGAGGCCGCGCGCCCTGGCTGATGCTGAGCGGCATCATTGCATGTGGAGCGGCGCTGCTCACGTGGCTGGGGATACTGCTGCTGGAGCAACCTGTCATTCGCGACGACCAACTGAATGTGATGCTGACCGTCGTGACGATCGCTTCAGCATGGGGCGGCGCATGCGCTGCGATTGGTGTGCTCCTGCTGCCACGCTTTGCTCCGGGCCCGTCGAATATTGTGCGGATGGGGACGATTGTCATGGTCATTCTCCTGGCTGTCCAGATCATGCTGTGGGTGGGTCTGCAGCCGAATGTTGATTCGTATGACTACAACTCAGCAAACTGGGTCCGCTCGTACAACTTCAACGAGGGCATGGCCCAGTTGTTCGGCGTGCTCATGGTGCTCTTCTGCGGCGGCTGCGTCACCGTGTTTGTTCTCGCGCAGATGCGTCGACTGTCGGGTGAAGAGATTGTTGCCGATGAGGATCGCATGTCGTTTCACGCCACCTGTCCACGCTGCCGCTTACGCAGCGAGCTGCGCAGTCATGGCGATTCGTGTCGTTCGTGCGGCCTGCGCATCAAGGTGGTGCCGCAATGACGACCGGATCGCAGCCGAGAGGACGATTTTCACAGTTGCGCAAGGTGTTCATCGGCATCGCGCTGGCATCACTGGGCTTGTTGATGCTGGTGATTATCATTGCGATCGTCAGTGAGGACATGGATGAGGATGGCTTGCGTTTCATGGGCGCGTTGGTGAGCATTCTGATGGGGTCGCTGATGATGCTTGGCAATGCCATCGTGTTCGAGCGGCGCGGGTTCCATCTGTTGCCGTTGTGTGCGTCAATTGCGGTGGTGGGAGCGGTTGTGCTGACGATTGCGATGATCCTCGACGAGCCGCACGACTATACGCTGTTTCCCAAGTTTGGCTTTTCGTTCATCACTTGCGGCGTTGCGCTCTCGCTGGCGGCGCAACTGCTGCTGCTGGAAAGCAGACATGCGTGGCTGCGCATTGCGACGCGCATACTCATTCTGATGATCATTGCGTTCGCTGCTCTGACATGTGCATTTATATGGGAAGTGATTGACATCGAAGATCGCTCGAACTGGGGACCATCCTGGGTCTTTCTGTATCTCGAACTGCCGCTGGGAGCGATGACGCTACTGGGGCTGATTGTCATTCCGCTGACGACCAGGCTGACCGAGCGCGGAACCGTCGCAGCTGCAGAGTCGATTGATGCAAAGGTGGCACTGGAAATGTCCTGTCCCCGTTGCGGCGAATCGGCGACGTTCCGCAATGGCCCAGGCAGGTGCAAGCCCTGCGGCTTTTTGATGATGATTGAAATCGAAGAGCCGCGCTGCGAGTGCGGATATCTGCTGTATCAGTTGGCAAGTGACGTGTGTCCGGAATGCGGCAGGCCGGTGCCCGAAGATCAGCGATGGCTGGGGCAGGCGCGGGAGTGATGATGATCTTTAGAGATTGATGCAGAACGCACGTCTGAACACGAAGCCGAGCGATGGCTACGAGCGCCACGATGCCAGATCAAGCTGAACGCCTTCCGCATGCAAACCGTTGCTGTATTGCGTTGATTACTGGTCGGCTGCCAGTGATGCAATCGGACCAATCCATGTGATGCGAAACCGTTGCGAACCGACATTCCCGCCGAACGCAATCGTGATTGCTGATGAGTCGGCGCGGGTTGCATTGCAGCAAAGTCGGCGATGACTCGAGTGTATATTGCCTCCGATTCGGCGGGAACGTGTGATGTCGGAACTGCGACGATGGTCAAAACAGCCACAAACGCGACGAGGGCAACACCCGCGAACAGAAGTCGCGTTGCCAGTCTCAACGATCCACTCTCGTCGCAGGTTCTGCAACTCTCACAAGCTTCGTTTTACCGAGAACCTCTGACAATGGCGCGCTATTCGTTGAAAGGCGCGTGAATTCGTTGAACGCTTTCACGTCAGGTGGGACATGAAAAACAATGTAGTCGTTGGAAAGCTGTGCGTTCAATGAGTGCAACGCTGTCAACTCGAACCGATGCATACGCTCGCCCAGTGGTACAACCGGATAGCCGCTCTCACCAAACTCCTTTTGTATGGCAGCATGGATGACATCGGGGTGACCTGCCCCCATTTCATGTACCAGCCTCTATGAGAGTATGAACACGGGAACAGGAAGATGCTGGGGAAGCCGGAGGGAGGGGCG
>JBPCKF010000026.1:0-32378 GCA_051004555.1 Phycisphaerales bacterium | reverse complement strand
GGGGAGTTGGGGGTCCCCCACCCTTTCTCGCGCCTTTTTTCGAGGAGGGAAAGAGTTGCAAGAATTGTTTTTTTTCCCTTTTCCCCCCCCCCCCCCCCCCGTGGTAGAGTGTGATTGCACCCATTCTCCAGAGCGAGAGATTCACATGGCTACATTCACACGCATGGCCGTGACTATCACCGAAACCAACAATGTCATCGACGAGGAACAGATTCAGTTCTCAAAAGTCGCTGAAGTGCAGCGAACCGGAACAAGCTTGAAGAGCCTGACATTGCAGGCACAATGGCGATCAAGCAATCAGCAGACGATCACAACAACAACCGCCAACAGTGAAGATTTCGCAATCGGCGCACTGGAGATTGAAGCGATCGTGCTCAAGGACCTGAATCTATTCTTCGCAGTGCAGGCCGAGGTCGAAACCGATAACGATGGCAAGAACTATGCTCCCAGTCAATGGGTGCTGGACCAGATGGCCAAGAAATGGCCGGTGGCCCGATATGGGTTTCTTCTTTATAATGGACCCGTTATTAAAATACAGAATGAATGGGACGAAACACCCACTCCGTTTTTCACGTTAATTAATTACTTGACCGGCGAGACAGACGGTTCGCCGTTCAATGACGAAGATCCCTTCCCGGGCCTCCTGTTCCTAGATTGTGAAGCCTGGGGAGATGTCGATGGCAACGGGGCGGGGAACTGGGATGCAGATGACTACACCGCATACCGCCGATTGTACAGCATCTCAAGGCGCGAGCAGCCATCATCTCAGATCATGTGCATCGGCCTGCCCCAGCGAAATGGCGCTGATCGCGATCATCTCAAAGATCATGTGGATATTGGTGCCCCATTCTTCTACTTGCTCGACTGGAACCCCGAAGTCATTCAGGACATCATCGACCGCATCAACTACTGCACTGATGTTCTCAAGCTCCGCTGCGTTGCGTTTATTTCCGGCAAGTTCAGCGGCCGTGATGTTGTCCCCGAAAACCGCCGCAACCAGTGGATTGGTGGTTATCGCCTGCAGACCATACTCAGTACCATCCGCGACAAAACCAACGCTGAAGGTTTGATTGTCTGGGGCATGGAAGAAGACATGACAGATCAGGACCTTGGCCAAGTGGATCAAATACATGCAGCGCATGGTGATGGGGACGACCATACCCGAGTTTCCAGTGTTGTTGTTTGATTCGACGCTATGATATGTACTCTGGAGGGATATTGTTATGAAGCGAACGTTATCTTTCCTCGCTCTCATCAGCGTTTTCTGTTATTGCCCGCCAGTGGCTGCGCAATGTGATCCGGAACATATTCAAGAAATCCGTGCGTCTGATGAAGCTCTCGATAATGAGTTTGGATTTTCCGTGGATATCAGCGGAGACAATCTCGTTATTGGCGCTATTCGCGGAGATTCCGGTAGCGATGACGATACAGGTGCCGCATACTTGTTTACGCTGGTTGATGGCGAATGGACCGAGGTCGCGAAGCTGCTTTCAAGTGATCCCGAAGACGCTTTTCGATTTGCGTGGTCGGTAGCGATTGACGATTGTTCCGTCGCTGTCGGCAATCGATTCGGAAGTGCGGTTCACGGTGCCGTGCACCTCTTCGAGCCATTTGACGATACTTGGAGGGAAGTTGCAATCCTGACTGCATCTGATGGTGCGGAACTGGATGAGTTTGGGGCCGCCGTGACTGTTCAGAATGAGATCATTGCGATCGGGGCCCCCAACCACGGCGCGGGCGCAGAAGAATCCGGCGCAGCCTACGTGTTCTCGTTGATCGCCGGCGAATGGGCGCAGACAGCGGAGATTGCACCACTTGATCCTCGCGAGGACCAATCATTTGGTTATGCCATCGACTTGTCCCGTGATACTTCAACACTAGTTGCAGGTGCCTGGCGGGACAGTCAGAACGGCAGTCGCGCTGGTGCTGCTTATGTATTCGATCGCGATGGTGAGGACTGGACCCAAGTTGTCAAACTTCTGCCTGATGATCCCAACGTGGATGATCGTTTTGGAGGCGCGGTCGCGATTTGCGACAGCACCGTCGTCGTGGGGGCACCCGCGGACGATGATCTAGGAAGTTTTTCAGGGTCCGTGTATGTATTTGAACTCCTCGATGAGAAATGGACTCAGGTTGCAAAGTTATTGGCGAGTGATGGTGAGTCGGGCGACTTTTTTGGAAGAGCCGTGGCAATCTCGAACGGCCGCATTTTGATCGGGGGAGGAAATTCCGCCTATCTCTTCGAGAAAGACTCCAATGGCAACTGGGTGCAGATCGAACAACTCGAGCCGCCCGGCACTGCCAACTCCTTCGGCAATGCTGTCGCACTTGACGGCCAGACTGCACTCATTGGCGACAACCTGCGCTACATCAATGGCGACCCTTCAGTCGGGGCTGCACATATCTATAACCTTAACTGTGGCACACCCGCCACACTCACCGACTTCACATTCACACGCGGCAGTCTTGTCAATGGCGACCTCAACAGCCTCATCGACAGCGATGATAATCTTCTCCGGGGCAGATCAGCCTTTGGTTTCCTTTCATCCGAACCGAATATTCTCGACCTGCATGTCGGAGCGGCGACCGGCATCGCGCCCGCTGAAGCAGATGCAATGCACATTACAGTTGAATCGCGATGTAATAATCCGAACTGTACTGTGAAGTGGCGGCTGATGAATCATGATACGAACTCACTCGATGAGGTTCATCAATACCTGATCGGCACGACTGAGTTTCGCGAAGCCGCAAGCGTGAACGCTCCGACCAGTTACATCCGCGCGGGTGATGGCAGAATCGAACTCTCGATCAAGAAAGTCGTCATCGCAACATTCAGCGTCACCGGCTTCCGGGCTGAGTTTGATGAAGTTGCGATTGCTGTTGACTGATGTGGAAGAGGATCGCATCGCGATCGAGGCCGCGACCGCAGAGGAGCATCCTCCGCCCTCGGCTGCATGTACACTGAAGATGCACGAAACCGCAAGCGTGAACCCTGCGACCAATCAGAGATGCGACCGTGTTTGAGGCCGGGGGGCCTTGCAGAAGCGGTCGGCCTGCGTCCGGAAACCATGTTCAACCGTCAGATGACCCCAAACGCTGAGAATGGGACAACAGCGAGCGTGCTCAGCCCCGTACTATGGGTATGAAAGGAATGCCCATGTCTTCCCCACAACAGGCTAGAACGGTGATGAACACACTGACCACCTCGTTTGTGAAACGGCTGCGCGCTCGTGATGAGAGTGCGTGGTTCGAATTGTGGGAAGTGTTCGGCCCTGTCCTGCGTGCGCAACTTGCCAAGTGGGGACGCGGGCGCATTGGCGTCGAAACTGTTCGCGACCTGACACAGGAAACACTCGCTGCACTTTCGAACTCGATCGACCGATACGACCCCACCCGTGGGGCTCGTTTCAGCACCTGGCTGCTCTCAATTGCCAAGCATGCATTGGGTGATGAGATCGACCGCCGCATGGCTCTGAAGCGCGGGGCTGGCAAGAAGCCGACCGAGCTTGATGAGCGCTTCATGGGCCGCGATGCGACGCTTGAATCTGATGCAATGTATGAAACCAACGTCTTCAGGGCCAAGGTGTACGCAGCCATCTGCAAAGTCGAAGCTGAATGCGACTTCGTCACGTTTCAGGTGTATCGCATGCGCGTCTTTGATGGCATGTCGGGCAAAGTCGTGGCAGAACAGTTGGGCGTCAGCGAGCCGACTGTGAGCAGGTACCTGCAGAAGGTGCGCGACATCTGCCGCACCCGTCTGGCTGAAATCATTACGACATACAGTTTCACGCCTGAGGAAGCAGCCGAAGCCGATCGGGCGGGCCTCGGCCGCGACGATCAACTGTTTGATGAGGCACTCTCAGACATTTATCACCATCAATCAGCCCTTGTGCTGGAAGATCAGGCCCGGATTTCCCAACGATTCTGATGGACGAGGCACTGCTGCCGCCTTGCCATTGGAGAAACAACTATGGATATCGCTGGACCCCTCGGAATCACAATCGCGCTGCTGGGCGCCTCAGCCGCCATCCTGGTGGTGCTGTTTGTCATGGTCCCGCTCTTTAAGGGCGTGGGCTTTCTCATTGGCAAAGTGTTCCAGGGCATTGGCTGGCTTGTCGCGCACATCTTCGATTTTGTCTTCGGTATCCTGGGCGACGTCGTTCGCCTCATCGGGAGCATCCCGGTTTTCCTCGTCTTTGCGCTGATGACTGTGCTGAATGTTGCCATCGGTCGCTGGTCGGCTGCGGGACACTTCGCCCGTGGAGCCCAGCGGGAAGTGAACATTGCAGGCACATGCATCTATCGCACGTTGCTGCAACGGCCTCTCAAACTCGTCATGCTGAATGGCCTGCTCGAAGGTGTCGAACAACGACTGCCACAGGGCATGGGCGAGTCGCCCGGTCGCGATACGCCGCCGCGTCAACTCGGCAAGTTCGATGGGTACAAGATCACAGGTTCGCTGCGTGGTGGCGGATCGGGTGGCAAGCTGTACATCGCCCAGCCACTTCCCGAGAAGAAGGCTGCCTTGCCGCACATTCCCGATCGCGTTGTGATCAAATCCTTTGCACTGGCTGATGGGTCAAGCCTGCCGCAGATCGTGCGCGAGAGTCGCGCTCTGGAATGTGCCAAGCAGCTTGGCCATGTGATCGAACATGGCATGACCGAGTCGCGCTTTCACTACGTCATGCCTTACATCCCCGGCGATCACATGGGTGTCGTCGCGCGCGACCTGCATGCCCGCTCCGGTGGAAAGGGACTGCGCGAGAAGGATCTGCACAAGGCTGTTGCCTATGCCGCTGACCTTGTCGCCACACTCGCGGGTTATCACCAGGGCGGATTCTGGCACAAGGATGTCAAACCCGAAAACATCATCGTGCATGACGGCCGCGCTCATCTGGTTGACCTCGGCCTGGTGACCTCGTTGCGATCACCCATGACGCTCACCACGCATGGCACCGAATACTTCCGCGATCCTGAGATGGTCCGTCAGGCCTTGCGGGGCGTGAAGGTGCACGACGTTGATGGCTCGAAGTTTGACATTTTCGCAGCTGGTGCTGTGCTGTACTTCCTGCTGGAAAATACCTTCCCCGCGCATGGCGTGTTGAGCCGTTTCAATCAGAAGAGTCCTGAGTCGTTGCGCTGGGTGGTCCGCCGCGCCATGGCTGAGTATGACAAGCGATATCCCAACGCTGAAACCATGCTGGCTGATCTGCAGTTTATTGCTGCCAGCGCAGACCCCTTTGCGGTGCGGCCGGTCGATCTGCCTTCGATGAGCGGCGCGGACATGTCATCCCTGCACATCGATGCACCCGATCCGCTCTCGGTTCACTTTGCCGGTTCGCCAGTGCCACCCGCGATGAACCCAGGCAGCGCCGTGCCCGCTGCTGCCGTTGCATCGTTTGATCCTGATGCACACCGCAGTGGCGACAGTGGCAAGCCGCGACCGGAGCGGGGCGCCCTGCGCAGGCCACTTCTGCGCGTGACCAACTGGTTTACCGGCGAGTACGAAGTTGAAGATCCCGGCTCAGCCCGCGACGCATTTCAGGATATGGGCGAGCGCTTCAGCGAACGCACGCGCGATGTCGCTGACGGACTGGCCTGGCAGCCAGCCGCTGTACCAAAAGCAATGGCTGCGGCGCGGCAGCGCGCTCACGAACAGGTCGCATCCGCCCGCGCTCGCGCTCGCGCCAAAGCAGACGCATCCCGACTTCGAGCACGCTCATTGGGAGCAAATGCGATCGGCAGTATTGATCGATCCGAAAACAAGTCGCATCCGGTCCTGGCAGTGCTGGGCATTCTTGTCCTTGGCTGTATTGTGGGCGGCGTGTTCATCGCCAGGAACCATCGCGGCTCGGACTTCTCCAGGCAGGTCGCTCATCGTCCCCTGCCCATCGTCGATGGTCCTGCCATCGCTGCTGTTCTTGTCGACGCGACGATGCAGGACGAAGATGCCGACCGATACGTTGGCAAGCTTGCCCGCGAATACGCCGACAGTGGCTATCGCGTCTTCCCTGCATCTGTTGAACTCCAGGCAGCCCTCAAGCCCATCGTGACGCGCTGGTGGGAACAAAGTGGCACGGGCGAAATCGACGATCAACTTGAAGCAGTCATGGAAGAGTACGACCTTTACGGCATCATCGAAGTCACCCGGCAAGGACACAACAACTTCAACGAGCGCATGTGTTACTCGACCGCTGAGAACGCCAAGAGCCGAAAAGGGCCGCCCCACGATGCCGTACTCGTGATCAACGATGCCTTCACGGGCAGCGAAACCCGATTGAACATCGCCATTCAGGAACACTTTGGCAGTAACGTCCAGCAAATCAATGTTGATGATGAACAACTGGCGCAGACGTTGCGCGATGCAGTCAACCGGGCCGAAGCTGGTGATGTAACCAGGACCAACACATTCGAACGCAACGCAGTCGACCGCCTCATCGCTGAACATGGCGCTGTCGGGCTGATCTGGATTCAGCAGGATGACTCGAAGTCGTCCAAGTACACCACACACGTCATCACGCCTGATTTTGCTGACACGGCTCTGGCTGCTTTCCAGCCGCCTCTGCCAGCCAATCGCGATGGTGAAGCGGGACGATACGTGATCGTGAACGATCACCCCGCTTTGCGCGACCCCGTGGTCAGCGGTGTCCAGGCAAGCCTTCGCGCTGCATACGAAACAGCTGGTCACACCATCGTCGATGATGTCGAAGCAACAGCAGCAGTCACCGTTGCGTGGAATCGATACCGCATGTCGCCCGATCAGACCACCGCGCTCATTCTCACGCAGATTCTCAAAGAGTTCGAGAGTGATGGCGTGGTTGTGATCTCGCGCGGAGCACATGATGCAGGACCCAAGCATGTGGAAGTGACGCTGATCGATGAACAGGCCATCCAGTCTCGCAGCCTGGGCGAAGCGGTCACTGCGCGCGACTGACCGTTCTGGTATCATTCAGACCATGATGACACGCGCACCCTATCCCGTCGCAGTTCCCGAACCCACCAATGGTCTGGCACTTGCAGGTTTCATCGTGTCGCTGGCGGGCTGGTTTATGGGTGGCATTCTGTGCCCGGTGGGGCTGATTCTCTCGCTGGTTGCCCTGCGCGGGCCGGGCGGACGAGGATTTGCCATTGCAGGAATCATTATCGGCGCGTTGGGGACATGCATCGGCCTGATCGCAATCATCTTCTTTGCAAGCATTTTTATTGCAATGCTCGCAGCGATCGGCCTGGTCGCAGCCAACATCCCGCAACTTCACAAGGTGGAAGTGGCTGCTGACATGAATGCCATCGCAGCGCAGATTGATGTCTACCGCGAGGCGAACAACGACATCAATCCAGCCGACCTCAGCCTGCTCAATCTGCAGACAGATGTGCTGACCGATCCCTGGCAGCAGAAGTATCGATACCTGCTCGATGCATCAGAACCGCGTGGCTACACGATCATCAGCAACGGGCCCGATGGCCAGTCCAACACATGGGACGACATTGCGTTTAGTGAGATTGATGCAACGTGGAGCGCGCCGCCGCGTGGAGTGCAGCCGCCGGAAGTACGCGAGCCCGACTCGCCGCCAATCGAGCCGGCTGATCGCTGACAATCAGCAGCCCCAGCGCAACGTACCACGGACATTCATCCTCACCTATGGATAAGCCTGGGCTTCACCCCCGCGCGTGACGCGGGTAGCTCGCGATGAGCAATGCGATAATCAATGCATTGCGAAACAAGCCGAACTCGGGCTTTCCCCAACTCTCCGGAAAGAGTGCGAAGGAGCCCATGCATCCACACGCTGCTTGTGTTGGATTGAACCATATTCAGCCGAGCATCAAAGAAAAAACACTCAACGTTATGATCGCAAGCAGCTGCGTGTGCTGTCGCGACGCGCCAACGACCATGAGAAAGCCCAGCAGCGCCTCCCACCCGACGACGGTTGATGCAATCAACAATCCTGCAGGTTGAGGAGGAATCCCGAGACTCATCAGCAAATCGGCGTTCAACACAATGAACCCGTGAATCCACCACGCCCTTCGCAAAACCTGTAAACAGGAAAAATGCTCCGACAGCTGGCGGCACAAGAGATCGCAGTGGCGACTCAGAGTCAGATTTCTGGGGCGCGGAAGAGTTCATTGGCGACATTCGGAAGAATAATGTAAGTGAGCACCCAGATGCGTTTGTCTTTATCCCAGAAAAATGACCATGTCGTCGGCCGCGCAACACCGTCGTGATACCGCACCGCTGCAGTCACGAAGCCGCCCAGGACGGGCCCGGCTTCGACACGCTGTTGCAGTGGAAGAGCAGTTTGCGTGAGCTGATTGCACCCAAGTGATCGGCCACCCGTCCAATGCTCTCTCCATTCTGGTGGGAGGGCTGGTGGACCAATCTGACCGACACGCAACTCTCGATATTGAATGAGCGCGCTTCCATCAGTCGTTGCCACAGCTTCGGGGACGCAATCACCATCAAGCCAGCGACGGTGCAGGTCCCAAAGTGCGACAAAGACATCATCAGCCGAGTCAAACGTTGCGTCGTTCGATTCTCGCTTCAGGAACGTATAGCCTGGAAGAGTCTCTATCACTTCCATCGGCAACAACGTTGCGCCTTGCTGCTGACGCCAGGCAAGATAATCCTCTGCCTGGGCGTCCAGACCAGTGAGGCGAAGGTACCGTCCAGCAGCCTGGAGCAATAGCGTTCTTTGCTCGTCAGTGCCCAATGCTTCGCCCACAACTACAGCATGCCTGAGCAGCGCACCATCATCGGTGGCATCAGCGATGAGCACATAGTCAAAACGCGCAAAAGCGCGTTCTGCTTCAGATGAGAGGCGGTCAATGCGTTCTTCCGATGTCTCGCGCGACTCCCAGCGCAGAGCAGCAATGCCGACCGCAATGAGGGCCAGCGAAACAGCAAGAACCAGCGCAACACGCGAACTCACGCCTCTGCGATATCGAGTTTGATGCATAGTCAACAATTCGGGTTGTTGTCGTTGTCGCCGTCAATACAGTAGGACGAGCCAGCATCAACACACTTGCAGACGTACGCACCGGGAACTGCCGTGCAGCAGCAGATTCGCTGCGTTCCCGGGTCGCAGTTCCGAATGCCCATTTGCGAGCATTGCCCCGTGCATTCAAATGGGGCACCGGACCCCGGACCACCTTGAGCCCAACTGAGAAGAGCGGGCGCGAGGGCGAACACAATCGCGATCGAAACAGGTTGGAGAATCTTTGTTCGGCGCATGAGAGTTACTCCCTGGATTCGAGAGTTACTCCCTGGATTCGAGACGCTACCCTACACTACACTACTCCGGCACTGGAAACAAGTCAAGGCACATCGTGAAAGCAGGACAGTCATGACGCTCGAAAAGGCACGAACGCGAGACCGCGGTTTCACGGCGATCGAACTTCTTGTTGTTCTTGCTGTCCTCGCGGTGCTTATTGCCATTCTGCTGCCAGCTGTGGCAGGCGTACGCAACCGGGCCGAAGACACCGCTGCCGCCGGGGCGCTGCGGCAGACATATGTCGCCCTGCAGTTATATTCGTTTGAGCACAACCTGGGTCTTCCCTACTGGAATACGCCGGGTGATCCTGACGGCCCGTACGAACTGTATGGCAGAAATGTGTACCATTTCCCCGGCTCCGGTCACTTCGAGCGAATGTCATGGACTTGGGCCAACATGATTGTGCCATATATGTCAGGCACTTCCGACATCGGCCCGCGGCCATTCCGTCTCGTCTCGCACCCCGATGACGAGACGCTTTTCCTTTGTCGTTTCAAGATGACGTATGGCGCGTTTGCTGATCCCTGGTTCTGGTCGGACGATCGACCAGCCACCGATTCCATGTTGCGCGGCACCCGCATGACAGAGGTGAAATGGCCAGCCCGCAAGGCTCTTCTCATCGATGGAGCAACGAATCACCGTCTCAATGGCGGGGTCATGGTTCAGTGCGCTGCTGCTGATGGCTCGATCGGCTCACATCCGCCTCGCTCGGAATCGGGAGTCGTGGACCGGCTGCACTACGGCGCAGCCATCGCGCCGCTGTTTGCAACGCGCTACGGACTGCGCGGCATCGATTTTTGAAATGGCGGCGGCTGCACGACGAGAATAGTCGCGATCATTGCAGCGATGCGTCGCAAAGTTCCTGCACAGTCTTTCCCAGAACTGGATGCGTGATGTCAGGCGCGAT
Organism: Phycisphaerales bacterium; assembly: GCA_051004555.1. GTDB lineage: Bacteria > Planctomycetota > Phycisphaerae > Phycisphaerales > SM1A02 > JBPCKF01. The sequence continues at coordinate 22,205 of JBPCKF010000026.1, read as the reverse complement.
CTCGCGCAGGGGTTCGAGTACAAACAGCCGCTCATGCATGCGCGGGTGCGGGATTGTCAGGCCGGGCTGTTCCAACACCAGATCGCCGAACGTGAGCAGGTCCAGATCAATCACGCGCGGGCCGAATCGCTGTTGCTGCCCTTCACCATCATCGCGGGTGCGGCCCAGCGATCGCTCAATCTCAAGTAGTGCAGCCAGCACTTCCGGTGGCGTGAGACAGGTTTCGATGAGCGCTGCAGCATTGAGAAATCGCGGCTGATCAATGACGCCAACTGGCTCGGTTTCGTGCAGACTGCTGGCCTTGACAAGGCTCACACCCGGCTGGTGGGCAAGGCGTTCGAGAGCTGCATGAATCGTGGCAGCGCGGTCGCCCAGGTTCGCCCCCAGGCCGATCGCTGCGACTGTGCGTGGCACTTCGCCAAGGAGTGGCGTGCGAGCATCAACGCCAAGCAGCGCAAAACGCGCGATCTGCAGTGCTGTCAATGCTGCCCGCAATCGCACTGATTCGCGATCACCAACAAAACGAAAATGATGCACCCGCGCGGCTTGATCCTTGTGCGCGCAGGCAATGAAGACAGTTCCCACGGGCTTGGCAATCGAGCCGCCATCAGGACCTGCAACTCCTGTGATAGCAAGCGCAATGTCCGCCTGCGCTCGCGCGCAGCCACCTTTGGCCATCGCAACTGCCACGCTGGCAGAGACTGCGCCGTGCGTATCGATAAGCCTGGGATCAACCTCGACACATGCGGATTTGAGTTCGTTGCTGTACGTCACCCAGCCGCCGCGATACCACGCGCTCGAACCGGGAACATCCGTGATGAGACTGCCGAGCATCCCCCCCGTGCATGATTCAACGGTTGCGAGCAACATCTCTCGCTCGCGCAATATTTCTCCCACAACCGATGCCAGCGTGTGGTCATTCGTGCCAAACACATACGGATGTGCATCGCTCGTCACCTGCGTGTCGATCACGCGGCAAGCAGCGACGATGTCATCCTCGTTGCCACGCGCGTAGATGCGCACCGAGACCAGACCGCGATTGCTGGTGGTGCCGATGCGCAGCTCGACGCTGCTGTTGTGTTCAAGCGAGGCTGGTCGATCACGGGCCAGCAAGTCGCCCAGACGTTGCGCAAGTGCAGATTCGCCGATGCCCTGCGTGTGGATGGCAAACCGCTTTGCGATGATGTTCGATCTCTCGCTCGGCACGATCTGTTCGATTGCGCTCAGGAACATGGCCCTCATTTCACGCGGAACGCCAGGCATTGCAATGATGGTGCAGCCGGAGGATGCTTTCACGCACAACCCGACAGCTGTGCCATGCGGATTTGCAAGCGTGCTCGCGCCGCGGGGCCGCAATGCCTGCTTGCGATTTGTTGGCGGCATGGCAATGCCACGCCCTGCAAACCAGTTCTCCACATGGGCTTCAGCTGCTGCATCAACTTCAAGTGCTTCGCTCGGCGCAACTGCATCGCCCAATGCTTCCCGGGTGAGATCATCGGGTGTCGGACCCAATCCGCCAGTGACAAGCAGCAGCGAAGCATGCTGCGCCAGTTGCGTGATTGCAGTTGCGATGTTGATCCGATCATCGCCCACAGCCCGCATTTCGACCACATCAATCCCGCGCGCTGCCAGTTGTTCACTGAGCCAGGGCGAGTTTGTATCGAGTGTTGCGCCCGAGATCAGCTCATCGCCGATGGCCAGGATTGCAGCTGCATTGTGCATGATGCCCGGATCATTGAATGCCGTAACCTGCGGTGTCGCCGAGTTCTTCTGCGATGCGGATGAGCTGGTTGTACTTGGCGTTGCGATCACTGCGACAGGGCGCGCCAGTCTTGATCTGGCCGCAGTTGGTTGCAACCGCAATATCCGCGATGGTGGAATCTTCCGTCTCACCTGAGCGATGACTCAGGACAGCCCGGTAGCTGTTGCGATGAGCGAGATTCACTGCTGCGAAGGTTTCGCTGAGCGTGCCGATCTGATTGACCTTGATGAGAATCGCGTTGGCGCACCCCTGTTCGATGCCGCGACTGAGAAACGCAGGGTTGGTCACAAAAAGATCGTCACCCACAAGCTGCACCTCTGCCCCCAGCCGTTCTGTGAGCGCGAGCCAGCCATCCCAGTCGTCCTCAGCCAGTCCATCTTCGATCGAGAAAATCGGATAGCGGCTGCACCAGTCAGCCCACATGTCGATCATCTCGTCACTCGAAACAATCCGATCGGGATCGCTTGAGAAAAAGCAGTATCCTTCTTTGCCTTTGGCGCGAGCCTCGTTGGCAAGTTCGCTGGTTGCAGGATCAAGTGCAATCACAATCTGCTCGCCCAGCGAATAGCCTGCCTTGTCGACCGCCTCTTCGATCACGCGCAGGGCATCTTCATTTTCTTTGAGATCAGGGGCAAAGCCGCCTTCATCGCCGACCGCGGTCGAGAGGTTGCGATCATGCAGCACACCTTTGAGTGTGTGATAGATTTCAACGCCAGCCCGCAGCGCTTCGCCGAAGGTATCAAAGCCAAGCGGTTGAATCATGAACTCCTGAAAGTCGACAGTATTGTCTGCGTGTTTGCCACCGTTGAGAATGTTGAGCATGGGCGCGGGCAGGACATGGGCTGCAGTGCCGCCGAGATAGCGATACAGCGGCTGTTCGGTCCCTTGTGCAGCTGCGCGGGCGACAGCCATGGAAACGCTGAGTATTGCGTTGGCGCCGAGTTTGGCCTTATTCGGCGTGCCGTCCATCTGACACATGAGCGCGTCGATGCCTTCCTGATCGCGTGCATCACAGCCGATGAGTTCGGGCCCGATGATGTTGTTGACATGGCCGACCGCGTTGAGCACACCTTTGCCGAGGTAGATTTTCTTTTCGCCATCGCGCAGTTCGACCGCTTCATGCTCACCCGTGCTTGCGCCGGATGGGACGATGGCTCTGCCGGTTGCGCCGTTGAGAAGAGCGACGTCACATTCGACGGTGGGATTCCCGCGTGAATCAAGCACCTGCCGCGCATGGATCGATTCGATTTCAAAGCTCATGGTGGCGAAGTGTAGCCGCACGGCCAGATGCGTCGCGTGGGAACTTCGTTCACGTCAACAGAATCAGCATCCAGAATGCCACCGGCGCGACGAGCAATGGCGAGTCGAGCACATCCATCACCCCTCCCATGCCGGGCAGGATGTTGGAGGAATCCTTGAGTCCTGCATCGCGTTTGAAGAGGCTCATGGTGAGATCGCCGCCCTGCCCGACGATGCCGAATACAACACCGCACACTGCCCCCAGCCACAGGGCCACGTGATCGCGCGACTCGGGAAGGAATCCGCTGAGCCAGGCCATGAAAAGCCCTGTGAGTCCCGCCACAATGACGCCGCCGATGAGGCCTTCCCATGTCTTTCCGGGACTCAGCCATGGAATGAGTTTGTGCCTGCCGATGGCGCGGCCGGTGAAGTAGGCGCCGGTGTCGCACATCTTCGTGGCTGCGACGATTCCCACAATCCACCATGCACTGTGCCAGCGCCGCAGCGCAAGATAGAACCCGAGCATGAGGCCGAGGTAGACGGTGACAAAGATCACGCCGCCCACTCCCGCGACGATGCCCTCGACATTCTGTTTGCGGCTGAATGTGAAGACCGCGATGATGAGCAGTGCAGCCATGCCGGTGGGGATCATTGCAATCGCGGTGGCAATCTCGATTGGGGTATTGAGCTTGGTGGGAATCGCAAAGCTCAGAATAATTGCCAGCATCGGACCAAGCGTCGTGAGCCAGGGGCGATTGGGAATGCCGTTGGCATCAAAGATGCGTGAGAACTCACGGGCTGCCAGGGCGACGATGAGAAAGCACATGGCAAAGAGCAGCAGGCCGCCGGGCAGGGTTTCGCGGTCATCCAGCCACCACGAGGGCGCAGGTACGCGGCCCAGCCAATCATCTGCCATGAAAATGAGAAGGGCTGCGATGGCCAGCAATGGACCCACAACCAGACGCTGTTTCAGCACAAGGGCCTCCGCCCGTTACGAGGGTTCATGTTCAACGTGCATCAATATCGGGGGACAGTTGCATCAATCACACGTGACCACGCATCGATCCCGCCAGCCATCGACATGACTTTACTCATTCCTGCGATGCGCATCGCGTCCACTGCGATCAGCGAGCGCCTTCCGTGATGGCAATACACAATCACATGGTCGACGTCCGGTTCGATCGTGCGAATTTCATCCATCCGCATGGGCAGATTATGCAGCGGGATCAGTCGCGAACCTGCAATCGACGCCAGCGCAGCTTCGGCCGGCGTTCTGCAGTCGATCAATGCAACTCGGGCAGCTTCATCTGCGAGAAGAGCAGCCGCTGCCTGGACTGTCAGCTCGCGGGCAGGATCGACCGTCTGCGAAGCGCTGCTGTTCATGGCAGGATCCGCTCTGTCTGCGCGCTCGTGAAACTGATGCCGCTCGACGCGTCATCCTGTTGTTGCGGCACGCGCTCGTAGCCTCGGTTTGGCTCAGGCGGATATGGATATGAACGAAACGGCGACATGAGCATGCTCACAAACCCGCGCGGCCAGGCAATCATCGCATCCATCGCGTCCGTCGCTGCAACATGACGACCGCCAGCAAGAGAGGGGTACGCGCCTGCCGCGTCGGGCGCGAGCGCAGTGTCGTGACTGCCGGGCCAACCGTACGGCTGCGCGGAATCGTCGCGCGGCCAATGTGCCCGCGAGAGTGACTCTGCATCAAGCGCGTAGGGTTCAAAGTCGCTGATCGTGCGCTCTGCGGTGAGCGGCAGATCATTCTCTGCCTGCGACATCCAGCAGCCTGGCAGGCACATCACAACCGCAGCGAAAAACAACGCCGGGAGAAACACCCCCGCAAACATTGCGGACTGCTTCATGCAACATCTCCTGAATCGTGTGCACCATCGAGCAGGCCGATCGAATACAGCACGCGCTCGATCGCATCTTCATCAAACCCTCGCCGTGCCAGACGGGCTGCGATTCTGCGGCTGGCTGTAGCAGCGGTCACTTTCTTTGGCATGGCTTTGTATATCTTGCGAGCATATGCAACTGCATCGCGCTCAAGGTCCTGGTCACACAGCGCTCGATCAACAGCAGCAACTGCGACGTCTTCATCAATCGCGTACCTGTCGCAGAGTTGGGTGATTAACAGTTCGCGGGCAGCGGGTCCTTTGCGCAGCACTGAGTTGATTATGTCCTCAGCGGTTGCCTTGTCGTCCAGCCAGCCAGCGTCGAGAAACTCCGTGATCACTTGTTCGACAGCTGCTTCGCTGTGCTCACGACGGCGCAGGCGCGCTCGCAGGTCGGCAACCGCGCAGCTGCGCCGGCCCAGCATGTTCAGAGCATCGCGGCGGGCTCGATGAGCATCAAGTGCAGCCAGAACTGCCCGCGCGGTCGTACTCGTCCACTTCTTGCCGACTGTGAGATCCAGCGATTCAACAACTGCAGCATCAAGTGAGAGGATGCGCGCGTCATCAACAGCAATGGCGCGGCGATTGGGATTGCTGCGCGAGGGCGTGATGGCAGTGATACTTCCCCCCACCGCTGCATTCACAGCACTGCGTTCCTGTGCAATGCTGCTCATGACTGGCTGCTCTCAGCGCGATACGTATCCAGCAGCACCTGCATCTCCTGTACGGCGTGGGTATCGCCCGCCTGCTGCGCGTGTTTCATACCCGTCTCAAGTGTTGTGCATGCCTCATCATTACGATCAAGGGCCTCAAGGGCGCGAGCCATGTGAAACCACGCGTAACAATATTGCGGGTCGATATCGAGCACGCGGTGGTACCACTTCAATGCTTCTTCAAAATGCTCAGCCTTGGCAGCTTCCTGTCCGAGGGAGTAGAGACAGAATGTATCTCTGGGATCATCTTCCAGCATCTGCATGAGCGCTTTGGTTCGATCAGCCATTGCACTCGCGCTCCTGGAGTTTCAGCGAGGCCGAGTTGACGCAGTAGCGCCGCCCCGTCGGCGCGGGACCATCATTGAAGACGTGGCCGAGATGTGCCTGGCAGCGGCCACACACAACTTCGGTGCGGCTCATGCCGTGACTGCTGTCGGTGTTCTCGACGACATGGTCCTCTTCGACCGCTTCGAAGAAGCTGGGCCAGCCGGTCCCCGAATCAAACTTGGCGTCACTTGCAAAGAGTTCGAGGCCACAACAGGCGCAGTGGTACATGCCTGGCGTTTTGGAGTTCCAGTACTCGCCTGTGAAGGCGCGCTCTGTGCCTGCCTGGCGCATGATGCGGAACTGCTCGGGCGTCAGTTCATCCTTCCATTCCGATTCACTTTTGCTGAGCTTATCCATCGATGTCATTGTACGTGCAATGTCTGCACCCGCCCAGCTGCGCAGGCAGCGATTCCCAGTGCATCAGCCACATCGGGTGGGTGAGGCGGCTGGGCGAGGTTGAATCGCGCCATGATGGCCTGCTGCATCTGATCCTTGCTGGCATGACCATTGCCTGTGATCGACCGCTTCACCTCGGTGGCGCTGAGTTCGATGAGTTGCAGATTTCGCAACTGGGCCGCAAGTAATACAACACCGCGTGCGTGACCCATGATGATGGCTGTTCGGGGATGGCGGTAGGCAGCAAACAGCCGCTCGACAGCGATCACTTCCGGCTGAAGTTCATCAAGTGTTGCGCAAAGATCGTGGTAGAGGGCGCCCAGCCGCTGGACGATGGGCGCCTTTGACTCGAGGCGAAAGACGCCCGCTTCGAGGATGGTGCACGTGCCCGCGGTGGTGTCGATGCAGCCATAGCCCGTCAGTCGCAGGCCGGGATCGATGCCGATGATTTTCACGCTGGATCAAAGTCTCACGCAGGCAAACAGGACACGCCGAGAGAGTGTACGTTATCATGTTCGTCGCCTATTGTTTACGCGACAGCGCTGAAATCGCTAATGCTTCAACTCGCTGATGACAACTCGACCACTGGCTCGGGCGCGGAAAACCTGCGCCGCCAGCATACATTGGCTTCATCGGTTGTGATTGAAGGTCGCGGCCTGTTGCTGGGCGAACATGCTGTCTGCACCATCTGCCCTGCTCCAGCCAATCATGGGATCGTCTTTGAACGCAGCGATCTCTCGCCACCCGTGCAGATTCCAGCATCGGTCCGGCATGTCACCAAGCGGGCTCGTCGAACAACCCTCAAAGAAGGCTCGGTGGTGATCGAGACCGTCGAGCATTGCATGAGCGCCCTGGCCGGGCTGCGCATCGACAACGCGCTGATTCGACTCTCAGGCCCGGAACTGCCGTGTGGCGACGGCTCAGCCCTCCCGTACGCAGAGCCGATTCTGGCAGCGGGGATCGTTGAACAGGACGCCCCCAGACGACGATTCAAAATCACTGCGCCTATCGTCGTCCAGGAAGGCGAAGCCATGATCGCAGCCCTGCCACACGATGGCGATACGCTCAGCATCCTCTTCGATCTGGACTATGGCGACTTCAACAATCGAATCCGGCGGCAGTCGCAGTCATTCGTCCTGGACAATGGCAACTACCGCGATGAAATCTGCCCGGCTCGCACCTTCAGCCTCATTGAAGAAGCTCAGGCACTGTGGGAACGCGGCATGTGTCGCCACCTCTCGCCCGCGGATGTTCTGGTAATCGGCGACGATGGTCCCATCGACAACACCTATCGCTTCGACAACGAACCGGTCAGACACAAAATCGTTGACCTCCTGGGCGACATGTACCTGGTTGGATGCGAGGTTGCTGCCCGATTTGTGGCGTATCGCTCTGGCCATGCTCTGAATCATCGCATGGGCCTCAAGATCCTCGAACAGATCGAAGCCACCCGCCATCGCGAAGCCCTGGTGCGAGGCAAAGTTCTGGATATTCGGGCCATTCAGAAGATCATGCCCCATCGCTATCCCATGCTCCTGGTGGATCGGGTGGTTGAGATCGAACCCGACCGCAGGGCCGTTGCGGTCAAAAATGTTTCAATCAACGAGCCGTTCTTTCAGGGACATTACCCCGGAACGCCGATCATGCCGGGAGTGCTGATCGTCGAGGCCATGGCACAGGTGGGTGGCCTCCTCCTCAGCCAGAAACTCGAACATACTGGAAAGATTGCTGTGCTCCTGAGTCTCGATCGTGTGAAACTGCGAAAACCCGTCACTCCGGGCGATCAGCTCATTTTGGAGGCTCAGGCTGTTCGAGCGGGCGCCAGGACCGGTAATGTAAAATGTCGGGCATTTGTTGGCAATGATCTTGCAGCCGAGGCCCAGATTAAGTTTATGATGGTCGATGCAGAGCCGGATTGACAGACAGGCTCTATGATCCTGCCCGGGCCTGCACACGCCGCAGGCTGGCCGGGAAAAGACACGTATGGCAGAAATCCATCCAACCGCACTCGTGGACCCGCTCGCCGAGCTTGCAGAAACCTGCGAGGTCGGGCCCTATTGCGTGATCGGTCCACAGGTCAGCATTGGCGATGGAACCCGCCTGCTCAACCATGTCACCGTTCAGTCACGCACTACCATCGGGTGCGACAACATCATCTATCCCTTCTCCGTCATCGGTGCTGACCCTCAGGATCGCAAATTCGCAGGCGAAACGACCTGGTGCGAAATTGGACATCGCAATCAGATCCGCGAGCATGTCACCATTCATCGCGGAACATCCAATGGCGGCGGAGTGACGACCGTCGGCAACAACAACCTCATCATGGTGGCTGCCCACGTTGCCCACGATTGTCACCTAGCCAACGGCATCACCATCGCCAATCAGGTCATGTTGGCTGGACATGTCGTTGTCGAAGAAGGTGCAAGTATCGGCGGCGGCGCTGGTGTGCATCACTTTGCAACCGTCGGCGCATGCTCATTCGTTGGGGGACTGGCCCGCATCACCAAAGATGTCCCGCCCTACATGATCGTCGAAGGCAGCCCGGCTGAGGCTCGCGCTGTCAACGTGATTGCCATGCTCAGGTACGGCTATCCGCCTGAGCATATCGATGCGATGAAAGATGCCCACAAGCGCCTCTACCGCAGCAATGGCGCGACCTTCTCCGAGAAGCTCGAACAGCTTGAACAGGAGTACGCGGAGATTCCTGCAATCAGCCGCCTTTGCAGCGCGCTGGCTGCCTCAGCATGTGGTGTTCACGGCCGCGCTCTGGAAGTGGCCCGTCCCGACAACAAGCGCAAGCCACTGCACGCAGCATCAACTGCATCCGTCTCCGCGTGAATCCAATCTAATCTGGTCTAATCTCTGGCTCCGCCCTCTCAACGCCAGCATTGCTGTGGCCATGCATGGCCATCCGTGTGGCTGCAACTGCAATGTTGCGCAACAGTCGGCTGCGCTGTTCCGCTCGCGGCACATGAACAGGAGCAGCCACTGTCACGCGCGGGTGCGCTTCGCTGGCGGGCTCGTGCAGAGTTGAGATATCGCCTGCAATACCCTCTCGCGACCACTCGAGCAATCCCCACCCCGGCGGCACTTCACGCTTGCGGATCAACCCGCGCGGGGCTGCGATGTACAGCGCATCTGCCAGACGGTAGCGCGACATCAGCGAAAACTTGGTCGCCCCGTGCAACTGCTGTTCGGTTCGCCGAATGCGCCGCAGGAGTCGCCGATAGCTGATCATGCGGCTGGCAGAAAAGTCCCACTCTTCCATTTCTGCAAAGAGCGCGGAGTTGGAAATGCGCAGCGCCGGCTCGACCTGTTTGAGCCGATGCTCTTCCATATGCAGTTGCCATGCCCGCAGTTCGTCGCGCAACGCAAGCAACTCTTCGGCCTGCTGATCTTCACGGATGAAATCGCTGCGCGACTGCTTGCATTCAATAATGATTGTTCGCGGCTCACAGCGTTTGGGGACGGCCCTGCGAGGTCGCTCGACCGCAGCCCATAGCGTGGCGTTGCCACCGGCATCCGTGCGGGGCGGATGGGGTTCGCGATCACCATAACCAGCTGCATCAACCCGATAGCGCGACCCCGGACAGCGCACTTCGATCGCAGCAGCAAGATACCCCTCGCGCATGAGATATGCACACGCCAGCCGCTTCAAGTTTGCGTGGGCTGAAGACTCCATGACGCTGAACACATGAGTCTAGATGTCGCCCGGCGACCGTGCGAGGCATTCGTAGTGTGTAACATGATGGCGATGTTTGAAGTGCCGAAGACCGAGTATGCCCTCGGCGACGGCCTCCATATCGCCTACCAGGTGGTCGGCGAGGGGCCGATCGACCTCCTTTGCGTTCCCGGCTGGGTGTCCCACGTCGAGCTCTGCTGGGATGATCCGAACCTCGCCCGGTACCTCCGCCGCCTCGCCTCGTTCTCGCGGCTCATCCTCTTCGACAAGCGGGGGACCGGACTTTCGGACCAGGTACCCCTCAATTCCTTGCCGACGTTGGAAGAGCGAATGGACGACGTCCGCGCTGTCATAGACGCGGTGGGGTCGAAGCAGGTAGCCCTCTTCGGTCACTCCGAGGGCGGAAATCTCAGCGTGCTCTATGCTGCCACCTACCCGGAGCGGACGACGGCACTCATCACGTTTGGCGTTTTCGCGAAGCGCATTCGCTCCTCGGATTATCCCTGGGCACCAACCGCAGAAGAGCGCGAGCAAACGGCGGAACTCGTGGCGCAAGAGTGGGGTCACGAAATGGATATCGCGGACATCGCCCCCAGCGCAGCAAACGATCCCGACTTCAAGCGACGGCTCTTGAATTATCTGCGACGCAGCGCGAGCCCGAGTGCGGCAGCGGCCCTCTTGCGGATGAACTCGCAGATCGATGTCAGATCAGTGCTCCCGACCATCCAGGCGCCGACGCTTGTCCTGCACCGGACGGGTGATCGCGACGCAAACATCGAGGAAGGACGGTGGATTGCCGGTCAGATTCCAGGCGCGAAGTTCATCGAACTGCCGGGCGAGGACCACCTCCCATGGGTGGGGGATCAGGACGGAGTGCTCGATGAGATCGAGGAGTTTTTGACAGGCGTCCGCCGCGGCCCTGATCCGGATCGCTTCCTCACGACGGTGCTCTTTACTGACCTGGTCGGATCAACTCAGATGGCGGCCCAAATCGGCGACCGTGCCTGGCAGGAGCTCCTCGAGCGGCATCACGGCCTCGTCCGAAACGCGATCACGCGGTTCCGTGGCACCGAAATCGACACCGCTGGTGACGGCTTCCTCGCCACCTTCGATGGTCCGGCCCGCGCGGTGCGATGCGCGCTGACCATCTGCCACGAGCTCCGTGCTCTGGGTCTGGAGGTGCGCGCCGGTGTGCATGTGGGTGAGGTCCAGCGGGTGGATGGCGAAATCGGCGGCATCGCTGTCCACACGGGTGCACGTGTGGCTGCCGCCGCTGAAGGCGGTGAGGTTCTCGTGTCGAGCACCGTGAAGGATCTCGTGGCTGGCTCGGGCCTCGAGTTCGAAGAGCGCGGCACCCACCTATTGAAGGGCGTCCCCGGCGAATGGCGGCTTTTCGCTGCGCGATGAATCCGGCGCACCGTCACACCACTCAAGCGTCATCGTGCGCTGTGGGTGCTTCGGTATCTCAAGCATTGGATGCCTCCGCTTCTTCGCGCAGTCGATCGAGTGCGCGAAACAGCTTCTCGGCTGTCTCGTTATCACAGTCAAGTAGAATCGTCATCGGCAGCGCTTCACCCGTAGCGCTGCTCCCGCAGCGACGGTACGGCTCTGCTATCATGCACGCATGCAACTTTACATCGACACAGCCAACCTCGATGAAATCCGCGAGGCCGCAGCGCTGGGCGTCTTGGACGGCGTCACCACTAACCCCAGTCTGATCGCAAAAGAGAAAGCAGATTTTCACACGCGCATGCGGGAAATCTGCGAGATCGTCGATGGTCCGGTCTCGGCTGAAGTGGTGTCCACCACGCACGATGCCATGATCAAGGAAGCTGATCAACTCACGCCCATCGCGGAGAACATTGTCATCAAGCTGCCATGCATTCCCGAAGGGCTCAAGGCATGCAAGACGCTGAGCGATCGCGGCATTCGAACCAACATGACGCTGTGCTTTCAGCCGCTGCAGGCCATGCTGGTTGCCAAGGCGGGCGCGTTTCTGGTCTCACCCTTCGTCGGCCGCATTGATGACATTTCCGGCGATGGCATGGAACTGATTCAGCAGATCAGGCACATTTACGACAACTACGGATACGAGACCAAGATTCTGGCAGCCTCGATCCGCCATCCGTTGCACCTTGTCCAGTCTGCGATGATCGGGGCAGACGTCGCGACGGTTCCGTTCAAGGTGATTCAGCAGATGATGTCGCATCCGCTCACCGATCAGGGTCTGGAGAAGTTCCTGGCCGATTGGAAGAAGGCAAACGGCTGAGCGCCACATGCCGGAGGTGCTTGAAGAAACGGTTTGGCAGGGCTATTGTCTTCGTCCCGGACGCAGCGTGATCCGTTCGGGCTGAAAGCGATCGACCAGGTAAGGAGTTTCAACGTGGCTCATAAAAAGGGACAGGGTTCAACCAAGAACGGGCGCGACTCGAATCCGCAGTTCCGTGGCATCAAACTCTTCGGTGGCGAGTTCGCCAAGCATGGCGCGATCATTGTTCGTCAGTGCGGCGCAAAGTTTCGCCCCGGCTATCTGGTCCGCAGAGGCAGAGACGATTCGCTCTTTGCCATGACCGAAGGGCACGTGCGATTCCGTGGCAAGCTCGTCGACATCATTCCCCTTGATGAATCGATTCCAACCTATGACGCAGTTGGCAGCGTGCGCGGGTAACAACTTCTTCGCAGTGTCGGCAACGTCAAACCACTGATTCACCATGCCAGAATCGGCTCGAACTGCAGTTGCTCTTCTCTGTCCCGGCCAGGGTGCCCAGGCCATCGAGATGGGCATGAAGTGGGCCAATGCGTCTTCCAGCGCCCGCAGCATCATCACGAAGGCTGATCTCATTCTTGCAGATGAGTTTGACTATCCGCTCAGCGAGATCATGTGGGAAGGCCCCAAGGAACTTCTCGATCGCACCGATATCGCGCAGCCCGCGATCTATGTCGCATCCGTCGCCAGCTGGCACGCCCTACGCCAAACCGGAGCAGATTGGGAAACCGCAGCATGTGCTGGCCTTTCACTGGGCGAGTACACCGCACTGCATATCGCTGGCGTCTTCGATTTTGAGACCGGATTGAAACTGGTGGCAGAGCGTGGCTGGTTGATGCAACAGGCTGCAGAAGCGCAAGGTGGCGGCATGGTTGCCCTGATTGGCGCCGAAGAAGCAGATGCACAGGCCATCTGCGATGAGGCAGGTGGCGACTGGGTGCTGGTATGTGCCAACTTCAACGCACCCGGGCAGATCGTCCTTTCAGGTCGACTCGATGCATGCAAGCGGGCTGAAGAGCTTGCAGTCGAACATGGCTTTCGGGCTCAGGCACTGGCAGTGGCAGGAGCCTTTCATTCGCCCTTGATGAAATCAGCTGCGGATGGACTCGAAGATGCCCTGGATGACATCGAGTTTCAGCCCCCCAAAGTGCCAGTCTGGTCGAATGTGACTGGCAAGCCGCACGATCCAGAGAACATGGAACTTCTCAAGCGCCGGCTCGTCCAACAGGTGGTTGAGCCCGTGCGATGGTCGCAGGGCTGTCTGGACATGATTGCAGCCCTGAGGGGTGAAAAGACAGGCGAAAATCCCGATTCTGAGTCCGATGTACCCGCTGAATTACCACGGGCGACCCAAAGCCCTACAATACACCATCAGCAGGTCGAATTTCACGAACTGGCGCCTGGGAGTGTTCTCCGCGGGCTGATGCGTCGAATCGACCGCAATGTGAAGGTGACAAGTCATGATGAACCGTAAAAACACAACTCGTATTTTCATTCCCGTCGCGGGACTGGCATCATTGGCGATGTTCAGTTCGCTGATGCTCAGTGGCTGCAGCGAACCGCCACCCCCGCCGCCTGTAGTGCGGACTGCCCCGCCACCTCCACCCCCTCCACCGCCACCACCGCGCGTGGATACGCTGGATGATCTGCGGGCGGAACTGAATACCGATCCCCGCATCGTCTTTGATGAGCTTGATGCGCCACGCGATACTGCTCAGCGTCGCGCCATCCTCACATTCTTCGATGCGTTCGCACGCGGCAATTCGACTGCAGCGCGTCAGATGATGCCACCCACCGAAAAGCACGAGCTTGATGATCTCATCCAATCAGGACGCTGGGACAGCACCATCCAGAACATCGAAGAGATTCTGATCAGCACCGGCGATGCACCAGCAATCATCGGCGTGGATGCAGGCAGCACCAATCTTGCGGTGCTTGCCATCTTCCAGGTGGATGGCGACTATCAGCCAACGCTCTGGTATCTTTCCAGCGGGGCTGATGGACCCGAGTTCATTGCAGCTCCAACACCGCCAGACATCCTCAACCGCGTGAGCGGCACCGACATGATTGCAGCCTGGCATGCGGTCATCGAAGTTGAACTCGCCCGCGCCAACGATCCGGACATCGAAGAGGCATCGCCACAACAGATTCTTGCTCAGCGGGCCGCCAACGAAGGCGGACCCATCAATCCCGATGCGCCCCCGGAAGGCCCCATGCCACCTTCTCCTGGCGGGGCGCCTCCTGGCGGTCAGCCCGGCCCCGGTCCGAGTATTCCCATTCAGTAAGCGTCTTGAACCAAATCCATCCCCGCAAAGCCCGCGATTATTCGCGGGCTTTGTTTGTTTTGCCAAGGGCCCAAACTGCGTGGTCCCGGCTACGATTCTCCGTGATGCAAAGACGCACGCCATTGCTGATGTGGGCAGCATGCACAATGACGCTTCTCGCTCCAGCCGCGCCTGCATTCGCCCAACAACAAATGCCACGGCAGCAGCAACCCGCTCCGCCGCAGGCAATCCGCACCGAAGATCAGGCCCTGCGCATCATGCTTGGGCAACTTGCTGAAGAAGCAGAAGCAGCCCGAAGCGCTGCTGCATTTACTCACGCTTCACCCGACATCAAGTCGCGCTTTCTTGCAGACCATCCCGAAGTCGATGTGCTCATTACAGAAGCGGCCATTCTGCGCGCGCTGGCTACGCCACAGTCGCGCGACGCATTTGCAGATGCCTACATTCGCTGGCAGCTCACAAGCTTCGAACCGTCTTTTGCTGCGTTTGATGATCGCGCCTTCTTCCGTTTCATGCAGGCCGCCCCCGCCATGGTGCACAATCCCCAGGCAGATCCGCGCTTCCTTGCTGATCTTGAACGCATCGAACGCATGGGACCACTCTCACCCGAAAATGTTGCTCAGCTGCGCGAGCATCTGGAGTCACGCAGCAAAGATGCTGCGATTGCAGAAGCCATGAACAGGCCAGCGACTGAGTATCGCGACTGGGTGGCTGCTCGGCTTGGCGAAGACGGCCTGCATCCCCGCCTCTGGCTCATCGAGCGGCTCACCGCGATGATCCACGCTGGCTGGCCCGTCCGCAATATCAAAAGCGAAATCACCCGCAACTTTACCAGTTCCATCGACGATGCATCCTTCACGGAAGACGACCGCAGGAACCTGCTGATGCACATCTCGTCGCTGAGGGGTTTCAAACGCGAGTGGCTGCATGAAGCCACATTCTTTGCTGATGGCAGTTGTGACTTTTCAATCTACTCTTCCAGCATCACGCAAGCCAACGTGGACGAATGGCGAAAACGCCTGTACGGCATCGGACGGTCGCTCTGACGACCTCAGACGTGCTTTCTGACGTGCACAAGTCGCGCGTTTGTGCTATTCTCTCAGCTATGCAGAGGATGATCTGGATGATTCGCCTGACGTGTGCGCTGCTCCTTTTGACGACTGCGGTTGCAGGCAGCGGCTGTCAGCGCGGCCGGTACAATCCCAGCAAGGCCACACAGCCATATCCCGACCAGCTTCACAGCAATGAATCGGTCGATATTCAGGTCTTCCGCAATGACCAGAAGATCACGCTCTACAACGCGACCGCAAACAGTTATCACGACTTCGATGTCTGGATTAACCAGCGCTACGTTACCCATGTCGATGCACTTCCCGCGGGCGGCCGCGTGAAACTCTCGCTGTGGGACTTCTGGGACGAGCGGGGCGAAGTCATCGACGCGGGCGGCATCTTCCGTGTCTATGAACCAACGCCAGTCCGGCTGGTACAGATTCAGATGTCCGAGACCGAGCCGCTCATCGGCCTCATCACCATCCGTGACAATGACGACTTTCGCCAGCGTGGCAACTGATCGTTTTGCTGCTCCTGTCGGACCAGATTTCGCGTAGAATCAAGCAAATGTCCCAGCGCCCCCGCATCATCCTGATTGCAGCCATGTCGGAGAACCGCGTGATCGGCGTCGGCAACCGATTGCCCTGGCGACTGCCGGACGACTTTGCATTCTTCCGCAGAACCACCATGGACAATTTTGTGGTCATGGGCAGACGAACCTGGGAATCGCTCAAAGGCGAACCATTGCAGGGCCGCAGCAACATCGTCCTCACAGGTGAGGCTGCAACACTGTCGCAGCAAGCATCGGGATCAGGAGACACGCCTGTTCACTTTGTCTCATCAATCGAGCAGGCTCTCAAAACTGCGGGTTCTGCACCTTTGATCTACATCATCGGGGGCGGAGAGGTGTACGCTGCCTTCATGGATCATGCTGATGAGATCCTTCTGACGATCGTGGAAGCGCATGTTGAAGGCGACGTTCACTTTCCACCACTGCCTGAGTGTTTTCAATACATCACGCGCCTGAGCAGGCATGATGCAGATGAACGACATGCCTTCCCCTTCCGCGTGGAGCGCTGGGTGAAGCAACCTGCGTCCAGAAGGAGCAAGGCAGCAGGAGCAGCCTGCGAAATCACAACTACGGATGCTGCAAATGTTCGCCGCCCAAGCGCCACCAACTCATCCACGCCCAGTGAATGAAACACTCTCTTTCATTTGGTTAACGCACGCGAGACCTCATGTACAAAAAGCTTCAGGCCGGTTCATCGACTTCCGCGGTGACCATCGTGGGGGTCTACAAAGGCACGACCCGCGTCCCCGCATCTTTGAAAGACATTGATCAGACGCATAAAGGCGCCCTTGCAACGGCGCTGGGTCGCAAGTCGTTCCGGGCTGAAGCGGGCGACCTGACAGAGACTGCAGACGATTCATTGCTTGTTCTTGGCCTGGGCGAAGAAGATGCCATGACGCCTCGTTCCCTGCGGCTGCTCGGTGCCCGGCTTTTGCGGGGGCTTGATCGCAGAAAGATCGCAGCTGCCTCGCTCGACTTCATCACGATGCTGCCCGAAGAACTTGGCAATGAAGAAACCACCAGCCAAGCTGTGGCAGAAGGCATCGGCCTTGCCAACTGGCGCATCGACTTTTTTGATGGCAGCGCCCGCGAACGCAATGATGTGCTCGCGTCCCTGCGCCTGAGCGCTCCATCAAAGCCGGGAATGCGCGGCCTGCAGCGCGGACTTACGCTGGCAGAATCAACCAACTACGCCCGCCGCATCGCAGCCACGCCTCCCAATATCTGCAATCCGACATTCATGGCTCAGGAAGCACGCAGGCTGGCCAAGGCCCAATCATTGAAGTGCACCGTCATCTCCTTTGCGGAAGCCAAAAAGCGTGGCATGGGCGGCATCGTCAACGTCGGCCAGGCAAGTACGCACAAGCCCTGCCTCATCCAACTCGAATACACACCCGCGCGCACCGCAAAAAAGGCCAAAGGCGAGACCATTGTCCTCGTCGGCAAGACCATCACCTACGACACCGGCGGCTACTCACTCAAAATCAGCAATGGCATGAAGGGGATGAAGTACGACAAGTGTGGCGGCATGGCAGTGCTGGGCGCCATGCATGCCATCGCAACACTCAAACTGCCCATTCGCGTGATTGCGCTTCTTCCAACGGCTGAAAATATGCTCGCTGGCGACGCGTACCGCCCCGATGACATCATCACCATGCACAACGGCGTGTCGGTTGAAGTCACCAACACCGATGCGGAAGGTCGCCTGGTACTGGCTGATGCGCTGGCGTATGCATGCAAATCGCTCAAGCCCACAGCAATCATCGATCTTGCAACCCTCACGGGCGGCGTCGTGGTGGCGCTGGGGTCATGGTGTGCTGGCATGTGGTGTAACGATGACCGCCTGATCGACACGCTGCTCGATGCAGCAGAAGCAACTGGCGAGCGCCTGTGGGAGCTGCCACTCTGGCCCGATCATCGCGACTTCATGCGGGCTCGACATGCAGACGTCTGGAACTCCGGCCCCAAACGCGATGGACATCCCATTCAGGGCGCTGCGTTTCTCAGTTACTTCGTCGATAAAGACATCCCCTGGGCACGTCTTGATATCGCAGGCGTCGCGCGTGTCGAGAGCGAAACCGACATCTGCACAACCGGTCCAACAGGCTTCGGCGTGCGACTGCTGATTGATGCGCTCGAACGCATGTGTTAATCGCGTTCCGCGACGAATCTACAAAAGCGCGATCGGATCAACATCGATCGCCATCACCGCATCCGCTTTCAACAGGCTGCGATTGCGGGCGTCGGTCAGCAGTTGTTGCAGCTCGCCCGCTGTTGGTGAAGTGAGTTCGATCTGCTGCCGGTGCTTTCCTGCGATGCGTGCAATCGGACATGGCATCGGGCCACGCAGGGTGATGGATGTTGTCGCAGCCATGGCCCGCAGATCGACTGCCAACTTCGTTGCAATCTCGACTGCAGTTGCGAAGGTTTCGTGACGGATCACAATACGGGCCATTCGCGTGATGGGCGGAAGTCGATAGAGCGTGCGGGCTTCAAGTTCCATCGTCGCGAACGTCTCGTAATCGTGTTTGGCTGCAAGTTGAATAGCTGGGGCGTCGGGCTGAAAACTCTGCACGATGACGCGCCCGGCTGCCTGGCCACGGCCCGAGCGTCCTGCGACCTGATTAACCAGTTGAAACGTGCGTTCTGATGCGCGGAAATCCGGAAGGTTGAGTGCAGTATCAGCCGAGATCACACCAACCAGACGAACACCGGGAAAGTCGAGCCCCTTGGCAATCATCTGCGTGCCCAGCAGCAGCCGTATCTCACGACGCGCGAAGCGGCCAAGCACATCGTGAAAATCTGCAGCAGAGTGCATGGTATCTGAATCGACGCGCACCATTGTCTTTCCCTCTTCAAGTTGAGGAAAGCGGGCTGCGAGTTCGATTTCGACGCGCTGCGTGCCCAGCCCGAACAGCACAATCCGCTTGCCACACGTGGGACAGGTGCGAGGCAGTTTCTGTTCCGTCTGACAGTGATGACAGCGGACATAGCCATCTGAAGGCAGCGAAGGATCGCGGTGATTGACCATCGTCACATCGCAGTCATCACACTGCATCACCCAGCCGCAGTTCTGATCGGGACACGCAATGTAGTTGGCGTAGCCTCTGCGATTGAGCAGGAGAATCACCTGATCGCCAGTCTCCAGCGTATTGCGGATGGCGTGCTCCAGGCGCGGCCCGATGAGCGAGATGCGGCTGCGCTCGCGTCTGGCGCGGATCTCTTCACGAAAGTCAACGACATCAACCACAGGAAGCGTGGTGCCCGGGACCCGTTCGGGAAGGCGATAGAGGTGCGACTTGCCGGTGATCGCATTGTGCCATGATTCGAGCGCGGGTGTTGCGCTGCCGAGCACGATCGGACACTGTGCATGCTGGGCCCGACGGATGGCGACATCGCGGCCGTGATAGCGGGGGAGCTGATCCTGCTTGTACGAACTGTCGTGTTCTTCATCGACAATGATCAGCCCGAGTTCGCCATCGGGAATCGGCGCGAAGACAGCTGACCGGGCTCCCAGCACAAGTCGAGCACGACCATCCGCGACCAGCGACCACTGCTGATTCCGCTGGGCGGCGGTCAGGCCCGAATGCAGAATCGCAACGGTGGAATCAGGAAAGCGCCCGAGCAATCTGCCCGCAGTCTGCGGCGTGAGCGATATCTCCGGCACAAGCATTAATGCAGTGCGCCCCTGTTTGAGCGTGTGCTCGATCAGGCGAACATAGATTTCCGTCTTGCCCGAACCCGTCACGCCATACAGCAAGTGCGTCGAAAACCCGGCATTACTCTTGAGCGCAGTAGTGATCGCAGCAATGATCTGACTCTGCATTGGTGTGAGCGAGTCGGGGATGAACCTGTCAACCGCTGCGTCGAGCCAGGCTGCTTCGATCTGTGTTCGAGTCGTCGCGATCACGTCGCCACGCTCGATGAGACGGCGGACAGCGGCAGACGACTTCACATCAGCCGCGGCCAGCAGATCACGCATTTCCATGGGGCGTTCATCAACGGGCAGATTGTTCAGGACATCAAGGATGCGCTTCTGCTGCTGCGAGTGACGTCGCGACTTCGGCGCGCTCTCATTTTCAGCAGCATGTGTTTCCAGCGGCGCAAGATCAATGAACGTGCGTTTCACCAGACCTGTCTGCTTTTTGACGGGTCCGGGCAGCATGGCATCGAGCACCATGCCGATGGGCGTGCAGTAATATCTGCTGATCCAGCGGGCAAGATCGAGCAGGCCACCGGGCAGGCGGTGAGCCAGTGCATCGCGCTCCAGAATGCGTTTGACCTTGCCCATCTGGATGTCGCTGGAATCCAGCGCGGCGATCACTTCGATGATGTAGCCGCCCGTCGCCTTGTTCGAGCGACCCAGCGGCACCACAACGCGATCGCCAGCCGCAAGCGGGCCGATGTCATCCGGCACTGCATACGTCAGCCCGTCCGGGTATTGATCAATCGAGCGGTTGACGACGACCTGCACCAGTTGATCGCGCGCAGGGTCAAACCCGCTGTCACGATCTTCAGCAAAGAGCCTGGTCTGATCCATCAACGATGGTAGTGCGCTGTTCAGTCTGCGCGCCCGGAGCCGCCCGCGCACGACGGAAGCGTGACCCTACGCCTCGGACTAGACAAGAGCCGACAGCTACTGTGATACATGCAGTTATGGCTATATGTTGTTCTAGTCCAGTGCGCGTTGGAACGAGTATGTCAGCGAGGATGCAGTCGGTGCGTTGAGGAAATCCATTGCTATTCGGCCCTTCATCGCCCGCGGATCCGGCAGACTCAGCCGAGAACATATGGAATCGCTGGCGAGCGATCCGCGCATATCATGTTGTCCACATGTCGCGCTCCGCACCAACCACGCCTCTCATCCCGGCCCGCCTTGCCCTGGAAGACGGCACCATCTTTCACGGCACTGCATTTGGCGCGACCCAACAACCCATGACCGTCGGCGGCGAAGTTGTCTTCAACACTGCCATGACTGGTTATCAGGAAGCCCTCACCGATCCGAGTTACGCAGGGCAGATTCTCACCATGACCTCGCCCATGATCGGCAACTATGGTGTCGCGCTGGAGGATGTCGAATCAGAACGGCCGCAGGTGAAGGGGTTCATCGTGCGCGAACTGGCGCGGCTGCATTCGAACTACCGCGCTCATATGGATCTCTCCGCCTGGCTGGCGCAATCCAATGTGCTGGCCATCGAGGGCATCGATACCCGCGCGCTGGTACGGCGGTTACGCATCGGCGGAGCTATGCGTGGCGTCCTGTCGACCGAAACAGCGCTCGCAGACGCAGCACTGGTTGAACAGGCCCGCGCTCTGCCGCAGATGGCAGGTGCCAATCTTGCGTGCAGCGTCAGCGTGCCCAGCGCCAGCGCCTGGCAGCTTGGTGATCTTGGGGAATGGGCCAGCGATATCGATGCACAGAACACCCAGCGGCTGCGCGTTGTTGCCATCGACTGTGGCGGCAAGCGGGCCATCTATCGCAACTTCGCGCAGCGTCAGTGTGATGTGGAAATCGTGCCCAACGCTACCTCAGCTGATGCCATCCGCGCCCTCAACCCCGATGGCATTTTCATCTCCAACGGACCGGGCGATCCAGATGCAGTTGCTGATACCATCGCAACACTGCGCGAACTCATGAACGACGGCGTGCCCATGTTCGGAATCTGCCTCGGCCATCAACTCCTGGCACTGGCGATGGGCGCCACAACCTACAAACTGCCGTTCGGCCATCGTGGCGCCAATCAGCCGGTGCAGAATCTGGTCACTGGCAAGGTCGAAATCACAAGCCAGAATCACGGCTTCTGTGTCGAGAAAGATTCACTCGAAAAAGCCGGCCTTGAAGTGACGCATATTCATCTGAACGATGGCACAGTCGCAGGTTTTCGCCATCGCTCACTGCCGATTTTCGCGGTGCAGTATCACCCGGAAGCTTCGCCCGGCCCGCATGACTCAGCGTATCTGTTCGATCTGTTCGTGCAGGTAATGGGCGCCGAGCAACACGTGTAGCATCGCGCGA
>JBPCKF010000025.1:0-4321 GCA_051004555.1 Phycisphaerales bacterium | reverse complement strand
ATGCCAATGTGCGGCATCATGATGGTGGGAGCAATGTGTCTGCACGGCGCTGGTGAAACAACCATGCCTTCGCTTATCGCGATTGTGGTCAACTTCGTCAACATCGTTGTTTCCTGGATTCTTTCGGGTGCAGACTTCACCATCGGCGACACGACCTACATCAACCCCTTCACATTCGATATGCACGTCATGGGCATCGCAGCGGGCACCGCGGTCAGCTATGCAATGGGGGCGTTGCTCACCATATGGGTGCTGATGCGTGGCGTGAAGGATCTCAGGCTCACACGCGGTTCGCTCAGTGTCGAGCGCATCATGACGGGGAGAATTATCCGCGTCGGCGTGCCCAACTTCTTTGAGGGAATCTCAATGTGGGCGGTGAACCTGTTCGTGCTCATGTTCCTGGGCATCATCGCCACCGCATCAGCTGCAGGCGAAGGAATGGTGGGCGCTCATGTGATTGCGATCCAGTGGGAAGCATTGAGCTTCATGCCTGGCTTTGCAATTGGGACTGCAGCGGGCGCGCTTGCTGGACAATATCTGGGCGCGGGCAATCCGCGCATGGCCCGCAAAGCCGTACTCACATGTACAGCCATCGGCGTTGTTGTGATGGTGAGTATCGGCGTGGTGTTCATGCTCTTCGGCGAGGAACTCACGCGTTTTCTCAGCCGCGATCCGATTCATCTGAAACACGTGCCACGCCTGCTCCTCATCTGTGGATCGATGCAGTGCTTCTTTGCAATCACGCTTGTGGTTCGGCAGAGTCTGCGCGGCTCGGGCGATACCAAATGGACGTTCATCATCACCAGTGCATCAAGCTATGGCGTGCGGCTACCGGCTGCGTATCTGCTGGGCGTGCACTTTGGCTACGGCATCGAAGGCGTCTGGATTGCACTGTGTGGCGAGTTGATTGTGCGATCAATCCTGTTTTCAGCGCGGTTCATCCACGGCGGCTGGCAACGCGTCCGCGTGTGAAGACACGCGTGCTGCACCCTAGTCTAGGATTGGCCATGAACACCCCACTCAAGGACAAAATCGCAATCGTCACCGGCGCGAGCAGCGGCATCGGCGAGGCCACCGCCCGCACACTTGCAGCCCACGGCGCAAAGGTCGCACTGGCAGCACGGCGGCTGGATCGCCTGCAATCGCTCGAACGTGAAATCAATGACGCAGGCAGCGGCAGCGCCATCGCTGTCGAGACTGATGTACGCAATCGCGACCATCTCAAACGTTTCATCGAACAGATGCGCGAAGCATTTGGCGATCACGTTGACATTCTGATCAACAACGCGGGCGTCATGCCGGTCTCGCCCATCGAGGCAGGTCGCACTGATGACTGGGATCGCATGATCGATGTCAATATCAAAGGCGCGCTGTATGCAATCGATGCGGTACTCCCTGGCATGATTGAGCGATCGCACGGTCACATTGTGAATGTGAGTTCCGTCGCAGGGCGCAACATCTTTCCCGGCAACGTGGTCTATTGCGCAACCAAGCACGCGCTGCACGTGATCTCTGAAGGATTGCGGGCTGAACTTGCTCAGGCTGATCCGCCCCGAGCGGGCATCCGTATCACCACCATTTCGCCAGGCATTGTCGATACGGAACTTCCCGATTCGACGACCGATGAAGAACGGCGGGAGCAGATCAGACAGTATTACCAAAGCGTGGAAACGCCACTCACCAGCGAAGATATCGCGCGCTCGATTCTGTTTGCGCTGCAGTCGCCACCCCACGTGAATGTGAATGAAATCCTGCTGCGCCCATTGGCACAGGCACGCTGATGTATGACGGCCGGTCTATTCCTGCGCGAGTTGCCAGATGATGGTGTCACCTGCTCGATGGATGATGCGCTGGGGATGATCATCAGCAGTTTCCATCATGGCTCGCTCCTGAGCAATGAATCGCCAGTTGATGTCGATGAGCTTTTCATCTCGGAGCGCCTGCAGGAGGCGCGGCCCGGCTTCGGTGAGCAGCGTGGTCGCGTTCCGCCCTTCTGCAAGGTAACGCAACGCCGCTGGCAGCGAGAGTTGCTTGCCTGTGGCATCGGCTGCAATCGCAACCACCTCGACACCCGCAGCCCGCAGTGTCGACACTTCATGCTGCTTCTGCTTGATTGCATGTTCCAGGGCCATGACAACCACTCCCGCATTCCCCGAATCCGTTGGGGCGTCGCGAACTGACCCAACGAGTTGTGCGTCCATCGGGATGCGGAGATTGCTATCAAGCACAACCCGCTGAGCCACACGTCGAACATGCACGGTGCGCGCGGTGAGCAGCGGATCATCTGCAAGCACGGTGCCGATGCCGGTGAGGATGACATCGACGCGTCCGCGCATGCGGTGGACTGCTGCCCGCGACGTCGCAGAGGAAATCCATCGCTCATGCTGCATGTTCTGTGAAATCAGACTGCCTTCTGCGGTCTCCGCCCATTTCGCGATGACAAATGGACGGCCGGTGAGGCGGGTTGCCCATGGCCGGGCAGGATTGCACGCCCGCGAAACGGCGTCGTCGCACCGAACCACTTCAATCCCCGCGCGCTGCAAAGTCGCAGCCCCGCCCCTCGCAACCGGGTGCGGATCTGCCATTGCGTACACAACACGGCGAACACCTGCATTGATGATCGCCTCTGTGCAGGGCGGCGTCTTGCCGAAATGATTGCAGGGTTCGAGCGTGACATACACAGTTGCGCCGC
Source organism: Phycisphaerales bacterium (assembly GCA_051004555.1). Lineage (GTDB taxonomy): Bacteria > Planctomycetota > Phycisphaerae > Phycisphaerales > SM1A02 > JBPCKF01. The sequence continues at coordinate 1,629 of JBPCKF010000025.1, read as the reverse complement.
GGGCCCCCGATCCGGCCCGCCTGAGCGCGTTGACTTCAGCATGTGGCCCGCCGAAGCGTTCGTGATGGCCAAGGCTGATGAGTTCGCCGTTCGCAGAAACGATTGCGCAGCCAACCATGGGGTTGGGCTCGACGTGTCCGAAGCCGCACAATGCAGCCTTCGCTGCGATCGGCAGCCAGTGAGCCTCGTCCTGTGTCGAACAATCATGCGTTGCCCTGCTGCTGTCGCTGTTGTCATTGTCATTCGATGAACGCACGCAGTATTATGTCAGCATGTGGGAGTGTCAGCACGCCTGGTGGCGGCCACGGGCTTCAAACCCGTTGTGAGGCTGGTAACCCGGTCTCAGGTGGGTTCGATTCCCATCCACTCCCGTTGATACTGCGAGGTGTTGCCCGGCGCGTAACGCTCGCTATCGACCTTCGATGATTTGGCGGGTGGCCTCATCCAGTCTGATATTCGCGGGCACCCAGTCGCCGTCGTCTGGAGGTGCAGGAAGCGGTGTTGCATCATCACCAAAACCGTCGACGGGTGTGGCACCTTCGACATCATCGAACTCGGGACGGACGTCAAACTCGACAGGATTCTGCGCTCGCTCCAGCAGCGCGACCCGAATGCGATCCTGCTCTGTGCGGAACTCAGCCGGGAGATAATGCGCATCATGAATCGCAGCCAGCAGTCCGACCACTTCAGTGTACGTCAAGCCCAGACCCGGCTGGGGTCGCTCGACCGTTGTGGTATGGCCGAGGAAGGGAATGAAGTCGTGCAGCCGCGGCGACACGCGATAGGGCACCGTCGAACCCGTCGAGTCGAGATACGCGACATCAATCGTCTCTGCGTTATCGTCTCCCTTCATGAGAAACTTGCCCGACCATGTGGAAAACGTCAGGGGCGTGTCGAACTCAACCTCGAGGCCGAACACGACAATGCGTGGCTGATCGATTAATGTGACATAGATCAGCGGCTTGTTTGAATCCACAAAGTCGATCTGATACTTCTGTTCATCAACGTAGAACGTTCGCACGAAGGGCGTATCCATGTTGATGAGCGCTTCGTAGGCCGCGATGCGAACATCGACATCATCATCGTTGAGAAGTTCGCGCAATCCGAGCACGATGCGCGGCTGGGCCTGCATTTCGCCGAGAAGTGCGATGGCATCCTTGCGCATTGCGGGCGTGGTGGCGGTGGTATCGCGGGCCATATCGAGCAGGTGCGGCTCGACGAGGGCATCGTTCAGGCGCGCACCGGCCCGAAGGGCCGCAAAGCGTGGCGCAGCTTCGGGGTAGGTATAAAACTCGCGCATGGAAGGCAGAGCAGCGGTGCCGATGGCCTGCCAGCGCCAGGATGCATGATCGGAGTCGCCCGGATTCTCGCGCAGTGTTCGCGCGACGTGCCCAACAGATTGTTCCGGCGCGTTGCTGAAGAGCGGCGTGTGCATGAGCAGATGCACGAACTCCCACGTGTCATCGCGGTACGAAGGCGGGATGCTGATCTCGATCGACTCATCGCTCTCGCCGTGTGCGGTCTGGTAGCGTTGGCCCGGTGCCTGGGGGAAGTATGAGTCGATGACCTGCTGCAACACATTGGCGCGGGCGTGATTTGGGGAAACCAGTCGCAGCTTGAGGGGAAGGT
>JBPCKF010000024.1:0-10629 GCA_051004555.1 Phycisphaerales bacterium | reverse complement strand
CTAGATACTGTTCAGGCTGCTCTTCTTGAAACGCTGATTCTTTCCGCGCCGATTCTTGGCGCGGGACTTTTTGTGGGATTGCTGGTCAGTCTTTTTCAGGCAGTGACACAGATTCAGGAGCAGACGCTTTCCTTCGTCCCCAAAATAATCGCGATGATATTAGTCGCAGTCCTTCTTCTGTCATGGATCACAGACAGAATGCTCACATTTGCAACCGCGATGTTTTCGCTGTGAGTTCAACCTGGATGAGCCGCTTCATTGAACATTGTCGAGATCATCCAGCCACACATCATTCCAGCATTACTGGTGATCTGTCGCATTGGCGGATTGATGATATTCGGGCCGGTGCTTTCAACTCCAATGATTCCCGCCCGCATTCGCGTCGGCCTGGCATTCCTACTTGGCCTGGCCATCTATCCAGCACTCATTCCATCGCCGCTGATCGCGGTGCCGCAGTCGATCGAGCTATGGATGCTGGCTGCGGTGGCATTGATCGAAGTTTCCTTTGGGGCAGTCATCGGCCTGCTCGCGGGGTTGCCAATCATGGCGGCACAGATGGGCGGCCTGGTCATGGGTCAGCAGATGGGCCTGGGATTTGCACGGTTTTTCAATCCTGCCATCGACGACGAAGCGGATGTCATCGGCCAAGTATTGTACATCCTTACCATTGGTGCGTTCATCGCAGTCGGGGGCGTGGAGCAACTTGTCTATGCAACACTGCACAGCTTTCAACACGTTGCTCTGGGCGGATTCATTCCTGCAGCCGATCTCCTGGACGTGACCGCTGGCCTGCTGCTTGCCGCTCTGGAGATGGCTCTGCGCATTTCTGCACCACTATTAGGATTGATTTTCCTCGAAACAGTTGCGATGGGCTTTCTTGCCAAGACCGTACCGCAGCTCAATATTCTCAGCCTGGGATTTCCCATTCGCATTCTTGCAGGTCTTTTTATCCTCGCGGCAGGCCTGCTTGTCGTCGAAGAAGTGCTCATCGAGGGCATCGATGCGTTTGCGCGCGCACTGTTTCAATGGATCGAGGGTCAATCATCAGCATAATAACAGGATCCATCAATGGCTGAAGACCTCGGCGAACGAACAGAAGACGCAACACCACGTAAGCTGCAGAATGCTCGTGATGAGGGGAATGTCGCGAAGAGTGGCGACCTTGCTGGCGCGGTGATGTTGCTGGGCGTGACACTTCTTCTCTGGGCAGGACTTATGCCCAGCCTGGGAAGTCTGAAAGTCTATCTCGGTGAAGAGTTATCGATCAACCATATTGCGGATCTTATTGTTGTTGAAGCATCGGCCGATGCTGCCGCCAGCGCGTTCATGGCTGCTGTCATGGTGGCGGGCCCGCTTCTTTGCGTCGCATGGTTGGTTGCCTGGCTGTCACATTTCATGCAGGTCGGCTGGCTGTTTACAACCAAACCGTTAGAGCCAAAGCTCAGCAAGTTGAATCCGATTTCCGGATTGAAGCGGGTGGTTGGCATTGCAGCGGTTGTCAAGGCGGGAATGGACAGCTCGAAGGTCGCTGTTGTATGCATCGTGGTGGTGATTTCGATCACCGGCATGATGAACGATCTTGTTGCGTTGCCAGGCATGACGATGATGCAGGCCTTGGGCGCGATCGGGTGGATGATGTTCGATCTTGCGCTGCGGATTCTCGCGGTGCTGCTTTTTCTGGGTATTCTTGATCTGGCCTATCAGCGATGGAAGCATCAGCGTGATCTGCGCATGTCACGCACCGAAGTCAAAGACGAAATGCGTCAGACTGAGGGTGATCCTGAAACTCGCAAGCGCAGAATGCGCATGCAGCAGCAGATTGCGATGCAGCGGCTGCGAAGCGATGTGCCCAAGGCAGATGTTATTGTGACGAATCCGGAGCATATTTCGATTGCAATCCAGTATGACGCTGATTCCATGCATGCACCCAAAGTTGTCGCGAAGGGTCAGGAATATGTTGCATTGCGAATACGACAGATCGCCCTGATGCATGGCATTCCCATTGTGGAACGCAAGCCGCTGGCGAGAATGTTGTTTCGCACTGTCAAAGTTGGTCAGGAAGTACCGCCATCGGTGTATCAGGCGATTGCCGAAGTGCTTGCGTATGTCTATCGGCTCCGTGGCAAGGTGCCGCGCGTGCCTGTCACGTCCAGGTAGTGTCCGTTCCCGTTTGCAGTCAGGAGTGGTTTTATCGCAGCTCTGCGTATCAATGAGTCGCCCGGCCTGGTGAAGATCTTCAGCGCCGTTGCAAAGCACCGCCATCTGCTGGTTCCGCTGTCGTTCCTGGCGATGATTGTGGTGCTGATTGTCCCATTGCCGCCGGTGATCATGGACCTGCTGATCTGCGCGAATATCGCGCTGGCTGCGATTATTCTTATGACGACCATCTACATGGTCCGGCCGCTGGATTTCAGCGTGTTTCCCGCGTTGCTGCTTGCGACCACGCTGTTTCGATTGGTTTTAAACGTTGCATCCACTCGCCTGATTCTCAGCGCCGATGCGCAATCGCCCGAAGAGGCGCGAAACGTCGCAGGAGAAGTCATCAAGGCGTTCGGCATTTTTGTGGCAGGTAACTCGCAGGTGGTTGGCGTTATTATCTTCATTATTCTGGTTGTTGTGCAGTTCATTGTGATTACCAAAGGCGCAACACGCATGAGCGAAGTTGCAGCCCGTTTCACACTCGACGCCATGCCCGGCAAGCAAATGGCAATCGATGCTGATCTTTCAGCTGGGCTGATCGATGAAAACTCAGCCCGGGAGCGGCGCAGCGAAATCATGCGCGAGGCAGACTTTTATGGTGCGATGGACGGTGCAAGCAAGTTCGTGCGGGGCGACGCAATCGCAGGCATTATTATTACACTTATTAACATCGCAGGCGGATTTGCCATCGGAGCGTTCGAAAAAGGCTGGTCGATGGGTGAATCGCTTGAAGTATTTACGACGTTGACGATCGGCGACGGACTTGTCAGCCAGATTCCATCGTTCATTATTGCGATTGCTGCTGGTCTGATCGTGGCCAGGGCCGGCGACAGGCGGACGCTCGGCGATGAGATTCCGCAGCAACTGGTCTCACAACCAACAGCTCTGTACCTCATCAGCGGCCTGCTCGCGGTGCTGGCATTTTCGCCGTTGCCGACTGTGCCGCTGCTTGGCGGCGCGGTTCTTCTGGGAGTGCTGGCATGGGGAGCAGCGACGCATGCACGGCAGCGCGTGGAGCAGAAGCATGCAGATGCCCGACGAGAAGCGGGTGAAGAGAAGCCTCAGGAGCAACCGATCGAAGAACTGCTGCGAGTTGACACGATGGAAATCGAAGTCGGCTACGGACTGGTGCAACTGGTCGATGCCTCGCGCGGCGGCAATCTGCTGCAACGGATCGCCCTGATCCGCAAACAGCTTGCAACTGAGTTGGGGATTGTCGTGCCGCCCGTTCGCATTCGCGACAACATGCAGCTCGGGCCCAATCATTATCGCATCAAAATCCGCAGCGCAACTGTCGGCAGTGGCGAGGTGTATCCCGAACTTCTCATGGCGATGGATTCGGGGATTGCCAACGGAACTCCCGAAGGCATACGCGGGCGCGAGCCTGCATTCGGCCTTGATGCCATCTGGATCGAGCCTGATGGACGCCTGCGGGCCGAGGCAATGAACTATACAGTCGTCGATGCAACCAGCGTCATGGCTACGCATCTTTCTGAAGTTGTCAGAACGCATGCATCTGATCTGCTCACGCGCGAGGAAGTCAATCATCTGCTGGAACAACTGCGCAGTAAGGCGCCCAAACTTGTCGATGAAGCAATTCCCGGCCTGCTCAAAACCGGCGACCTTCAGAAAGTGCTGCAGGCCCTCTTGCGCGAGCGCGTTCCGATTCGCGATCTTGAAACCATCGTCGAGACATGTGCTGACTGGGCTGTGCATACCAAAGACACCAGCGTGCTGACTGAATATGTCCGCAATGCGCTGCGGCGAACCATTTCAGACATGTACGTCGTGCCCGGAGAAGATGGAGCAGCCCCGACCATGCGGTGCGTCACCATGGACCCGAGTGTCGAGGACATGATCGCAGGCTACACCGAACGCGGCCCAGCTGGCATCACCATGACCATGCCTCCCGCTGTCGCCAACGGCATCGCCAGCGCCGTGGCGGCGGCAGCAGAACCCCTGCTGGCAGCGGGAAATCAACTGATTGTGCTGACTTCACCCACGGTCCGGGCCCAAGTCCGGCAGATCATCGAGGGTCGCCTGCCAGGAGCGGTCGTCCTCAGTTACAACGAGATCATTCGCGAGGTCGACGTCGAGTCGCTCGGTCTGGTACAGTATGATCCGCAACGAGATCGGCGAGGCGGCGACCAGCCGCGCGATCGCAATGAAGACAGTCACGAGCCGGAGCTGCAACCGGCCGTGTCGCAGTGAGTTCGGTGCAGCGGGTTTGACACTTCTCTCTATCCTGAATTGCCATGGAGGGCACGCAGGTGAATCTCACTACATACCGCGCATACACAATGGCCGAGGCGATCACCGCTGTAAAGCGCGACCTCGGCAACGACGCACGCATCCTGCACACGCGCACCTACAAACGGGGCGGGCTGTTTGGCATCGGGCGTCGAACCATCGTCGAAGTCACCGCAACGACTGAACCCGCGCCCCTGCCCACAGCGCAGACTCCTGCGCGGCCTGTCATCAACCGCAGGCCGGACCCGCTGCCCGGAACAGCGGCGGCCAGGAAGGCGTACGCAGAAGTCGAAGCAAAGACTGCCACCACGACATCGGGTGATGTCAGCTCAGCATCGTCACCCGCGCGAGGTTTGCGCGCGAACGTGCAGGAGCCCGGCATGCTCAGCCCTGAAGCGGTCGCATCGCGCAAGATCGATCTGCTGGCTGCGATTGTCGAACATCAACGCAACACCAGTAGTTCCCGCGAAAATGATTCGCAATCGCGCGTGAGTGGGAGAGATTCGTCGACATCGACTGCTAAACCGTGCCTGGTCATTCGCCCGACAACTGTCACACATCCTGCGACAAGTCCCAAAGCCTCAGCCAGTGCGACCGCTCCTTCAACTGCGAACGACTCTGCTGTTCTGGAGCGTGTTGATGCCCGTGATGAGCAACAGCGTGTGGCAAAACGCTTTGTCCTCAAACCGCATGATGCAGTTGGTCGCGACCGCAACGCGACATCTGATCGAAACCTTGTGCCACCTGTCGTATCCGTCGATCCGAGTGTGGTTGTTGATGATGTTATTGATGCGAGAGGCGCATCTGCTGCTGAGCGTGCACGTCTCAGTGAACACGCGCCAGCTGAGCCCAGCGACGACATGCGAGCCATTCGCAGCATGGTCGGCCAGATTCTCGAGCGTCAGCGTGCAGCCGTTGCGCCGTCCTCGGTCCGCCCCATGCCACAGCAGCTCTTTGATATCTATCTTGAACTCATTGGCCAGGATGTTTCCGATGAGATCGCAGATGACATTGTGCGTGAAGTGCAGCAATCGCTGAGCGAGAATGATCTGCAGGATGCGGAAGTCGTGCGTCGGGCGGTGCGAGAACGATTGATCGCGATGATCCCCGCAAGTGATACGCCCACAGCGGCGGCACCACGCGATGGGCGTCCGCGAACGATTGCGCTCATTGGTCCCACAGGTGTAGGCAAGACGACGACAGTTGCCAAGCTGGCTGCAACGTTCAAGCTGCGTCATGGTCAGCGCGTTGGCCTTGTCACCAGCGATACCTATCGCATTGCTGCGGTCGATCAGCTGCGCACCTATGCCAACATTATTGGTTTGCCACTGAAGGTGGTCCGAGCGCCGAGTGAGATGGCTGAAGCATGTCATCAGCTGCGCGACTGTGATGTCATTCTCATTGACACTGCCGGGCGATCGCAGAAAGACCGTGAAAAGCTCGACGAGCTGGGGGCGTTTATCGACGCAGCCGATCCGCATGAAGTTCACCTTGTGCTTTCGAGTACAGCCAGCGAGCGCGTGCTGTTGCAGGAAGCTGAGTCGTTTGGCGCGCTGCGGGCCGATCGCATCATCCTTACCAAACTCGATGAAGCGGTCAGCTTCGGCATGCTTGTGAATGTCATGCAGCGCGTGGGCAAGCAACTGAGTTTTCTCACAACCGGTCAGGAAGTTCCCGAGCATCTCGAGGCAGGCAGCTCTGATCGTCTGGCGTCGCTGGTTCTGGGAGGCACGGTGCGATCATGAACGACCAGGCACGCGAACTCAGACGATTGATTGAAGAAGGCGATGCCAGGGCACGCCACGCCAATGGCGTCGCTGTTCTCGCTGCACAGCGGGTGAGTGTCGGCCCGAGCGATCGCGAAGCGCCGCAGCATGAAGATCGCCCCGTGGATCAACACGATGATCTTTCACATCAGACAACGCAAGGCGAACTTCCGCAGCAATCCGAACCGCAGCGCGCTCCCGCACGATCTTCTGCTCCCGTTGCATCTGTATTGCGGCCTGCATCGCGCCCGCTGGCCCGCGCGATTGCAGTGACGTCCGGCAAAGGCGGCGTTGGCAAATCCAACGTGGCGGTCAACCTCGCTGCTGCGTTTGCTGCCCGCGGCTGTCGCGTGTGTCTGATCGATGGCGACCTCGGACTTGCCAATGCTGATGTGTTGTGCAACCTCACACCCCGCAAGACCCTGGATGATGTTGTGTATGGACGCTGCAAACTTGGCGAAGCGATTCTGGCTGCCCCGGGTGGATTTCACCTGCTGGCAGGCGCAAGTGGCGTGGCACGCATGGCCAATCTCACTCCTGAACAGCAGGGCGACCTGGTCCGGCGCATGACTGCGCTCGAAAAGGTTGTGGATGTCATTCTCATTGATACGGGTGCAGGCATCAGTCGCTCGGTGCTCGATTTCAACGCTGCGGCTCATGATGTTCTGGTTGTGGTAACACCCGAGCCGCCTTCGATCACCGACTCATATGGTTTGATCAAGGCCCTTGCGAAGCAGCGTTCGGTGGCCCGCATGCACGTCATTGTCAATCAGGCCCGCAGCGAGGGTGAAGCTCGCAGCGTTTTCAGGCGGCTCGATCACGTGAGTCGAACGTTTCTGCAGCGGCCACTTGCCTATGCAGGCCATGTTCCCGAAGATTCAGCGGTGCGCGACTGTGTGCGGCAGCGAGTTCCGTTTGTGGTGGGCGCGCCACGCAGCAGCGCAACGCATTGCATGCTGAACCTGGCTCGCTACTTCTCGGACCTGCCTGCGTTTGCGTCGATTGCAGGTGCGACGGCTCAGGAGAGTTCCCGCGAGGGGTTCTTCATGCGATTCGCGCAAAGGTTGCGGATCAGATGAACCGCAGCCGCAGCCATGTAAATATTTTTTCAGGTTTTCTCAGAGTCCCGCCCGGGTTCAACCGAAAGGATAAAGTGAAGATCATGCCCGCGCGACAAAGTTGGAGGCTCGATTTGTGAGAGGCATCCCTTCCCAGGTCATTGCGGGCAGCTGCGCCTGCGCAGCCTTTGCCATCGCTGTCGCGCGCGGATTGGCAGCTGGCAATCCACCGGATCTGGTTCTCCAACGGGCTGTAGTCGCGATGGTGGTGTGCTTTGTCATCGGAAGTTTGATAGGCATGATCTGTCAGCGTGTGGTCGGCGGCGAGCATCGCGATAGAGACAATGCCTCAGATGAGGACTCAATGAATGTTGATGCGGAAGCGGCTGAGGCTGCTCCTGTTGGATAAATGTTTTTCGCTGAGATCTTTGCGGAAAGTCGTTCTGAAGAATTGATTCGAGTCTTTCATTGCCTCGCCATGTCAAACGGTGCTAGACTACGCATCGGTTTGTCAAGGACGGCAAATCGCGGAACCCAGGTCTACGGAGAGGACCCCAGCATGGCACGGACCACGCAAGTCAAGGCGCCCAGCACGCGCTCCCGCACCACCCCGTCGAACAAGCCAGCAAGCAGATCGGGTAAGACGCCGACAAAGACGTCTACCAAAGCTCCGCCACGCAAGAACATTCAACAAAGCAAAGCCCGAAGCGTGAAGGCAAAGGCGGTCAGCGTGCCGCTCGACACGTCAACTGCCGAGGCGCTGGCTGCAGCGCCTGCTGAACAGCTCTGGCGTGAGTTCGGGCGCACACGGTCTGTCGAGATCCGCAACTTCTTTCTTGTGAAATATCTCGATCTGGTGCGGGCCACTGCAGAACGCATGCACATGCGCCTTCCCAACGAAGTTGATGTCGATGACCTCATGTCGGTCGGCAGCTTCGGGCTGATGGATGCGATTGATGGTTTCGACATTGAACGCGGCGTGAAGTTTGAAACCTATTGCGCTCAGCGCATTCGCGGCGCCATCTTTGATGAACTGCGCTCGATGGACTGGGTGCCCAGGCTGGTACGCAGCCGCACAGCCAAAGTCGAGCGGGCCCGGCGAGCCCTGGAAATGCGGAGCGGCTACAAGCCGACCGATGAAGAAGTTTCCAATCATCTGGGTGTCAACAACACCGAGTTTAAAAAGCTCTCCAAAGACTCGCGCCCGGTCGGCGTGGTCTCACTCACACGCAAGTGGTTCGAGACTGACTCCAACAAGGATGTGCGCGAGATCGATGTCATTCACGATCAGCGTCAACCCAACCCACTGCGCAGCGTGCAACAGCGCGACCTCAAGACGCTCATGACCAAGGGCCTCTCACGGGCCGAGCGGCTGATTGTGATTCTCTACTATTACGAAGAGATGACGATGAAGGAAATCGGGGCGACACTCGATCTTTCCGAGTCGCGCGTGAGTCAGATGCACAGTTCAATACTGGCCCGGCTGAAGGCACAGATGCAGCATCGCGCGAAAGAGCTATAGCGACGACAGCGCCCTCATTCCTGCCCGAGACCGGCACCTGCATTCAACACATGATGTACAGGATCAATGCGAACGCTCCGGTCGCGGAACCCGAGATTGTCAGCGTTTCATCGATCACCATGGTGCCACCGATGTCGCCGAACGTGATGACAGTATCTGCAATCAGCCCCTGACCCTGACCGTTAAGGACGTCGCGGCCATCGGCATCAAGCAGCTCGACATTGACTTCGGGTGATCCACTGGTGGGAGCCTCGTATATGTATGCGCCATACACGATGCCGTGGCAGTTGAGCAGTTCCTGGCCGGTTGCGATGCTCGCCAGACCACTTCCGGTGGTCAACACATTACTATCAATGCGCTTGATGAATCCCACGATTAAGTTCCTCCTGAAAAATTTGGGAACGCGGTACCCGTCGATGCTATTCAACGCCGATGCGGACATGATCAAAGTGGGCGCGGAAGCCGGTCACTGAAAAGGTTGCAATGACAACCTTCTTGATAGACAGGATGATTCTGCCATCAGAGTTGCGGATGTAATCCGCTGCGGAGTTGATGGTTGCGAGGTTGACCGTATCCGTTGTGCCCAGCGTGTAGGTATGCACCTGATCGAGTGTTTCGCCATTGTCGAAGTTGATCAGTCGCCAGGTGACAGCGCAGCCTGGATTATCACAACGCGATTCGACAGCTATATAGAATTGCTGGGCTGATTCATTGAGATCGGTGCGGCCTCTGATGCGAAGATCAAGGACATTCGGCTCGGATGACAGGAAGCCGATGGCGGATGTTCCGATGAGATACTCGTCATCGCCCACCCGAATTGAGTCGAGGTCGCCGCTGTTCTGACTTCCGCGTACGAAGCTAAACCCTGTCAAATCCGCAGTGGTGCCTGCAAAGCAGCGCATGTCGAAGATGTAGGCAGCCCCAGCTGACGTCTCATCGCCGGGTGCGCCGATGAGAACCTGGGCACCGTCAACGGCCACTGAACTGCCAAAAGCGTCAAATGAGCGCGCTACGACGAATGATCGAGTAAAACTCTGGATGCCGCAGCGCTCCCCCTCCACCGCCGATCGCGAGCGCGGGTGATATTCACGAGAATGCTCCAACGTCCCGGCCGAAAAATATTCGCCCAGCTTAACCATTCACCCCAGTACCACATTGCTTCTAACTCGGATTCTAAGTGCGCACTTAGTTAGTTGCGGTCGTTGGTCTTGTTCTTCGTCGTCCCCGCGAAGGGGCTTTATGCATCCTGCATTCCACTCTTCCCCCTCCGCACCTCGGCGGTCAATCTATTCCGCAATCAGCACCACCGCCGAGGCGCCGAGACATCAGATGCACGCCGCGCGCCCACTGGATTCCCGCCTGCGGACGCCACGGCTTCGGCGACAGCCAAGCCGTGCTCGCCGCACGATGAACGTACGAACTCGCTTCCGCGATTCACTTTCACTCGCACGGCTTGCCCTTCGGGCGAAGCCGTGGCACCCATTTCTCCTCGATTCACTCGCCCACCGCCCCCCGTCCGTGTGCAACTGATATACTGATCGACCGGAGTGATTGAATACGTGGTCTGCTGTGGCGCTGCCATAGCGAGAACGGAGTTGCTGTATGACGCACAAATCATTTCCAATCGTGGGGATTGGCGCATCCGCTGGCGGGCTGAGCGCGATGATCGCGCTCTTGGAAGCGGGGCCTTCGCTGGCGGGCATGGCGTTCATCATCGTCCAGCACATGGACCCCAAGGGCGAAAGCCATCTCGTGCATCTGCTCGCGGGGCATACATCGCTGAAGGTCCGGCCGGCGCAGGGCGGGCTGCAGATCAAGCCCAACCAAATTTATG
>JBPCKF010000023.1:0-31738 GCA_051004555.1 Phycisphaerales bacterium | reverse complement strand
CCACGGACTGCCGGGACGAATGTACAAACACTCGACCTGCGAACGCTCCAGGTACGAACCGATCGCCTTCGCAATGAACTCCGGACCGTTGTCCGATCGAATGTGTTTCGGCACGCCGCGGATCACGAACAGCTCGGCCAGCAGATCGATCACATCGCAGGCGCGAATCGAACGCTCAACTTCCAACGCCAGGCACTCACGCGTGAACTCATCAACAATGCTCAGCCACTTCAATGAACGGCCGCGTTCATCGGAATCGTGGATGAAGTCCCACGCCCAGACATCATCTTTGCGCTCGGCCTTCCGACGCACAATCGAGTTCTCGCTCGAACCGAGATGACGACGTTTGTGCTGCTTTTTAGGCACTTTGAAGCCCTCGCGTCGCCACAAACGATGCACGCGTTTGCGATTCACCTGCCCCCCGGAGAATCCTTCCAGACGCAGCAGCGCCCAGATTCTTCGGTAGCCGTAGCGTGGATGTTGTCTGACAAGTTCGTGCATGCGTTTCACCAGATGCTTCTCCTGGTCATTCGGTCTGACTGATTCGTACCGCTGTGTTGAACGCGGTTGGTTGAGCGCCCGGCACGCGCGCCGTTGCGAAACGTCGAGATTCTTCTGAACATGCTCGGCCGCTTCGCGTTTGCGGACCGGGCTCAGAAGTTTCCCTCGGCCACTTCTTTCAGAATCTGATTGTCGAGCGTCAGATCAGCCACCGCGCGCTTGAGCCGCGCGTTCTCACGTTCGAGCTCTTTGAGTCGCTTTGCTTCGTTGGCCTTCATCCCGCCGTACTGATTCCGCCAGCGATGGAAGGTCTGCTCACTGATCTCGAGTCGCTGAACGATCTGCGCGATCATGGCGCCGGTCGCCAGCATCGCATCAGCTTCACGCAGCTTGGCGATGATCTGTTCGGGTGTGTGTCGTTTGCGTTTCATCTTCGAGAGCCTCCTTGCCCGTAAAAAGGGCAGTAGAAACTCTCACAGCGATTGGGTCAAGAGCGGTCTGATGGAAATCAACTTCGCATACCAGGAAGAGCGTAGCCAGTACTCGGAAAAGCGTGGCGAGTGCTAGGCAAATCGTGACTAGTTCTAGGCAAATCGTGGCTAGTTCTAGTAACGGAGTGGCTAGTGCTAGCGAAGGCGTGGCTAGTGCTAGGAAACGCGTGGCTAGTACTAGGAAACGCGTGGCTAGTGCTAGGAAACGCGTGGCTAGTTCTAGTAAAGGCGTGGCTAGTGCTAGGAAACGCGTGGCTCGGTCGCCAGCATCGCATCAGCTTCACGCAGCTTGGCGATGATCTGTTCGGGTGTGTGTCGTTTGCGTTTCATCTTCGAGAGCCTCCTTGCCCGTAAAGCGGGCAGTAAAACTCTCACAGCGATTGGGTCAAGTTTTGGGGAGCAGGTCAGCACCACCACCGCGCCCCCCTCATCCCGCCCGTCGGCATGGGCTTTGCAGGGCATGGAAGAAGGGTGTTGACGCGACTGGGTGGATTCCTGTACACTGGGCCATCGGGCGTGGTGATCGATCAATGCGGGTGTGTGGGCAGCGAGAAGCTGGGAGCGACATCAATGAAGATTGCAATGCAGAGGCGGAAAGCACATCTGCTGCTGGGAACACTGAACATCTGCCTGGTGATTGGACTGACCGGGCCATCGTTGTCGGCTCAGAATGATGATGATGGCGGACAAGTTCCAGATGTGCCGGTGGCCCCTGCTGATGTTGTGCCTGCTGATGTCACCCCCCCGGCTGCTGCTGTGCCCAGGCAGGATGGTGGGGAGGCTGCTCAAGTGCCGATTCCGCCGTTGCCTGCTGGGGTGAGCTATGACATTGCGGGGTTTGAGCTGGAATATGTTCGTCAACTGCCAACGCTGCCCGATCTGCGAACGTTGCTGACCATTGCGCTGCCTGTGGCTGTGAACGATGGCGTTGTTGATGTTGCAGATGAAGCAGCGGTGACGCTTGAGCAGCTTGGCACGATGCCATTCACGCAGGTGACATCCGAAGGGCTGGAGGCGATCATCGGCGGCTTGCGTGATGCGCTGGCCCGCAATGCTGGTCTTGCGTGTACTGTTGCAGCAGATCCGTCGCAACTGGATCCGGGCAGTGGCGAACTTCGCAACTTGCCCGCGAGTGGGCGGCTGACATTGTTAATTTCCTATGAAGGGCGGGTCTATCCGATTTCGGGATTCGAGTTGAGTTATGCGATTGATTCGCCAAAGGGTGCGCCCGATGAGGCGGAAGTGCTGAATCGCGCAACGGCGCGGCTGACGCCGATCGAAGGTGGATATGTTGCGTGGCGGCCGGATGTTGCAGCGGTTGATGTTTCAGTTGCGGAGCTGACGGGCGACCCCCCGCTGCTGCTTTCGGCTGGGGCATTACAGGCTGTTCTGGAAGCGACGCGAGATGCGCTGACTGGTCGCGGCTTTATGGCGGTGCGGGTGATTCCAGCGCCTGGGCAACTGGGTCAGGGCATGCGTGATTCACGGCCGGAGGGTGTGACCACGTTTGAGTTGCAGGTGGCACTGGGGCGGGTTGCGGAAGTGCGAACGCTTGCAACGGGTGATCGCATTGCCAAGGAGAACCGTATCAATCATCCGCTGCACGAGTCGATTCGCGCCCGTTCGCCATTTCAGCCAAGTGGCAGCGCCAGCGGTTCGACGCTGCTGAACAAGCATGAACTTGATGAGTATCTGTTCCGCATGTCGCGGCATCCCGGGAGGCGGGTTGATGCTGCGATCGCGCCGGCAGATGATCCACTCGGAATTGCTCTGGATTACATTGTGACAGAGAACAAGCCGTGGCTGGCGTATGTGCAGCTGGCGAACGTGGGCACGCCTCAGACCGGACGGCTGCGCTACCGGGCGGGTTTCATTCACAATCAGCTGACGAAGAACGATGACATTCTTCGCCTTGATGGCATCACTGGCGACTTTGATGACACCTGGGCGCTGAGCGGGTCGTATGAAGCGCCGCTGGGTGACAGTGAATCGCTGCGCTGGAAGGTGATGGCAGACATCAGCGAGTTCGGCGCCTCGGATGTTGGCTTTGTCGGGCAGGGCTTTCGCGGAAAGTCGTGGTCGGTGGCTGGCGAGTTGGTGTGGAACTTTTATCAGCATCGCGAGCTGTTTGTTGATGCGGTTGCTGGTGTGCGATATCTGAACACGGAGATCAGTAACACGCTGCTTGCGCTTGAGGGCGATCAGGGGTTTGTGCTGCCATACGTTGGCATTCGCGCAGAGCGCAGTACACTCACAGCCAGCACCAGTGCTGCTGCAGTATTGGAGTTTCAGCCGAACCTGGGGATTGATGACGTCGAGCTTGGTCAACTTGGCCGCTTTAACCCGGATGAAGAGTGGATGGTGTTCAAGTGGGACCTCGCCCACGCGTTTTACCTCGAGCCGGTGTTCAATAAAGCAGCATGGCGAGATACCTCGACGCCAGAGAGTTCGACGCTTGCCCATGAGATTGCTCTGCGTTTTCGTGGGCAGTATGCGTTTGGCAATCGTCTGATTCCGCAGTTGGAACAGGTCGCAGGCGGGTTGTATTCGGTGCGCGGCTATCCGGAGTCAGTTGCGGTTGGCGACACGACGATCATTGGCACTGTTGAATATCGTTTTCATGTGCCGCAGGCGTTTGGCATCAGTGTCGAGCCTGGCACGCTGTTCAACGAGCCCTTCCGCATGAAGCCGCAGTATCCCTACGGCCGGGCGGACTGGGATCTGGTCCTGCGCGGCTTTGTCGATTTTGGCTGGACGCACGCATCTGACAAGCTGTTCTTCGAAGATGATCAAACGCTGGTGGGAGCGGGTGTTGGCATTGAGTTTGTCTTCAAGCGCAATATGGAGGCCCGCATCGACTGGGGCTTTGCGCTGCATGATGTTGATGATGAAGTCAACGCTGGATCGAATCGCATTCACTTTTCGCTGACGTTTTTGTATTGATTCTGACGCAACGCACACGCGCAACCGCAGCGTGGAGGATGAACCATGAAACGCCTGACTGATCGAATCCGAAAGCTCCTGATCGCAATCATGTGTGCAGCAACTACTCTTCCCGCAGCCGCGCAAGGGCAGGGAAGCGGGATCGACTGTGTCTTTGTCAATGGGTCGGGCAACATTCAGATCGTGTCGGGCGGCGTTGAGATTACCATCGATACCAACCTTGCGATTCTCGAATGCAATGATTTCACGGTCGGCCCATCAACGTTTGCGCAGTTCATTCAGTTGAACAGTAATGATCGCGTGCTGGCACGAGTTGTGGGCGGCTTCAGTTCCAACATCGATGGCAGCCTCATTGCCAATGGCATCGTGTACCTTGCCAACCCCAATGGAATTTTCTTCGGCTCGGGGTCGAGTGTTGCGGTGGGCGGACTGTTCGCGGTTGCAGGTGATATCACCAATGCTGACTTTCTCAGCGGTTTGGATCGTTTCACCACGGAGCCTGAGAATGATGGCGATGGCGTGATCGATGCGAATGGCACGATGAGTGGTGATCTGATTCACCTCATCGCCAGCCGTGTCCGCAATGCAGGCAACATTGATGTTGGTTCAGGCGCGCTGACGATGATTTCCGGGCGCACTGTGACGATCATGCAGGACGGGCCGGGCGATCCGGTGTCGGTGGTGATTGATGCCCTGGGTGGCACGCCGATCGGTACGCTGCCTGGCGTTGAACATACCGATGATGGTTCGATCAATGCACTGGGCGGACAGGTGATTCTGGCTGCGGGCGATCTCTATTCGCTGGCGGTTGAGAGCGCGGGGCCGATCACAGCGACCAATGGCCGTGTCGAACTCACTGCACTCGAAGGCACGGTTTTCCACAACGATCAGGGTGGCAGCATTTCGGCTGATGGTGGCACTGTGCTTCTGGAAACTGATGATGGTCTGGTCCTGAATCAGGCCCAGATTGATGCAGCCAATGGCAGCGTCACGCTCCGCTCGAATAATGGCGACGTGTCACATTCGACGGGCTTCGGCGCATCGATCAATGCGCCCGGCGGCAATGTGTTGATTGAAGCCACTGGTGCTGGTTTCGTCGCAGGCGACATCACTGGCGGCGATGTGGCTGTACGGGCTGGTGGCGACCTCACCATCACGCAGGGCGACATCACAGCTGATACCGGCAGCCTTCTCTTGCATGGCGGCAGCGCAGGCAATGGCGATCTGCTCTTTGGCACGATCGCGGAAGGTGGGACGATCATCAATCTCTTCAGCGACAGTATCACGCTGCGGGCGGGCGACGGCTTTGGCGGCGCATCGACCACAGGCATGATCGATCTCAACGTCGACGGGTTCACCACCGTGCAGTACTTCGGCGCAGGAGGATTCTCCACGTCACCCGATTCGTTTACCTTCAGGCAGGATGCAGCGATTGTGGATACCGCCCTGCCGCCGATTGCGCGATTCCCCAACGGATTGAGCGGGGTTGACTACACGGTGCAGTCGGATGACGGCTCGATCACCATGAACGTGGGTGGCAATGTCACGGGCAGCAATTTGTTTCTCAATGCGTTCAATCACAGCGTTGATCTCAATACAGCAATCGCGCTCAACCAGTTGACAATCAACGCTCCGGACATCGGCATCAATACCGGCATGGTGACGACCACGACATCGCAGACATACAACGGCGCGGTGGAAATCGGCCAGGATACGATGTTTGCTGGCAACGGCATCACGTTCAGCCAAACGCTCGATTCGGCAGGTATATCGAACTTCGCGGTGATCATCAACGATTCAGGAACAACATCGTTCGGCGGGAATATCGGTGGCAACCAGCCGCTGGCATCGCTGAGCACAAACGCAGGCGGCATCACCGACTTCGCAGCCGGCACCGTGACGACAACCGGCAATCAGAGCTTTGCAGATGCAGTGCGGATCCGCGTCGATACAACATTCACCGGCATCAATGT
The DNA here is from genome assembly GCA_051004555.1 of Phycisphaerales bacterium. GTDB lineage: Bacteria > Planctomycetota > Phycisphaerae > Phycisphaerales > SM1A02 > JBPCKF01. Next base: position 25,830 of record JBPCKF010000023.1, on the reverse strand, counting down.
CAGGTTCCTTTCGACGCTCGACAGCGCAACCGCCGCGCACCGCACGGCCATGGTCAACGCGTCCGGCGAGACCTTCTTCGGCGGGGCTGTTGGGGTGATCGAGCCCCTCTTTGCGCTGATCACCGATGCGCCTGGAACGACGGTCATTGACGCGGGCCAGATCATTGCCCTGGGGTCAGGAGATCTCATCTTCAATGATCCCGTCTTCCTGCAGAGCGATACCACGCTCACAGCCGAGAATGTGACATTCAACAGCACGCTCGATACAGGTGATTCAGGTCCGGCTGCATTGACAATCAACGCAAGTGTCTCCACGACCTTCAACGATATCGTGGGCGGCATCAGTCCGCTGCGATCGCTCTTCTCAGATGCGCCCGGCACGCTGTTGTTGAATGGCGGCGAGATCACAACAACCACATTTCAGACATACAACGACACTGCAACCCTCGGCGTGTCACACATCCTGAATGGCACATCAATCGCGTTCAACGGCTCGCTGAATGGCTCCGGCATCGGGACGCAGAATCTGCTGATTCAAGGCCCGACCGGCGGCACCAACAGCAGCTTCAGCGTGGGTGGCCCGATCGGCGCAATCAATCCACTGGGCGACCTCACTGTGCGCGGCACGACTTTCTTCAGTGATTCGGTCACCACAACCGGCGTTCAGCGCTATGTGCTTGATGCCACATCACTCGATCCGGGTGTGACGCTCGACGCATCGCTTGTACAGTTCCTCGAAGATGTCCTCGGAGATGGTGGCAGCCTGACAATCGTGGGCAATGTCGAGTTCGGCGACGCAGCCGATGATGGCGATGTTGTCGATGGGCTGATTGACCTCACCGTCGGCGGCACATCGCTGATGAATGTCAACTCAGTGACCACATCCGGCAATCAGACGTACAACGGCGATGTGATGCTGGTGCGTGATGGCAACTTTACAGGCGCCACTGTCGCGTTCAACGAAGATGTCCTAGCCAATGGGAACGATCTCAATATCACGGGCAATGCGGTCCTGGGCAATGAGCCGGGCGATCGCCTGCAGAACGTGGACAACCTCTCCGTCACGGGCAGCGCAACTGTCAACTCGGACACCATTACAACCACTGGCAATCAGACATTCAGCGGACCGCTTTTGCTCGGCACAGATGTGATCTTCAATGGCGTGCGTATCGATTTTGCAGCCGTCAATGGTGGTGGCAACGATTTCACCATCAATGCAACTGATACCTTCCTCAACGGACCCGTCAACAACGTTGCACATCTCGAAACTGATGCAGCGGGAACAACTCGCATCGGGGCTGACATTACCGTCACCAACGGTATGACATTCAACGATCCCGTCTTGCTCATCGGCGACGCACAACTCTCCGACAGCGGCGGCGGCATCATCTTCCGGCGCGAACTCGATGGTCAGCGGGCTCTTGTCATCCGCACCACCGAGGATGCCCGCTTCGGCGGCAACATCGGCGAAGTCTCAGCGCTCCTCCGCTTCGAAACCATCGTCGATGGAACGCTGATCTTCGAAGAGTCACTTATTCAGGTCGTCGGTGACATCATCTTCAATGACCAGATCGATCTCCTTGCAGTCCCCGCCTTCGCGACGATCGGTGCAGATGGCAATCTTGTCATTCAGTCGCTGACTGGCAACTTCACAATGGGGCAGGATCAGAAGATGTCGATCCTGGGCGATCTCACCATCAACGCTCCCAACGGAACGGTGACGATTGGTGACGTCAACACGCTTGGCGACTTCCGCATCACCGCCAACTCGATTCTGCTTCTCAGTCGTGCTCCCGGATTCGTGCGCAACGCCGATGGGTCGACCAGTGTTGATACCGGCCTCGATGAAGTCGCAGGCGGCAGATTCTTCTTCAATGTCACGCCTGTACTTCTTGGTGCAGGCAGCGTCCAGTTTTCCAATCCGCAAGGGAATGGAGATGCCCTCGGCACCCTCGCAGGCTTTGATGTCGGCGCGTTTGGTCCCGTCAGTGCAGGGCAGATCTTTGGTGGCGGAGTCTTCTTTGACCTTGCAGCCCGCAACCTCCTTCCCTTCGTCAATATCGGCAACCTCTTTACGGGATCGCCCGGGTTGTTGCTGAAGGAAGTGCCGCCGGAGAGCGAGCTCGAAGAGATCGAACAGGACACGCCCATCCGCGCAAGCGAACTCGATGCCCTGGGTCGCAACCTCAGCATCTACGGCCGCGTGCTCTCACCTGTCGAGCTGGCGGAACTCGTATCGGGTCGCTCGCTGTACATCGATCCACCCAGCTCAGTGTTCGACCTCTCCCGTTTGCGCCAGGAGATCGTCATTCAGCGCATGCTCTACGGCAGTATTGCCGAAGCGCTTGCGACATACGAAGAACTCACACTCGATGGCGAGCGCCCCCTCACGCAGATGCGCGACGAGCTCAACGATGCCTATGTCATCTACCTCACCGAACTGCCTGAAGGTGAAGACGAGAGCATCCCCGGCCTTGCACAATATCTCAGGGCCAATCACCCACAGTTGATGGGCGACATCAACAAGCTCAATCAGTTGATGCAGGACATCCGCATCATTGGCCAGACACCCGCAGAGGTCGCCAAGGCTGAGGCACAGATCATCGAGAAGATGACGCCACGCGAGATGGATCCTGATATGCTGCGGGAACTCATCCGTTATCTGAGTGGCGGTGCTGAAGAGCCGACCGCGCTGGAGCCAGTTGCGATTCCTGCCGAAGAAACACCAGCGAGTGAGACGTTACAACCCTGAGTTTCCATTGCATGCTTGATATCGATGCCATTCTGAAGCCGATCTCAGACGAAGCCCCAGCTGGGGCCGACATGTCCTACGACCCTGCCTATCAGGAGTTTGAGGATCTGGCGCGAGGAACGCCCGAGCGGTCGATCGGCGACACTGTGATTCCAGCCACCCCGCCGGACTGGAACAAGGTTCTCGAGAAAGGCACATCGCTGCTCAAGCAGACGCACGACCTGCGGCTGCTGGTGCGGCTGACGGTCGCGCGAACGGCTGTCAAGGGTCTGGAGGGTTTGACAGATGCGCTGGCCCTGCTCACAGCTGCGGTCGATCGCAACTGGCAACAGATGCATCCAGCCCTGGATGCAGATGATCCCGAAGCGATCGAGCGCATCAACGCCTTGCAGTCGCTTTCGGTTGCGCCAGGCGGTTTTGCAGATGAGGCGTCGTTTGTCCGCAGAGTGATGGAAATCCCGCTCACCGATTCGCGTCAGCTTGGCCGTTTCAGCCTGCGCGACTTCAAGGTCGCAACCGGCGACATGGCTGCAGGAAGCGGCGCGGAAGTCCCCGACAGCAACACCGTCGATGCAGCCTTTCAGGATACTTCGACCGAGCATCTGCAGGCGTCACTGGAACGCACCGCCGCCGCCCGTGAGTCGCTCAATACGCTCAGGAAAAGCATCATCGACCATGTCGGCGCGGGATCAGCTGCGGATTTTTCCGAACTCGACACAACACTGATCGAAATCAGCTCACTGCTGGAAGAACACCTGCGGCGACGGGGAATTGGCGTCGCCGCCCCCATCGCGGGAAGCGATGATGGCACGGGCCGCAGCAGCGCTCCTGGAGAAATCCGCTCCCGTCACGACGTTGTGGCTGCACTTGATCGAATCTGCCAGTATTATGATCAGGCTGAACCCGCGAGTCCCGTTCCCCTTCTCCTGAGGCGGGCCCAGCGACTGGCACATAAGAGCTTCGTCGAGATCGTGCGCGATCTCACTCCCAACGCGCTGGACGAAATCGAGAGGATCGGCGGAGAAAAGTACGGCGAATAACCCCAGCATTCCCCAGTCTGGCGCACTTCTTGCACAGGAATAGAACATGGCAAAGAGCAGCAGTCAAAAATTCATAGGTAGAAACCGGGCCCCGCGCGTGCAGATCGAATATGACGTGGAACTCTACGGAGCCGAGAAAAAGGTCCAGTTGCCATTCGTCATGGGCGTCATGGCCGACCTCTCCGGCAAGCCGGAAGAGCCGCTGCCCGGCGTCGCAGATCGCCAGGCCCTTGAGTTTGATGTCGACAACTTCGATGATCGCATGAAGGCCATGAAGCCGCGCGTTGCGTTCAACGTGCCCAACACGCTCACGGGCGAGGGCAACCTCATGGTTGATATCACCTTCGAGAGCATGGACGACTTCTCACCAGCTGCGGTGGCTCGCAAGGTGGATGCCCTCAGCAAACTCCTCGAGGCACGCACACAGCTCTCTAATCTGCTGACCTATATGGATGGCAAGACCGGAGCGGAATCGCTGATCGAGAAGTTCATCAACGATCCCGCCCTTATGCAGTCGCTCACTTCGGCTCCCAAACCCGAAGAGAGCGCTCCCCCCGCCGCAGACGCACCAGATTCACCCGAGTCGGAAGGATCATGATCGATGGCTGATGCAAATCGTCAAACCCAGTCACAGGTTCAAGGTCTCGCAGAAGAGCATGGCGAGTTTGCCTCGCTCCTTCAGAAACAATTCAAACCCAAATCCGATGCAGCCCGCATCGAAGTTGAAAACGCGGTCAAGACGCTCGCAGAACAGGTGCTGACCAAGTCGGCGCTCGTGTCTGATGATGCTCTCAAGACCATCGAGTCGATCATCGCAGAGATCGACCGCAAGCTGACCGAGCAGGTCAACCAGATCATTCACCACAGCGACTTCCAACAGCTTGAAGGTGCCTGGCGCGGCCTCTCATATCTCGTCAACAATACCGAAACTGATGAGATGCTCAAGATCCGCGTACTCAACATTTCCAAAGCTGAACTCGGCAAAACGCTGCGGCGATTCAAGGGAACAGCCTGGGATCAGAGCCCCATCTTCAAACGTGTCTACGAGGAAGAGTATGGCCAGTTTGGTGGCGAGCCGTACGGCTGCCTCATCGGCGACTACTACTTCGATCACAGTCCGCAGGATGTCGAGATGCTGCGCGAAATGGCGCAGGTCGCAGCCGCAGCCCACGCACCTTTCCTGGCTGCTGCTGCCCCCACACTCCTGCAGATGGATTCATGGCAGGAACTCAGCAACCCGCGCGATCTCACCAAGATTTTCCAGACGCCCGAGTATGCCAGTTGGCGATCTCTGCGCGAATCTGAAGATGCACGATATGTCGGGCTGGCCATGCCTCGCTTCCTCGCGCGACTCCCGTACGGTGCCAAGACCGACCCGGTGGAAGAGTTCGACTTTGAAGAAGAGTCCGACGGCGCTGACCACAGCAAATACACCTGGGCCAACTCCGCCTATGCCATGGCTGTCAACGTCAACCGCGCGTTCAAACTGTACGGATGGTGCTCGCGCATTCGTGGGATCGAGTCGGGCGGCTCGGTCGAAAACCTGCCGACCCACACATTCCCGACGATGGATGGCGGCGTGGACATGAAGTGCCCGACCGAGATTGCCATCAGCGATCGTCGTGAGGCAGAGCTTGCCAAGAACGGCTTCATGCCGCTCATTCACAAGAAGAACTCTGACTTCGCAGCCTTCATCGGCGCTCAGTCGTTGCAGAAACCAGCTGAGTATGACGATCCCGATGCAACCGCCAACGCCAACCTCGCGGCCCGGCTGCCGTATCTGTTTGCCAGTTGCCGCTTCGCACATTATCTCAAGTGTATTGTGCGTGACAAGATCGGTTCGTTCAAGGAGCGCGATGACATGCAGCGCTGGTTGCAGAAGTGGATTCTCAACTACGTTGATGGCGATCCGGTCAACTCCAGCGAAACCACCAAGGCGCAAAAGCCACTTGCAGCTGCGGAAGTTGTGGTGGAGGAAGTCGAAGGTAATCCCGGCTACTACACCTCGAAGTTCTATCTCAGGCCGCACTACCAACTGGAAGGGCTGACTGTCTCGCTGCGACTGGTATCAAAACTCCCATCCGCAAAGAGCGGAGGATAACGCGAACAGGTGATCGGAAGCGGTCAGCGCTCTGGTACCAGGTCATAAGTGAATCTGGGGAGCGCCGATCGAAGACAAACTCTCACGATGAAGGAAGCGCACAATGGCTGTTGACATGTTCATGCATATGGGTGCAAAGATTAAGGGTGAAGCCAAAGACTCCACCCACAAGGATGAGATTGATGTTCTCTCCTGGAGCTGGGGAATGAGCCAATCGGGTACATTCCACACCGGTGGCGGCGGCGGCGCTGGCAAGGTCAGCATGCAGGACCTCACCTTCACCAAGTGGGTCGACAGTGCCTCGCATGCACTTATGCTCCATTGCAGCACTGGTGACCATATTCCCGAAATCAAGCTCACCGTTCGCAAGGCTGGTCGCAACCCCCTCGAATACATCATCATCACGATGAAGAAGTGCATGGTCACTTCATATCAGACCGGTGGCTCGGGCGGCGAAGATCAACTCACCGAAAACGTCTCGATCAACTTCGCATGGGTCAGTTTCGATTATGTGAAGCAGAAAGATGACGGCTCGGGCGAAGCTGCACGCAAGTTTGCCTATGACATCGAAGCCAACAAGGAAGCCTGATACCTTTGTGTCGATCAAACGCTGCAGCGCGTCGGGAGCAATCGCTCCCGACGCCTGCCGCGCCTTGTTCATTGATGCATGATGGTAAAGCTGAAGGAGTATTTACACCATGCCCGCAGCCGAACAGGCATTGCGCGATGGGAATCTCGATGAAGCGCTGAGCGCCCTTTCTGCACAAGTGCGCGACAACCCCTCGAATGTCGAGTTGCGGACATTCCTCTTTCAGGTGTTGGCAGTGCGAGGCGACTGGGAGCGCGCGCTCACCCAGCTCAACGTCAACGCTGAACTCGATGACATCACCCTTGCAATGGTGCAGACATATCGCGAGGCTATTCGCTGTGAACTCCTGCGTAAAGCGGTGTTCGCAGGTGAGCGCACGCCCGTCATCACAGGCGAACCGCCAGTGTGGATTGCGCCCCTCCTTGAAGCCCTGCGACTCAGCGCGCAAGGCAATCATGCCGCTGCACAACAATTGCGCGAGGCTGCCTTCGAGCAGGCTGAGACCATCAGCGGAAACATTGACGATCAACCTTTTCAGTGGATCGCCGATGCAGATACCAGACTCGGGCCCGTACTTGAAGTCATTATCAACGGTCGCTATTCCTGGCTGCCGTTCGAACGCCTTGCCCGCATCGATATTGAGAAGCCTTCGGACCTGCGCGATGTGGTCTGGATGCCCGCCCATCTTCAGCTTGCTAATGGCGGGGAAACCGTGGCGCTCATCCCCACTCGCTACCCCGGCAGTGAGATGCACGAGAACGATGCAATCCGGCTGGCGCGTCTGACCGAGTGGAACGAGGTTGCTGCAGGCGCGTACGAAGGCGCAGGACAGCGCATCTTTGCGACCGATCAGGATGAACACGCAATCATGGATGTTCGAAGAATCACGCTCGATCATCCTGCAGATGACGCCGAGGGAGCAGAGCCGAATGGCTGATCTATCCTTCAAAGAACGCCTGCAGCCATCCCTGCTCGATCGCTTGTGTGATGATGAACCCGGGCGACAATCAGAAGGGCCCGCCCGCCGCAGCATGACCATGCGACAGCTCAGGCAGAGCGTGCTGCGCGATCTTTCATGGCTGCTCAACACCACCCATTTCGGAAGTGTCGTTGACATTGAAGAATGGCCCATGGTGGCAGCCTCAGTGCTGAACTTTGGCATCCCGGAACTGACTGGTGTGACGGCTTCGAGCCTCGACCCTGTGGTTCTTGAACGGCAGGTTCGCGAAGCAGTCATGCGCTTCGAGCCGCGCATTCTGCCAGCCACCGTGCGCGTGCGGGTAGTCACGACCCCTGATGCGGAGCAGCGCAACGTCCTCTTCTTCGAGATCACTGGCGAGTTGTGGGCACAGCCTGCAAACGAACGCCTGATGCTGATGACGCAAGTTGATCTCGAGACCGGCGACTTTGCAGTGCGCGACGGCCTCGCGCGGGAGTCCGGCTGATGGACGAACGCCTGCTTCGCCATTACAACCGCGAGTTACAACACCTGCGCGAAATGGGCGGCGAGTTTGCCCGTGAGTTCCCCAAGATCGCAGGACGACTTGGCCTGGAAGATCTGGAATGTGCCGATCCATATGTCGAGCGCCTGCTCGAGGGCTTCGCATTTCTCGCAGCCCGCGTGCAGTTGCAGATGGAAGCTGAGTTTCCCCGCTTTACCCAGTACATGTTCGAGACCATGTACCCGCACTATCTCTCGCCCACACCTTCGATGGGCGTTGTGCAGTTTGTGCCCGATCTCAGCCAGGGTTCGCTGGCTGAAGGGCCCATCGTGGCTCGTGGATCGCAGCTGCGCTCTCAGCCGCCGCAAGGCTCGCGAACGCGCTGCACGTTCACCACGGCGCACGATGTGCAACTCTGGCCGCTGGAGATTGTTGAGGCTGCGTATCACACGCGCGATCTTGCGTCGCTTGGCCTGCAACTCCCAAGGGGTGCCCGTGCAGCATTGCGATTGCGATTGCGGACCACCGATCGCTCGCCAATCGCTGCCCTTCCTCTGGATTCGCTGACCATTCATCTTCGCCGACCGCTCGGTGAAGCGGTCATGTTGTACGAGCAGCTCTTTGCGCAGCTGCTTGATGTGGTGGTGCATTCTGCAGCCAGGCCGCCACAGATACAACACCACATCGGGAAAGATGGCATCGAGCAAGTGGGTTTCACTCCTGACGAGGCGCTGCTTCCCTACGGGCCCCGCTCGTTTCAGGGGTACCGCCTGCTGCAGGAATACTTTGCGTTTCCCACACGCTTCATGTTCGTTGCACTGCGCGGACTCAATGCAGGCGCCGAGCAGGTTGAAGGCTCGGAACTCGACATCACATGCATCTTCAACGCTGTCAATCCCGAACTGGAGAACACCGTTTCCGCAACTGACTTTGCGCTGTTCTGCACGCCCGTTGTCAATCTCTTTGAGAAGCGGCTGGATCGCATCCATGTCACTGACCGCTTCTCGGAGTTTCATGTCATTTCGGATCGAACCGCACCACTGGATTTCGAGGTGCATTCACTGTTGAGTGTCCACGGGTACGGTTCGCGAAGCAATGGCGAAGAGCAATTGTTCGAGTCGTTCTATCGCGCTCGCGATACCAGTCCGAGCGCTGCAGCAGCCTGTTATTATGCTGCCCGCCGCATGCCGCGAACGTTGAATCAGAATGAGCAGCGTGGCAGAAGGCGCAGCAGTTACCCCGGCAGTGAACTGTACATTTCACTGGTTGATTCAGCCGATGCGCCCTACTCAGCGGAGTTGCGTCAACTTGGTTTGCGGGCGCTGTGTACCAATCGCGATCTGCCGGTACTGCTTGCTGTGGGAAAAGGTGCAAGCGATTTCACGCTGGAGTCAGGCGATCCTGTCGCAAGCATTCGCGTGCTGGGCTCGCTCACCGCCCCGCTGCCATCACACGCAGACTCAGGCGAAGTGGCGTGGCGGCTGATCTCGCATATGACGCCCAACTATCTTTCACTCACCGATACCGAAGGTGGCGACGCAGCCTCAGCCCTGCGCGATGTGCTGGTGCTGTATGCTGATCCCAGTCGGCCGGAAATCCGCAAACAGATCGATGGTGTTCGAGCCGTGCATTCTTCGCCAGCGACGCAGCGCATCACAGCAACCGGCCCAGCAGCCTTTGCCCGCGGGCTTGCGGTCAACGTCACATTTGATGAAACCGCCTTCGAGGGCTTTGGAATCTTCGTGCTGGGCGCAGTGCTTGATCGATTTTTCGCGCGCTACGTGACGATGAACGTGTTCACAACAACTTCCATTCACAGCGCGCAGCGCGGAAAGGTCGCCCAATGGCCAGCCCGGACGGGTCAGCTCCGCAATCTCTGAACGCGCAGCTGGCAGCCCAGCCATACAACTTTGACTTCTTCGCAGCCCTGCGGCGGCTGGAGTGTCAACACGCCAACCTGCCCCGTCTCGGCAAGGCGCGGCGGCCACGCGCAGAGGCCATTCGATTGGGGCAAACCCCCTCACTGGCCTTCGCCCCTGCGACACTCTCACAATTTATCGACCACGTTGCAGATGGCGGCGACTCTGATCAGGAGCCTTTGCCATCAAAGTTGCTGGTGTATTTCTTTGGTCTGCTCGGACCCAACGGCCCCATGCCGCTGCACTTTACCGAGTTCGTGCGCGATCGCCAATTACACGAGCACGATTCCACCATCGCCGGCTTTCTCGATCTGTTTCATCATCGCATGATGTCGCTCTTCTACCGGGCCTGGGCTGAGAGCCACCCCACGGTTTCCTACGACCGTCGTGAAGATGATCGCTTCAGTACGTACATCGGCAGCCTCATCGGCATCGGCAGCAGCGCCTTCCGAAATCGCGATGCGCTGCAGGATGATGCGCGCCTGCACTTTACCGGAAGGCTGGGACCCCAGGCCAGAAACCCCGAGGGGTTGGAAGCCATTCTCGCAGACTTCTTTCAAGTGCCGGTCCGCATTGCCCAGTACATGCTCAGGTGGATTCGCCTGCCCGGCCGCGATCACTGCCGCATCGGGAGCACGCCAGCATCTGTGACACTCGGCTCGACGGCCATCGTGGGCAGACGCTTCCTCGACTGCATGCAGACGTTCCGCATTGTCATGGGACCGCTTTCACTTGCAGATTATGGGCGATTCCTTCCCATCGGGCCAAGCAGCCGCAGACTGCGCGACTGGGTGCGTACCTACAGCGGCGAATGGTTGCGCTGGGAGTTGCAACTCGTCCTTCGTCGTGAGGAAGTTCCACAGACACAACTCGGTAACGCAGGAAGACTGGGCTGGACAACCTGGCTCAAAACCCGACCGTTCCAGAACGATGCAGATGATCTTGTTCTTCAAACACATGTGGCATGAAATGTGCAGTGACATGAGTAATACAAATGGCTGAAATCTCCCGCACTTCACTCTTCGGCAAACTCAACCGCGTCGGCTATCAATCTGCCGAGAGCGCCACGATCTTCTGCAAGATGCGCGGGAATCCGTATGTTGAACTGCTGCATTGGATTCATCAGGTGTTGCAACTGCAGAACACCGATCTTCACGCAATCATCAAGCAGGCTGGCATTGATCCGGCCCGGCTGGCAGCTGATCTCACTGCTGCTCTGGACAAGCTGCCGCGCGGCGCGACTTCCATCTCTGACTTTTCGCCACACTTCGAGCAGGGCGTCAAGGAAGGCTGGATGTACGCAAGCCTTCTCTTTGGTGAATATGTCGTTCGCACCGGACATGTGCTGATTGGCATTCTGATGACTCCCGGCTTGCGGAATGTTCTGCTGGCCATCTCGCCGCAGTTTTCGCAGATCAATCTTGATGAACTCACCAGCGGGTTTCATCGCATCACCGCAAAGTCCGAAGAAGCAACCTTGGGCCCGACTGATGGCTCTGCAGCAGGCGGACCTGCAACCACATCCGCAAGCGGCGACACCATTGCGCCCGCAGCCATGGGCAAGCAGGAAGCCCTCAACAAATACTCAGTCGACCTCACCGAACGTGCAAGGCAGGGGCAGATCGATCCCATCGTCGGCCGCGATGAGGAGATCCGTCAGATCGTCGACATCCTCATGCGACGGCGACAGAACAATCCCATCCTCACTGGCGAAGCGGGCGTTGGCAAGACCGCAGTTGTCGAAGGCTTTGCGGTGCGTATTGCAAATGGCGATGTGCCGCCGCCCCTCAAAGATGTGGCGCTGCGCACGCTTGATATGGGATTGCTGCAGGCTGGTGCAAGTATGAAGGGTGAGTTTGAAAATCGACTGAAGCAGGTGATTGAGGAAGTGCAATCGTCCCCCACGCCGATCATTCTGTTTATTGATGAAGCGCACACACTCATCGGAGCAGGTGGAGCTGCTGGGCAGGGCGATGCTGCCAATCTTCTCAAGCCTGCACTGGCGCGAGGCACGTTGCGAACCATCGCAGCAACAACCTGGGCTGAGTACAAGAAATACTTCGAGAAAGATCCCGCCCTCACCCGCCGCTTCCAGGTGATTCAGGTTTCTGAGCCGAGTGAAGAGAAGGCTGTGCTCATGATGCGCAACATGGCATCGGTGATGGAACAGCATCATCGTGTGCAGCTGCTTGATGAGGCGCTCGAATCTGCCGTTTCGTTATCACACAGGTACATCCCGGCCCGGCAATTGCCCGACAAGGCTGTGAGCCTGCTCGATACGGCTTGCGCTCGCGTTGCAATCAGTCAACAGGGCGTGCCTGCTGAGGTTGAAGATTGCAGACGCCGCATCGCATCACTCGAAACTGAACTCGAAATCATCGGACGCGAAGAACGAGTTGGCGTGAACATCGGCGACCGCAGCGACCGCGCAAACACATCGCTCGCGCAGGAGCGTGAACGCCTCACAACGCTCGAAGAACGCTGGCAGCAGGAAAAGCAACTCGTTGATGAAATCCTTGCGGTGCGAGCGCAACTGCGCGGATCAACTGCGCCAGTGGAAGGAACAGGAACGGAACTTGAACAAGCAGCCGATGATGCTGGTGCGACCGCTGCGACTGCTTCTCAGAGTACGCTTTCGGACGCTGATCGGGCTGGCCTGCTCGACGGTCTGCGCACTTCGCAGCAGCAACTGGCAGACCTCCAGGGTGAAACGCCGCTGATCGCCTCCACAGTCGACGCGCAAGCGATTGCTTCGGTCGTGGCTGACTGGACCGGCATCCCCGTCGGTCGAATGGTGAAAAACGAGATCGAAAATGTTCTCACTCTCAGCGACACGCTCAACCGTCGCGTTGTTGGGCAATCCCACGCACTCGACAAGATTGCGCAGCGTATTCAAACCTCACGGGCCGGCCTTGACAATCCCAATAAACCCATCGGCGTATTTATGCTGTGCGGACCGTCGGGTGTTGGAAAGACCGAGACAGCCCTGGCGCTGGCTGAGTCACTCTACGGCGGCGAACAGAACATCATCACGATTAACATGAGCGAGTTTCAGGAAGCCCACACCGTTTCCACGCTCAAGGGTGCCCCGCCCGGCTATGTCGGCTACGGCGAAGGCGGAATCCTCACCGAGGCGGTGCGGCGACGGCCATACAGCGTGGTCCTTCTTGATGAAGTCGAAAAGGCGCATTCCGATGTGCATGAGATATTCTTTCAGGTCTTCGACAAAGGCGTGATGGAAGATGGCGAAGGCCGCCTCATCAACTTCAAGAACACGCTCATTCTGTTGACTTCCAACGTCGGCAGCGACCTGATCATGAATATGTGCAAGGATCCGGAACTCATGCCCAGTCCGGATGGAATCGCCAAGGCCCTGCGCGAACCGCTTCTGAAGGTGTTCCCTGCAGCCCTGCTCGGTCGACTCATCGTGCTCCCATACTACCCGCTCTCTGATGAGATGATCTCCAACATCGCCCGCCTCCAGCTTGAGCGCGTCCGCAAACAGGTGGCGCGGGCCCATGAAGTTCCCTTTGAATATGACGATGACGTCGTCAAGCTTATCGTCAGCCGTTGCACCGAACTTGAAAGTGGCGGCCGAATGATTGATGCCATTCTTACAAACACCATTCTTCCAAATATCAGTCGCGAGTTTCTCACCCGCATGATGGATGGCAAGACCATCGAGCGCATTCGAGTGGGTATCGAGGACGGCGAACTGACATATTCATTTACGTGATATCACCCTGACATGACAACGAATAAATGCTATCTCAGAGTTCGGCGCAACAAGCCTGCAGAAGTTGAATGCAGGACCGCATACGATCCGCGCCGCTTTGTGAAGACGATTCGTAAGGACGATCCCCTCTGGCTGCAGTTTGCTGATGCTGTGCTCACGGGCATTCCCTATCGCAAGGGTGTCGGCGCGCACGGGACGTTCCCGCTGTGGGGTGACAATGAACAATGGCTGGAGAATCTTCCCAAGCGCATGCAGAAATGGGCGATGAACCCGGGCGCAACGCGCTGGCGTGATATCGTGCGGGAATATGGGTGGATTCCCCCATACCTCGTCTGCGATCAGCTCTCGCAGATACTCCTCTATGCACGCGGGCACCTCGATGCTAAGGGCGGCAATGCTGCCTTGGCACAGTGGTATGCGGATCAGAATGCATTAACCCGACTTGTCGATACCAAGCCATTTTCTGAACAACTGCAGCGCGGCGCGACCATGTTCTATCTTAAAGTGGAAAAGGAAGCGGTGAAGGGCAACTCCGTGGAACGTGTACGCTTTGAAGATGAAGAGATCATTGAACTTCGCAGTCGCGGGCTTGATCTTGCAATCTTCCATTCCGATACTGTCATTTCCGTCGATGAAAGCAGAATCGAGATATTCGGAACGGGTGCCATGGCAGCGCCCGGCGCTGCTGACACTGCTGACGAAGAAGAGGATGTTGTGGGTGGCAATGAAAAGGCAACCGGGCGGCGCACGCGGCGAATCAAAGCCATTAAGAAGAAGTTGGCAGTGCATCCGCTGGGATATTACTTTGGATTCGTTGCAACTGAACCACCTCCGTGGTGGGTAGCCTCAACCCTCAAACGGTATCAGGATCCCTTTTTCTGGGCGGATCATGATCGCTGGAGCACAACCGTCCGTGGGCATCGCGCTCGCAGCGCGCAGTAGTTGAACAGGAGTCACCAGTGCCAGCTTCACAGGAACATCGTTGGATTTCACTCGATACGCCTCTTGGCGAAGATGCCCTGCTTCTTCGCAGCGCTTCGATTCACGAAGGCATGGGCGTGCCGTTCGAAATTTCCTGTGAACTCCTGAGCGATTCGCAGAAGATTGATTATTCTGCAATCATCGGTCAGAATGTGACCCTACGCATGGAAGCCGCTGGCCGTGAACGCTTTTTCAATGGGTATTGCGCTGCCTTCACGCAGACCATGACGGCGGGACGCTTCGCCCGCTATCAGATGACAATCGTCCCCTGGCTGTGGATTCTCACGCGCACCTCAACCTGTCGTATATTTCAGGAAAAGACAATTCCTGAAATCATTGATGAGGTCTTTCGCGGACGTGGCTTCACCGACTTTCAAAACCGTCTCAGTGGCGAATACCCCGCCCGCGAATATGTCGTTCAATACAACGAAACCGACTTCAACTTCGTCAGCCGCCTGATGGAAGAGGAAGGTATCTATTATTTCTTCGAGCAGCGCGACGGCAGACATGATCTGATCCTTGTCGATTCAGCAGATGCTCATGACCCTGTCGACGCACCCGATGCGATTCCCTTCAGCCGCACAGGCGAATCCACCGAAGGCGTAATCTGGGATTGGCGCGTCGAACGCGAGATTCAACCCGGCGCATTTGCACATAATGATTTCGATTTCAAGGAGCCGCGCAAGAACCTGCTCACGTCCTCCGAGCATCCGCAGGATCATGCCCTGGCTGAATATGAGATATTCGAGCATCCCGGCGAGTTTGTTGATGTCAGCGATGGCGAGCGCAAGGCGCGCATTCGCCAGGAAGCATTCGGCGCAGGGTTTGCGGTCTTTCGCGGTCAGGGCGGCGCGTTGCAGATGAAAGCCGGGTATACCTTTAAACTCGATCCGCTTGATCCCACAGGATTTCCGGGGCGCGATGACGTTGGCCCGTATCTTATTACAGCAGCAACATATGAGCTCAACGTTTCCGATTTCGAAGGTGGCACTTCCGAAGAGGGAGCCATGTTTCATTGTTCCTTTGTCTGCATTGATGCAACTCAGCCGTTTCGCGCAGAAAGACGTGCACCGCGTCCATCAATCAATGGTCCGCAAACAGCAATCGTTGTGGGCAAGCAGGGTGAGGAAATCTGGACGGATGAACACGGTCGTGTGAAAGTGAAGTTTCACTGGGATCGCCACGGGCCGACTGATGAGAACTCGTCCTGCTGGGTACGCGTCTCACAGGAGTGGGCTGGGCGAAAATGGGGATCAATCATGCTGCCGCGCATCGGGCAGGAAGTGATTGTCGAGTTTCTCGATGGTGATCCCGATCGCCCGATTATTACAGGCCGTGTGTACAATGGCGACGCCCCTCCGCCATACGAGCTGCCTAAGAATGCGACAATGTCAACACGCAAGTCGCTCTCCAGCAAGGGTGGCGACGGCTTCAACGAGATTCGCTTCGAGGATAAGAAAGGCAAGGAGCAACTCTTCCTTCATGCCCAGCGCCGTCACGATCTTCGCGTGCGTGGCAGTTCCTATCAAACCGTTTGCTGGGAGCTGCACGAGCGTGTCGGCAAGCATCATTTTCGACACATCGAAGAAGATCAGCATCTCATGGTCGGCAAGAACCGTTACGAAGAGATCGCAGAAAATTATCATCTCACCATTGCTGGGAACTTTGGTGAAACCACTGGCGGAAACCGTTTAATTGATGCTGGCGACATCGGATTGACGGCGAACACCATTGTGCTCGAAGGACTCACGCAAGTCTGCCTCAAAGTTGGCGGCTCGTTTATCACCGTTGGTCCTGCGGGAATCGATATCAAGGGTCCGATGGTCAATATTAATAGTGGCGGCGCTGCGGGAACAGCGCCCAGCGTGACCATCGATCCTCCCGAAGAAGCCAAGGCCGCGACAACCGCAGATCCCGGCGAACTCGATCACATCGATCCATCCGACGGTCCGCCCGACCCCAATGGCGAATCGCCGCCGCCCGAAGACGAAAAAACCTGGGTGGCGTTCCTTGTGCTTGATGCAGCTGAAGAAGCTGTCACCGAAGAACGGTGTATCGTGCACAAGCCCGATGGCAGTACCGAAGAAAAGAAAACTGATGGCAAGGGATATGTGTGCCTGCGCGATGCTGATCCGGGCATGTACAAGATTCAACTGCCCGATCGCCACGATCCTGAATGGACGTTCCTGCGAGTTGATCCAAGTGAGGAGGCGCCCAGTTAAGATCCGGTGAAAGCGTAACGAAGTAATGAGTATGCAACATGGCTGATGCACCTGCAAATCCTGGTACCAATCAACAGCCCGGCCCGGCTGGCGCGACCACTGTTGTCCAGTTGCAGCCGGTGACCTACCAACTCTCGCTGCATTATCTTGGCCACAATCGCGTGACGCACAATGCCCGCTACCGCTGCTTTTATGAGTTGCACGAAGGCAACGTCCCGATGACGACGTTTCCGCGTCAGATCCCCAGCGTCATCGTCGGCTCAACCACAAACGCAGCAGACATCGCAGCTGCAACCCCGCATTCCGAAGGTGGCGATTCACAGAATCCCGCCAATGATGATGTCTTCCGCATTGTCGTCACGGACAATCACGCATTGCGGAATGCAGATATCGGATTTCTGGGCCGACCGGATGGAGACACCAATTCAAAGTCCGACAGCTACACCAACCGAAACTGGCTGCGTGATGTTGCCCCGGTTGTGCCGCTGCGTGTTGTTGTGCGAAAGTTCGTTGGAAATACACAGGTGGATTTCGACAAGTCTTTCAAGGCTGTTGTTGAAGTGAAGGATCCAACCGAAGAGGTCGCGCAGAACGATGGACAGCGACGTAGTTTTCTCGAAGCCTTTTTCAACAAGTTCAATCGCACCGATGCCAATCCCACAGTTGGCGATGACAATGCATCGACTGTATTCGATGGGATAAGGCCTGCCAGCGCAAGTGATCCCGGCGTGCGTGCTCGAGATGTGTTGCGGGATGTCCCCTACGCCTCGCCGCCGGTGCTGGATGTGGCTCCCGCTGGTGTTGATACTGTTTCGTTTGGCTCGCTCGCATCCGCACCGGCATTTTCACACCAGCGGGCTGCGTTCACGATTGTCGCGCGCGATGACGGAAATGGCAGACAGGTCGGCGTCAGCGACTTCGCGTTTCTGCCTGGCGTCGTGGCAGGTGACAACTACCGCTTCCTGATTCATCTGGTGCAGGGCAATACTGATGTGCGCGATCTGCAGGAAAACGGCGCTCCCGTACGCATGACCGATGAGGTTCATCTCGACGTGCCCAAGCCGCTTTCGTACACGACCGGCAGGTTTGTCACTTGGAAAAAGGTTGACATGCGGCTGGTGATTCTTGCAAATGGCACAACCAACGCTGATATCACCTGGGCCAGCACTCAGGCAATGTATCAAAAAACGTTCGTCGAAATCGTGCCGCCTCCTGCTGCCAACTTTTTCACGCTCACAGCAGCAGCGTGGCGAACTGAGCTGCGCGCCCACTTCGATCCTGCGGGAACCAACGCGCAGTTTAATAATGCAGCCAATTTCAATGCGGCTGCATATGCAGCATCGTTCATTCCCGCATTCCTGCTTCCAACCGCAGCCAATCCAAATGCGTCAACTTGGGGTGACATCAGCGCAGTGTCCAGACGCTGCATCCGCCATGCCTGCGGCCAACTGGTGCCTGCCATCAACCCGGTTCCACTCGATGATACCAATCAGAACAATCTGCCTGGGCACTTCGTGGTGTTGCTGCGCATGCCAAATCCCAATCCATATCCAGCGGTCGGTGCGTACATTGGTGATCGCATTTATTGGTTCGGAAGGCAGGGTTCCTCGGCCCTGACGACAACCACATTTTCGCATGAACTCGGCCACGCATTATATTTCAGACACAGTCATACACAGCGAACTGATGTAAACTATACCGATGCAGCAGGAAATGCGGCAGTCATCGAACTGACTGATGGACGGCGCAATAATAATATTTATGATCATGATCAGGTTGATGCACACGCATGCCTGATGTCGTACACTCGCCCCCTCACAGCTGAACCATGCGCCATGTGCGCGCTGACAGCCCGCATGTTCGATCGCGTTGAAATTGCTAGGCGCAACCGCTTCGGCGACGAATCGATGGCTGGGCTTTCACCCGCCCGCATCGTTGTTGTCACTACGGGTGCTGCGGGCGCAGCTGCCGGTGCAGCAGCTGGTCTCCCGCAACTCAATGAGACGATTCCAAATCTCCCCAATGGCAATCAGATGGCTTTGATGGCTGTTGGACCGCAACGTGCTTTCACTGATCGCGGAGGCAACGCCAACCAGGGACGCGTCAATATGTCCGGCTCGGCTGACAATCCTGGTTCACTCTGGACGCAGGCTGGGGCCGGCCGTGTCACCATCACTCCGATCGGCGGTGGCAACGGTCGCCCGCACAACCGCGTTCGTATCACTGGCACCCGCGTCGGCGCAGTCACCGTGACTTTCACACTCGATAGCGTTTCCACTGCGGCCAACTTTCAAGTGACGTAACATTCTGAATCGACGCGTACAATCTGGAATACACTGCATGTCACCACTCACAACTACACTCAAACTCGAACGCAACACCTGCATTCGTGGTGAGAGTGTGTTCTTCGAGATTCACGTCGAGAACACAGCCGGTGGCGTCGTGGCAGACCTTCCAACATTGCATCCCGCTCATGGCGTTCTCACGCTGACCGCAACCCATGAAGGTGGCGACATCACTGGATCGCCCCTCGCTGCAGATCATCGTGATGGTGTCCATCAACATGGCCCGGAAACGCCGCAGACCATTGACCTGCCACCGCGCCAGCGAATGTCAACCACCGGCGACATTCTTGTATGGCTGGGCGAACTTCGGCCGGGAACCTACAGCATCGTTGCAAACTACATCGGCCAGTTCTTTGAGTCGGTCTCGCAGCCGGTGCAACTCACGATTCAACCCGCAGCGCCAATGTACTTCGCAACGACGCGGCGAGGGCAGGTGATGTGGAATGCTCCCGCGGTTTCAGCGTGGCTGCATCGCGACCCGAGCGGCATTCTTGCATTCGCGCAGCAGCAGAGTCACCTTCTGCCGCGCAACTCGCGTGGCGGACTACGTATCGCGCAACTCGCGGAACCCGCAGCCGTCCATGCCTCAGTCATCACCAATGCCAACTCGCAGATTGCGCCACTACTGTGGCAGGACCGCCGCGGGAGCATCTTCATCTGCAGCAGGCAGCGCGGCCCGGGTGGTCCGGCCCAGCCGATTCCAGTCAAATCCAAAGCGACTGGCGATCTCCTCGCATCTTCAATTGTCACCCCAGATGGAGCCGTTTGGGCGCCACTGCTTGATGCCCGTGCCAATCGTTTGACCCTGTTGCGCATCACGCCTGCGGGCGCTGCGACCGAGTTTCCAGTCGATCTGGGTGGCCCGGTGGATGCGATGCATCCTTTCTTTGAATACGATGCCCGTTTCAATCTCTTCTGGGCAGCTCCGCGCGGCAGAGAAGTGAAGCAGGCCCGCCTGCAACTTGCAGAGCCCGAGGCCGGATATGTCACTCGTTCAGTCGACACCACCGACGATTCGATCACCTGGATCGAAGCATATCTCGACCTTGATGCACAGTTCGGCGAACAGCCGATGTTCGAAGAACAACTCGAGCCTGAGCAACGCAACGACATGCCCGAGCCGACCGGTCCCAAACTTATGTTCTGGCGATTGGCGACGGCGGGTGATCAACTGCTGTGTAGCCGCGTCAATGTGACAAATAATACCCGCACTGTCGAGATGCGCGTCCCGCTCGCGAACATCAAACAACCGCGTGTTCTAAGTTCGGTGGTAACGCATCGCTATCAACTGGCGCTGATTCTCGCGGATGCATCGAACCAGCTGTATTATTTCAGCACCATCAGACGGACGATTGTTCCGCTTGCAGAAGCAGCTGGGCGCGCGATTGTTGCGGCGCAGTTTCCCGGCCTGATGACAGCGGGCGATCAGGCGCTTGAACCCTGGGTGCATGTGCGGTTCATTGATGGAGATTCCATCGGATGCGCCCGACTCGAACCTGCCGATCAGCCCGATCCGGTCGAACGCAAGGCTGGCGCAACTGATGACTTCATCCCTGAGGTGCCTGATCAAATGGGAGACCAGATTGATGGGTTCACAATCGACGATGATGATGGAGGAGGAAACTGACATGCCGCCCGCTGCCCGCGTATCAGATATGCATACCTGTCCAATGCAAACGCCAGGCACGCCACCGATTCCGCATGTGGGTGGCCCGATCTCAAAGGGGTCGGCCACAGTGTTCATTGGTTTCCTTCCAGCGGCCCGCGTGGGAGATCAGTGTATCTGTGTCGGTCCACCAGACGTGATCGCAAAGGGATCCGTGACTGTGATGATGGACTTCATGCCTGCAGCCCGGGTGGGCGACATGACCGTACACGGCGGCTCGATTTCTGTTGGCTACCCAACTGTTATGATCGGGGGCTGAGAGGCCGACCAGCACGAGACAGGCGAGCATCACACTGCCACGGGAGCGCGAATGTGCGGTTGCGCGTGGTAGTCGAGCAACTCGAAATCGCCGTACTGAAAATCAAACAGCGATGTCACAGCGGGATTCAGCCGCATTGTGGGCAACGTCCCCGGCGTCCGCGCAAGTTGCAGACGCGCCTGCTCGAAATGATTCGAATACAGATGGGCATCGCCAAAGGTGTGAATAAACTCGCCCGGCTGATATCCTGTCACCTGGGCCATCATCATGGTCAGCAATGCATATGACGCAATATTAAAGGGCACACCCAGAAAAATGTCTGCGCTCCGTTGATAAAGCTGACATGACAACCGACCATCAGCCACATGAAACTGGAACAGACAATGACAGGGTGGCAGTTTCATCCTTGCAATATCCGCGACATTCCAGGCACTCACGATCAGTCGCCGCGAGTCGGGATTAGTCCGGATCTGCTCGACGAGTCCTGCGAGCTGATCGACAGATGTTCCGTTCGGTCCGGGCCAGCTGCGCCATTGATGGCCATACACGGGCCCGAGATCGCCCGTGGCGGGGTCTGCCCACTCGTCCCAGATACTGACGCCGTTTTCATTCAGCCAGGCGATATTCGTGTCGCCGCGCAGGAACCACAACAGTTCATAAATAATCGAACGAATGTGCAGCTTCTTGGTTGTGAGCAGTGGAAAGCCGACTGAAAGGTCGAAGCGCATCTGCCAGCCGAAGATGCTTCGCGTCCCAGTGCCAGTGCGATCGTCGTGATCGACGCCGTGGTCCAGCACATGCTGCATGAGTTCGAGGTACTGTTTCATATCGGTGCGGTGATTCTATCAGAGATTGTCAGGGATCGTGCGGCCATGCGGATCCCGCTGCGGATCGAGCACTTTCTTCGCGAGGTCCGACTGCATGGCAGCGTCGGTGACATGTTCAAGGTCCATGGCTGTGCGATGAACGTGATCATCGCGCAGGCCGAGTTGATCGACGAGATACGATTCCCACAACCGATGTGAACGCACCAGATCGCGACTGCGGGCCAGGCCGCTTTGCGTCAATGTCACCAGCGCGTGCGTATCGGCAGTGCTGTCGATCGCAATCAATCCCTGTCTGTTCATGCTGCGCAGACGCCGGACAATCGTGCGGGGTGATGTTGCAAGCGCATCAGCAGCGCGATTGATGAGCGCTGCCCGCTCGACGTGACTGACGCCATGTTCAACCTGTCGATAGAGAAGGCCAAGCAGATCGTCTTCAAGCACGATCGCGCGATGACGGGCGGAGCGCAGGGCGCGACTGATCAGTCCATGCTGGGGCGCGAGGAACATGACAGCCACGAATACGAAGCCAGCCGCAGTCGCAATCGCGCCAGCCACGACAGTCTCTCGAAATCCGAACCAGCTGGGAACAACAATCGCGCTGATGTGCCCAAGACCAGCCATCACCGCTGCAAGCACCGCTGCCAGAAGCAGCATCACGCGCAGGCGATCGGTGAGCAGATGCGCAGCAGCGCCGGGCACGACCAGCATCGCAATCACGAGAATGCTGCCAACTGTCTCAAACGCTGCAACGGATGTCACCGCGACAACCACCATGAGCAAGCTGTTCATCAGTTTGGCGCTGATCCCTTGCGCTGTTGCCAAGCCCGGGTCAAAGGAACTGATGAGCAGTTCCTTATAGAAGATCACCACGAACAGCAGGTTCAGCAGCAGAGAAGCGCCCAAGACAATCACCGCCCGGGGCAACATGACCCCTGCCACCTGCCAGGTGTCACTGGGCGCCAGTTCGATTGCTCCATACAACACGCACGATGCATCAAGATCAACGTGATCTGCAGCAAGGCGAATAAGAATAAGCCCCAGAGCAAACATGATCGAGAACACAACACCCATCGCAGCGCTGCGTTCGACCCGGCCAACACGGCTGAGCCATTCACTTGCAAGTGCGGTGAACACTCCAACAACAGCCGCTCCACCCAGCATGATGAGTGGATGACGCGGGTCAACGCCTGCAAACCGCGCGCTGAGCGCGGGAAATGTTTCAGCCAGCCATGCATTCGACTGTAACATCGCAGTGAGCAGAAACCCCCCTGCCAGACCCGGAAGCACAGCATGGCTGATGGCATCGCCCATCATGCTCGAACGCCGCAACAAAAGGTAACATCCGGGCAACGCGCACGTCACAGCGCACAGCACTGCAATGATAAGAATCCACGTGTCATAAGGATGCGACCAGGTCATGCTGCATCGTTCCCAAGTGCATGTGGACTTTGAATCATGTCGTCATCCAGATCGAGCGACGCTTCCAGAATCCGCAACAGATTGGCATCAAGAACGTGCTCGATCTGATCAGCATCGCGATCAACATGACTGGGGGCAATATCGGCATGGGTGATCAGGTACATCTCCCACAATCGATGATTGCGAGTGGTGCGCGCCGCCGCAGCGATCCCAGCCTCTGTAAACTGGACAGTGTCGCGGTCAATCCGCTGAAGCAGCCCCGCCCGCTGGGCGCGCCCGAGAAGTCTGCCCAGCTGCGCGCTCGACCAGGATCGTATGGGCAGGAGCGCTGCGATTTTCACGGGAGTGTTCGTCGCCTGATTGATGCGATCCTGCAACTCGATCTGCTCATACATCCCGCGCAGCAGATGTTGACGCGCGATGCGTCCTGCCAACGCGATCGCGCTGATCGCTCTGCGAATCACGCCGCGTCTGGTCCCTGCAAGCAGGCTGATCATAAATACGCCAGCGCACGCAAGAACGATAATCGCGCCAGCTGGCATGTTGGGGATGAGAGCGCTGACTGAAGCGCCGCACCACGCGCCGACACCGCCGATGAGGGCAGAAATGATCAGCATCGCGATCATATTGTCTGTCCAGAACCTCGCTGCAGTGGGCGGCAATACGAACAGTGCAACCATGAGAATAAGTCCGACAGCCTGCATGCCGATCACCGTCATCACTGCCACCATCGCAATGAGCAGAAAGTCGATGGTCGCAACCGGCCACCCCTGCGACCGCGCAAACTCCGGGTCGAACGTTGTGATCAGCAGTTCCTTATACAGCAATGCCACTGCAGTTGCCACGCACACCGCTCCTCCCACGATCAGCCACGAATCCTGCGCAATCATGGACGCAGCATGGCCGACAATGAAGTGCTGCAATCCTGCAGCGCTTGCGCCCGGGACATCGCTGATCACGCCCAGCAGCGCCACGCCCAAGCCGAACATTGAACCCAGGACAATCGCCATCGCCGCGTCATCTTTGAGGCGCGTCAGCCGCGCGATTGCGGTGACTGTAGTTGCACCCAGCAGCCCGAACACCAGCGCGCCCATCAGAAGACCCGGCATCCATTTGCCACTGCCTCCCATTGCCACCATAAGCAGAAACGCAATCGCCACGCCCGGGAGTGTTGCATGGCTCAGGGCATCCGCCATCAGTGAGCGCCGCCGCAGCAACAGAAACGTTCCAACAATTCCACTCGACACGCCCAGTATTGCAGTACTCACAACAACCAGACGAGTGTTGTATTCCTGCAGCAGAAGAACGCGAAGAAGGTCATCGAACGTCATAGCAGTGAGTTCTATCGTTATCGCGGGGCATCTTTCATTGCCTGAGCTGCCCGTTCGAGCAATGTCAGTTTGCCGCCATATGTTTTCCTGAGATTCTCGTCGCTGAACACTTCAGCCGTCGGGCCAAATGCAACAATGCGCATGTTCAGCAGCAGCGTGTAGTCGAAGTATTCCGACACCGTGTGCAGGTCGTGATGCACAACCATGACGGTACGGCCGCGCGATTGCAACTCGCGCAGGATCTTGACAATGGCCTGCTCGGTCGCAGCATCAACTGCTGCAAAAGGCTCATCCATAAAATACAGTTGCGCATCCTGAGCCAGAGCGCGAGCCAGAAACACCCGCTGCTGCTGTCCACCTGAGAGGCGGCTGATCTGCCGATGTGCCAGGTCCGCCAGACCAACGCGTTCCAGCGACTCGAGTGCTGCAGCACGATCCGCCTTGGGGATCGGCCGACACCATCCAATGCGACCATACCGTCCCATCGTCACCACATCCAGCGCGCTCACAGGAAAATCCCAATCAACACTCTCTCGCTGAGGAACGTATCCCACAAGGTGACGCTGCTCTTTATATTGTTTGCCGAACATTCGCACTTCACCCGACGCGCGCGGAATCAGATCGAGGCAGGCTTTGATGAGTGTTGTCTTTCCTGCGCCGTTGGGGCCGACGATCCCGACAAGACTTCCGGGAGCAACATCCAGATCGACATCCCACAGAACAGGCTTGCGCTGATACGCAACTGTCATGTCATGTATCGATAACGCAGCGGTAGGCGAATGTTCCGACCCACTGGAAGGATGAGGCTGCTGAGCGTGAGCGATGTTGATTCTGGTCATGGCGTGAGCCTTCCCTCCATGCCGAGGGCTGGAGCCTCGCCGCCGAGAGCGCGAACGATGACAGTCGCATTATGATCGATCATGCCGATGTAAGTGCCTTCATACGTTCCCGCTGCGCCCATCGCATCGGAAAAAAGCGAGCCGCCAATCGTCAGAGCGTACCCGCGCGACGCAGTTCCTTCAATCAGGGCCTTCACATTCCGATCTGCAACACTGGTCTCGACAAACACAGCCTGCACGTTGCGAGAGATAAGAAGATCGATCAGATCGTTGATATCACGAACACCTGCCTCTGACTCGGTCGAAATGCCCTGAATGCCGCGCACTTCGATGCCGTAAGCATCGCCGAAGTAGCCGAACGC
>JBPCKF010000022.1:0-20557 GCA_051004555.1 Phycisphaerales bacterium | reverse complement strand
CTGATGGCACCGGCACCACCCTTTCCCGATTGGCCATTGCCTGTGGCGCCGGTTCCCTTGTTTCCGCCGAAGCCGCCATCACCGCCGACGATGCCATCGGCACCATCCCCGCCATTGCCTCCCGAGGCACCATTTGCGGATGGAGAGTTGCCTCCCGCCCCGCCGTGACCACCGAAGCCGCCATAGCTGTATGTGTCGCAGCCTGCGGCACCGCCGTTTCCGCCGGTGTTCCCCAAGCCGCCATTGCCACCATGAGTGCCGCCGCTGCCACCGCTGCCGCCACATCCTCCCCAGCCGCCATACAGGACAAGTGAGAAGCCACCGTGGCGTCCCATGCCACCCGGACCGCCATTGCCATCGATATTGGGATCGCCCTGCTGCCAGGCGGGTCCGATGTTTGTGGCGTTTCCACCATCCCCACCGCATCCGCCCTGTCCCCCACCAGCCTCCAGAGGAAGGATGCTTGAATCATTCGCACCCAGACCACCATCACCGCCTGCGCCGCCCCCTCTTTCTCCGTCGCCACCCTTGCCGCCGTGGCCGCCGTGACGCAATGCCTCGGCGTATTGCACGAGCCCGCCTGCACCGTTGCCACCAGCTCCCCCGACGCCGCCGAAGTTGCCACTCTTCCCGCCCGCACCGCCATCACCGATTCCAACGAGTTGCTGGGTGTTTGCTGCCGCGCCATGGCCGCCGCGCCCGCCGTTGCCATTCGTCAGCTTGTCGGGCGAGGTCCAACCGTTGCCGCCGGGACCGCCGTCGGGTTTGGCAGGATTCCCTTCCTCCCAACCCTCCCAACCGTCGTACCCGTTGGGATGCGACTCGGTTCCGTTGCTTCCGGGTGGTGGCGGTGTTTGCGCGAGAGTGTTGCTCGAAGCGAGCAGACAGACAGACAATACAACAGTTGCGGTTCGAAGTGCCATAATCAAGGCTCCCTCTAGAGTGTGGAGTCATCTGAGACCGAGACGCTCATGATCCTCTGAACCGTCAGAAGTGTCAACCCCCTGTTCAGGGGGTTGCGAGCCGTCGCGACTGATGACTGGCAGAACACGCAGCAGAAGCTCGGCCCGGTCGTGCACATCCAGTTTGGCGTAGATTCGTTTGACATGCCAGTGGATCGTATGGACGCTCAGCCCCAGATGTCGCGCGACTTCCTGCTCCTGCGTCCCCATCGAGAGCAGCTGGACGACGTCGGCCGCACGGGGCGTCAGGCCAAGTTCACTCATCAGATGCTGTATGGCCCTCTCGGTACCATGTCCTGTTTCCTGTCCTGTGTCTCTGGCTCCTGGCTGGCGTTGGTGAGAGAGCGGAGCTCGCGTTCAGGTGTGACAAGTTTTTCCTGAGTTTTGTGACATTTGCGCAAAAAAGCCCACGGAGGATGTCCGTGGGCTTGGGGTTGTGAGTTGGGGCGGTGTGTCTGCGCGCGGCTTACTGATAGACCGTCACTTCGACCTCATCGAGGAACAGATCGAAATCCAGGTTGGACTTCTTCACGAAGACTCGGATGAAGATGTTCCCATTGCTGCTGTTGACGAACCTGCTGGCGTTGGGAATGTTCGTGATGGAAATCGTCTTGTCAGTGAGGTTGAACGCATCGGTACCAAAGAACATCCACCGGCCGCTAGCTTGATTCAAGATGAATATGTTGACCAATGAGTTGGTGCTGGTGATATGACCCTCAACACTCACATCCATGGTCGAGATTGTCGTCAATGGACTCCGAGCACGCACGACGGTCTGGGCCACCCAGCGGTTGTTGCTCGGGTCGGGGTCGACAGCCAGGTAGGCATTGTCGGAGTGCTGGATTGAGTTGACGTTCCCTGCGATGAGCGAACCACGTGTGATGTTAAAGCTCACCAGTGGCGCATCGAATGACTGCGATCCACCCAGAGAATCGAGTGCATCGTTGAGATTGAGCACGCCGCCTGTGACGGTGAGACCCGACAGGGATGCAACCGGACGGACGTTGTCGAGAATCGCGCTGCGGATCTGGAGATAGGTGAGCGATGGCTGAGCAGATTTGAGAATGCCTGCTGCACCTGCGACATGGGGACTGGCCATTGATGTGCCACTTGAGTAGACATAGTTGTTGCCTGTCCATGTGCTGGCCACATCGACGCCAGGTGCTCCGAGGTCGACAGTGACAGGTCCGTAGTTCGAGAAGCTGGGACGGTTGTCACGGTTGTCGCTGGCAGCGACGGAGATGATGTTGTCATAGCCGAAGCTGGCGGGGTAGAACGGGCTGGAATCGTTGTTGGACCCGTTGTTGCCAGCTGCGCAGACCATGAGATGGCCAGCGTTGCGGGCATTAAAGCAAGCATTCGCCAGTGCATTGGAAAAGCCGAAGATGGTCCAGCTGTTGTTGGAAATCGGTACACCCATATCTGTCGCGTATTCGATTCCTGCAATGGCTGCGCTGAGGGTGCCGCCACTTGATCCGAGAATACGGACTGGCATGAGCTGGCAGTCCCACATGACGCCTGCAACGCCCTGGCCATTATTGCCTTCGGCGCCGACGGTCCCTGCGGTGTGTGTTCCATGGCCGCTGGTATCGGTTGGATTGTTGTCGCCTGAGTGGAAGTCCCACCCGCGGATGTCATCGACAAATCCGTTGCCATCATCATCGATGCCGTTGATCACTTCGCCGGGATTCGCCCAGATGTTGTCGTTGAGATCGGGATGCGTGTAGAGAATGCCGGTGTCAAGAATGGCGACGACGACCGATGCATCACCAGTCTCGTCGTCCCAGGCTTCAGGGGCATCGATGTCTGCATCGGCAATGCCATTCTGACCATTGATATTCTGGCCGAAATTGTGCAAGCCGTACTGCGACGAGAAGAACGTGTCGTTTGGAGTGGCTGCGAGTCGAGTGATGTAGTCGGGCTCGACATAGTCAACGATCGGGAGATCGCTGAGGACTTGAATGGTCTCGCGCACACCCAGTGGTGCTGTGATCGAAAACAGGCCTGGCACGAGGTGATACTCGCGCAGGACAGTTCCGCCGACAGAAGCAATGATCTCAAGCCGCTGTGCGTGCGGAACGCTTTCTGCAAAGCGCATCAGTACGCGATCGCCAGCATATTCGTAGCCGGGCTCACCTTCGACCGGGAAAGGCAGGAAACCGTCATTGTCGATGACATCCTGAGCGACGGCTGCCCCGCTCAGACAGAGCGTGATCGCCGCTGCTGTCAGCATCGGTGTGGCTGTACGTCCGTGAAACATGTTTTCAGTTCTCCTGTGGGCGTGAAAAAGAGGTTCACCGCTGCGTGTTTGCAGTGACCGACTAAGGTGCGACGAACAACCACCGCCAGCGCTGCGGGCAGTGAATCCCCGTCTAAACGTGTTCCGACACACCGTGAGTAGTGTAATAGCTTATCATGCCTGTTCCAAGCGCAAAACGAGAGAATCACTCATTTTTGTCTATGTTAGGGTTATGGCCTCAAATCGACCACCTGACCGCAAGCCTGACGTCTGATCTATCCTGTTTTCATGCCCGCTTCATCAACCGTCGCAAAATTTGTCGCCTTCCTCGAGGACATCGCTCCGCTGAGGCTGGCTGAAGAATGGGACAATGTTGGGCTGTTGCTCGGCGCGGGCGACTGGCCAGCCACGCGCATTCTCCTCACGATCGATCTCACCCGTGATGTTCTTGAGGAAGCGATCGACGCATCTGTCAACTTCATCGTTGCGTATCACCCGCCACTCTTTCGTCCCATCAGCAGCCTGAGTGATCGCGATCCTCAGCAGCACATTCTTCTCCGCGCAGCCCGGGCAGGCATCGCCATCTATTCGCCACATACCGCGCTCGATGCAGCAGAGGGCGGCATCAACGACTGGCTGGCGCGCGGCATGGGTGAAGGTGACATTCGCGCGCTGCAGCCTCATCAACATCTTCACGCAAGCCAGGCGTGCAAGATCGTCATATTCTGTCCGCCTGATGCTGTTGACACGCTTCGATCCGGCCTGACATCCATCGGAGCCGGAAACATCGGCAACTATGAACAATGCTCATTCACAACCGAAGGACAGGGAACATTCATGGGCACCGGTGCGGCAAAGCCCGTGATCGGAACAGTTGGCAGACTCGAACGAACTCGTGAAGTGCGACTGGAGATGGTCTGTTCAACACGATCACTCCCGCTGGCAGTCACCACCATCCGCCAACTCCATCCATATGAAGAACCTGCGTTTGATATCTATCCCCTGGTTGCGCAGCCGGAACGGGCTTCAGGAGCAGGTCGGCGGATCGTGCTCGATCAACCAATCCAACTCGAAGAACTCGCCGTCCGTGTCTGTCGCTGCCTGAGCGTGCAGCAGTTGCAGATCGCCAGCACTCAGGCAATCGCAGAGGGGAAGTCTGTGCAGACTCTGGGGACGTGCGCCGGGGCAGGCGGGTCGATGCTTGAGGCAGCCCTTTCCGACGGATGCGAGGTCTTTCTCACCGGAGAGATGCGTCATCATGACGTGCTGGCAGCTGTGGCGAAGGGGTGCAGCGTCATTCTGGCTGGGCACACAAACACCGAGCGGGGCTATCTGCCGACTCTGAGAGACCGACTCCACGCTGGTATGCCCTCGGGTGATGTATCGATCATGATCTCGGGTCGCGATGCTGATCCACTGCAACTGCTGTCATACGATGATGGGCCGCAATGATCACCACGCACCCTCTCAACACCGACGAATCAGCCGCGCAGAGATCCGATCCTGCGTCAATTGCACCTGGTCTGGCTGGGCGTCATGTGCTTGTCGATACGTACAACATTCGACTTCATCAAGGTAGTGGCATCAAGACGTACGGAATCACGCTGCTGGAGGCGCTGCACGCTTTGGACGCAGACATCTCGCTGCTGGGCGATCGCCAGGTTGCCCGAACCCGCGACCGCGCGTTGGCTGAAGTGTTGTTTTACGATCATGTGCGACATCGCTCGCGGCTTGCGCGCACGCTCAGCAGCGTTCACCGCGGGTTGGCAACGCTCTTCGGAGCAGTTGCGCCCGTCGAGATCGCAGAGCGCCATGTCCTGCCCGATCGCGCATTGCGCCCAGTGCCAGGACCGCGGCGGGTGTTCAACATCAGCCGCATCTATGATTCTGCAAATGTCATGTATCGCCGTGTGGGCCGCTTCACACGCATCAAACTCACTAAAACTCCCGACATCTGGCACGCCACCACGCTGCTACCCATCGAAGTGCGCGGCGCCCGCATGGTCACAACCATTCACGATCTCATCCCGCTGCGCTTGCCTTACACCACGCTCGACGACAAAAAATCCTTCTTCAATCTTGCAAAGGATGCGATCGAGCGCAGCAAGATGGTGCTGACTGTCTCAGAGTGCACCAAGCGCGACATTGTGAAGTTCTTCAATACTGATCCACAGCGCATCGCAGTCACCTATCAGTCTGTCGCATTCAAGCCGTACGTTGCTGATGAAGGCGTCGAGCGCGTCGTCATGAAGCGCTATGGCCTCGAGCCTGGCCGATACCTGCTTTTTGTAGGGACGATCGAGCCCAAGAAAAACGTGGCAGCCATCATTCGCGCCGCAGCCATGCTTGATGATGATCTCACACTCGTCGTCGCAGGACGCAAAGGGTGGTTGTGGGAAGATGAACTCGAGCCGGCTGAACATCTCTTCCGCAAGAAGCAGAGCAAGCGCTTCAAACTGCTCGACTATGTCCCCGAGATGGATCTGCCCGCGCTGTACGCCAACGCATTCTGTCTTGTCTTCCCATCGCTTTACGAAGGCTTTGGCTTGCCACCGCTGGAAGCAATGGCGCACGGCTGTCCTGTGATTGCGTCCAACACGTCATCGCTTCCGGAGGTGTGTGGCGATGCGGCCCTGCTCATCGATCCGCACGAGCCTGCAACCATCCGCACCGCAATCGAGCGCCTGCGTGACGAGCCGCGCCTGCGCAAGACGCTGATTGATCGCGGCTATCAACGAGTCGAGTTCTTCAGCCCCCGCAACTATGCAGAGCGCCTCAGGAGCGCCTATCAGCGTGTCCTTACGTCATGAGCGCTCTATCAAATGAGTGTTGAAGTGAGTCAACCTTCCATGCTGAAGCCCGACGATCGCCTGTTCTTCATTCACATTCCCAAGACAGCGGGGACCACGCTCATCCCGCTGATCGACATGCACTTTCATGCACGCGAGATCTGCCCAGCCCAGTTGTGGCGCGAGATTGTCAAACTGCCACAGGAATCACTCCCCGCATATCGACTCTTCCGGGGCCACTTTGGCGGCGAAGGGTTGGACACATTTCTGCCCAAGCCGCCGCTCACCATGACAATGCTCAGGCAGCCCCTGCCTCTGGCACTCTCGACCTACAAGTTCATTCTGCGCGAGCCGGGCACGCGCGTCCATCAACTGGTGCGCGATAACAACATGAGCTTTGCGGAGTTCATCGAACATCCTGAGACACGTTCGAAAGTGTCCAATAAGCAGGTTCGACATTTGTCG
This sequence comes from Phycisphaerales bacterium, assembly GCA_051004555.1. Taxonomy (GTDB): domain Bacteria; phylum Planctomycetota; class Phycisphaerae; order Phycisphaerales; family SM1A02; genus JBPCKF01. Next base: position 14,102 of record JBPCKF010000022.1, on the reverse strand, counting down.
TTCAGCCTGGAACACGATCCAGACTCCGGTCCGATCTTCGACGCACGTGAATCCCTGGCTGCAATCGACCAGTGGGTGAAGGAACATCGCGCACCGATTCCTGCGAAGCTCAAGTATGAACGCGCGATCGAACAGCTCATGAAGTGCGCCTGCTTCGGCCTGGTCGAACGATTCGACGAGTCCATGGCATTGCTGTCTTACACATTTGGCTGGCCCGCAGCAGGCGCGATTCAGAAACTGCGGGTCGCGCCCAAGCGAGATGAGGATGAACTCGACAGCGCGGTGCAGGATCGCCTGGCTCAACTCAATCAGCATGATCTTGCGTTGTACGACCATGCAGAGAAGATATTCAATGAGCGCGTTGCAGCCATGCATCAGGATCTCGACCGCTATCGCGCACACAACGAAGAAGCAGTATCGGTGGATGTTGCGGAGCTTCTTGATCGACGGGCCCGCATGTTGCGCCGCGAATCGCAAGGCGATACTCATGCCGATGCAATCCGTGTGCACTTTGATATGGATCAGCCGCTCTTCGGGCGCGGATGGCATCGACGTGAAGCCTCGTCACTCGATGGCACAACCTTTTGCTGGTCGGGGCCGGACCGCGAATCAACACTCGATATTGCAGCCCCGGTGCGTGATGGTGCTGCGCGGGATCTGCTGCTCACAGTAAAGATCATCAACTGGCTGGATGATGCAATCATCGACAGCCTTGCGATCTTTGCGCAGGGTGTCCCGATGTCATTGGACATCATCAGCCAGGAGCGCAGCGTTCGCATCTATCAGGCGTGCATTGCGCACGCGGTGCTGGACCCGGACGAGCGCTTTTTGCAGCTGCGCTTTGTTGTTGCAGACACCACGTCGCCTTTTGAGCGCGATGGAGTTAACGCTGACACTCGCAAAGTCGGGATTGCCCTGAACTGGGTCGATCTCACTGGCGCTGATGCTCTTGAGCGTGGCCAGGTGCCGCCAGCCATCCTCGATGCGCAGCAACCGCAACATACAACGCTCCAGGCCAGGCAGCGCAATGCGCGCAGGAAGCAACTCAAAGACAGCGTCACACGAATTCCCGTCATCGGCAAGGGCCTGCGCAATCTGTATGGCTGGATGAAACCCAATCCATGAATCCGAGCAGCGCTGCAAAGTCGTCGCGGTCATCCGTCATGAATCTCTGGCAGTGTGAGTTGCAATGACAGTGACTGATCCCATCTTCATCACCGGGCGTTTCCGCTGTGGCAGCACCATGCTGTTCAATCTTTTTGCAAAGACGCCCGGCTGCTGCGCGTATTACGAACCCTGTCATGACGGCCTGCCCGTCAACATCCGTTACACGCGGCCCATGGCCAGCCATCGCGGCATAGTGGACTACTGGACTGCCTACCGCGCCATCCTCGATGACGTCGACCGCCTGCACGATCCAGCTTTCGGCATCACGCGGCTCGTGCTCGAAGCAGATGATGATTGGCCGGACCTCCGTTCGTGGATTGAGTTACTGATCGATCGGGCATCGCCCGACCGTCCAGTCTTGCAGTTCAACCGTGTGGCGTTGCGGCTGCCCTGGTTGCGCGCCAGTTTTCCCGATGCAACCATCATTCATTTGTCCCGCAATCCGCGCGACTCCTACGCATCCATGCTGGCGCATCTCCCCGAATCTGAACGCAGCGCAGATGATCCTGCATGGTGGAACGTGTACGAGCAGCGGGAATGGAGCCTGAGCCTAGCCCGCGAGTTCCCCTTTCTCGCAGCAGCCACAAGCATGTACGCGCGCATCTACTCGCTTGATCGGCTCAGTCAGCTCATGGCTGCGCAGCATGCACACCATTGCCTTGTGTTCGAGCGCGATTTTGTTGAGTCACAACTCGGCGTTGATGCCCTGATTCATGCGGACCTTCTGCCCGAAGCAGCCCGATCCATCGCTGCAGATGTGATTCAGCCACAGCCCTCAGCATGCGCGCCGCAGGATCTGCATGAGGACGCGTGGTATGTGCATATTGAAGCTGAGGTTGATGGACAGTTGCGCGCGTTGGAGCTGGAGGCAAACTTCGGCGGCCGTCCACTTGCGGAGATTCAATCGAGCCCGGAGGTGCGATCTGCATGGTCTTCGCAACCGCGCGTGCCTGATCAGAAGATCATCGATACACTTCTCTGTGGCTACGCAGAGCAGCGCAGCGAGATCACGCGCCTGCTTCGAGTTGTCCGCGACCTCGAGGCAGCGAGCAGATCCAACCCATCCAGCGCGTCAGTGCGTGAATGACCAATGATGTGCACGCCACATTTCTTTTCATTGGTTCATTGCTGCGCGATCAACGCATCCAGCGCTCGTGCGTCGTCTGCGAGTTCCGCTCGAATGAATGCAACTGTGTCGTCGCTCGGGCCACCTTTGGGTGGAGGGGCTTTGGGCATCACCATGGTGCGAACGCGGTCGCGCAGACCCTGACTGAGCAGCGGGCGCACCGTAAAGCGATACAGTCGGCTGTTGCGCACGCGCTTCCACCCCGTCGTCGGGACTGGTTTGCCTTCACTCTGATTAAAGATGCGATCGACTTCCACCAGTTCCGGGCGTGGCGTCACTCCCACGAATGTGCTGAGTTCCGCGACAGTCTCACGCCGATGCGAGACATACTCCTCGAAGCGCACGATACGAACCTGAGCGCGGCTGAAGACATCAATCCACGTCTGCGCCTGCATGGCATAGCGCGACCAGTTCAGGAGTTGGGGATATTCGCGCACAGCAATGTTCACATCATCAATCGAAAATACACCCGTCGTCACGCTGTGATGATGATGGCTGACAATCCGCTTGACCGGGTCGCGAACAAGATAGACCACGCGTAACTCCGGTCCGAGCAACTGCAGCGCCCGCTGCGGAACGCCCGCATGATCGGGCAGCTTGGTGTATCCGGTTGAGGCTTCGCCGCAGCACTGCTCCGGCTGCGATGGCGCAAAGAGACTTTCATACGCAGCCCTGCCACGACCGCTGAGAACCTCATCACTCAACAGCGACTCGGGTTCCTTCTCGAGTGGCATGAAGATTTCGGGATTGGTGAGCAGGTCGCGATAAAGCGATGTCGTCCCGGCTTTCATGGCCCCGATGATGAGAAAGTCAGGCAGCGTCATGCACCCACGCTCCCAATCTGGTACATGGCCTCGAACTGCTTCACGATGTGCGACGGTTCCAGATACTCGAACACCCACTTCCTGCCTACCTCACCCATGCGTTCCCGGCGCGGTGAATCCAGCAACAGAGCGCCAATTGCCCGCGCGAACACATCAGCTGAACGATCTTCAATGAGCGCTCCGCCACTTGCTTCCAGTTCCGGCCAGATGTCCACGCCTTTGGTTGTCACGACCGGCGTCTGTGTCGCAAGAGCTTCCACCAGCACAAAGCCGAAGTTCTCCTGACTGGTTGGCAGGGCAAACACATCTGCGGTTTCGAACAGCGAAATCTTTTCCTCACCAACAACCAGACCAAGAAAATGGACATGTTCATGCAGACCCAACTGCTCGACCTGCTCCTTCAGTTGGGCTTCGTATGCAGCGTCGCCTGTGCCTGCGATCAGGAGTTGCGTTTCGGAACAGCCGGGCATGGAGCGCACCTTCGCAATAGCGTCGATGAGCACTTCCACACTCTTCTTGGGATGAATGCGCGAGAGGAACAGCACCTTGGGACCCGGCGTCTTGAGGGCAGCAATCGCGGCGCGGGCTGGCCCACTTCCTGGCAACTCGCGGTAGGGTTCCAGGTCGAAGATCAGCGGGATGACCACGCCCTTTTCCTTCGGAAACCAGCGTTCAGCCTGGGTTTTCTCATGCGAGGCTGTGAGATGGACTGCGTGGGCTTCGCGAAAGAAGCTGCGGAGAAACATGAAGTGATACAGGCGCTTCTTGAGCGCCCGCTGCGCCATCGACCAGTCATCCAGCATGCCATGGGCAGTGATGACATAACGCACATTGTGCCTGGTGGCGAGCGCGCCACATTGCAGATTCGCGCGGTCCCACACCGTGTGCAGATGCACGACATCAGCCTTTGCAATCACTTCTTCTGCCAGTGCCAGGGCACCTTCGCTGAAGCGCGCGCCTGAACCATCTGCGTGGTCAGGCAACAGCACTACGCTCGGATGATGTTGCGATTCCCGCAACCATTCGGCGGAGACATCGCTGCCATCGCCTGTGAGAATGGTGATGTCGTGCCCGCTTTGAGCCATGAGCGAGCAGATGTCCAGCACGGCCCGCACCACACCACCATCTGCCAGTCGAATACGGCTGAGGTAGTGGACAATGTGCATGGATCAACGGCTCGACTCAGGAACGCATAATCTGCTACTGCCTCACGCCATCGCGCGGGCCAGACGTTCTGAAACATCGGCCCAGTTGATGATCTTTCTGAAGTTGTCAACATACTCGGCGCGATGGTTCTGATAGCGCAGGTAGTACGCGTGCTCCCAGACATCAATCACCAGCAGCGGCACCACGCCCCAGGCTGTGAGGTTCTGATGTTTCTCGGCCTGCATGACGCCCAGGTGGGTCGAGAGCGGGTCGTACACCAGCAATCCCCAGCCGCTGCCTTCGACAGCCTTGGCAGCCGAAGCAAAGTGCGACCAGAATGCATCGAACGTTCCGAACGAACGCGTGAACGCATTCAGCAGCGATTGATCCGGCTGGCCCGAATCGCCTGGCGGACACATGTTCTGCCAGAAGATGGTGTGCAGTGCATGCCCCGAGCCATGAAACGCCAGATCGCGCGAAAGCGCCTTCACTGACCCGGCAGATGCATCACCATTGCGCAGGGCTGCGAGCTTCTCAAGCGTCGTGTTGAGGCCATCCACATAGCCCTTGTGATGAATGTCATGATGCAGCGACATGGTCTGGGCATCGATGTGCGGTTCCAGAGCAGCCGGGTCATACGGCAAGGGTGGCAACACATACTTGCCAGATTCTGCATCCCAGCCGGGCGAATCCAATCGCGCAGATGATGAGCGTCGCGAAGACGCTGCTGCAGAAGCAGATGATCCGCCTGCGACCAGACCCAGTAGTGCCCCGCCACCCACTGCGGTAAGAACTTCACGTCGATGCATTAGCAACTCCTTCTTGAGAACGTCCAACCCGAGAAACTCACGCGTGCAGTGTATCGATGATAGGAGGCTGGCAACTGCGCGAACATGTCAGCAGGTTTGCAACGAAAAAAGGCCCGCGACGAAATGTCGTCGCGGGCCCGTTGATGTTCAAGGAAGAACCACCGATCAGATTCACGCAGCGCGGCGACGGCGGCGGGCACCTGCGATGCCAAGCAAACCAGCAATGCCCATGGCACCTGCGCCGGGCAGCGGAATCGTTGTGGTCACGGGGATGTTCGAGCCGTCGAACCAACCCTGCGTGCGTGAAGAGAAGCTGGTCAATCGACCCAAAGCGTCATACTGAGCAGCGTAACCGATGTAGCTGTGCAGCCAGATGCCGAGCATCCCGGCTGGATCCCCATCGCCGAAGCCGATGCCATACCAGTCGCTGCTGCCGGGATAGGCTGGGGTATGCGCGCGGACCACACTTGCGTCCATATCGAAGCTGAAGGTTCGCATGTTGCCGTTGTCAACCACGCTGAGGTTGCTGATCCATGACACGTTGGTTTTGGAGGAGCCGATGAAGTCGGGCGTCTGGTTGCCGCTCAGATTGCCATCACCATCGCGCCAACTGTCGCTTGCGTTGCGGCCGTTGTAGGCATACACCGAAAGCACTGGTGCGCTGGTGCTGGAGCCGTCGAAATACAGCAGAGCGAGTTCGCCTGCGTGACCCTTGGGATTGGGGCCGTTGTTGAGCGCGAGCGTGAAGCCGTCGGTGATGCCAGCGGAGACGCGGCCGAATGTGGCGCTCCAGGTCAGCATGTCGGTTGATGTGTTGTAGGTTGCCTGGATCGACTTGAATGTACCAGCGCTGTTGTTGGTGCCGTTGTCGCCCTGATTCCAGTCAAAGACGAATGTTCCGGCGTGTGCAGTCGCAGCAAGTGTCAGAGCAACCGTGGCTGCAGCCATACCTTTGCAAAACGTGTGCATGTGATTCTTTCCCTCTCTCGATTGATGTCGAACGTTGATCTCTCTCAAATCCCCCCGGATCCTCCGGAAAGTGCTGGAACCGCATCGTGCGGCTGCCGCTGTGTGCAGTCTAATGCGGGTCTGGGGCGAAGCAATAAAAGCGCTTTCACCTGGAGACGCGCTGCTCGCACAGGCCGCAAGGTTTACCTGCTTTCTCGCGAACCCCACTCCGATAACCTCGAGCCTCACGCTGGTGTTGAAGCGCGGGCAAGTGTCACCTCAGTGACATGAGGAATCACGACGGTGTCGCCATCGTCGGAGAACCGATTCACCAGACTGTTGAGTTCATCATCAAACTGAATCCGCAGGCTGCCCGTCTCGGGGTAGTACGAGGCTGAGTGGGCCCGTCCGAGCAGACCTGCCCGGTCGTACATCACGTCATGCGGGAAGAGCGCGACAGTCGCGTCCACAAACAGACCGGTTGATGCGATGTCGGGCCTGTGACTTCGTTCGGTCGCGCGGCCGGCAGTCTGGGCCGCTGCCTGAGCCCGTTGCATGATGTCGTCATACTCAGCTGCAGCAGGGTGTGTTGCGTCGCGCAGATTCCACATGAGGGCCAGGCGACCGCCAGGGCGCAGCACCCGACGAAACTCACGCAGCGCGCGATCAGCTTCAAACCAGTGAAACGCCTGCGCTGCGACAATGAGATCGACACTTGCATCATCAACATTCATCGCTTCAGCTGTGCCATGGTGATATTCAATCAGCGCATCATCTGGATCAGATGCAAACGCTGCAGCTGCAGCCCGCATGTCTGCATTGGGTTCGATGCCACGGATGCGTCCACCGTCGCGGCTAAGCGCGCGAGCGAGAAGTCGAGTTGCAATACCGGTGCCGCAGCCGACATCAATCACTTCGACAGGCTTGGACAAGCCTTCGAGAACAGCACGGATGGCGGTTTCAGGATAACTTGGCCGGTGTTGTGCATAGCCATCTGCTTTGCCGGTGAAGTAGGTTGTGACGTTCTTTGCCTCGCCGCTGTACATTGGCTGGGTCCCCGCCGATTTTTCATGGATTTCCAGGTTGCTCACGAAGCATCTACAACAACCCCGCGAGAACACTGTCCGCCACGCGCCGCCCGCTATCGGTCAGGCGCAATGTGCCATCGCGCCATATCAATCTGCCGGCCTGCACTTCCCGCTCGATCACGCCTGTTCGGCCAGCGAGGTCATCAGCCAGGAGCGCAGCAAGGCTCTGTTCGGGAATGCCGTCAGTCAGACGCAGATACATCATCAGCGTTTCGCCGATGCGCGCATTTGCTGCAAGCTGCTCAACGTCCGTCACGCGTGGCGAAGGACCATGCAGAAGATACTCGCTCAATCGCGGCACGTTCTTCCAGCGAACGCCATCCACATGCCCTGATGCTGAGGGGCCGAACGCCCACCAGTTGCGGCTGGTCCAGTAGGCAAGGTTGTGCTGACATTGTTCGCTCGGCTGGGCCCAGTTGCTGATTTCGTAATGCTCGAAACCAGCGTGAGCCAGGCGCTCAATGGCAGCTTCGTACATTGCAAGTTCGAGATCTTCATCGATGCGTTCGATGCGCCCCAGCCGGAGCTTTTCTGTCATCGCAGTCCCTAGCTCGTATGTGAGCGCGTAGCAACTCAGATGCTGCGGCTGGAGCGCGAGTGCGGTTTCAAGATCAAGCAGCCAGTCTGCCAGCGACTGTCCGGGAATGCCGAAGATGAGGTCGAGACTGATGCGCTTCATTCCCGCGTTACGGAAGAGCGACACCGCCCGACTAACGTTTTCAGGATCATGCCAGCGTTCCAGTGTTTTCAGATGATCACGATTGAACGATTGACACCCGATACTGATACGGTTGATACCACCTTCGGCAAGGGTGTCTGCAAGCTCGGCTGTGACGGTCTCGGGGTTGGCCTCGACAGTGAACTCACAGGCTTGCGAATCAATCTGAAGCGCATCGTGCATCGCCGCGAGCAGCGTGTGCCAGTGTTTCACGTTGAGCAGCGTTGGTGTGCCGCCGCCAATGAAAATGCTCACAAGCGGAAGACGCAGGCGGGGCGACACATGACGCAACTCCGCAATCAGACGCTGAGTAAACGCAGCCTGACGATCGTGCGAATCAACAATACTGTAGAAGTCGCAGTAATGACATTTGTGAAAGCAGAAGGGAACGTGCAGGTAGATGCTGCGAATCTCTGCGCGCGATGCAATGGCAAGACTGTCTGCGACCCGCTGCGCAGGCGCGGGTGAGGCTTCCGGTGATGATTGCAGCAGCTGATGTGTTCGTTCGGGCACGGATGAATGATAGTGTCACCGCTTCTTACGGCTGCTGCCTTTTTCCTTGCGTGGGCCGCTGCGGGCCTTGCGGTTGTCTTGCGGCTTCTGGCCACGCGAGCCATGTGAAGAGCGATCGCGACTTGGACCACGACGCTGCTGGCCCGAACGAGGTTCAGGGACATGCCGCCGCTGTTGGGGCAGGCGCGTGAAGATCAGATCCATCTGCCTGGTCGCCAGATCAATCTTCACGATCTCCACTTCCGCTGAGTCACCCATCCCGATGGTCGCGCCCGACTGCTGCGCGGTCAGCCTGCCACTGCGTTCATCAATCCGCCAGCGATCGCGGCGCTGCCCCAGCGCATCAAGGGCATCAGCCTTTACCATGCCTTCAATGAGAAACTGCTCGATGGACACAAACGCGCCGCCATTGCTCACGCCCGTCACCACAGCTGGGAAGACATCGCCCAGATGATTCTCGACCAGGAACTGCAACACCAGATACTCGCGAAGTTCGCGCTCTGCTTCTTCTGCTGCATCCTCAGTCTCTGAACAGTGACGGCCGAGCTGGATCAACTGATCTTCATCAAGAATGCGATCATCCTCAATCAGACTGTTGATGAAGGGCGTGCGCTTTCGGCCGCCCGGCACCTTGTGGCCGTTGTCGGTGCGTTCGAGATATGCCTCCAGAGCGCGGTGGATCGTGAGATCGGGGTACCTGCGAATCGGACTGGTGAAGTGCGTGTAATGCTCGCTGGCCAGCGCGTAATGGCCAATCAATGCAGGGCTGTAGGCTGCCTTGGTCAATGTGCGCAACACCGCAAAGTGAATGGCGCGGGCTGCGGGTGAGCTGCGCGTCTTTTCGAGCAACTGCTGCAGATCGCGGCGGGAAGGATTGTTGGGGATGTGCACACCTGCGACCAATGCATACGTCTGCAGCATGTCCATGCGGCTAATTGCCGGGTCAGGGTGAATGCGGCGGATGATGGGAATGTTCAGACCATCAAACAATCGCGCCACAGCTTCGTTCGCTTCCACCATGAACATTTCGATGAGCGTGTGGGTAAACGCATCATCCTCAGGCTCGACGCCGATGACATGCCCTTCTTCGCCATACTTAAGTTCAACCTCGGGCAGGTTGAGCGAGATCATGCCATCGCGACGTCGCCGCTCGCGCAGGATCTTTGCAAGTCGATCGCATAGTTTCAGCGTTTCGATCAGCTGGGGCGAATAGTCGGGCTCGGCTCGAGTATGTTTGCGTGCTTCCCCTTCGTTGCCATCGATGAGGGCCTGCGCTTCAAGATACGTCAGCCGCTTGCTGGATTCGATCACGCTGGAGCAGGCGCGCTGGGCGATCACCTTGCCGCGACTGTCGTAACTGATGAATGCCGACTTGGTGAGGCGTGGCACACCTTCCTGGAGCGAGCAAATGCCGTTGGAAAGCACTTCGGGTAACATCGGCAGCACCAGTCGCGGCAGGTAGACGCTGTTGCCACGTGCCCGGGCTTCAGCATCAAGTTCGCTGCCGGTACGGACAAAGTGCGCCACATCTGCAATATGCACGCCCAGCACCCATGTGTCGTCCTTGGCGTTGTGTTCGATCGAGATCGCATCATCGAAATCCTTCGCATCAGGTGGGTCGATGGTGATCGTGAACGTCTCGCGCAGGTCATCACGATCCGCATACGCGGTGCCATCGTCGATCTGCTGCTGATACTGCTTCACGATGCCGCGGGCTTCTTCGACAACTCCATCGGGAAACGCATCACGCAGGCCATGCGCGGTGATGACAGCCTGGGTCTCGACCGACGGTATGCCTGCTTGACCCAGCACATTGGTGATGACACCCTCAGCCAGCGCCCCTCCATCGGGATACTCGACGATCTCGATCACAACCTTGTCACCTTCGCGGGCATTGCGTGCATAGGGATCGCGAATAATCACCGGGTCGCGCAATGTGACGCCATCGGGTTGCACCAGCCATTGCCCACGCTGATTGAAGAGCGTGCCGACATAGTTCGAGCGGCCGCGTTCGACCACTTCCAACACTCGCCCGACACGTGATTCACGACCGCGCCCGCCGCCGCCGCTGCCAGCACCTCGCCCACCTCCACCGCCTCGGTCCATTTTGCGACGTTCCAGACGAATGCGTACACGGTCGCCACTCACCGCATCTGCAAGATTGGGTGGCGGGATGAAGATGTCCCCTTCGCGCACCAGAATGTCGGGCGTGACAAATCCGAAGCCGCGGGCGGTAACCTTGATCGAGCCGGTAAGTTCATCGCCAGCTTTGGGCAGTTGAATCCTGCCACGCTGATCCTGCTGGACAGATTCGCGTTCGACCAGTTGGTCAAGCGCGCTTTGAAAGAGTTCAGTGTCATCTTCAGGAATGCGCATATCGCGCAGGAGGTCGTCCGGCAGCGCGGGCTTGTAACCGTCGGAGCCGAGATGATCGAGAATGCGTTGCCTGTAGCGCAAGGGCATAAGCGTCGTTTCCTTTGCGTTGAGTGTAGGTCGCACAAGACGCCTGTCGCAGTGGCCTTCACTCACGCAGTCACAGCAATAACATGAACAAGGCGAACACGTGAATCAGCCAGATCACGATCGCTGCATTTCTTTGCGCCGAGGGCCGCCACTTCATGAACGCACGAACCGATACTGCAATGCCGAGGCCGACGATGCCCCAGTAAATGCCGAAGGGTACGATGAAGCGGAGTTGCTCGAAAGTGATGGCCCAGAGAGCGCCGCCGTCACAAAGAAGGATGATCGCGAAGATTCCCGAAAACGCGCAGGGCGCGACACACAGCAGCCAGGGCACAAGGCTGGGAATAACTTCGCGAGCCACCGTCAGATTGATCTCGATGCCGCATTCCGGGCAGTGGCCGGTTGTGCAGCCTCGCAGGTTATACCCGCAGCCCGGACACGGGGCATCACGGTCAGCCAGATACGCAGCCAGCAGACCGTCCGGAAGCGGGTTGGAGTGGCCCGGCTTGGACATCGCTGCAATCGTAGCGAGGTCTACTCGATCGCACTGCACGCTGCCAGCGCCGGTTGTCCTCTTCAACGACTGCCAGTTGCAAGATAAGAGAAAGTGAAGTAACCGCCGAGGCGCTGAGGCGCCGAGAGGCGGAGAGAAGGCCAAAGAGAAGTAATGTTCACATCGCTGCCGTCTCTCCCTCATTCTTTCTTAGCGCCTCTGCGCCTCGGCGGTTGTTCTCTCCCGCAATAGCGACCTCTATTCAATCGCGCTGCCACGCTGCCGAACGTCACCAACCCTGCGCGTGACTTTCACGCGGTCGAGATATTCACACAATGGCACTGCAAACTTGCGGCTGGTGCCAAGTGCATCGCGAATGTCAGCCACGGTTAACTCCGCCTTGGTTGCGAAGGCCCGTTGCACAACGTTGCGCATGGCTGCTTCGTGGGCTGCATGCATGTACAGCGGCCCGCCCAGGTGCAGAAGTTCGCCAAGCTCAACTGCAAGGTCCAGCACAGCCCGGGCAGCCCGATCAGCAACACCCAGTTGTTGCGCGATCGCAGCAAGATCGGGGGGCGAATATCCTGCCAGCCGATACGTCGCAATGACGTCTTTGAGCATGCTCTGTTGCTGCTCGGAAATGCGTGGCGAGAAGTCGGCGCGGGCGACTCCGCCACTTCCTCCCCCGCTGGCATCACTCACCAGATCGCGCTGCTTTATGAGCGTTGCAATAAGCGGCTGTCGCAACTCGGGCGCAATGCCGATCAGCGCCTGTTCGACATTTGCGATTGGAATCGTCGAGGACAATGGCGACTGATCGTGCAGGCGTTGCACAACCTGCAATGCTCTCTTTCGCAACACCGCAAAGACCGCAGCTTGAACAATCACGCGCTTCGAGCCGGAATCCTGCATCGCTACCAACTGCTTCTGCTGCACACACGCTTGAATCAACTCCGGCACCTGTTCGACGTTCATCAGTCGCGCGCGGTCAGCACACTCTTCGTCGTTGAGTTGAGCACCATCTGCAAAGTAGAACGCACTGCGCAGCCGCGCTGCCTCATCACCCGATTCCAGATCACGCAGAGCAGCCAGCGCTTCTGCATTGCCGCGACGAATACGGGGTGGGTTCACAACCAGCACATGGCCGCCACCCAGCGTGCGCAGCGGCGACTCAGCACGCACAACAAAGGGCTGGCCTTCTGATGCAACTGCGGGTTCTGCAAGCAGCAGCAGTGCCCAGCCATGTTCGCCCGGATTGATCGCAGTAGATCGTTCGAGCAGTCGCGCTGCAGCCATCACCTCCTGCGTGCCGATGTGCAGACGAATGCGAGCCCGGTGTCGCACAGCAAACGGGCTGGCATGCAACACATGCAGCGACACAGCCAGCAGACGCGTCGGATACAGCCAGCCGGGCGCTACGAGTTCGTCGCCACGCCGGATATCAGCATGATGCACGCCCAGCAGATTGATCGCAGCCCGCTGGCCCCGCTGAATGCGATCGACACTCTGGCCGTGCGTCTGCATTGAACGGATGCGGACGATCTCGCGCCGCGGCAGCCATTCGATGCGATCATCCACACCCAGCGATCCGCTCGTGACTGTCCCCGTCACGATCGTGCCGACTCCCTGCCCTGCAAAGGCGCGATCGACTGCAAGGCGAAAGCGATCACGCGAAACCTCGCGCTTCGGCATGTTTCTTGCCAATTCCCGCAACACATCGCGCAGTGCATCAATCCCTACACCCTTCGCAGCTGATGTTCGCACCAGCGGCGCATCTGCCAGAAACGTATCCTGCACCAGAGCGCGCACATCATCTTCGACCAGATCGATCCACGCATCTTCCGCCAGGTCGCACTTGGTGAGCACAATCACGCCGCCTCGCAGGTCGAGCAGTTGCAGAATCGCAAGGTGTTCGCGCGTCTGCGGCATGATGCCATCATCAGCTGCAACAACCAGCATCGCGATATCAATGCCCGATGCGCCCGCCAGCATGTTGCGAATAAACCGCTCATGCCCTGGCACATCGACAACGCCAAGTGTGCAGCTCTCACCCAGGTCGAGTTCCGCAAAGCCCAGGTCGATGGTAATGCCACGCGACTTTTCTTCAGGCAGCCGATCGGTGTCGACGCCGGTAAGGGCACGCACCAGTGCAGTCTTGCCATGGTCAATGTGCCCAGCCGTGCCCAGGATATGCAGCGTGGGTGCTTGCATGATGCAGAATAGGCACGGGGTCTTCACGAAAGACCGCGCGACGCAGTATCTGTGGGGTGGGCGCTATATTGATGACATCGTGGTGCACCGCACTCTCGGCGCCACAAGGAGGGACGATGATTTGGCTGACCGGAACGCGACAAATGAAGAACGCATCGAGAATGCGTATTTTGACGCGCTGGACAGTTTCACAATGAATGCAAGTGCCAGCGCCTTGCGGAAATCGCTGTCGCTCATGACCCTTCCTGCGCGATATCGCCATGAAGATAGCACATGGTGGATGTACTATTTTCTGGACGAACGCTTTTTGAAGTCGGGTGACCGCCGATATCGGTCACGGGCATTTCGGTGGCTTCGGCACTCGGCGGAAGCTGGCGAACGCCTTGGACTCTACTCCTTAGCAGGCCGCTAAGCAAGCGGTGTTTTTGAACATTGGTTTGTAAATGGCGGCGAGTTGCCAATGGTGATCCGACGAGTTGCAATGGTGATCCGGCGATTTGAAGTCTGTGTTTCTCCCGAATCGAAAGTAACTTTGCGGATTCGCGTCCGCTTCGACATCAGGTCGCGCCCTCCAATCGTGTCATGCGCAACAGGTT
>JBPCKF010000021.1:0-18683 GCA_051004555.1 Phycisphaerales bacterium | reverse complement strand
CCGGGTTCTTCGCCTTAGTCGTGCCGGGAAATTCGCGGCTGGTTTCGGTGTAAAAGACGTACTTGGCGATGTCTTCGTAGGAAGGCAGTTCGCCTTCGCCGAAGTCTTTGTACTCGCCGAAGAGGGGTTTGTCGGAGAGACGGGCGTAGGTGAAGGTGCCGGGGAGGGGTTCGGCCTTGTGCTTTTTACCGCGGTTGCCCTTGTAGTCATAACCCTTGATGACTCTTGCAACGCGCTCACGCGTGACGTCCTTGCAAATGTTCGTTCCGGCTTTCAACTGCGCCTTCGTTTCATGCGGAATCTGGACAAGGATGCATTTGCGCGACGCACCATCCTTGTTCAAAGCAAGGACCGCGTGCGCGGTAGTTGCGCTACCGGCAAACGAATCTAGAACGATGTCGTTCTGGTCGGCACAGATCTGCACCACGCGGCGGAGGAGATCGACCGGCTTTGGAGTCATCGTTGCGCCTTGAAGGCCCAGAATGCGTTGGACCTCTTTCTTCGCCTCGTCTGTATGCCCGACTTCTTCGTGGGGCCACCAAGTGTTTGGAACCAAGCCCGCCTGCACGGTCGCCAAGTGGTTCTTTAGCGCTGGAACCGAGTTCTTTCCTTCTTTGCCCCACCATAATCGATCGTCGGCGATGTACTCCTCTGTTACGTCTTCGGAACAGTGCCACACACGTTTGGGGTCCGGCCAAACATCCTCACCCGTGAACGCGTTTTGGATGGGATAGTAAAGATTTGGTCGTTCGTCCTTTGTCTTGTTGCAGGTGTAGTCCATCGATTTCCACGGGCCCCGCGCATCGGCATCGGGATTCTTGTAGGCCTTATCTTGGTGATGCGTCCGTGGAAGGAGTCTCCGCGCAAATGAATCAGACCGCTGGTACGCGATCAAGAAGTCGTGCATCGGCGCGACGCCCGTGTGGTCATTGGACGCGGAGTATTTCTTCTGCCAACATACGCAGCCAAGAAAGTTCTCGACACCAAACAACTCATCCATCAGCATCCGAAGGTGATGCACTTCGTTGTCGTCGATCGAAATCCAAATCGACCCATCCTCGCGCAGCAACTCTTTCAACAGCGCCAATCGCGGGTACATCATGCAGCACCATTTGTCGTGTCGGGTGGCGTCTTCGCCTTCCTTGCCGACGGTCTCGCCGATCCATTCCTTGAACTGGGGCTGGGTAAGGTTGTCGTTGTAGATCCAGCCCTCGTTGCCGGTGTTGTAGGGCGGGTCGATGTAGATGCACTTGACCTTGCCGGCGTGGGTGGGCAGGAGGGCTTTGAGGGCGATGAGGTTGTCGCCTTCGATGATGAGATTGCCATCGAGCCCCGGAAGTTGGCCTTTTTCCAGCACGGAGAGCTTTTTGTCAAACTCCAGCGTGTGGTGGGGAACCGTCCAGTGATGGTTCTCGACCGCAGTCTTGCCTTTGAACTGGAGATAGGGCATGGCACTTGTTCTCTCGCGCCTGCCGTGGCGATCGTCACTCAGAGGGTTGCACGCGGAATCCTTCCCGCCCGATGTATTCGCTATTTGTACGGTATCGGAGCCTGTGTGTCAAGTCTAATACCTTCACTTTTCGTTGGGACTTGTTGGTTCCGACTTGACAGGTTGTCACCATTCTACGGTCGCTCATTCCATCGCCTGCCGCCCCTGGATTGCGTCGCTGAGTACAGCCCGGTTGGCGTATTCGAGTTGCGAACCTGTGGGCAGGCCACGGGCCAGGCGTGAGACTTCGACGCCCCGCGTGCGCAATCCATCTGCAATATGCAGGGCTGTGCCGTCACCTTCCATATCGGGGTTGAGGCCAAGCACAACCTCTCTGACCTTCTCGCCACGCGCGTTTCTGTCATGGGTATCAATCCGCACATACAACTGTGGCAGCGTGATATCCTCAGGCCCGATACCAGCCAGCGCGTCCAGCCGTCCCATGAGCACATGATAAATGCCGCGAAACATGCCCGTCTGTTCGAGACTGATGAGGTCACGTGGCTGTTCAACAACAAGCACCAGTCCTGCATCACGGCGGGGATCGCAACAGATCGGACATGGATCTGCATCAGTCAGGTTGAAACAGATGGAACAGTGACGCACGCGCTTTTTGACGTCGCTGATCGCGACCGCCAGTTGCAATGCAGTCTCTCGCTGCGACTTGAGAATATGAAACGCCAGTCGCTCAGCCGAACGGCGACCGATGCCCGGCAACCGGGCGAACTCATCAATGAGTCGATTCACCGATTCGGGATAGGGGCTGTTGCTGCTGTTGCTGGCCATTCCATGATTGTAGACGCACGGCTCAACTTCAATTCAAGAAATGTCTCTGCGTCTCATCTGATTTCGAGGAGATTTGAGCCGCCGAGGCGTCGAGGGGGGAAGAGTGGGATGAAGGCGCAGACCGCCCGCTCGGCTGCGCAAGGTTGATCAACGGATCGGAACCCATCAATTGATCTGATCGCTCTCGGCGCCTCGGCGGTTAACCTTCCGCCGGCAGTGTTGATTGTGGGGGAGACTGGAGCGTTCACACAATGACATTTAGTGTTTAGTGACTAAAGTGCGAACGACCGCCGAGGCGCCGAGTTGGAAAGAGTGTGGAATGCAGATGCAGGAAACCCGGCAGCGGTTCAACCCACGCGAAAATGAAACACGACTTGCGCTTTCCCCACGAGAAGCGCAAGTCGTGCATGAAGAGTGGTTGCATGCTCTTCGAAGTTGAGATGTCTGTCATTCGCAGTGACTCCAGACTGCTGCGGGCGCCCCTTGCTCGCGAGTGTGGTATGTGACTGCGACTGCAGAGATAGAGAGTGCAACAACCGTGCCAGTGTTGAAACCCAGTTGGAAAATCCCCCGCACCGGCTGCAAACCAGCCAGCGGCTATGATGATGCTTTCACCGATTCCAGTCCAGATTGGAGCGTTTGATTATGCCTTCTGCAACCGCGTCATCGAAGTCTAAAGCAAGTCTTCCGGGCGTTGAACCCGAGCTGCTCAACTATGCTGCCAAAGTATCTGCGGAGCATCTGCATCTGCCCGGGCCTGACTTTGTTGACCGCGTGTGGGCGGGATCGGATCGCAATACGCAGGTCATGCGCTCATTGCAGACACTCTTTGACCACGGCCGTCTCGCTGGTACCGGCTACGTCTCGATTCTTCCCGTCGACCAGGGCATCGAACACTCCGCTGGCGCCAGCTTTGCAAAGAATCCCATCTACTTTGATGGTGAGAACATCATCAAACTCGCAATCGAAGGTGGATGCAACGCAGTGGCGACAACGTTCGGCGTGCTGGGCAGCGTGTCGCGCAAGTATGCACACAAGATCCCCTTCATCGTGAAACTCAACCACAACGAGCTGCTCACCTACCCCAACAAGTTCGATCAGATCATGTTCGGCAGTGTGGAAGAAGCATGGAATCTCGGCGCTGTTGCAGTCGGGGCCACCATCTACTTCGGCTCCGATGAATCAGCCCGCCAGATTGTTGAAGTCGCTCAGGCGTTTCATCATGCTCACGAACTCGGGATGGCGACCATCCTGTGGTGTTACATGCGCAACAGCGCGTTCAAGACCGGCGGCAAGGATTATCATGTCGCAGCTGATCTCACCGGCCAGGCCAATCATCTGGGCGTCACCATCCAGGCTGACATCATCAAGCAGAAACTCCCCGAAAATAATGGCGGGTACAAAGCGCTGAACACGGGAAACTCCTCGTATGGCAAGCTCGATGAGCGCATTTATGATGAACTCTCAGGCGATCATCCCATTGATCTCTGCCGCTATCAGGTGATGAACTGCTACATGGGTCGCTGCGGGTTGATTAACTCCGGCGGCGCATCGGGCGACAACGATTTCGAAGATGCTGTCCGCACAGCGGTCATCAACAAGCGGGCTGGCGGGACCGGCCTCATCTCGGGCCGCAAGGCATTTCAACGACCAATGAAAGATGGCATCAAACTGCTCAACACGATTCAGGATGTGTATCTGAACGATGCGGTGACAATCGCCTGATTCCCATTTTGTCCCAATGCATTCATTCCACGCCACAACCATCCTTTCTGTTCGGCGCAATGGTCAGGTTGCGATCGCAGGCGACGGTCAGGTCACGCTTGACCGCGTGGTCGCGAAATCCGATGCGGTGAAGGTGCGCAAGTTGCCAGACGTCGGGGCGGGCAAAGCGGGCGTTCTTGTGGGCTTTGCAGGATCTGCTGCAGATGCGTTTGCCCTGCTTGAGCGATTTGATGTGCGCATCAAGGAGTCGCCAACCAATCTGCTCAAGGCAGCCATCGAACTTGCAAAGCAATGGCGAACTGATCGCGCGTTGCGGCGACTCGAGTCACTGCTGGCGGTCGCAGATACAGAGCGATCGCTCATGATCTCCGGGCAGGGCGATGTCATCGAACCTTCCGATGGCATCCTCGCGATCGGCTCGGGCGGATCG
Source organism: Phycisphaerales bacterium (assembly GCA_051004555.1). GTDB lineage: Bacteria > Planctomycetota > Phycisphaerae > Phycisphaerales > SM1A02 > JBPCKF01. The sequence continues at coordinate 14,253 of JBPCKF010000021.1, read as the reverse complement.
TTCGCGCTGGCAGCAGCCCGCGCGCTGTTGGCACACTCTGACCTTGATGCAGAAGGCGTGTGCAGAGAAGCGATGCAGGTGGCTGGCGAGATCTGCATCTACACGAACACCAACATCACCGTGCTCACGCTCTAGCATTTCGCATCGAAACCTTCCGTCGCAGCGCTCACGGCCCCTGTCCTGCCAGGGAAAATGCGCCGACTACACTCAATCATGCAGCACACCAACCTCTGGGCGCCCTGGCGAATGGCTTACTTGCGCGAACTTGATCGCAGAGCACATGACGATGGCGCTGCAACTGCGATTGACGCTGCATCAGCCAGCTCGTTCCTGCAGGAATACTGGCTCAATGCAGAGCGCGACAACCAGCAGCATGTCATCGCCCGCAACGAACATGGCATGATCCTCCTCAATCGCTATCCCTATGCCAATGGCCACCTGCTGGTGGCTCTGGGTGATGCACGGCCGCGACTGCTTGATTATGAACCCCCCCAACGGGCTGCGTTCTGGCTGCTGGTGGAACTCGCGGCTGATCTCATGGAACGGGCCCTCAATCCCCAGGGCATCAACCTCGGCATCAATCAGGGGGAGGCAGCCGGAGCAGGCGTGGCTGGCCATCTGCATGCCCACCTTGTCCCTCGCTGGAATGGCGATACCAACTTCATGGCTGCCGTCGCAGCCGTGCGTGTCATTCCCGATTCGCTTGAAGCCATGGCTGAAATGTATCGCTCGCATATGCCCGGACCCTGATGCTCGCCGCTACCATGTTGGTTGCCAATGTCCTCGTCTGCATCAACGTCAAAGTCAAAATCAGCGAGCAGCAAGCCGCCGCGCGATCCTCGTGATACACCTGCGATGCGGCAGTACGCCCGCTTCAAAGAAGCGCATCCCGATTGCGTGCTCTTCTTTCGCATGGGCGACTTCTATGAGATGTTTGATGATGATGCCAGGCTGTGTCATCGCGTGCTTGGCATCACGCTGACGGAACGCAGCAAAGGTGTGCCGATGGCTGGCGTGCCATACCACGCTGTCGATGGCTATCTGCGCACCATGATTCAGCAGGGTTACCGCGTGGCTGTGTGTGAACAGGTTGAAGATCCGCGTGAAGCCAAAGGCGTTGTTAAACGCGCAGTCGATCGCGTTGTCACGCCCGGCACACTCATCGACGAAAATCTGCTCGATGCAGGGGCAGCCAACCGCATTGCAGCAGTCTACTTTACCGAAGCAGGTGACGATTCATCCGCAGTTGCAGCAGTCATCGAACTCTCGACCGGCAGTTTCACGCTGCACGACTTTCATGCTCACCAGTTGCTGGATGAACTCGCCCGATTAGCACCGTCGGAAGTGCTGTACGCCGAGACTGCTGATGGCATTCCGCCGCCCCGAGCTGCCCGCATTGCGCAAACAGTTGGCTGCGCTCTGACACATCGGCCGGTCTGGCATTTTCGCCCCCAGGAAGCGCGCGAGGTTGTGCTCGAACACTTTCGCGTGAAGACATTCGATGGCTTCGGCCTCAGTATAGATGATCGCGCTCTGCAGCCAGCCGGGGCGCTGTTGCGCTACCTGCGCGAGACACAATGCGCCCAGGAACATCACGACGAAGATGCGGATGCGCCGCCCAGCATCGGGGCCCTCGCGCATCTGCAGCCGCCCCGCCGGGAGACGCATGAATCTTTCGTGGCGCTCGATGCAGCCACGCTGCGTTCACTCGAGATTGAGCGCACGTTGCGCTCTGGTTCCACTGATGGTTCGCTGCTGGGCGCGATGAAGATCCCTGCCACGCCGATGGGACGGCGGCTGATTCGTGAATGGCTGTGCTTTCCCATTCGCGATCGCGCAGCAATTGAAGCGCGGCAACGGTGTGTGCTGGTGTTGAAGGAAGACAGCAGGCTGGCTAAAGATGTCGTCGAAGCGTTGAAATGCGTGCAGGATGTCGCCCGCATGGCTGGGCGGGCTGCGACCGGCAGAGCGACGCCACGCGATCTGGCTGGACTGGGCAGCTCACTGGCTGCCAGCACGCAGTTGCTGACTGTCCTCGAAGGGTGTGACGCGTTTGCACATGTGCGGAAGGCGATGGCTGAAGTGTGCGACGTTCTGCAGCCTCTGGGCGAGCGGATTGAAGCAGCCTGTATCGATTCGCCACCAGCGCATTTGCGCGAGGGTGGCCTCTTCGCAGATGGCCTTGATGCGGAACTCGATGAAGCCCGTGCACTGCAGCGCGATGGCAATGCCTGGCTGGCCCAGTATCAGGCCGAACAGGTCAGCCGCACCGGCATTCCGTCGCTCAAGGTCCGCTACAACCGCGTCTTCGGCTACTCGATCGAAATCACACACGCCCACCGCAGCCGCGTCCCTGACGATTATGTGCGCCGCCAAACCATGAAAAATGCAGAGCGGTACATCACGCCCGAACTCAAGGATTTCGAAGAGAAGGTCACAACCGCAGAAGCCAGGGCCATCGCGCGCGAGCAGCAGCTTTTTGCTGCGTTCATCAGCGAGGTTCTCACCCACGTGCAGGCCATCAGCCGCTTTGCAGAACTGGTCGCGCAGATTGATGTTCTCGCCGCGTTCGCAGAGACTGCGCTGCAGCATCATTATGTGCAACCGATCATCACTGACACGCCGGGCATCATCATCCGCGAAGGCAGGCATCCTGTTCTCGATCAGTTTGTCGGCCAGAGCTTTGTGCCCAATGATTGTGAACTCGGCGCTTCAGGAATCGCAAGCGATACGACGCCACGAACGCTGGCGCTGATCACGGGTCCCAACATGGCTGGCAAGAGCACCTACATCCGTCAGGTGGCCCTCATTACACTGCTGGCTCATGCAGGCTCTTTTGTTCCAGCACAACACGCAACCATCGGCCTTGTCGATCGCATCTTCACGCGCATCGGCGCCCAGGATGAACTGCATCAGGGCCATTCGACCTTCATGGTCGAGATGACCGAAACCGCCAACATCCTCCATCACGCAACCCACCAGAGCCTTGTGATTCTCGATGAGATTGGTCGCGGCACATCAACGCTCGATGGACTTGCGCTGGCCTGGGCCATCGCAGAATCGCTGGCGGTTCGCGGTTCGCTCACCCTCTTTGCAACCCACTATCACGAACTCACCCGCCTTGCAGATGACTTCGAGAGCGTGCGCAATCTGCATGTTTCGGTGCGCGAATGGGGGCCCGATGGCAAAGAGGAAATCATCTTCATTTACCGGGTTGAGCCGGGCAGTACCGATCGCAGCTACGGCATACACGTGGCCCGGATCGCAGGATTGCCAGGCGAAACTGTTGCACGGGCCCAGGCAATTCTCGACGATCTTTCAGTGCAGGGCAACGCCCTTCGAAGCCCTGCTGCAGAAACCGGCTCAGCAGCCGGACCTGACAAAAACCCGCGCAACAGTCAGCAGTTGAGTCTCTTTACCGAGTTCATTCCACATCCTGCAGTCGAGGCGCTGCGCGAGATGAAGATCGACGCCATGACGCCTCTGCAGGCCTTCGATCAACTGCGCACGTTGCGCGAACAGGTCTGAGTTCAGCCGCGAGCACTGTCGTGATGCAATCACATCTGATGAGTATCATCGCACCATGCCCTGGCCCGACCATCTGCACAATGCGTATCTCAACACGCAGGTTCTTGTCACAGGCGGGGCTGGGTTTATCGGTTCGCATCTGGTCGATGCCCTGGTCAGTCTGGGCGCTCGAGTGCGCGTGATTGATGATCTCAGTAACGGACTTGCAAGCAATCTCGAACAACACGCTCGTTCTGCAGTTGATGTTGTCGAAGCGTCAATACTCGATGATGCAGCTCTTAAGGGAGCCATGGCTGGCTGCTCGCATGTGTTTCATCAGGCTGCTCTGGGGTCGGTGCCGATGAGCGTCGAGCGTCCTGCTGATTTTCATGATGTCAACACCACCGGCACCCTGCGCGTGCTGGAAGCCGCCAAGGCGGGCGGCGCCGTGAAGCGGATTGTGTACGCAGGATCAAGCAGCGCCTATGGCGACGCAGCTGCGCTTCCCAAGCGTGAAGACATGCTCCCCGCACCACTTTCGCCTTACGCAACCTCGAAGCTCGCGGGCGAGTATCTCATGCAGTCGCATGCAGCCTGTTATCCCATCCAGACGATCTCGCTGCGCTACTTCAATATCTTCGGCCCACGGCAGCGGCCAGACTCTGCGTACGCAGCCGTGATCCCCGCGTTTGCTGCAGCCCTGAAAGCCAACGAGCAGCCGCTGATCTTTGGCGATGGTGAACAGACGCGCGACTTTACCTATGTCGAGAATGCTGTCTTTGCAAATCTGCTGGCTGGCGCGAGCAAGCACCATCTCAGTGGCGAAGTTGTGAACGTTGCAGCTGGTGAACGCTATTCACTGCGCGAACTCCTGAGCACGATGGCTGAGCTGCTTCAGACCGAAGCCACGTTCAAGTCGATGCCTGCCCGCACGGGCGATGTGCAGCATTCACAGGCTGATATCACGCGGGCCAGGGAACTGCTTGGGTACCACGTGCGCGTCTCCTTCCGTGCCGGCCTTCGTGCCACACTTGAGGGTTTCAGTTAAGTCGTTGCTTTCTGTTCTCATGTGCCGCGCGTGTTGCCGAAGAGGGCAATGTGCAGGCGCGGGCAGAAGCGCCAGCCGCGCGCGATACATGCATCGACAATCCATTTGATTGCTGATGGCTCCGGCACCTTCACACCCTCAGGCATCAGCAATATCTCATGCGGCTGCCAGTTCGTGAGTTGGCCGAGCAGCTCATCAATCTCATCCAGATCCTGCAGGTGCGCCACCACAAACTTCATCTGCCTGACTGGATAATCATCAATCAACCGCTGCAGAATATCCAAAGGCAATCTGCGAACATCATGACGTGTGTTCCACGACCCCGAAGGATCGCGTGGGTCATCCTTGCTGGGTGTTGAGTTCGAGAGCTTGGGACTCAGACTCAAAAGGTCGCACGCCAGTCGATCGGGTGATCGATGAATCGTGCCAGCCGTTTCGATGGTGATGTGTTTGTTGATGTCGCGCAACGACTGTGACAGTGGCTCGATGGCATCATGCAACATCGGTTCGCCACCTGTAATCACGATGTGGCCGACATTGCTGGCGCTGGCCTGGGCGACGATCGCGCCAAGACTCTGTTGAGCACCCTCTGCGTTCCAGCTGGCGTAAGGCGTGTCGCACCATGTGCAGCGCAGATTGCAGCCACTGGTGCGAATAAAGAACGACGGCACGCCGCTGAGCATACCTTCGCCCTGCAGGCTCGCGAACGTTTCAGCAATGGGCAGCGAATGTACTCGTTCCACGCAATACCCCGTAGGGGATTCGAACCCCTGTTACCAGGATGAGAACCTGGCGTCCTGGGCCTCTAGACGAACGGGGCAGAGATGAAGCGGATCGTAAGTCACGCAGCGGATTGAATCAATTGCAACAAGGCCAGACGACACGTTCACGGGACTGCGACAACTCGCAGCGCTTCATCGGACGCTGGTTTCCTCACCACAGAACCGGCACGATGTGATGGGCTGCGATCTGCGTCACAGCCAGTGCCCACACGCCCGCAGCCAGATCATCCAGCAGAATACCCCACCCGGCTGGATAGCGCTGCAACTGATGGGCTGGCCAGAGCTTGGTAATGTCAAAGAATCGAAAACTCAGAAGCGCGACCGCGCAGATGATGCCGTTGCCGATCAGATCATCCGGCCCGTACCAGGGCAATGCCAGAAAGACCAGCGATTGTCCTGCAACCTCATCTGCGACAACCTGTGACGGATCTTTGCTTCCGAAGCGCACCTCTGCAGCGTGGCCGAGTGCAATGCACACCACGCCCGCCGCAAGAGCAAGCAGAATCATTGCAGCGGTGAGCAGCCAGGTCGCATCAGTTGGCACGAGCGAAATGATCGCAAATGCGATGATGCAGGGTGGCAGCGACCCCCATGTCCCAGGCGCAGGACGCATGAATCCCAGGCCAAACACGGTGAGTAACAATGTCTGCACGCGCAGTTGACCCTTGGGTTCTGAAGAAGATGCACGGGGGTCGCGCCGATCCGGGGTCCCGGCATTGGTGCGATCAGGCATCTGCTGCACCTGAATCGTTACGGGCATCTTTGTTCTGTATCGCGATGTAGCGCGTGATGTACGGAACGCCCGAAACCACTGAGATCACAAGCGTGATCCATATCAAAACATCGCGCGCGAAGACAATCACGCGATTGCCTGCATCAGCTGGATCGAAGTTGGCAGCAACAAAAATGGCTGCGGGAATGGCAATCGTCTGCAGGATCATTTTCCACTTGCCCCACCAGTTGGAGGGAAAATGTGCCCCGCGCGACTCAGCCACGCTGCGCACACCCGTCACCAGCAACTCGCGGAAGATGATGACCACCACCATCCATGGATAGATGCCGCCCGCCATGGCCAGTATTCGCCCTTGCTCGACCAGATCGGGCATGACAAACCGCGGCCCTGCCAGATAAATGAACGCGCCCAGGACGAGAATCTTGTCGCAGACAGGGTCCATGATGCGCCCGAAGTCGGACATGACCTGCCATCGTCGAGCCAGTGCACCATCCAGCGCATCGGTCACGGCTGCAAGAATGAAGAGCACGATCGCAATGTTGGCCCACAGGGCTGGCCCGCCATAGCGCCAGCCGTTGAGCGCTGCAAAGAATGCTACAGCCAGGACCAGTCGCAGCATCGTGAGCGCATTGGGGAAGTGGCGTCGCCACCCTGTGGTCTGGTTCATCGCTCTTCCGAAGAAGCGCCGCGCTTTGTCGCGCTGGCGCAGGCATGGATGTTGTTGCGCATCTTGATGTCGCTCAATCGACGAAACTCAATGATGAGGTGGAGAAGAGATACCGCGGGAGTTGAACCGCCGAGGCGCAGAGGCGCAAAGACCTCAAATGATTGGAAGGGGTGCCGATCCGTTGATCGACCTTTGCAGTCGCGGTTCGAGTCGTCATTGTCCGTCTCCTCGGGGCATGACTGGAGTTGGCCGTGTGGCAGCATGGTATGCCGATCCAGCCTTGCGGCTTCGCCGCCGAGTGCACACGATCTATCATACAGACATGATGCACATTCACAGAATCTCCGCAATATTCGCCGCTCTCACATGGACATCCAGCATGCTCGCGCAGGATGCAGCAACTCCTCCCGACACCGCAGTCGCTGTGACCCTGATCCAGGGCGCAACCGTTTTCGATGGCGAGTCGGTCATCGGCAAGCAGGATGTTCTCATCGAGGGTGAACGCATTGTGAAGATCGGGGCCGATCTTGATGTTCCACCCGGAGCGGAAGTTGTCGACGCCTCCGGCCGCTTTCTCATGCCCGGCCTCATCGACTGTCACACGCACACCTTCGCGAAGGAAGAGCTTGAGTATTGCCTGCTCTTTGGCGTGACCACGGTGTGCGACATGTTCACAGTCATCCCCGCCCTCGATGCGATGCGCGCATCTACTGGGCCACATCAGGCAGACATCCTCTCGGCTGGCGTGCTTGTCACAGCGCCACGCGGGCACGGCACCCAGTTTGGCGTTGCCATTCCCACCATCACCGAGGCAGCAGAAGCAGATGCATTTGTGCAGGCTCGTCTTGATGAAGGATCGGACTTCATCAAAATCGTCTACGACAACGGTCGCTCGATGGGGTTCTCGAAGCCCACGATCTCACTGGAAACACTGACTGCACTCGTTGCAGCTGCGCACGCGCGCGATGTTCTGGCTGTTGCCCACATTCACGATTACCAGTCAGCAGGCGAAGCGGTGCGAGCAGACATTGATGGTCTGGTGCATACCTTCATTGATGAACTCCCCGAGAATGGCACGCTGGCGCAAGCAATGGTCGAGCGCGAGACGTTCATCGTGCCCACGCTGGCTGTGATTGAAAGCGTCTGTGGACATCGCGGCGGTCGCACGCTTGTTAATGATCCCAATCTCAGCCCGTTCATTGATACAGCCCATCGAATGAGTCTTGAACAGACGTTTTCGATGCCTGCTGATGGGCCTGCCCTCGACTACAGCATTGCAAAAAAATCTGTCGGCTGGCTGAACGATGCAGGGGTGGTGATTCTCGCGGGGACAGATGCGCCCAACCCCGGAACAGCCCACGGCGTGAGCATGCACCGCGAACTTGAACTTCTGGTCGAAGCTGGTCTTTCGAGTGAACAGGCGCTGCGGGCAGCGACCGGCAACGCAGCACGCTCGTTCGGCATGGATGATCGCGGCAGAATCGAAGAAGGGCGGTTGGCTGATCTGGTCCTGCTTGATGGCGATCCCATGGAAGCCATCACCGATACGCGGCGCATTCACACCGTCTGGAAGCGCGGCGTTGCTGTGGATCGTCAGGCAGCGACGACACGCATTGCAGGGGAACGCGAGGATGCTGAGGTAGCAGAAGCAGAGGCAGTCAACGCCCGCGGCCTGGTCTCCGATTTTGAGGGTGGCGAGATCACATCCGGCTTCGGCAGCGGGTGGGAAATCTCGACCGATCAACTCATGGGCGGAACATCATCGGCTGTGATGAGCCTGGCTGAGGAAGGGGCCCAAGGCTCGGCTGGCAGTTTGCTCGTGAAGGGAAATCTGGCAGGCGAGTTCACAACGCCGTGGGCAGGCGTGATGTTTTCACCCGGGAGCGCAACATTTCAACCGGCCAACCTGAAAGCAAACACCGGCTTTGCGTTCGACATCCGCGGCGATGGAAGACAATATCGGGTGCTGGTCTTTGCCCAGGCACTCGGACGCATCCCCGGTGTGCAAACCTTCACCACAGAGCAGGATTGGCAGACCATCGAGTTCACGTTCGAGCAGTTCAACAACATTGATGGCAGCGGTCTGATGGCCATAATCTTCACCGCAGCAGAGAATGGCCCATTCGAGTTTGCAATTGACAATGTGACTTTCAAATGAGCGATCGAAACAGATCGAAGCATGCCGAGCGAAGCATCATGACCGCCTGGATTGAACCCGGCCAACCAGCCCCTGACTTCACACTCCCTGCCCACGATGGCAGCACCGTTTCGCTGCGCGACCTGCGCGGCGCGCCCGTGGTGATCTACTTCTATCCCAAAGATGACACGCCCGGCTGTACACGCGAAGCATGCGCCTTTCGCGATCAGTTCGCGCTGTTCAAAGAGCGGAACGTCAAGGTACTCGGCATCAGCCCGGATGATGTCGAGTCACATGCAGCTTTCCACAGCAAGTTCGACCTGAACTTTCAATTGTTGGCGGATATTGATCACTCAGTTGCAGAAGCGTTCGGTGCCTGGCGTGAGCGCAAACAATATGGCAGATCGTTCATGGGCATTCAACGATCAACGTTCGTCATTAATAGTGCGGGCAACGTTGCAAAGACATGGAAATCCGTGCGTGTCGATGGGCACGAACAGAAAGTGCTCAAAGCGCTCGATGACATTGCTCAGGCGTTTTTGCGGGACTGAGGTGTCCCGGCCGCAGCAAGTTGCCCAATTGCATCGGGGTACGCATCGCATTCCAGTTCGAACACGCGTGCAGCCAGCGACTCGGGCGTGTCATCGGGCTGAACCGCACAACGCCGCTGCAGAATGATCCTGCCGTGGTCATATTCATCATCCACCCAGTGCACGGTACATCCGGACTCGGTTGCGCCGCTGGCAAGGACGGCCCTGTGCACATGCATGCCAAACATGCCCTTGCCGCCGAACCTCGGAAGCAGGGCAGGATGAATGTTGATGATGCAATCGCGATACCGTGCATCAGGACAAAACTTGCGAAGATATCCTGCCAGGCAGATGAGATCGACATCGCGCGCAGCGCATGCGTCACAGAGTTCAGCATCCCGCTCGGTGATCAGTACATTCAGTCCGCGCTCGCGTGCTCGCGCAACGCCCTGCAGGGATGCGCGCGGAGCTGCGACCAGAGCGATCTCTGCGGGCAGGCGGCCAGCCTTGATGCGTTCATCCAGATTGACAAGTGTGCGCCCGCTTCCACCAATGATGACGCAGAGTCGAAGCGGTTTGACAACTGGCTGGCTGCGTGACATGCCGGATGATAACTCTCTCTCCCGTGTGGGACGCCGCGCGGCTTATGTGTTTATGCAAGCCCTTCCAGCATGCCGGGTGGCAGGTTGAGGCCGAGGTCTCCAGCTGCGGCTGCGAACTCTTCCTGCGCTCTGGCCTGCGCTTTTTCGAGGGCAGCGTTGATGGCTCCGGTGATGAGTTCCTCTGCGAGCGCCTGATCAGTTTCGTCACCAGCATCAAGCAAAGAGCCGAGCAGTGCCTGATCGAGTTTTATGCTGACGATGCGCATCTTGCAGTTAGCAGTCGCGTGCACTGCGCCGCCGCCGGTTTCCGCATTGACTTCGATGAGTTCAAGTCGTTCCTTGACCTCTTCGAGTTTGGCCCTGATTCTGGGGATGTCCTTCATCAGCCCAGCCAGGCCAGCCATATTCTTGAGGTTGTCAAACACTGTGTCTCACGATCCTTCCTGCCCCTGTGCGGGAGTTTGCTGATTGATGCGGTGCACATTGACGACGGCGCCGCCGAAGAGATCGACAGCCTTGGCGATAACGGGATCATCCATTGCTGCTTTGATGTCGTCTGATGATGATGGCGCGGGAGGGGATTCCGACGCCTGACTGTCGCGGTTCGAGAGGGGGGCGCGCGTCGCTGTGGGCTTGGCTTCGGTTACCTGCTTCTCAGCGACTGGGGCTGCGGCTGGGGGTTGTTGCTGCTGTTGCGGCTTTTTTTTTTCGAGCGCTTCAACGGGCGGCGTCTTGCCCGTTCGCACAATCTCTGGAATCGAAACCAGTCGTTCGGTCAGCGCCAGTCGCACAACAACTGCATCAAACAACGCTCTGGATGTCGACGAAAGACGCACGTTACGGCTGGCTGCTTCGCATAGCGCGATCATGTGCACAGCTGCTTCTGCATCAATCTGCGTGGCTGCAGTGGTTGCCAGTTCGCGCGCTTCGCCGAACGATTCAATGAGAGGCGACTCTGCCCCGCAGGCTGCGATCACCATCACCGTTCGCAGATGTTCTGCCAGCGTATCAAGTGCCTGCTCGATGGATGTTCCCTGGTCAAGCAACTCGCCTGCTGCTTCGAGCGCTGCTGCTGCATCACCCGCTGCAATCGCGCTGATGGTCCGCGCCACCAGCGTGTGATCAGGCGTGCCCAGTGTCGATTCCAGCGTCTTGAGCGTGATGCTTCCATCACCAGCTGCGATCAGCCGATCCAGCAGGCTCAGGGCATCGCGCATCGAGCCTTGTGCCTGCCTTGCGACCTCGTGCACCGCTGCGTCTTCCGCTTCAATCGACTCCTGCGTGAGGACATGTTTGAGATGTTCTGCAATCCGCCGTGTCGGAATGTTGCGAAAGTTGAAGAGCTGACAGCGCGAGCGAATCGTCGCAAGCACCTTGTGCGGCTCGGTAGTACACAGGATGAACTTCACATGTCGTGGTGGCTCTTCCATGATCTTGAGTAGCGCGTTGAACGCAGCTTTCGAGAGCATGTGCACTTCATCGATGATGTACACCTTGTAAGGCGAGCGCGCGGGTGAGAGGCCTGCATTGGAGATGAGATCGCGGACATTGTCGACGCCAGTATTGCTGGCTGCGTCGATCTCGATGACATCAATATCGTTGCCCTGCATGATGGCTTGCGCGACTGCATCTTTCTCGGTGAGATCGTCGGTGGCATTCAGCGCAGCTGCGAAGATGCGGGCCATCGAAGTTTTGCCCACGCCGCGCGTTCCACAAAAGAGATAGGCATGTGCCGTGCGGCTACGCGCGATGGCATTCTTCAGCGTGCGGGCGATCGACTCCTGGCCAACCACTTCATCAAATGTCGTTGAGCGATAGCGCCGAGCCAGCACCGTGTAGCTGCGATTGGCGGGAGGCGATGATGCGGTTGTATCGAGCAGTTCTTCCATCACTTCTCATCATAGGAAGCAGTCTATCAACGTGCCGCAGCAGCCCGGGCCTGTTCGATCAGGCTCGCGACAATAGCCCGTGCATCTGCCAGCTCGGGGTCATGCTCAGCCAGCGCGACGGCCCGCACAGCCTTGTCGATGAGCGACTTGAGGAGGCGTCCACTTGCAAGTGAATCGCTGAGATTGTCAAACACATCTGCAAGCTTGATGAGCCTTGCCTCGCGCGGCCCTGCTTTGAGTTGGTCATCATACGCAGGCTCGCGCATTTCCTCGATCAGCCGCATGTCCTTGGTCAAGGCTGCGACCAGATCAGCCACGCGCTCTCCGAAACTTTCCAGAATGTCATCATAATCTGCAGTCGTATCTTCAATCACATCATGCAGCAGCGCTGCTGCGATGACTTCATCATCCTGACATCCAAAGACCTGGCTAAGCGTGAGGGCGACGCGACATGGATGGCTGAAATACGGCGTACAGCTGTCCTTGCGCACCTGATGCTGGTGGGCCCTCGCGGCGAACGCTGCTGCTGCCTGCCAGGGCACTATCGAATCTTCATGGTGTGTCATTGCAACGATGGTAGCCGAGCGTGTACAATGTTCGCAATGAGCTGTGATCACGGACGATCAACCAGACGAGAAGATGCGAGCGCGGCTGACGCTGTCACTCGCCGCGCCTTTCTCAGCCGAGTCGGATTCGTCACCTGCGGGGGCGTTCTTCTCAGTGGATGTGATGGCGGGTGTCAGGCTGAGCCGCGCCAGCCGGTCTTGACGGCTCCGGTTCTCACCGATGTCCAACTGCCCTGGCGGCCGCCACTCCCAATCGCCGAGCCCATCGTACGGGTTCGCATTGCCCGCATCACCAAGAACAACACTTCAGATTCCGCGATTGAAGTCACCAGTGAGCGAGCCTGGCTGCGTTTGCGCATGCCTGACTCGAGACGAATGGATTTCATCGTCCAGTCGCCGGTGTCTGTGAGTCGCGATGAACGTGGCTGGAACGTCACAGATGGCAGCGGCTTTTCGCCAGACCTCGATCCTGAACAGATGATTGAAATTCATCCCGAGAGCAGTTCAGCAGAACAACTGTTGCGCGTGAACGGCGATGCCTATGGCGGCTGGCTGCGGTTACATCCGCAGGAATCACTCATCACCGCTCGTCCCGAGACCAGTACCGGAATCGACCTCCCAAGCACCGAAACGCAGGATGTTGACCGGGCAGATGCACTCGCAGGCAATCAGACCATTGCGCCCGGCTTTGATGTTGTCAATCACATCAGCATGGAGCGATACCTGCCGGGTGTTCTTGCACGCGAACTCTTTCAGCACTGGCCGGCTGAAACCTTCGCAGCCCAGGCTGTCGCAGCCCGCAGCTTTGCATGTGCAGAGATTGCTTGGTTCAGCGATCGGCGACATTTTGATGTCACAGCCACGCAAAGCTCACAGGCATACATCGGTGCCACGTCCCTCCCTGTGTCCGTAAACGCTGTCGAGCGCACGCGCGGCATCGTGCTTGCATATATGAACGCGCTGGTGCCTGGCTACTACTCAAGTTGCTGTGGCGGAATCGCGGCCAATGCCAACGATGAAATCAACCCAAGCCCGGTCAACGACATCCCGCCCCTGGCAGCACGGCAGGAACCTGACGCATGCAAAGAAGCGCCACTCTATCGCTGGAGTGCCAATCGTTCCGTCAACGACATCTCAGCCAGAGTCCGCAAGACGGCGGGCAGGTTCACGCAGGGCCGCGACTTCGCGCTCAACAGTCCGATCGCGATGATCGAAGTCGCGCAACGCAACGCCTATGGCCGCCCCAGCGGTTTCGCAATGACAACTGCAGATGGCGCAACGGTCGCAGTTGCCTCGCGTCATCTTCGAAGCATGTTGAACGCGGATGCGACTGGCACCGATGCAAATGCTGAACAGTTGCGTTCTGGCTTTGTTGATGTAGCAATGCAGGGCAACACGTTTCGCTTTGATGGTCGAGGCTATGGGCACGGCGTGGGACTTTGCCAGTACGGCGCGATGGCCCTTGCAAAGAGAGGCGTGCGCAGCGAGGCCATGCTCGCCATGTTCTATCCGCAGGCCACCCTGCATGCTGCATATGGCGGTCGAGCGTAGAAGTACTGCTGCATTGCAACCGGTTGCGAGCGGCATTCAACCGGTTGGCATCTCCTTGAAGTCATGCCCCGCGGCTGGCACTATTCAACGGTGATCCTGACTTCATCAAAATCGGCCCGGAAGCCGGTCACGCTGAACGTCGCGATGACGACCTTCTTGATGGAAAGTTCGATCCTGCCATCACTCGCGCGGATGTAATTGTCAACGTTATCATCGACGCTTGCGAACTCCCGGAACAGGC